>JAXINV010000021.1:0-41119 GCA_034190465.1 Asbonarchaeum danakilense (SeqCode) | reverse complement strand
ACTGGAAGGCTTGTTGAACCGCCATCCGCCCACGCGGAAGCCGGTGCGGCGCATCTTCTCCGTGACTTGGCCCTCTGCTGTCACCGGTCCAGATATTCCATCGCTTCTTCGTCGCTGACCTGGTCGAACCGGTCGTAGAACTGGCCGACGGCCATGAAGAGCTCGGGCTGCTCCAGGCAGATGACCTCGTCGGCCTCGTCCTCCAGGTCGTCGATCGTGTCCGGCGGTCCGACGGGAACGGCGAGGATGACGCGTGCTGCTCCCGCCTCCCTGACCTGCCGGAGGCAGGCGATCGCCGTGGAACCGGTCGCGACGCCGTCGTCGACGATGACGACGGTCTTCCCCTCGAGGTCCGGTCCGGTGTCGCCGTCACGGTACCGGTCACGTTTCTCGCGTGCGTTCTCCGCTTCGATCTCCTGCTGTTCCTCCAGGTAGTCGTCAGTAGCTCCCGAACGCTGCACCATGTCCTCGTCCAGGTAGACGGAGCCGTCGCTGGCGACCGCGCCAAGTGCCAGTTCCTCGTTCCGCGGCGCACTGATCTTCCGGGCGACGACGATGTCCAGCGGGACGTGGAGCGCATCCGCGACCTTCCGGCCGAGCGGCAGGCCGCCACGCGGGATGGCGAGGACGATGTCGGCGTCGATCTCCCGTTCCAGCAGCTCCTCGGCCAGCTGCGTCCCGGCGTCGTTCCTGTCGGCGAACATCTGTAGAGAAGTGCTCACTGCTGCCTTAAACACATTGTGGCCCGGCTATGCAGCATTTCTGTCACAGCCGCGAGGCGAGATCCTCGACCTGTGCACGGAGGTCGCCCTCCGTCGCGGTCATCGCCTCGTAGGTCTGCTCCCGTCCGTCGCTGATTTCGTCGATGTCGGCGATCCGCGACCAGACCCAGACCGTTTCGTCCCAACCCTCGTGCTTCTCGTCCCAGATGGAGAAGTAGGTCTCGAAGCTATCGCTAGCGTTTTCGTCCAGCCGTTCGCGGAACGCGCTGTACGTCTCCTCCTGGAACGCGTCGTCGAACCGCTCGACGAACCGGTGCAGCGGTGTGTAGATCACGGTCCGGTCCCGCGTCGGGTGCCGGGTGAGCGAGAAACAGAACGTGTCGTCGATCGTGTCGGTCATCTCCCCGGGCAGCGCCCATGCCAGCTCGTCCAGTTCCGTGTATGTCTGCTCCTGCAGCCGTTCCAGCTGGCTGTACTGTTCCCTGTACGTGTCCAGCGTCCTGGCGAGCTTCGGGCTGTAGGCGTCGACCCGCTGCCGGTCGATGTCGATGGCGTAGCCGTCCTCCGGCGGCGCGTCGATCTGTTCCTGGATGGCGTCCAGCGCGTCCATGTGTCACCGTCGCCTGCGGAGGCATTAAAACGCACCGCTGACCGGGGCGTGGGCTGAACGCATGTTGACCGGCGACCCCATTTTTAACCGTGGCCGGGCAAGCCCTCCCCATGAAGCACCTGGACCCGCTCTACGGCGAGTACGAGTTCGACGGCGTGTTCCGCGATCTGATCCAGCACGATGCCGTCCAGCGGCTGAAACACGTGTCGATGCACGGGGCCGGCTCGCTCGTCGTCCCCGAGCTGGCCACGCCCCGGTACGACCACGCACTGGGTGTCGCCATCCTGGTCCGGGAGTACGGCAGCGGGGAACGCGAGCAGCTTGCAGGGCTGCTCCACGACGTGTTCACGCCGTCGTTCGCCGGTGCACTGACACTGCTCGGCCGCGATCTTGCCGGGGCGCGCGAGGAGCTCCTGGGCGACGGGATCGGTGCGGTGCTGGCCGACCACGGCTTCGACCCGGACACGGTGTTCGACACGGAGCCGTTCGGAGTGCTGACCCGGGCGCCGCCCGACATCGGCGCCGACCAGCTGGACCACGTCTGCCGCGACCTGGTGGCGCTGGAGGAGCTGGAACGCGAAGATATCCGTGATCTGGTCGCTGGGCTGCGCGTCATCGACGGGCGGTTGGTCGCTGACAGTGTCGATGCGGCGAACGAGCTGCTGGACGCGTCGATCGCTCACGCGGAGCAGGTCCGGTTCCGGCCGGAGCTGGAGGCGGCACGGGTCGCGATGGCCGACCTGCTGGACCGTGCGCTGGAGGAGGACATCATCGAGGAGCAGGACCTGTTCGCTCGGGATGACACGGTGCTGGAGGCGATCGAGGACTCCCGGCTGGCCGACGACCTGACGGCGATCAATCCGTCGATGGACGTCGTCAATGGCGGCCGCAGGGTGCCGCGCCACCTGACGATGGTCGATCCACCGGTGCAGGATCCGTACACCCGGCTGTCGGACATCGATCCGTCCGCCGGTGACCGGCTGGATGGGTTCCAGGAGGAGACGGCCGATGAGGCAGGGTACGGGACGCCGTTCTGAGCGAAGCTAATTTATGCCTCCGCGTCCAAGAGGGCAGTGATGACCGACGAGGTCGTGGATCGTGCGAAGGAGATGCTGTCGGAGGGACGGTCCGAACAGCAGGTGAAGCAGTACCTGACGGAGAAAGGGTTCAATGAGACCGTGGCCGACGAGATCGTGATGGAGGCTTCCGGTTCATCGGGACTGGGCGATATGCTGAGCCAGGATATGTCGTTCGAGGACATCAAGGAGCTGCTCGGCAAGCGCGACGTGCAGATCGGGATTGCGGCGATCTTCTTCATGTTCGCGGTGATCGCGTTCGCCATCGTGTTCATCGCCTAAGACACTTAAGCATCGATACCGCGTAACGAGGTATGGCGCTGACTACCATGCTGCTCGTCGTGATCCTGTTGCTTGTTCTCTACGTTGCGGTGCAGGAGTCGAACCGGTCGCGGGTCGATGTCGACGTCTCCGAGGTCAGGAACGCGTTGAACGAGTCCTGGCGTGAGCTGGGGTTCGACCAGCAGGTCGGCAAGCTTGAGGACCACGCGGCGACGGTGGAGGACCTGCACCGGGATCTGGAGCAGATGCTGCGGCTGCCGAAGGAGCGCGGTGCGTTCGGCGAACAGCAGCTGGACACGATCCTGGCCGACCACCTGCCTGAGGACATGTACGGGGTGCGTGAACAGGTGGTGGATGGGAAGACGCCAGACGCCCACATCGAGAGCTCGTCGGGCACGGTCTGCATCGATTCGAAGTTCCCGCTGGACAACTATGAGCAGTACCTGGACGCCAGGCAGCAGGGCGACGAGGCGACGGCGGACCAGGCCAGGAAGCGGTTCCGGCGGGATGTGGAGCAGCAGCTGGAGAAGATCGCGTCGGACTATGTCCGGCCTGAGCAGGGCACGACGGAGTTCGCGTTCGCGTTCATCCCGTCGGAGGCGGTCTACCACCACCTGGTGACGGAGGAGCAGGAGATGCTGCAGGAGTTCACGAAGCGCGGTGTCCAGGTGGTCTCGCCGCTGACGCTGGGCCACAAGCTGGAGCTGATCAAGGCAGACATCCATGCCAGGCAGCTGTCCCGGCAGGCGGAGGAGGTCCAGCAGCAGCTGCAGCAGCTCAGGTCGGGGTTCGAGTCGTTCGGTGAGGACTGGGAGACGTTCTACCGCCACGTCAGGAACGCGAAGAACAAGGCGGACGATGTGCAGTCCCGGTTCGAGGAGCTGCGCGACCGGTTCCGGTCGATCGCGGACGGGACACTGGAGGATGATAGCTGATGGAGGGCTACGACTACCTGCCGGTCTGCTCGGTACTGATCGTGGAGGATGACGAGCTTCTGCTGGTGCAGGAGGGCAAGGACCACATCGCTGGTGTGTGGAACCTGCCGGCCGGCAAGCTGGAGATGGACGAAGAGCCGCAGGAGGCGGCCAGGCGCGAGGCCGGCGAGGAGACGGGACTGGACGTGGAGCTGCACGGCCTGGTCGGTGTCTATCTCGGTGACAGCGATTCCTCGGACGACCGCGTGATCAATCTGGTGTTCGCCGGGAGGGCGGAAGGCGAGCCGTCGGTTCCGGCCGAGGACTCGGTGCAGGATGTGGCCTGGGTCGCGCTCGACGAGTTTGACAGCCGCGAGCTCCGCGCCCGGTACATCGAGCAGGCAGTCGCTGACTGGTGGGAGCGCGGTTCGCTGCCGCTGGACGCGGTCCGTGACGTGGCGCCGGACACGATTTAAAAGTTGCCAGTCTTGCTCAATACAGCGAACTGGACGAGACGTGGCGGGGTGGTGTACTGGACGAACCGCTGTGTTCGGCCATCATCACCGCGTGTTGAGTGTCATGTGGCGGGGTGGTGTAGTGGACTATCATCGCAGCCTCGGGCGCTGTGGACCCCGGTTCAAATCCGGGCCCTGCCATCTCACGTTCGTTCGCTGACAAGCCCGTGTTTTGAACCTTGAGCATGGTCTGTGATCTGCGACCGGTTCAAATCCGGGCCCTGCCATCCGACTGGTTACGCTCGGTCGACACGCAAGAGCGGGTTCGCAAGCGAACCCACTGAAAGGCTTGTGGATTTGAACCCCAAGAAAATCTTTGATTTTCGAGTTCAAATCCGGGCCCTGCCATTTTGAAGAAAGGGCGGTGCTACATCTCCAATGGAGATGCTTACCCTGCCAGTCGGTTTTCTCGCCGTGAAGCCGTGGGTAGTATCCTGTCGTCAAGTGGAGGTAAACGGTTAAAAGCCTGCAGCGGTGGTGAACTGTACATGTCCGGGACCGGCGGTGACGCGATCCAGGTCGACGGCCTGACGAAGTTCTACGGCAGCGATCCGGCGGTCGACACGATCTCGTTCACGGTCAGGCAGGGCGAGATCTTCGGCATCCTGGGCCCGAACGGTGCCGGCAAGACGACGACGGTCAACATGATGGCGACGCTGCTGGCGCCGACGCAGGGCTCCGCAACTGTGAACGGCTTCGATATCCAGGAAGAACCGGGCGGGGTGCGTGACAGCATCGGCATGGTGTTCCAGGAGGCCGCGCTGGATGACTGGCTGACAGGGCGGGACAACATGGAGTTCCACGCCGACATGTACGACCTGGAAGACAAGGAGGAACGGATCCGGGAGATGCTGGAACTCGTCGACCTGCAGGAAGACGCGGACAAGAAGGTCGAGGACTACTCTGGCGGCATGAAACGGCGTCTGGAGTTGGCCCGCGGCCTGCTGCACCGACCGGAAATCCTGTTCCTGGATGAGCCCACCCTGGGGCTGGACGCGGAGACCCGACGCCGTATCTGGGATTACATCGAGCACCTGAACCGGGACGAGGGCATGACGATCATCCTGACCACCCACTATATGGAGGAGGCCGACACGCTGTGCGACCGGACGGCGATCCTGCAGGAGGGCAGGATACGGGCACTGGATACACCTGCAAATTTGAAACAACAGATCGGTGGCGACATCATACGGGTGGAGCTCGACCAGTACGTCGACGGCCTGATCGACGATCTCGACGGATGCGAATGGGTCGAAAAGGCGGAAAACGACGATGCTATTGTCTCGATCACGGCGACAGATGCCGAGCGGCACATCACGAGCCTGATTGATGTCATCGGGTCGGCCGGCGCGGACATCGAATCCATCAACATGCGGAAGCCCAGCCTGGAGGACGTCTTCCTCCACGTCACGGGCAGCACCTTCGACGAGAACACTGTACTGGACGGTGATACGACATGAAACCGATCGATCTGAACGTGGTCTATGCGCTGTGGCGGCGGGAGATGCGGCGGCTGCGCCGTTCACCGTCACGCATTTTCGGCAGCCTGGCGATGCCGATGCTGTTCATGCTCTTCCTCGGGACCGGGTTCAACTCGCTGGACCTGGGCGGGCTGCCGGACGGGGTGAGCTACCTCCAGTTCCTGGTGCCGGGCATCGTCGGGATGACGATGCTGTTCACGTCGTCGTTCGCCGGCATGTCGGTGCTCTGGGACCGGGAAAACGGCTTTTTGAAGGAGGTGCTCGTCGCCCCGGCGAGCCGGGTCTCGATCGTCCTCGGCAGGATCGCGGGCGGGGGGACGATGGCGGTGATCCAGGGCGTGCTGATGCTGGCGTTCTCCCTCACCCTCGGCTTCCGGCCCGTAAGCGTCCTTGCACTGCCGGTCGCACTGCTCTTCCTCGTCCTGATCGCTGCGACGTTCATCGGGATGGGGATCAGTTTCGCATCGAACATGCGGGACACACAGGGCTTCGGCATGGTGATGAACCTGGTCATCTTCCCGGTGTTCTTCCTCTCGGGCGCCATCTACCCGGTACAGAACCTCCCTCTGTTCCTCCGGCCGCTCTCATACCTCAATCCCTTGACGTACGGGGTCGACGGGCTCCGTGCGTCGCTGATCGGCGTGTCGATGTTCCCTGTCGTCGTCGACCTAGCGGCGCTCGCGGTCTTTGCCGCCGGGTTAGTGGTGATGGGAGCATACTTCTTCGAGCGGATGGAGGTTAACTGAGAGATCAGTGCGATGCCTGAAGATAAAGCGGCGTGCCTCCCGGACCGGTGACGGGGCCACGGGTCCGGAAGCGCCGTGAAAAAGAACGTTGAATTACAGTACCTGGATGTTGACTGCCTTGGGACCCTTCTCGCCCTCGGCTGTCTCGAACTCGACTTCATCGCCTTCCGCGATTTCTTCTCCCTCGAGATCGCTCACATGGAAGAAGACATCGTCTTCCTCTTCGCCTTCAGGCGTGATGAAGCCGTACTTCTTCATATCGTGGAAGAAGTCAACTGTGCCTTGCACTATTGAACACCTCCGTACCTCCTCATATCCGCCAACATTTATAAAAGCGGTCCGGGTTAGAAGAACTTCTGCAACAGGCTCTTGTACTGCTTCAACACGGCCTTGGCCGCCTCGCTCACAGCTTCCTTCCTCCGTGGCGGGCAGTAGACCTCGAGTGCCACCTGCTCCCACTCGGTGCTGTGCACCGCCTGTGTCAGCCGTGAGACCTCGTCAAGCGAGGTGGTCTCGTCTCCGTCCAGCAGCGAGACATCGACGTCCTGTTTTGCCGGGATGTGGGGGGAGTTGACGAGGACCTCTTCCACCGGCATCCCGGCCTCGTCAGCGATCTCCTCCTCGATCTCCCGCTCATCGTCCATGTTCCGGGCGATCTCCCGCATCCCGTCCCGTGAGAGGTCGTCCACATCCCAGCGGAGCGCTGTCTTGAAGATATTGCGGTTGTCCAGCCGGCTGTTAAGGGAACGTGCCCGCTCGTTATCGGTATGCCGCAGCCGGTACTTGAGGTCGATGTCGTCCATCGTGGCGAGCTCGTCCACGTCGATGCTGCCGTCCACGACCATCTCATCGATACCTCGCTCCATCATCTTCTCTGCCCGGGTCACGGAGTCGTGCGTGTAGACGGTTGGGATCATCAGGTACCGCGCGGTCAGCAGGCCTTCCAAGGCCTGGCGGAACTTGGCGTGGAAGACAAGTGAACCATTGTGGAGCGTGGCGGCCCGCATGATGGTCTCGTCGTCGATCGTGCCGTGCGCCACGCCGGAGTAATGGGAGTCCCGCATCAGGTAGTCCATCCGGTCGACATCGATGTCCCCGGCGATGACGCTGCCCAGCTCAGTCCGCCCGTTCACCAGGTCGACGACCCGGTCCGGGTCGACGCCGTGTTGCTCAAGCGTGTCGCTGAGCGGGCCGCGGATGACGTCGGCGGAGAAGTCTTCGTGACTCTTGCCGTAGTTTTCCATGACTCGTTCGCTGACGTGGGAGAACGGTCCGTGCCCTGTATCGTGCAGCAGTGCCGCCGTCCGGAGATGGTTTCTGTCGTCGTCATCCAGGTCCAGGTAGTCCGCGAACCGGCCCGCGAGGTAGGCCGTGCCGAGAGAGTGCTCGAACCTGGTGTGCGAGGTCGAAGGATAGACCAGATGGCTGCAGCCGAGCTGCTTGATCCGTCGCAGCCGCTGGTAGGCCTCGCTGCTGATGATGTCGGTCTCCAGGTCGTTGAGCTGGATGTAGCCGTGGATCGGGTCCTGGATGAACATACATCCAACTAACCGGGTCGCGGTGATTTAAATGCGGGTGGTTGTCACGCGGTCACTGGATGTAGTCCAGATCCGGCTCCTGCTGCTGGGCTTCCGCCTGCTGGTCCTGACCGCCCTGAAGGATGGCCTGCTGTTGCTGCTGTTGCTGCATCAGCTCCTCACGTTCCTCCTCGGTCAGGCTCCGCGCGGTCATCTGCTCGTCGACGGAGGGGACGTAGTGCGGTGTGAGGCCGGCCGGCGCCTCGAAGACGACCGGATCCTCGTCCTCCTTGTCCAGCTGGATCTTCAGCGAGTGCGGCTGGATCGATTCGCCGTCCTGGTCGATGAGGAACGAGCCGTACAACCTGGGCTCTGCCGCGCCGTCCTCGAACAGCTTCGACGGCAGGGAGATCGGTGTGTAGGTGTTGATGCTCTCCAGTGCCTCGTCCTGGAAGGAGCCCTGCGCACCCTCGGTCTGCTGGTACTCCTTCCACAGCATCTCGCCGGCCTCGGGGATGGTCTGCATCCGGTAGCTCCTGTCGTCTTCCGTCGTGCTGTCCAGCCGCGTCCAGGTGATCTCCTGCATGCCCTGGCCGCCCATCATGGCCTGGATGCCTTGCTGCTGGATCTCCTCGCTCTCGAAGCCGTCGAAAACGACCTCGTCCTCGTATTCGCCGAGCTCGGTGGTGGCGGCGTCGTAGGACAGGTCGTCGATCGCGGTGAACTCCTCGTCCAGGTCCCGCTGGTTGGCACGGACCCAGTCCCATTCCAGGCTGGCGACGTACTGCAGCGCGTCCTGTTCGGCGGTCAGGTCCTCGTGGACCCGGATGTCGCCGTCGCCGAGAAGTGAGTAAAGGATACCTGTGGCGACACGGGTCTCGAGTCCTTCGCCGTTGACATCGAGCTCGGTCTCCAGTACTTCCGCGTCCTGCAGGCCGAGGTCGACGTCGTCGTAGTCGACGGTGGTCGTCCCGATGTCGTTCTCTGCGTAGTCGATGCTGTGCTTGGCCATGTCCGCGTACTCGTCCTCTTCGCCGTTGAAGACGGCGTCGTATGCTTCTGGTAGCAGCTCCTCGCCGACGTCCTGGCCGACGGGTACCATCCGGTAGCGTTCCTCCTCGCTGTTTCGCAGGACGAGTGTGTTCTGCTCGTCCATCCACTTGACGGAGTCCATCTCGAGGTACTGGTCGGTGTCTGACATCGGGTGCGGCCTCTTTGTATTCAAAACCCGAAGCGGACGCGAACCTTATAAAAGTTATATCTTCGGGTAGCAAATCTTACGATCGTTTACCGGCTGCCGACCCTGACTGGCGCAACATATTTAAAGGAGGGGAGGCATTTAGGTGCTGTAAGAGGGCTACCACATGACAGTTGAGACTGGTGCTCGGACGGGCTGTACGCCCACAGGATTTGTCAAGCACCTAGTCTCAACAGTCTCCACCTATTTTGTCCACAATATTATGTGGAGATGATAACCGAGTAGCCCGCCTCCCCTTCTCACCGCGGCCTCACCGGGTGTGGAACACGGGCGGACGAAAGATCCTTCTCGTGCCGTCCTGGTGTCAAGGGCATGCCCCTGCTGCCTCCAACCGCATGCCCAGGGCCTCCCTGGCAACACGCCGTGTCGACCCACCGCACTACCTTCCTCAGGGGTGCGATGGCTAAGCACGGAACTGCCCGTTCAAATCGGGCGGACGGTTCTTCCGGAGGTGACAACACAATGGAAAGCTGCGAACGGTGCGGTGCACAGCTTGAGGTGCCGCTCGTGCTCCGAGTTCCTGAACACCGTGAACGGAAGGGCGTGTTCAAACGCTCGGGCAAAACGCTGTGCCCTGAGCACTTCGACGATGCACTCGCCCAGTTAGAACAATAACACAGAGAGGCTAGGAGGACAGCCGTCCGGCCAGCCGCGGTCGTGCTGCCCTGTCCCACAGCAGCACCGCCGCACCGGGGGAAGCCAGGACCGCTCCGAACCCGGGCAGCAGGACGATACCATACCCACTCCGCCTGCTGCCCGCTGCCTCTCACTTTTTCCTTTCTCCCACCTGCCGCAACCCTTAAGACTGTTCGAACCCCAGCAGCGGCCATGCAGGAACTCGTCCAGGGCCCGTCGCTGGAACAGGCCCGCGACCTCGTGGAGCAGTACATCGCACGGCCGTACGTGCTCCAGGTCACAGGACTGTGCTCGGTCAACTACCAGGGCAGGGCCAAGTCAAAGCTGGACCGTGGTGAGCGGCTTGTCATCGTGAAGCAGGACAACGCGCTGCTGGTCCACGGCCCGGAACAGTACCAGCCGAAGAACTGGCAGCCGGAGACGGACTCGTTCGACGTGAGGATTGACGGCGATGAGCTGGTCTTGGACTCCCGCCGCCACGACCCGCAGGAGACGGTGACGATCCGGTTTGAGGAACTGGAGATGATCTATGTCACGCAGATGGTGGACCGGAGCGACCTGCAGGTCAGGGGCCACGAGGTCGATATCCACGAGGCGATCGAGGAGGAGCCGGACATCGTGGAGGACGGGCTGACGGTGGTGGAACGGGAGAAGGACACGCCGGCCGGGTTCATCGACGTCTTTGCGCGGGACACGGACGACAAGCTGGTGGTCATCGAGGTGAAGCGCAACCCGGACCACAACTCGGTGCTCCAGCTGAACCGATACATGGACGAGATCGAGGACGAGTTCCCGGGCCGTGAGCTGCGCGGCATCCTGGTCGCGCCGAAGGCGTCAGACAGCGTGCAGGACTACCTGGCGGAACGCGACCTGGAGTTCGTCGAGGTCGAGATGGAGGACGTGATCTCGGACTACGACCAGTTCCGGGAGAGCCAGTCCAACCTGGACCAGTTCGGCGCGGACTACTCCACGTGACTTCTTAAGCCTGCGCCGCCCATACCTGCCCATGGTTGAACGGTGTGAAAGCTGCGGTGTTGAGATGCCGTCGGAGGAGGACCATGCGGGGGACGATGCAGGCATCCCGTACTGTTCCGCCTGTGCGGACCACGAAGGCGAGCTGCTGTCCCGTTCGGCGGTCGAGCAGAAGGTGGCGGACCGGCTGATGGCTGAGCACGACGTCGGCGACCGTGAGAAGGCGCTGCGCCATGTGCGGCGGAAGCTGGATGAGATGCCGGCGTGGAAGTGACCGATTTCTTTTTCAATGTTGAGCCCGTGAACCGTTCCGTGTTACCCATGGCCCAGACGATCGAGATCGAGGTAGACGAAGACGGCAAGATGAACACAAACTCCAGCTTCGACCTGGCGACAAGCATCGTCATCCTGGAGAAGGTCAAGAACCAGCTCGTCCAGCGCGCACAGATCAAGAAACAGGGTGCTGGCGAGGAAGAGGACGACGAGGAGTAAGCTCCCTCGTTACCTCTCTTCTTCTATCCCGTATCGCGCCATCAGCTGTGGCTGCTGTTCTTTGAACGCTTCTGTGAACCGTTCTGCCCGTTGCTCCCTCCCGGCGCTGTACTCCTCGTTGACGTACAGCAGCCCTTTTGTCTTTGAGAGCAGGGAGAGGTAGCGGTAGGTCTCGTACAGCCGGTCTTCATCCACGATCTGCCCGGCGTCCTCGTATCCCTGGCGGAATGATTGCCTGACATTGTCCTGGTGCTTTTCGGGAGCGTTCTCGACGAACGATGTCTCGGCGTTGACGTAGTCGTACAGCTGGTCGCCCGCTCGGGCGTTGTCCCAGTCCAGGACGGCGGTGACGTCGCCGTCGTCCCACATCAGGTTGCCGGGCCGGTAGTCGAGGTGGATGATGCCGGGTTCGTCGGGCGCGTCGAGTTCGTCCTCGATCGTGTCGACCAGTTGCTCGGCGTCGTCGAGCAGGGCGCTGTCCAGCTCGGTCTCGCGGAGGTAGTCGATCTTGTCCCGCATGTGGCCGGTGAGCAGCGTGTCCCAGTCCGCGTCACGGATCTCGATGCCGTCCCCGGTGCCGTCCAGCGTGCCGGCCGATTCTGTCCTGAGCGCTCTGTGAGCCTCGCCGAGCGCATGGCCGGCCTGGTAGGAGAACGATGCTTTCTCGTCCACCGGCATGTCGCTGTACGTGGTCTCCGGGTTGTCGCCGTCGACTGCCTCGACGACGAGGTAGGGCACGGTCTGGTCGGCGGCGTCGTGGACGACGTCGGGCGACGGGACCGCGGTGTCGCTGAGCCGGTCGTAGACCTCCCGCGTGATGTGGAGCCGGGATTCGTCGCCGAGGCTGACGGTGTGCAGGATGCGTCCGCCGTCACTGTCGATCATGTAGGTGGGCTTGATCGCGCCATGGCTGCAGCTGTGGAAGTCTTCTGCTGCGTTGAGCATTCCTGTGTCTGTGTAGTTGTCCCAGTCCATGTGCAAAACCCTCCTGTGAAGGATAACGTGACGCCTGACTGAGGAGGTGAGCGTCGTATCTGTCAGATGGCGTTGAGGCCATGCAGAAGATCGGGATGTCCGGATAAGCCCTGTGAGCTGTCCGTCCATCCTCGCCCCGTGTCCTGAGGGGCGGACTACATCAAATCGGGATCAGTATTTATAAACTTTCCGCTGTTGCCAGGCCGCTGTGCAGAAGGAGTGGCCAGCATGTAGGAACGACGGAGGCTATCGGTTGTCCGTCTTTTTGATTTGAAGACCTTGAAGGTCTTCAGCATCATGCAGAAAAGACGGATGACTATCGTTCATCCGTCTTTTTGATGATTGAAGATCGGAGATCTTCGGCTTCACCAGAAAACCGATGACTAGCGCTCATCGGTTTTCTTGATGATGTGCCATCCGAACTGTGTCTGTACGGGCTCGCTGATCTCGCCGACGTCCATGTCGAAGGCCTTGCGTTCGAACGGCTTGGCCATCTTACCCCGGCCGAAAAACCCGAGGTCGCCGCCGTCCTTGCTGGACGGTCCTTCGCTCTTCTTCTTGGCGAGCTCCTCGAACGAGGCCTCACCCTTGTCCAGCTTGGCCTTGATCTGTTTCGCATGGGTCTCGTTGTCGACGAGGATGTGCGATGCCCTGACTTCCTGTGCCATGTATGGAGGGGCGGGTGCCAGCTTTAAGAATCTGGGTCGGCCCAATCTGCTGTTATTTTCTGCAGAGGAAGTTGAAGAATGTGTTGTCCCTGCTTTTCGATACGTTGGTCGTCTTGTCGATGAGAGTAAATCCGGCTGCCTTGAGCAGGTCTTCGGCCGTATCCGCTGCGACGTGGTACTCTGTTACGCTGTCCCCCCAGATTTGTTTGACCTGTTCTCCTTCACCTTCCTTGAAGTTGACGTAAAGAACGCCGCTGGTCTTCAAGACGCGGTGAAACTCCTGGAGTGTGACCTCCATGTCTGCCGGAGGCATGAAAAAAATCGAGGCAGAAGCCCAGACTCCGTCGAACAAATCGTCCTGGAAACTGAGATCGCGGAGATCCATCTTCTGGTAGCTACCGTCTCTGTGCTGTCTGGCGTATTCAATCATGCCGTCCGCCATATCGATGCCATGGGCGCTGAATCCTCGCCCTGCAAAGAAATCGGTGTCTCTGCCTGATCCGCAGCCTGCGTCCAGGATGCTGCCCGCTCCGACCTCGTCCACGAACCTCTCACGTAGTTCAAGAAACGTATCAGGGAGGTTCTCCTCTTTCACCTCCTCGTCGAATTTTTCGGGATTTTTGGAATAAGGCGCCCAAGGTTCACGATTCATGGCAGGAAACCGCCAGTAAGCTCTTCCCGACACATTGCATCGGGCCTTCTTTGCCACAGCAAGGTTCGAAGCCCCCTCCGAGATTCGAACCCGGGACCTCTACCTTACCAAGGTAGTGCTCTACCAGCTGAGCTAAGGGGGCTTGTGGGACGTGACAGGTTCGGCAACGCATATTTTTATGTCTTGATCGCGGCGGCGACCCGCTGCTCCACCGTGTCGTAGAGACGGATGCCTCGGTCCAGCAACGGTCGGAGCCGGTCCTCAGCCAGGTACACAAGCCCGAGCCCGAGCGCTGCCGCAGCGATGCCGCCGAGGACGTCGACCGGCCAGTGCTCACCGATGTAGACCCGGGCGAGCCCGGTCAGCACAGATGCGCCGAGCAGCGGCCAGCCGTACCGGTCCAGCCGGCGCCAAAAGTAGCCGAACGACGTGGCGAACAGGACCGCGGTGTGCTGGCTCGGGAACGCGTTCTCCCCTGCCGCCGATACCAGGGTGTCGTACACCAGGGACGGCGGCTGGTGCGTGTAGAACACGCCCATCGTGTAGGAAGCCGCGACACCGACGAGCGCGACGGTGAACACGTACAGCGCGTCGAGACGCAGCTCGTCGTCGCTGTACCAGCAGAGCACCAGGCTGAGTGAGACAAGGAGAACGAGGTAGTCAGCAGCGTACAGCATCAAGGGGTCGAGCATGCCGCCGGTCAGACTGTGCACGGCGAGGAACAGCTGCGTATCGAGACCCACTGCTCAGCGCCTCCGTGATCTATTCCGTGACTTCGCTGTGCTTCTTCCGGAGGCCGGAGTAGCCGCACTTCCTGCAGTTGGCGCCTTCAGGATCCTTCAGCCGGTTCCTGGCGTTGCACTTCCTGCAGATGTAGACGTCCTGGAAGATGCGCTTCTCCGCCACGTCGAACTTCTCTGCCATCGGTATCACCGGTATGTTCCACTGGTACTCTTAAATACCTTCAGCCGGGCTGCCGGGTCAGTTCCCCTGCATCTGCTCCAGCCGCCTGATCCGTTCCTCGGTCGGCGGGTGCGTGGAGAACAGCTTCGCCAGCGACTCGCCGCGGAACGGGTTGACGATGAACATGTGGGAGGCGCCGCGTGCCCCGTTTTTCATCGGGCTGCGGGAGACCGAGGACTCGATCGTCCTGAGGCCGCTGGCCAGGTTGCCTGGATCCGTCATCGTGGCGGCGGTCGCGTCCGCGGAGAACTCGCGGCTCCGTGAGATCGCCATCTTGATCATCGACGCCGCCAGCGGTGCCAGCAGCAGGCCGCCGAGCATCACCAGCGGGTTGCCGCCCTCGTCGTCCATCATGCCGAACGCCAGCATCTGCGCGACCAGCGAGATCCCCCCGGCCAGCGTCCCGGCGACGGTCTGGATCAGCGTGTCCCGGTTCTTGACGTGGGATAGCTCGTGCGCGACAACGCCCTCGACCTCGTCCTGGCTCAGTGTGTTCAACAGGCCGGACGTCACGCAGACGATGGCGTTGTCAGGATTCCTACCCGTCGCGAACGCGTTCGGTGTCCCGTTGTCCATCACGTACAGGTCCGGGACCGGGATGCCTGCCTTGTCCGCCAGATTTTCCGTCATCTCGTGCAGCTCCGGTGCCTCGGACCGTTCCAGCTTCCGGGCGCCGTGCATCTTCGTGACGATCCTGTCCGAGTAGAAGTAGCTGGCGAAGTTCATCGCCCCGGCGAGCAGCAGCCCCATGACGAGGCCGCCGACACCCATGAAAAGGTAGCCGAGCCCGCCGAACAGTGCGACAAGGACCGCGAACAGGCCTGCGAGCCGTGCAGTGTTCATCAGCTGCATGGTGGTGTCTTCGTCGTCAATCTTTAAGAAGGGTTCAGCTGTACCGTTCATCCATCGTCCACGGCGAGTCGACGTACAGCTCCTCGAACCTATCCCCGGTCCAGCGGTAGCCGCGTTCCTCGACCACTGTTTTGTCTTGGAAGTCGATGTGCTCGACGTGGACCTCGTCGCCGTCGAAGTGCAGCCGCTGCACGCTGGTGTCCGGCAGCTCCTCGCTGTCCGTGATGTAGTTGTCCGCGGTGCTGCCTGCCTGGACCGCCAGGCTGCCGTCCTCCATGACGAACGTGCCCTCGCCGTGCTTGTGCGCGGTCACGATTATGTCGTAATCGCCGGTCGCCTCGTCGGTCATCCAGCCACAACGCGCGTCGCCGAGCCGGTCGTCGTCCGGGTCGAGGTACCGCTGGCGGTCCTCCATGTTGCCGGGCGGCACACCGACGTGGCGCGGGTCGTGGCTGCGCAGGATATTGTACGTCGGCCCGTCATCGATGTCGAGCGTGTCTGACCGCGTGTTTTCCAGCAGATCCTCTGGATCGTCGATTTCGTCGTGTTCGTAGTATTCGAGCTCTTCGTCCGAGTTGCCGGGGAGGGTGGCGCTGTCGCTGAACCTTTCGAGGAACTCTTCCAGCTCCTCGCGGTCTTCCGTGGTTCCAGCGTCGCCGGAGAACCAGGCCTGATCGGCGTCCGCGCCGAGCCGCTCCAGCGTGTCGTAGGCGGCCTCGCGGTACTGCTCCAACCCCTCCCAGTTCACGCCGTAGACGTCTTCGTCCTCGAAGTGCATATCGGAGAAGTGCAGTACCGTCAGGTCGGGTTCGTCGGGCCGATGCATTGGTCTGTAATTAGGGCACTCGCCTTAAATAATTTGTTGTCATCGTTCCGTGGTCACGCCGGGTCGGGCATGGCGACCTGCCAGTCAACCTGGCCCGGCCGGTGGTCGTCGTAGCTGCCGTCCTCGATGATCGCGGCGAGCTCCTTGGCCACGTCGTCCGCCTTCCGGGCCGTGGTGTCGATCTCGATGACCTCATCCCGCTCCGCGACCGCCTCCTGCAGGATGACGTCCATCGACTCGGCCTGGACGTTCTCCACGATCTTCTCCTCGTCCCATCCCTTGCCTGCCAGCCGTTCCTCCAGCTCGTCCGGGCTGCAGCGCAGCACGACGGTCAGGTCGGCGGGGAAGTGGTGGCTGAGATGGCCGTCCAGCACCGCGTCGTCCGGCACGCGCTGCTGCAGCGCCTCGACCAGGCTGGGGATGTCGACGGCGTCCGCATCCCGACGTTCGTCCCGCTCCGTCTCCACCGTCCCGCTCTTCGCGACCTCGTTGACGTCGACCAGCTTGTGGTCGAGCTCCTCGGCCAGCGCGGCCGCGACGCTGGACTTCCCGGTGCCGGGCGTGCCGGTGACGGCGACTATCATAGTGAGCAGTGCCCGGCAGCGTTTAAAAAAGGTGGCGGGGGCGGCAAGGGTTAAAAGAGTGGCAGCGAATGTCGTGGTGTCTTACCATGATCGACGTGTGGACGGAGAAATACCGGCCCGATACGCTGGACGAGGTGATCGGGCAGCAGAACATCGTCGACCGGCTGCAGGCGTTCGTCGAGAACGAGAGCGTCCCGCACATGATGTTCGCCGGCCCGGCCGGCACGGGCAAGACGACATCTGCCATCGCGATGGCGAAGGACCTGTACGGCGAGGACTGGAAGCAGAATTTCATGGAGACCAACGCCTCCGACGACCGTGGGATCGACGTGGTCCGGAACCAGGTCAAGGACTTCGCCCGGACACGCCCGATCAACGCGGACTTCAAGATCATCTTCCTCGACGAGTCCGACGCGCTGACCTCTGACGCGCAGCAGGCACTGCGCCGGACGATGGAGAAGTTCTCAAGCTCCTGCCGGTTCATCCTGTCCTGCAACTACTCGTCGAAGATCATCTCCCCGATCCAGTCCCGGTGCGCGATCTTCCGGTTCAACCGGCTGGAGGAGGACAGCGTCCGGGAGTACATCGAGCGCGTGGTCGATGGCGAGGGCCTGGACATCGACGAGTCAGGCATCGAGGCGGTCGCGCGTGTCTCCGAGGGCGATCTGCGGAAGGCGACCAACGTGCTGCAGGCCGCATCCATCCGCGAGGAGACGATCACCGAGGAGACGGTCTTCGAGGTCTCGGCCTCGCTCCGGCCCGGTGAGGTCAAGGATGTGCTGGACGAGGCGCTGCACGGCAGCTTTCAGGACGCCCGTGACGAGCTCTCCGACCTGATGATCGACCGCGGACTCGACGGTATCGACGTGATCAAGGCCATCCACCGCGAGGTCTACGATCTCGACATCCCGGAGCACGCCAAGCTGGAAGTGATCGAACAGATGGGAGAATACGAGTTCCGGATCGTCGAGGGCGGCTCGCCCGACGTTCAGATCGAGTCGCTGCTGGCGCAGATCGCGAACCTGGATATCTGACTTCTCAGCGTTCTTCCTCGATCCAGAGCCGTGTCTCAAGCATGCCGTCGGGGGTGGGCAGTGAATCGACGCTGGCGTCATCCGCTCGGAGGTTGCCGTAGTAGAGGTAGGTGTCGTACTCGGTGTCGCTCTGGTTGACGGTGGTCCTGAACTTGATCGTGGCGAGGTCGTCCTCGTCCCTGCAACCGTCGACCGTGTACTCGGTGACGCTGCCGTTCTCCACGACCCGGATGTCGGAGCAGTGAGGGTTGAGCTTGCCGTGGGAGATGTTGCCGGTGGTGTTGAACTGGACCGAGGCGACGGCGTTGGCCCGGTCTGTGGAGCCTGTGTTCGTGACGACGAGCTGCCGCCGGTAGTTCCAGTTCAGGTCCCACCACGGCAGACCGGCGCGGCAAGCACGGTTGATCTGGAAGTCTTGTCCGAAGTCGAGCCGGATGGTATAGAGCCGACCGGAACGGAACACCCCGCCCGCCGAGACGTTGAGGAAGCCGACGGAGCCGGGTGCCTGGAACGGGCCCTGCAGAACGACGCTCTCGTTGGTGAAACTGTAGTTGACGCTCCCGCCTTGATAGACGGCGAGTTCTGCTGTCCCCGTGCTGAGCCGTTCTCCGCCGCTATTGTTGACGAGGAACGAGACAGTCCGCCCGTTGCAGATGGTTTCCTCGATGAACACCTCTTTGTCCAGCGACTGCTGCAGCTGCTCGCTGATCCGGGCCTGCTGGCCCTGGAGGAATGTCATCGCGGCTGTGGCCATGGTGAGGACCAACCCAATCAGGATCACGGTCGCGACGATCGGTGTGATCGCCTTCCGGGCGTGAGAAACGGTCCTGCGGTGCTGTGTCGGGGAGCGGGGCGCCATCGTTCCGGGCCATACATGCGGGAGAGGAGTTAAAAACATCATCGCCCCAGTCGGTCACAGCGATGGCGGAGTCGATCAACTGGACGGAGAAATACCGGCCTGAGAGCCTTGATGACTACCGTGGCAAGTCAAAGACGGTCGATGAGGTTCTCAAGTGGGTGAAGAACTGGGAGAACAGGAAGTCGCAGGCCCTGCTGCTCCACGGCCCGCCCGGTATCGGCAAGACCGCGTTGGTCGCCGCCATCGCCAACGAGCTGGACATGGAGCTGTTCGAGACCAACGCCTCCGACGTCCGGACCAAGCAGGCGCTGCGTGACAACGTGGAGCAGGCGGTCAAGCAGCGCTCGTTCACCGGCAGGGACAAGCTGATCCTGATCGACGAAGTGGACGGTATGACGGCGAACGACCGGGGCGGCCGGTCGGAGATCAACACGATCATCGAGGAGTCCCGGTTCCCGGTCATCCTGACGGCGAACGACGCCTATGCGAACGGGATGCAGACGCTGCGCCGGAAGTCGAAGGTCGTGGAGGTCGACAAGGTCCACACCAACTCCATCAAGGCCCGGCTCCGCGAGATCGCTGAGGCGGAGGGGCTGACGTACGATGAGAAAGGGATCAAGGCTATCGCCCGCCGCGCGGACGGCGACCTCCGCTCTGCGATCAACGACCTGCAGAGCCTGGCCCGGAAGCACGGCATGATCGACCGGGAGGCGGCGAAGGAGCTCGGCTACCGGGACCAGGAGAAGGACATCTTTGAGGCGCTGAAGATCATCTTCAAGACGACGACTGCCGCGACCGCATCCGATGCCCTGGACGGCGTCGATGAGGATCACGATACGGCGTTCGAGTGGATCCGTGAGAACGTACCCCGGGAGTACGACAGGACCGGGGACGTCGCCCGAGCGATGGATGAGCTGTCGAAGGCGGACGTGTTCCGCGGCAGGATCGGCGCCCAGAACTGGTCGCTGCTCAAGTACGTCTACGAGATCATGACGGTCGGCGTGGCGCTGAGCAAGGAGGAGAAGTACGGCGGCTTCACACGGTACCAGTACCCGTCACGCATCAAGAAGATGGGGCGGAGCAAGGGCAGCCGGAAGCGACGGGAGGATATCGGCGTCAAGGTCGGCGATGCGCTCCACGTCTCGGTCTCTGAGGCGAGCGACACGATCCCGTTCCTCCAGCAGCTGTTCCAGAAAGAGGAATGGCGGGAGAACATCGTCGAGGAGCTTGACCTGACGGAGGACGAGGTCGAGTTCATCGAGGCATTCTAACACACCCGGTCCTCCAGATCGAAGTGCTCCGACTCGAAGCTGACCACCGTGCACTGGTTCTGCACGGTGAGACTGATATCGGTGGAGAGTTCTGCGTCCAGGATGACGGACTCGAACCGCTTGATCGCCTCGCGGTAGCTCCGTGGCTCGGTGACGGACAGCGTGACCGGTCTGTCGGCGGGCTGTGCGATGCGGGCATCGGGCTGGATGTCGGCCAGTGTGTAGGTCTCGTCCAATCCTGCCGTGTTGCCGGCGAACGCCGCGACGTCGGACTCGGTGGCGAGCGCGGTGATGTTGGTGAGGAACGTGACGGTCGTCCGTGTGTCAGCCTGATCAAGAACGCTATCGGCGGACAGCTCGGACTTGTAGATTTTCAGTTCGTCGATGCTGCCGTCGAATCCTTCGCCGATGGTGATCTCGTCCGATGTGAACAGCATCGGGCCGTCGACCGTCATCGAGCGTTCGAACCTGCCGTCGAGGTAGAGCGAGATGTTGCCCGACTGCTCGTCGTAGGTGTAGGCGACATGGTGCCATCCGGGCGCGAGTCCCTGCAGGTCTGTGGCGCCGTTGAGCGTGAACAGGTCGTCGGTTTCGTTCCTGAACCGTGCCTGCAGCAGGGGGTTGCCGCCGTTCTGGACGATTCGGAGCTCAGGGGTGTCCTGCGGGTAGCTGACCAGGCCGACCGTCTGGCCGAAGTCCTGGTCTGCCATGCTCCCGCGGAACCACAGGGAGATGGTGAAGTCGGAGTTCCTGAGCTCGATCCGGGGGATGTCGTCGACGAAGACCCGGTTCTGCCCGTCGAACCGGAGCGCGAACCCGAACCTGCCCGGGATCCATGACGGCTGTGGGGAGCCCTGGAGCTGGCCGCTGAACGTGTTGGTCGTGCCGTTCGCCCAGTTGCCGTAGCCCTCGTCGAACGGCCACCGCGCGGTGAAGCCGTCCGGCCCGCTGAACGTGAGGCTGTCGCACTGGTCGCGCAGCAGGTGCGGGACGCGCTGTCCGCGTTCCACGAAGATTAGATCCTGGCAGTCCTCTCTGACATCCATCTCGCCCAGGTTGAACGTGGCGTTGACAGGGTACATCGTCAGGCTGGTCCCGTTCCGCTCCTCGACGGTGATAGTCGCCTTGTTCGTCCATCCGGCGGACGGTGTGAACGTCCCGGCCTCCTCGTCACCTGTTACGACTGCGAGCGGCGGGTTGGAGTGGATGTCGGCTGTGAACGTGTTCAGACCGTTGCTGTGCAGGCTCCAGTCCAGGTAGGGGGCTTCGACGGTACTTGTCGCGGGGCCGAAGCCGACCCTGTCCTCGACGCCGGCCTGCCATCCGCCTGTGGCGGTGTAGACGGAGAGGGGGTGTGAGAGACCGGTTGTTTTGGTGGTGAGCATCAGGCCTGTCTCGCTGGTCGTGTTGAGCGCACCGATGTAGGGGAACTGGTTCTGGCCGAACGTCCCGGTCCAGGTGTCGGTCGACCCGATCTCATGCTGGTTGGCCTCGCTCCCGGCCTGCCAGTGCGTCAGTAGGGTATTGTCGGTCCCGTAGTAGAAGGTCGTGTCAGGACCGAGCGTGATGTTGCCGTTCCGCCTGATGAAGTTGTTCTGCGTGAACACGGTGTAGTTGTGGGTCGCGTTGAACCGGAATGTGACATAAATCGGGCCTTGCTCTACGACCTGGAAGTCCGCCGTCGCCGGGTCGCCCTTGTAGATGAGCGTGCCGCGGACGAAGTTCGGTGTGTCCAGCCGCCGTGCCTCGACCAGTCCGTAGGCGCCACTGGGGGTGGTGCCGGCACGGAGCGTGATGACGCCATTGGTCACTGCCTCATCGTCAGCGTTGACCTGCAGCCCGGTATCGTAGTTCGGTGCCTGGCTGTTAGGGTTCCCGTAGTAGACGAAGACGTCCTCGTCCCGGGAGTTGGTCGGGACGCTGGTCAGGAACCAGACGGTGGTTGTGTTCTCCCCGCATTCCCCGTCCTCGATCTGGTACGGGATTTCGCGGCCGTCCTCTACGATCCGCAGGTCGCCGCAGTCGCTCTGCATCTTGCCGGCGCCGATCAGTGATTGGGTGTCGAGCTGGATGCTGACGGGGTAGTTCTCGATGTCACGGCCGGCTCGCTCGAACACGGTGACCTGCTGGCGGTACTGCCAGGTCTCTTCGTACCACAGCTCGTCGATGTTCCGCTCCAGGCTCTCGTACTCCGCAATGCTGGAGCTGGTGGTTATCTCATCGTAGTTGATCTGTGTGTAGTCGTCGAGGACGTTGACGGTGATCGACAGTGACCCGGCTACCAGGACGGCGGTGATGATGAAGAACTGTGCTTTGCGTCGTGTCACGTTCACTGGAACCACCACAGGCTCTCGACCTGGAACGGGGTGTAGACCGCTCCCTCGATGTCGCTGGTGTAGCTGACACCTTTTGAGGGCGAGCCGATGACCTTGGGCTTGGAGAAGCGGTAGCGTTTCATGGCTGCGCGCGCCATCACGGCCTTGATGAAAGCCTCGCCGTCGATGCCGAGGTCCGTCCTGCCGGTGAGGAAGACGTCGCCGTTGCCGTTGTACGCGTCCTCGATCCACATCGCTGTCGGGACGGTCGGCGGTGCGACCCGCTTCAGGTAGACCCAGGTACCGTCACGGCCGATGCTGATCCGGTACTGCCGGTCGTCGATCTGGACGATCTCTCCCTCCTGGAAGATGCCCTCGGCGCTGTAGCCCTCACCGGTGACGGTGCTGTTGTCGTCGACTTGGCCGTTCTGGTTGAAGTCGAAGTTGACGTATTCGAACTGCCGTTCGCAGGGTTGGAAGTTGGTCGTGGTGACCGCGTAGGTCGTGCCTTCAAGGGTGAAGAACCTGCCGCGGTGCGCGGGGCTGCAGTCAGTCTGCGGCCATCCCTCGAAATCGACGTTCGTACTGAGCCCTGTGACGTTGGTGCTGGCAGCAGAGACGTTCCATGACCAGTCAGGGGCATGGAGCACGGGCTGCCCGCCGACGATCCTTCCGGGATGCATGGAGGCGAACTGGTAGGCGTCAGAGGTCCGCATACGGAGCGGGTAGGTGTCCATGACTTGGAACAGGTTGCCTTCGAGCTCGACGCGCTGGCCAGCGGTGTAGGTCGCGCTGAACCCGCCGCGCTTGAACGTGACGGTGTCGGCGTCCAGCGACGCGTTGACGATGTACTCCGTACCCCGGATCGAGGCGTTGGTCACGGCGTAGTCGGGGCCTGTACCGGTTTGGACCACGTATCTTTCCTGTGGCACGTCGATTGTGGCGGCGCGGAAGTAGCTCTTGGCGATGGAGGACGCGGTGCCCGCCTGGCCGTCGAAGAACGTGTTGTAGGAGGGACCGGTACGGATGAGCGGGTAGCTGATCCAGTCGAACCCGACACGGTCGTGGAAGCTTCCGTCGAACTGCGCTGTGTCGTAGCCGGTGAAGTCGGCCATCTCAAGGAGGGTGTTGCCGTTGGTCAGGTAGTCCTCCAGCGCGTCCCTGTACGTATCGAGGAGGGAAGGAGCGTTGGTCGTGAACAGGATGCCGGGATCGATGCGGCCTGTCGGTGTGGCGTTGACCGGCATGACGCTGGTGAGCTCGAAGAACTGGCCGAGCATCTCGATCTCGTCGCCCTGACTGTACGGACCTTCGAACCCGCCTGACTCGTTGATGTACAGCGTCTCGTTGTCGGTCCCGACCCGGATTCCGACCTGGAAGTCCTTGACCTGGGCCGTGGTCTCGTAGAAGCCGCCGCTGCGGCTGAACGAGCTGAACGGCCGATGGATTGCAGTGAATACCTCTGTCGCGGTGAGGGTCGAGGTGATGTCGAACCGGCTGACACGGATATCGTTGACCGTCTGGTTGAACCAGCGGTAGCTGGACAGGTTGTACAGGGTGAGCGTCTCGTTGATGTAGCCGACCTGGTATTGCTGCCCGCTGCAGGTCCCGCCGGGGCACCAGGCGATGAGGTCACCAAAGTTGTGCGGACCTTCGTCCATGCTGCCGATGGTCTCGTTGTACCGGCCGTTGTCGTTGAAGTCGAAGTTGACGGACGTGTACCGCGTGATGTCGTTGGAGGCGTTGTCGGAGAGGATGAACTCGACGCCGAGGACGGTGCCGGACCGGTAGTCGCCTTCGGTCCCGGGAAGCCCGCTGCCACCGCCACCAGGCTGGCTGCCGACCCGGACGATCTCCGAGGCGTTCATCAGTATCCCGATGTCCAGCTGCTGCCGCGGCAGCCCGCTGATGTACATCGTGTACTCCATACCGGTGCCGAGCGCGTCGGTCACGGCTGAGATGACGCCGGGGTCGTTGTCCAGCAGGGCGCGCTGCATGATCCCGCTCTCGGTCAAGGTGCGGAGCACGTCACCGGCCCGCTTGGTGAGCGAGGTCTCACGCCAGTCCGTGGGCTGCGGTGCGGAGATGATGGTGCTGAGGTAGAGGAGGACGAGCATGCTGGCGATGACGCCTTCGATGGCGTGCATGTATCCTTTCCGCATCATTCCCATATCTCCATGTCGATCCTGACGGGTTTGCCGTCCATGCTTGCGAACCGTCTGACGTTGATGATCTGGGGTTCTGCCGTCGGGGTCCGTCGCCCGACACGGCCCATCGGCCTGCTGAAGATGACTGTCTGGCCGTTGCTCTGGAAGATCCCGGATTCTGACGTCTGTATCCTGTACCGGCGGCCGTTGAAGCTGAGGACCCGGTTGCCGTTGGGACCGAGCCGGATGGCGTCTGTGAAGTTCCAGTCCTGGCTGATGTAGATGGTGTCGTACACGCCCTGATGTGCTGTGACGAGGAAGTGGCGTTCATCACCGTTGAGTGTGACGGTGCCGTAATGTACGGTGGCGTTGGCGTCCTGGTACGCCTGGCTGTCGGGCTGTGTGAGTACTGTGCCGATGTCGCCTGTGGCGGTGGGCTTGGTGAACGATTGCGAGGTGTCAGCCACGACGAATTCTGTGAACTCGATGTTGAGGTCCTTCCCTGTCTTCAACAGGACCTTGAGGCGTTCGTACCGCAGGGAGACGAAGGCCCGTATCTTTTCGCGTTCCAGGCTACCGTCCTGTCCGAGAAGCCCGACCCGGCTGATGTTGCCGGTGTGCTGCTGCCACTGTGTGCCGCTCCGGGGGCCGCTCTCCCAGCGTCCCTGTGTCGAGATGAGGAGTGTTGAGAGGGTCCATGCCTCGGTCTCGATGCTGTTCTCGTCGATGGTGTCGGTGAAACGGGGTAGCGTGCCGAGGACGCCCGAGACGACGAAGAGGATGGCGGAGAAGAACAGCAGGGCTCCTGCGGTGTACTCGATAGAGATCTGCCCCTTCACCGGTGATCACCCCATGATGGTGAGGACGCCGACGTAGATGATGAAGCCGGCGGGCGCCATCAGCATGACGTGTTTGAGTCCGGCTGAGACCTTGCCGGAACCGATCTCACCGGCGACGAGCCCGTTGAAAACGCCCTCGACAATCAGCATCAGGAGGAAGATCGACTTGTAGTAGCAGAGCTTGGCGTTCGGGTCGGGATGGAGGCCGAGCACAGGACACAGACTGCAGATCGCCTCCGCACCGGACCGACAGAAGTTCGGCGGTGTGCCGATGAATCCGCCGCCGCTGATGTCCAGTAACGGGACGAGGATGTAGTACAGCGCGATCAGGATACCGACGAACAGGAAGTAGATGGCGTAGATGATGAACACCTGCTGCTGGAGCACCGCCTTCCGCTCCTTTTCCGCTTCTTTGATCTTGGAGGCGTCCTGGGCGATGGAGTCCATCGTCTCGGCGATGTCGCCACCGGCTTCGTACGACTGCATGATGATGGAGATCGAGCGCTTGATGAGGCCTGATCCGCCCATCCGTGTCTGGAACCGTTCCATGACCTCGGGGAACGGGATGCCCCAGGACAGCTGGTCGGCTGCCTTCCTGACGTCGTCGTTGAGGCGGCCGTAGTCGGTCTTGGCTGCGTTCTGGAACGCCTTGGGCAGTGACATCCCTGATTTTCTGGATTCGGAGAGGTTGCGGAGGAAACCGGGGAACTCCCGCTCCATGGCCTGGTACTTCTTGTTTCTAAGGTAGGAGTAGATGCCGTAGGGGAGGAACGCGACGCCGAGTCCGGCGAGGAACAGTGCACCGCCGATGCCTTTGGTGCCGCTGATGAATGTGATGATGGCGATAAGCAGGATGATGGCGCCTGACCCGAAGGAGGCGTATTCCACTTTCTCCTGTTTGGTGAGGTTGTCGAGGTAGCCCATGTTTCTGCCTCTTGTATGTGCGTGCTGTGCTTAAACCAGTTGGTCACTCGAGTGGGGAGGTCGACTTGACGATAAGGATGAACGCGATCGCCGCCATCGGTAAAAGGAAGACGACGGTCGCCATCTGGATGCCGAGCACCAGTGTCCTGCTGGAACCGAGCGCGGACATGATCGTCGAGATGATCATGAGGAAGACGGAGCCGACGATGACGACGGTGATGTACATCTCGACCATCAGGGACAGGGTGTCGGTGAACTTGTCCAGCTCACGCCTGTAGTCGTCCATGTAGGCATCGCTCTTTTGCTGCAGGAAGCTTTTCAGGTCGCCCCCGGTCGTTATTACGGAATTGAGTCCCCAGAGAAGTTCTTTGAACTTCTCAGAGGGGGTCCGCTTGGCGGCGTTGGTCAATGCTTCGTCGAGGTCGGCGCCGAACGTGTAGACGTCCCGGGCGATCTTCCGGGATTCCTTGGACACTTCGCCGTATTCGTCGAACTGGCCGAGTAGCTTGAACATCGCTGCCGGCGGTGTGCCGGACCCTGCGACGGTGGAGAGGTACATGGTGGCGAAGGGGAGGTTGTGGTTGATGTCGTCCCGCCGCTTTGAAACCTTGACGGACGGGTAGACGTAGAACCCCATGAAGATGCCCACGGCGAGGAACATGCCGATGAAAAGACCGGCGATCAATCCTGCGATGATGCCGGAGGTGGAGCCGAGCGCCAGGCCGACGAAGATGGAGATGAGAGGAGTGACGAAGATGAACGCGATTGTGGAGGACATCAGTGCAGTGCTGAGGTACTCTGTCAGTGTGAACGACATGTCGGCCTTTTTCAGATCCTCTTTGATGTCCTGGAAGTAGTCGTTGATCAGGAGGGCGTACCTGCTGAAGTAGCTATCTGCCTGTTCGACGTACCAGCTTTGTGTGGCCATTTAGGGGAACCCTCCTAGTACTCTGCCTCGACCCGGTCCATGATTTGGTTGGGGTAGTGGTAGTATGTCTGGATGATACGGCCGACGTCCTTGTAATGAGTGATGTCCTGTTCATGCATCCATTCCAGGATCTGTTTCCGCCGGGTCATCTCCTCCTGTACCTCCCGGATATCGATACCCTGTTCTTCGGCGATCTCTGCAAGGATGGAGGAGTCGCTTGGATTATCGAAGTCATCGCTGCTGGCATCCCATTTGAACAGCTGGTTGACCATGGGTTCGTTCTTCTCTTTGTTGTAACCTTCGAACTCGTAGATGCTGTCCGCACGCCTGACGTAGCTGCCCTGACGCCTGGCCCGTTTGGCGAAGACGATGATGTCCAGGTTCTCGATCAGGGACGGCGGGAGGTCGATCGGCTTGGTGGTGAGACGGTCCATGACCTTCTCCATGCTGGAGGCGTGCAGGGTGGACATGCCAGGGTGGCCGGTGGCGATCTGCTGGAAGAGGATGTACGCCTCCTCGCCACGGACCTCGCCGACGATGATGTAATCGGGACGCTGCCGCAGGGATTCCTTGAGCAGGTCGTCCAGGCTGACGCTGCCGGTCTGGTCCTCACCGAACCCGAAACCTTCACGAGCAGTCTCCGGAACCCAGTTCGGGTGCGGGAGCCGCAGCTCGGGCGTGTCCTCGA
Organism: Asbonarchaeum danakilense (SeqCode); assembly: GCA_034190465.1. GTDB lineage: Archaea > Nanohalarchaeota > Nanosalinia > Nanosalinales > Nanoanaerosalinaceae > Asbonarchaeum > Asbonarchaeum danakilense. Next base: position 13,373 of record JAXINV010000021.1, on the reverse strand, counting down.
TGGACACGATCTTGAGCTCGGGCCGGATGAACAGTGAGATGGAGTTGAGCAATGTAGTCTTACCGGCGGCGGTGGCACCGGCGATGAGGATGGATTTGCCGTGTTCGACGGCCATCCACAGGTAGGCGAGCATCTGGGAGTCAAGGGTGCCGTAGTCCATGAGGTGGACGGGTGTGAGCGGTTCCTCGGTGAACCGGCGGATGGTGAAGTTGGTGCCCTTCCGTGCGATGTCGGTGCCCAGCGTGGCCTGGACACGTGAACCGTCTGGCAGTGAGCCGTCGAGCAGTGGTTCGGCCATGGAGATGGACCGTCCACACCGCTGTGCGAGCTTCCTGACGAATGCGTCGAGTTGTTCGTCGTCATCGAAGATAACATTGGTCTTGACGGACCCGATTTTTGGGTTGCGGTGGTAGACGTAGATCGGGATGCCGACGCCGTCGCAGGAGATGTCCTCGATCTGGCTGTCCCGCATCAACGCCTCGACCTTGCCGAGACCGACGAAGTTACGGTAGGCATAGTACTGGATGACCTCTTTTTCGTCCTCTGACAGGCCGAAGCTGTGGCTTTCGAGGATGTCCTGAACATGGTCCTCCATGTAGTTCTTGGCCTCCTCCTGTTTCAGCTGGCCGAAGTCGACGTCGATCTGTTCCTTGAGCTGGTTCTCGACCTCGTCCAGGACCTCCTCCATCCGCTGTGTGAGGTCAGGTTCGTGCAGCCGGTAGATGAGTTCGTCCTCGTTGGAATGGTACTGGATGTCGACCCAGGCAAAGACACGTTCGTCCTGGCTGGGCGCGGAGGGGATCAACGGGTACTGCATGGAGACGTCCTCGGCCTGGTCCTCTTCGAGGTCTTCTTCCTCCTCGCTCTCCTCCATCCAGCTTGTGGCCTCGTCCTCGCTGAAGCTGGGCCTGAGGCTGATACGTTCTTCGTCGCCTTCGACCAGTTCTGCTTCCTCGTCTTTCTCCTCCTCTTCTTCCTGTTCCTGTTGCTGGGCCGGGACGGTGCCTGTTCCCTCGACCTCGATTTTTTCGGGGAACTGTCGCTGGAGTTCTTCCTCCTTCTCTTGCCTTTTCTTTTCCCGTGCTTTCCGCAGTCGCCGTGCAAGTTTTGCGAAGTCGAGGGCCATCAGGGACTCCCTATCTTTATTGTGTCTTGTTCGATACTTATAACCGCTGTCTCGTACTCGCTTGAGACGCTGCCTCTCAGCCGGTATGTTTCGGTGATGCCGTAGATGGTGGAGAGGTGGCTGGTGTCCCCGACGATGACTGCAACCCCCCCGTCTGTGAAGTTGATTATATAGTTCTCCCCTGCGAGGGAGTCGGGGATGCTGAAGGAGAGCTCTCCGTTGGCATGGGTGCTGACCAGGTGTGCCGTGTGCGATGCAACGACCTGGGCCATGAGTGCCGACTGTTCCTGGATGGCGTCGCTTTTCACGTCCCGGCTGAATCCGTTGAACGCGGTGAGAAACCCTGAGAGGATGGCGACGCCGAGGGCGAAGAGGATGACTTGTTCGACGACGGCGTACTGTCCTTTCCGGGTTGTAAAGTTCATCCCGCTAGTTGATCCTGATCTTGATGCGCTGCTTCTGGAGCGGGCCGTTTGTCGCTGATGCACCCTGTTCGATTACTTCGTCGCCTTGCTGGACGATAATCTGGTGTGTGCCACCGGAAGCCTCCAGGTTGCCGCTGCCGACGAGGTCGATGATGTAGCCTTTGTTGGAGCTGAGGCTCTGGAGTTCGCGGAAGACGAGCTTGAAGGTGGTCTGGTAGTTGTCGCCCTGGTAATCGGCGTTCGCTATGAGAACGCCTGGCTTGTCTTGGTTCCGGATGCCGTATCCTTCACCCCGTCCGGCGACCGCGATGCCAGCCAGGTCGTTCTCGTTGAGCGGGACCCATTCCCCGGTGGCGACGTAGGCGGCGTTGGTGGTGACTGTGTAGATGATCGTGTTGTTCTCGGCTGACACCCGGAGGAAGCCACTGCCCACCTTGAACCTGATCTGCCCGGTGCCGCCACGCTGTGCGACGGATTCTATCTCCTGTTCGAGTTTTTTGAACGTTGAAACGGTGTTCTGCAGTTTGTTGACATCTTTGTTCTTCTGGAGGAGCGGTACGCCCCAGGTGTAGGCGGAGGAGATTCCGACGATGAGGATCCCGCCGAGAAGGACCGCGGTGACGACCTGGGACTGTCCTTTGTTCAGGGTGACCATGATGAATCCACGTCTACACAATGGAGGTCGCCGAATAAAAAGTTTTGACAGGAGCGGCCGGTATGACGTGTGAAGATGCTCGGTCCTACCTTGACGTCACCGCTGCTGCGCCTGACAGGTCTGGGACTTGGTGGTGCCGTCTTCGTCGGTGAAGACGAACTCCATTTTGTACCGCCGTCCGATTTCGAACTGCGAATCCAGGTCGATGCGGTAGGCGGCGGATGAACGCGGCTGGGAGAAGTCGCTGTTCCCTGTCCTGAACACAACCCCTTGACTCAGTCTGCCCTGTGTGAAGCTCATGCCTGTCGTTGTGAGGCTGTAGTTGATGTTACCGGTCGCGGCGTACCGTGCGTTCATGTCGACGGGGTTGAGGTCGAGTTCAGTGGTGCCGGAGTTCTTGAAGAATGCGACAACATGTGCCTGTCCCCCTTTATTGTAGCATGTAAGGTCGTTCAGGCTTATCCCTCGCTGCACGTCTTCCTGAGCGCGCTGCTGGAATTGGTTTTGGAGTTGTGTGAGCCAGGCGTATGCTCCTCCGGCTGCTGCGACTGTCATCATGAGGAGGAGGACGACTGCGATAACTGGTGTGATTCCCTTTCGATCCATTGACCTTGGATAGTTATCGGGAGGGATGGCATTAAAATGTTTCTATAGCTGTTCAGGTCCGGCGGTCTGCCTGACATGAGCCGGACTTGGTGGTACTGTCTTCGTCGGTGAATATGAAGTTGATCTTGTACCGCGTGCCGAGCTTGAACCTGCTGAACGTGTTGATCTTGTACGGCGCTGAGGCACGGGGGCTCGCAAAGTCGTTACTCCCCTCGATGAATGTGATGCCTCTGCCCAGGCCACCGATATCGCTGAGCTTGAGCCCTGTCCGGGTGAGGCTGTAGTTGATACTGCTCGTCGCGGCGAGCCTGATGTTCATGTCGATGGGGTTGAGGTCGAGCGCCTTGGTGCCGGAGTTCTTGAAGAAGACCTCGACGTAGCCTGTACCGCCATCGTTGTAGCAGTCCAGGCTAACGATGTCGATACCACGTTCGATGTTCTCCTGAGTGCGCTGCTGGAATTGGTTTTGGAGTTGTGTGAGCCAGGCGTATGCTCCTCCGGCTGCTGCGACTGTCATCATGAGGAGGAGGACGACTGCGATAACTGGTGTAATAGCTTTTCGATGGCTCACTGCCATGTCTGTATCAACCTCTTCCCTGGCGCTGTCGGTTGCCTCCGCTACTCCCTCTACCAGAGCGCTGGGAAGCGTATATACGCTTCATACGCTTGTCCAGGTTGTTGAGGCTCTCGTCGATCTTGCCAAGCCCTTCGAGCATCTTCTCGTTGGTCTCACGGATGTCCTGCATGCTGTCGGTGAGGGGCTGGACGAGGTTCTGGCTGATGTCGGTGGAGACATCTTCCTCCAGTGAGGCCTCGGAGGCTTCCTGCAGCAGGTTCATGAATTCGTTCATGTTGTCGAGGACGCTGTCCATCTTGTGGGTGAGGTCCTCGATCGAGTTCTGGAGCTGGCTGGTGGATTCGACCATGTCGTTGACGATTTTCTGGTTGGCCTTCATGATGTCCAGGATGTCGCGGACATAGTCTCCCTGCGGGCCGCCAGCGCTCTTCTGCTGCTCGAGTTCGTCTATCCTTTTTTCCAATTTCCTCACCGGCCCCATTGGGATGATTTCGTATTCTTCAGAATCCTCGTCATGGGGGAGCTCCACTTCATCAGACATAATGAATCAACCTAGCTAGGGCTTTTACAGTCACCAAATACGGTGGCCCTCTATAAATAACTTACCCACCGGTGCTGTGCTTTCCCGTCCGGTTCCTGCCGCTTTGCGGTGTTTCGTTCTGGGAGCTTCCTGATCGACCGCGGTCCCGTCGCTGCGGAACGGCTGCTGAGCGATGCACACTGGAAGATGAACTGGAGGGAAGAAAAAGAGGGGAAAAGGTGGCGGGGAGGACCCCGCCATGTGATGGCCGGTACGGAGGCTACATCCTGCCTCCCATGCTCGAAGCTCGCGCTTCTCGAAGGCCGGAATGATCACATCATTCCGCCCATGCCCGAAAATCCTGGCGGATTTTCTTCGAAGGGAAGGCATTTGTAAGGCTAATGCCTTACATCATGCCCCCCATGCCGCCCATTCCGCCCATGCCGCCGCCTGGGGCGCCACCGGCGGGTGGACCGCCTGCCTCGTCACCGCCGCCTTCGCCGTCGAAGCCGGAGGCGGAGATGACGTCGTCGATCCGCAGGATGAGCTCTGCGGACTCGGACGCGGACTGGAGTGCCTGCGTCTTGGTCTGCAGCGGCTCGACGACGTGCTGGCTGAACAGGTCCTCGGAGTTGCCGGTCATGACGTCGATGCCGGACCAGGTGTTGCCGTCTTCGTGCTTGGTCCGCAGGTCGACAAGGACGTCGATCGGGTCCAGGCCGGCGTTCTCAGCCAGCGTCCGCGGGATGACCTCGAGGGCCTCGGCGAACGCGGTGATCGCCAGCTGCTCACGGCCGCCGACGGAGTCGGCGTAGTCCTTGAGCTCTTTGGCGACCTCGACCTCGGTCGCGCCACCGCCGCCGACGATCTTGCCGTGGCGGAGCGCTGCTGTGATGGAGCCGAGTGCGTCCTCGAACGCTCGCTCGACTTCGTCGACGACGTGCTCGGTGCCGCCACGGATGAGCAGGCTGACAGACTCGGCGCTGTCGATGTCCTCGATGAACATCATGCTGTCGCCGGAGACGTTACGCTGCCTGACACGGCCGGCAGTGCCGAGATCGTCCTCGCTGAGATCGGGGAGGCTGTTGACGATCTTGGCGCCGGTCGCCTTGGACAGCTTCTCCATGTCGGACTGCTTGACGCGCCGGACGGCGATGATGCCGTTCTTCGCGAGGTAGTGCTGTGCGATGTCGTCGATGCCTTTCTGGCAGAAGACGACGTTGGCGCCGGATGCCTTGATCTGTTCGACCATCTCCTTGAGGGATTCCTCCTCCTGGTTGACGAACTCCTGGAGCTTGTTCGGGTCGTTGATCTGGATCTCGGCAGAGGTCTCGGTCTCCTGGACCTCGACGGCGGTGTTGATCAGTGCGATCCGGGCGTCGTCTGCCTCGTCGGGCATGTCCGGGTGGACCTTCTCCTTGTCGATGATGACGCCTTCGACGAGCTCTGTGTCGTCGACGGAGCCGCCCTGGCTCTTGACCATCTTGATCAGGTCGCGGTCGAGTTCGCTGTCCTTGCTGGCGACCTGCCTGACGGCGTCGACTGCCAGGTCGGCGAGGTATTCTTTATTCGTCTCGGCCGACTTGCCTGTCATCGCTGTCTTGGCGACGGAGACGAGCTTGTCGCGGTCGTCGAAGTCGACATCCTCTGCGACATCGTCCAGCACCTCGAGCGCCCGCTCCTTGGCGAGCCGGTAGCCGGATGAGATGACCGTTGGGTGGATGTCCTGGTCGAGCAGGTCTTCTGCCTCTTTGAGCAGCTCGCCTGCGATGACGACGGCGGTGGTGGTGCCGTCGCCGACCTCTTCGTCCTGTGTCTGCGCGATCTCGACCATCATCTTGGCCGCGGGATGCTCGAGATCCATCTCGTCGAGGATGGTGACGCCGTCGTTGGTGACGACGAGGTCGCCGATGGAGTCGACCATCATCTTGTCCATCCCCTTGGGACCGAGCGTGGTCCTGACTGCGTTAGCTACTGATTTGCATGCGTTGATGTTATTCTCCTGGGCGTCCTTGCCCGTTTGACGCTGTGCGTCTTCTGACATTACCAAAATCGGTTGTCCTCCTAGCTGTGCCATGATGAATCACCGTGTACGTACGGGGTTGGTAGAATTCCACTACCTCTATGACCATCAACTTTCTTAAAGATGTCAGCGGTCCAGACTTTATAACTGTTGCGGTGTTTGTCGGGTTTTGCGGGCCGTATATCGGTGTTACGGCCGATTGATGGCGGCTTTGCGAGGATGGAGTGGCCTTTTGGCTGTAACTCTGGGATGGCTGTGTGAAGGGTCGTGGCCGCCCACGTTGACCAACCGATTTAAACCTTGGCCGGCAGTCTTGCCACAGATTGCGAGGGAAGGAAACGAATGGCTGCAACCGGGTTCGCCCCGCGAACCCGTTCATCGCCCCTCGCCGACAACTGCCGTAGCAGTTGGCAGTACAGCAGGGTTCATGAGAACCCTGCGACGGACTCGAGCTAAAGCGAGAGTGGACCGCAGGTGACCTTCAGGTCGAAGCGGTCTGTCATAAGGTCCCTTAGCTCAGTTGGTTAGAGCACCGTCCTTATACGGACATCGCGTCTCTATCTTGTTACGGCGCGATTCAACCGTCCGCGCAGCGGCGGAGCGTTCCATCGGAACGCGACCGTCCTGTCGACTGGGACGCCAGTCGTGAGAGAGGCGGCGGTCCCGGGTTCGAGACCCGGAGGGACCATCACTCGCACGCCTCGCGAGTAGAGGGAGCCGGTTGGCTTCGCCAACCGACTGAAGGTGCGGTACCGCTACGTGGAACCCGTCTCAGGGCTCCAGCAACGTGTCGATCCCCTCCTCCTCGTCGAGCAGCCGGAGGACCTGGCCGTCGGAGGCGGGCTCCGGATCGGTGTCGAGCCGGTACGTGCCGCCGCTGGACCGGACGTTGTCCTTCTCGGGGAGGCTGTTGAGCGCCCGGTCGATGTCCAGGTCCATGTACATCTCGTCCTCCAGAAGCTCCCTGAGCTGGTACTCGGACAGTCTGCCTTCCTGCTCCAGGTACTCGACCGCTGTCTCCTCTGTGGCGCCGTCGGTCGCGACCTGGACCGATCCTGCGTCGATCAGTTCTTCCTCGGCCGGGTCCAGGTAGACGTCGTCGGTCAGCTCGGTGTAGCCGTGTGAGAATCCTCGTGTTTCCGCGTGGTCGGTCACGTACTGCCTGACGTCGTCCGCCAGCCGTCCCCGTCGTTCGTACAGGTCGTCAGATCCCATACCGGGCACCGGGACAGGATGCGGCGGCGTTGCTTAAAGAGGAATCTGGTGCAGGGGGGACACCACAACCACCAGCTTTAAGTAGCTACCTTACAGTAACTACGGCCATGGCGACGGACGATGACCTGAAGGAGGAGGAGATTCAGGCGCTCCTCGACGAGCCTATTGACACGTCAACAGCGGAGCTTGAGGAGTACGTCCTCCCCGCCTATATCGATGAGGTCTGGGGCAATCACGGCGACGTCGAGGACCTGATCCCGGCGGAACACGTTACGGAGAAGGAGCTCGGATACACGAAGCCCCAGTTCAGGGCTGATCAGGAGACGGGTATCGGGGAGATGGCGGAGATCGTGGACGATACGATCAGTGATATCGCCGCCGAGTCGGAGAACGCGGCCAGGATGATACTGCAGGAAGAGAAGAACGACCTCGCCAAGATCGGCGCAGGCGCGGGCGTGCTCGTCGGCGCGCCCAGCTACATCATGACGTTCGGAAGCCCTGCTCCAGGCTTCTCCCTGCTGATCGAGGGCGGCGTCTTCATGTCGTCCGCCGCCCTGATCCAGCACGGGGCCAGGAACATCATGGAGACCTATTCTCCCGGAGAGATCGGCAAGAGTCTGAAGTACAGCGCGTCCAAGTCGGTGAACAAGCACGTTATGCAGCCACTGGGGATGACGGAGATGGATCCGGGCGAACTGCCCTCTGACGCGACCGTCGTCGAGCGGAAGGAGGAGCTGCGTGACAACGTCTACCTCATTGACCCCGATCACCGCCGGATCGACGCGGGCGAGCTGGAGGAGATCGTCGGTGCGGAGCCGGAGTACCTGAGGAAACTCCTCGAAGACGATCCCGAGCTTGACGCCGATGAGCTCCCTGTCGACCCCGACGAACTGTACGAGGATATGGTGACGGTACGGGAGGATGCGCTCGATGGAAAGTTCTACCAGCTCCTGATCGACATCACGGACACGGAGGCCTATGCGGACGAAGTTGCGGAGGAGGCATTCATAACGGACCAGTACAGCCACATCGAAACGCTCGATGACGCGATCGAGGCGGGTAGGGCCTACCACATCAGGGACTTCCATGATCAGCGCGGCGATGATCCTGACGATGCGACGGTGGGGTGGGAACAGGTCCATCTCACACCCGGCGACCGTCAGACCGTCAGGGACGTCTACGGCGAACTCGATGCGGAGGAACGGGACCTCAAGGTGACGGGCAGTGTGCTGGAGACGACGGACTACGATACCGTTTCCCTCGTCGTCGAATCGGACGATTTCGAGGACATCCCGGTCACGGAGTACCGCTCGTTCGTCGACGAGCTTGAGGACACGTTCGACCACGTCGATGAGGACCGTGTCGAGGAACGAGAGGACGGGGTCGCTGCGGAATACACGGCAGAGCTCGGGAATTCCAGGTTCACGATCACCTGTGTGCCGGACGGCGCGACCGATGGCGAGCAGTATGTGTTCTAATCAGGCGGGTTCAAGGCCTTCCGGGATTTCGACGCCTACCTGGTCGCAGAACTCGCGGAATTCTTCGTCGTTCTCGTAGAACCCGTGCAGCTCTTCGTCCAGCGGCAGCTCCGGTTCGGCGTTCTGCAGTTCGTCCCGTCCGCTGATGTCGTGGGGAGAAGGTGTCCCCGGGATCGGGATGGAATCCTTCGAGAATCGCAGCGGTTTTAAGGTTTCCCACCGCACGCTACGGGCATGGACGAACGAGACAGGGAGATCCTCCGGATCCTGGCGGACGACGGCCGCGCCCCGTACACCGAGATCGCGGACGAGATAGGCGTCTCCGAGGGAACGGTACGGAACCGGGTCCAGGCGATGGAGGAGGAGGGCGTCATCCAGCGGTTCACCGTGGAAACCAACCAGGGTTCGACCGCGCTGGTGATGGTCGATCTCTCGACGGACCACGCGATCGACGACGTCGTCGACGCGTTCCCGCAGGGCATCACGGTCTACGAGATCGCCGGGGAGCATGACCTGGTGCTCCGGTTCTCCCGCGCCACGGTCGACGAGCTCAACGACACGCTGGACACGATCCGTGGGATCGACGGTGTCAGGGACACGCGGACGTACACCGTCCTCAAGCATCGGCAGACCTGACTCAGTCGTCGGCGGCGATGGTTGCCTGTTCCTGGTACCGTGCAGCGTGTTCTTCTCCTTCGACGGTGTGTTCAACGGCCAGCCAGGTACCGTACTGCTCCAGGTCATCCTCCGCGAGTCCCGGGATCGGGTCGTCGGGCTCGAGCTCGTGCTCCTGCGTCCTGACGGCGTACGCTGGAGGATCGTCCCGCAGCTCGCGGTGGTCGGCGGCGAACCCGAAATCGGTCTCGACCGCCTTGAAGCCGTACCGGGAGCCGTCATCCATCTCGAAGTAGCCGGTGCGGTGCTCGTAGAACCGGTCGTCGTCCACGCCCCGTGTGTAGCCGCGGCTCAGCAGGACCGTGTCCTCCAGCTCCATCGTCACAGCTCCTGCAGCGTCTCCCGTGTCAGTGCTTCGACGGTTTCGGCCGATGGCGGGTCGTCGATCGTCAGGTCGTACTCCGCGTAGCCGTCCGGCTCGCTGTCGTAGTCGGGGACGGGGTCGTACTGGAACACGGAGACCTCGACTTCGTCCCGGTAGTCCGGCTGCTCGACCTTGACCGCGACCGGGTAGTCCTCCCCGTCGAGCGGGATGGTGACGGTGTAGATGTGGTCCAGGCCCTCGAAGTGCGGCCAGTCCCGTGTCCGCCTGTGCTCCGCCGTCAGGTCGTCGAGGCTGCCTGCCGGCAGGGTGTCGAGTGCGCGCAGTTCGTCCGGTGCTGTGGGTTCCATTTCGGTGTATGATCCTCGGAACATGGGTATCACTGTCCTATGCAGCGAGGAATTTTAAATAAACTTCGATATAGCTGCAATATATCTTCTTTTTCTACGAAAAACGTAAAACTGGGTGATGGTCTGGCTACCGCCGCCCTGCTTTTAAGATTGCGTGACGGTGTGGAGAACATGTTCCACGGAGCAGTACCGCAGTGGGCTGTCGGCCCGCTGACGCTGGTGGCGTTCACGGTCGTTGCATACCTTCTCGGCAAACTCGTGGTCAAGCCCGCTGTCGGGGTGCTGGTGAAGCGGAAGAGCACGACGCTCCGCGGCCCGGTGTCGCGTGCTGTGCTCTATATTACGATACTTGTCGGACTTGTCGCGGGACTGTCGGCCTCCGGCTACGGCCAGGTCCTCGGCGTGTTCGGGGCCGTCGTGGCCGCCGGCACGCTGGCGATCGGCTTCGCGATGCAGGATACGATCTCTGCGGCGGTCTCCGGCGTCTTTCTGCTGGTCGACAAGCCGTTCCAGATCGGTGACTGGATCGAGTGGGACGACCAGAAGGGCAGGGTCGAGGACATCCGCGTCCGGACGACGAAGGTCGAGACGTTCGACAACGAGCTTCTGACAGTGCCGAACGACAAGCTGGCGAACACGACGATCAAGAACCCAGTGGCCAACGACCAGCTCCGCGTCCAGCTCTCTATCGGGATCGGCTACGAGGACGACATCGACGAGGCGAAGCAGATTGTCCAGGAGATCCTGGAGGACAACGACAAGATCGCGGATGAGCCCGCGCCGGATATCAAGCTGGTCGGGCTGGGCGACTCCACGGTCGACTTCAAGGCCCGGTACTGGGTCGATGACCCGAAGCGGGCGAAGTTCATGACGATCAAGGAAGAGGTCCTCCGGCAGGTTAAGGACCGGTTCGACGAGGCGGGCATCGACATGCCGTACCCGACGATGACGATTGCCGGGGACAGCATCGAGCTGCGGGAGTGATCCCGCCCCGTCCCCTCTTTTTTAAACACTGCCGTGTAAGGTGGACTCAAGATGAAGCTTCTGGCAGCGGCGGACTTCCACGAGGAGGACGACCTGATCGATGCGGTCGTCGAGGAGGCGAACAGCGGTGACTACGATGTGTTCATCGCGCCCGGCGACTTCGTGACCCCGGACGACTACCAGGACATGCAGGAACGGGTGGAGATCCCGATGTTCGCCTGCACCGGCAACTGGGATTTCAACTTCACGCCACCGGAGAACGACGACTACGACGACCTGTTCAACTACATGAAGATCGACTGGGAGGAGTACAAGATCGGTGCGATCGGCGCCGTCTTCCCTGACGACTTCAAGGACGATCTGGAGGAGTGGGTGGACGGCCACGACGACCGCCGGCTGCTGTTTATGTCCCACTACCCGCCCGAACGCCTGGGCGATGCGACGGTCTCTGGCAACCGTGCCGGGATGACAGGCTTCCGCCAGCTGATCATGAAGCTGAAACCTGCTGCCTGGTTCTGCGGCCACATCCACGAGGCGTTCGGCCACTACAGTTTCATGCAGACCCATGTCTTCAACTGCGCGGTCGTGGAGTCCGGCAAGTGCTTCGCCGTGGAGCTGGGCGACGACGGTGTCGAGGACTGGGAGGAGGTCGAGCTCCGGTGAGGATCAAGCACTCCGATGCGGAGGAGTACATACCCGACCGGACGACGGAGCTGAAGAAGTACGTCAACCCGGCTGCCAGTTTCTCGTTCACGCTCATCGACGTCGACGGCACGCACGAGGTCGACGGAGGCCACGAGACGGCCTACTTCGTGCTTGAGGGCGAGGGCCACGTCCACCTGGCGGACAGGATCGTGGAGCTGGACGCGGAGGACGTCGTGTTCGCCGGCGAGGAGGCGCACGAGCTGGAGGGCGAGATGACCCTGCTGGCGATCCGGTCGCCGCCGGTCGATGCCGACTGACCTGAGACACGCCGTTTTTAAGCATCGGTGCCGTGTTGTCAGACCTGCCGCGTGGTAGCGATGGACCGGTTCAATGGGCTTTTGAACGATCGGCGATTCCTGATCGTCGTGGCAAGCAGCGTCTTCTGTGTATCTGGGGTGAACTTACTATCACCGGCGCTACCGGCAATCGCCACCGGTCTCTCGGTGTCGGACGCACGGATCGGGTTGCTCATAACCGCGTTCACCCTTCCGACCGTCTTCATAACCCCTGTATCCGGATTTCTTGCCGATACAGCCGGGCGGAACCGGGTCATGGCCACTGGAAGCCTCCTGATGGGTATCGGCGGCCTCGCCTCGTTCTACGCCCCGGGATTCAACGCACTGCTCACAGCCCGTATCGTCCAGGGTGCAGGATTTGCCTGCGTGATGCCGGCCACCGTGGCACTGCTCGGCGACTTCTACAGCTACGGCCGTGAGACAACGGCACAGGGGCTCCGCACTTCATTCAACAAAGTCGGAGGACTCGTCTGGACAGTGCTTGGAGGCATCCTCGCAGGGCTCGGGTGGCGGAACGTGTTCCTCGTCTACCTCGTGATGATCCCGCTCGCGGTGGCGATCTACCGGGGCATCCCCTCGACAGCCAGTACCTCCAGCCGTCCACGCGAGTATATACACGATCTCCGTGCTGTGGCATCGGTCCCCCGCATCCGGTTGTACCTCTCGATCGGGTTCGTGCGGATGTTCGTCCGGTACAGTTTGCTTGCGTTCCTGCCCCTGCTCCTGGTCCGGCGGTTCGGTGCGGCTTCTAGCGAGGTCGGTGTCTACCTGGGACTGCTCTCGCTCGGCGGGATCGTGACGTCAGCGGGCGCCGGCGCTATCAATGCCAGGTACCGGAAGACGTCCTCGGTGTTCATTTCCCTGCTCGTCATCGGCGCTGGATGCCTGATCATCGCGCTGACGGGCCATCTCGGCGTCGTCCTCGCCTGTATATTTGGTATTGGGCTAGCGGATGCGGCGCTGAGCCCTCTGCACAAGAGCTTGCTGACACAGAACGTCGAACAGGAGCACCGGGGCGGGACTGTAGCACTGAACTCCACTCTCCAGAACATCGGGAAGACGCTTGGACCGGCTTCCATGGGGCTGCTGGTCGTGTACGGGCTCGGTACTGTCTTCGTCGCACTCGCTGCAGCGGGGATCGGAAGCTCCCTGCTGTACTTCCGGCTCAGGACGGCGTTACAGCAGCGCGACCTCCACCCTTGACCCGGGTCACGTTCATAAGCTTTACCTCGCACACGTATAGCGTAAGGGCTCGTAGTTCAGCCTGGCAGAACGCCTGCTTCGCAACACCCGCTTTCCGACCGCAGGAAGGGAAGCCGGGTTCGAGAAGACCGCCGGTCTTCGAGACGAGGTTCCTTCCGAGAACCGAGCGCGGAACAGCAGGAGGCCCGGGGTTCAAATCCCCGCGAGTCCACT
>JAXINV010000008.1:29350-43624 GCA_034190465.1 Asbonarchaeum danakilense (SeqCode) | reverse complement strand
TCGTCCGGCACGTCACGCAGCTCCGGCACGAACTCGCGGATGTAGTCGCCGTCGGGGTCGTGGTCCTCGCCCTGGGTCCACGGGTTGAAGACGCGGAAGTACGGCTGGGCGTCGGTGCCGATGCTGTACGCCCACTGGATGCCGCCAACCATGGAGGCGATCTCCGCGTCGACGAACCAGGTCTTGAAGTGCTCGTGCAGCTTCCGCCAGTCGACGTGCAGATCCTTGGCGGCGAAGCTGGCGACGACCATCCTCGGCCGGTTGTGCATCCAGCCCGTCCGCCGCAGCTGCCGCATCCCGGCGTCGACGAACGGGAAGCCAGTCTGTCCTTCCAGGAACGCCTGCCACATCCGCTGGTGCTCGTCGTCCCAGTGCCAGTCGATGCCCCGGTACTGCTCGAGGAACGCCTGCTCGGTCGTCTCCGGCCAGTGCCACAGGACCTGGACGTAGAAGTCGCGCCACGCCAGCTCCTCCTGCCAGGTGGTGACCCCGTCCGCGTCGTTCAGCCGGCCGCGCATCCGTTCCGCCTCCCAGAACACCTCCCGCACCGAGACGGTCCCGAACTTGAGGTGCGGTGAGAGCCGTGACGTGGCGTCCCGCGCGGGCAGGTCCCGCAGGTTGTCGTAGTGCGCTATCTTCTCCTTGAACTCCTCGAGCCGCTGCTGTGCGCCGTCCCTCGACGCGTCCCAGATCCAGTCGAAGTCGTCGGGTTCCTCGTGGCCCAGCGCCTCTACCGAGGGTATGTCGTCGCTGTCGAGGTCGGGCGTGGTGAAGCCGTCCGGCTCCGCGGGCCGCGGCTTGTCCCGGTCGAACCATTTGTCGCGGTAGTAGCTGTAGACCTTGTACGGTGTGCCGCTGTTGGTCAGGATCTCGTCCTTCTCGAACATGACGAGGTCCTTGCAGCTCGTGACCGGCACGTCGAGCGCCCCGCCGACAGCTTCGTCGCGTTCCCTGGCGTACGGGGTGTAGTCCCGGTTGTGGTAGACCGCGTCAGCGTCCGTCTCGTCGACGATCCGCTGGAGTTCCTCGACCGGGCTGCCCTGCCGCACGACGAGGTCGCTGCCCTGTTCCTGCAGCTGGTCCTGGAGGTCGTGCAGCGCGTCGTGCCAGAACTTGACCCGCGGGTAGCCCAGCGTCGCGCTGTCGAACAGCTCGTCGTCGACGACGTAGCACGGGATGACGTCGTCGTGGTCCTCCGCGGCCTGGACGAGCGCGGTGTTGTCGTGGACGCGCATCGCCCGCCGCAGCCAGACGATGCCTGTCATCGTTCTCCGGCGAGGTCGGCGGCGAGGTCGAACAGTTTCTGGTCGACCGGGTGGCCGTCCTGGACGAACTCGTCTTTGAACTTCTCGGGGTCGACGTCGGCGTCGAACAGGGACTGTGTCAGCCGCTCGACGAAGTATTTCGCCTGTTTCCAGTCTTCGACCGCGTCCGCCAGCTGGTCAAGATCCTCGCTCATACCGGGTCACTGTCCGTCCGGAGATGGGGGCCTGTCCTTTTTCTAGCTGTTGCCGGTTAACCCGCATGAACCTTCGTGTCGAATCTACAATTACCTATATAAAGCTTTTCGTGTAAAGAACACACTAAGTTAGTGTTAGAAAAACACGAAGGTGATCGCGATGGACGAGTATGACACGACCGAACCGGACCGGGAGGCATTTTTTGACACGCTGGAGTACGTCATCACCGGCGATCCAAACGAGACGAGCCGCACCGTGGCCAAGTACCGCGGGCTGGACACTGAGGAGGCGCTGGACCAGGCGGAGGACTACTTGGCCGACGCCCGCGAATCGCAGCGCAACGCATCCAGCGACCACGCCTACTGGATGTACGCCGGCGACGTGGCGGTCGGCGAGGCCCTGACCTCGTACCTCGAAGCGGAGCAGGCGGACCTGGACGAGATCCCGGCGCTGCCCGACCCTGACGGCGTCCTGATGGACAAACACGCGGCGCTCCACGACTGGGCGGACGAGGTCGAGGACCTGGTCGAGCAGTACGGGGAGGTGTGACCGATGGACGACGAGCACGACGAGCTGGTGGAACGGTTCCGCGACGAGCTGCCGGACGACCACCGACCGTACACGGACAAATACTTCATGCGCAGCCGGCAGATCCTGGAGGCGGATGAGACCAACCCCGACGTCGCTGTCAAGGTCTTCGCACGCGGCGAGGGCGAGATCCCGGACGAGGCGCTGGCCGAGGCCCAGGCGATCGTGGAGGAGTACGCGGAGCCGGCGTTCTCCGACAACGGCGGCGAGCTCTACCTGACGGAGGAGGACGAGTTCGGATCGAAGGACCCGCTGATGGTGCTCAAGGGCAAGGCGCAGGACGTGGTCGAGCTGGAGACGATGTACCTGGGCGCGATGTCCCACCACCTGTCCGAGGCCAACGGCGTCGACACGCCGACCTACGAGGACATGCGGGAGGAAGCGGCGAAGGTCGCCGAGCTGTACGACGAGGCGGACGTGCCGTTCCTCTACTTCGGCGCCCGGCACTACCACTGGTCGAAGGACGATGAACTGGCTGCCGGTGTGCTGGACGCGGGTGCGGTCCAGACCTCGACGGATGTCGGTTCATCGAACATCGATGCGGAGGGCGTCGGCACCACGCCGCACTTCCTGACGCTGACGCTGGCCGGCTCCGAGGACTACTCCCCGGCGAACGCCACCCGGAGGACGGCAGAGCTGTTCGACGAGCACATGGACGACGACATCCCCCGGACGACGCTGATCGACACGTTCAACCGGGAGATCGACGACGCGCTGGACGTGGCCCGCTACTTTGACGAGGAGCGGGACGGCGACGACTGGACCGCGAAGTTCCGCGTCGACACCTGTGGCGAGAACCACGCCCAGGGCATGGACCCGGCCGACGTCGACCCGGCCGACGATTACCGTACGGGGACAGGTGTCCGCATCGAGCCGGTGAAGGCGCTCCGTGACCGCCTGATCGAGGAGGGATACGGCGACAACACGGAGATCATCCTGTCCTCCGGCTTCGGCGATCCGGACAAGGCGGAGGCGTTCGTCGATGCCCAGCACGAGTACCGCGAGGAGAGCCAGGAAAAGTTCGGCGAGTCGTACGACCTGTTCCACGGTGTCGGTGCCGGCAGCTTCGACGACGGCATCCACTGCACGGCCGACATCTACGCGGTGGACGGCGAGCCGATGGCGAAGACCGGCCGGGAGCAGGACATCGAGGCGATGGAAACCTACATCGACGAACACATGGAGCAGGTGATCTGAGATGCAGTTCGACGACTACAGGGGCGAGCTCGACCGGCAGGAAGCGCGGCTGGACGCGATCGATGAGCTGTACGAGGATGTCAGGCAGCAGCGCCAGGACGCGCGTGAAGAATACAGGGACACGGTGGTCGAGGCACTCGGCGAGCTGCAGGAGGAGATCGATGACCCGGTGACGCTGCTGGAGGTCGAGGAACGCGGCCGCATGGATTTCGACTACGAGGAGGTGCTGACCCCTGACGGCGTCGAGACCCGTGGCGGCGGCTACCACGACTGGGACGGCTGCAGGTCGCCGGAGGACTATCTGGCGTCGATCTACCGCGGCACAGCGGAGCACATCGACCTGCTGGCGGAGCGGCTGACAAACCTGGAGGACGAGCCACCGGCGATCCGGTACCCGGTGAACGGCTGAGGCGGTCGGGATGACAGACGAGCACGACGACGCGATCGTGGTGGACCTGACCCACCCGTACGAGGCGGACTGGATGGCCCGCGGCAGGAAGCAGAACGAGTACACGGAGGCGTTCCGCGACCGGCTGCAGCAGGAGTACGGCCTGTCCCGCGAGCAGGCGGAGGGCATCGGGCTGCAGTACTTCAGCGACCGGTTCCGGATCCATGAACGCGAATGGGACGTGATCTGGGACGATGACCGGGAGCCGGCAGAGGCGGTGGAGCAGTACCTGGGCGAGGCCCGCGTCGAGCTGGCGGCGCTGGAGCAGCAGGACGCGACCGACGGCGAGCTGTACGAGGACGTGAAGCAGCAGGCGGAGCGCGAGCAGATCCGGCTGGAGGCGTCCCGCGACCTGGAACGGTTCCTGAAGCAGGAGGGCTACGACGACATCGAGATCAGCGGTATCGGGCCGTGGCACGACGGCTCGCCGTACGAGCTGGACGAGGACGACTGGGCGGCGGTGGAGGAAGGAGCCGATCCCGTGGACGTGCTCGGTGAGGACTACGTGCTCGCGGTTGCAGAACGGTACACGGATGCGCAGGACACATACTGAGGTGAGCAACCATGACAGACACAACAACACTGGACGACGTCCTGTTCTGGGACGTCGACACGCAGCACGACTTCATCGACCCTGACGGCAAACTCGCGGTACCCGGCGCGGATGACCGCGTCGACCGGATGGCACGCCTGACGGAGTACGCGGCGGACAGCGACGTCTACCACGGCGGCTCGGTGGACGCCCACGAGCCTGACGATCCTGAGTTCGAGGTCTACCCGCCGCACTGCGTCGACGGCACACCGGGCCAGCAGAAGCTGGATGCGACGACCCGGGATCCGCTGTACGTGCCGGAGCAGGAGCTGACCGACGACCAGCAGGCGGAGGTCGCTGACTACGCTGCGGACGGCGGCCAGGTGATCTTCGAGAAGCGGTCGCCGGATGTCCGGGACAACCCGAACCTGGCTGACTACGTCGAGGCGGTCGACCCGGACGCGGTCGCGATCTACGGCGTGGTCACGGAGATCTGCGTCGACCAGGCGGTGGACTACTTCGTTGAGGATACCGATGTCGATCAGGTCTATGTCGTGGAGGACGCGATCCATGAGCTGGACGGGGATGACCGCGATGCGGCGTTCGAGGACTGGCAGGACCGCGGTGTCGAGTTCATTACGACCTGGGAGATCGAGGATGGACGGAGCTTCGCTGAGGGAATAGCAGAACCACAGCAGAGCTATGGACGCGAGCAGCTCGAAACGCTGTACCTCAACGGTGAGATGGATGATGTGGATCTGGAACGGCATGCTGGCGAGTTCCCCATGTACGTCGAACAGCTGAAGCAGCGGAAGGAGGAGCTGGCGGGTTGACCCTGGACGGGTCGGCCGGTCCCTTCCGTAGGACACAAGAAGCATGGACCCACAGATTGTGACGGAGAACGGAGGTAGTATCGATGACTGAGCAGGTGATGATCGCGACGAAGAAGACGACGCTGGACCACTACCGCGAGGAGGACGGTGATCCGGCTGAGGAACTGCCGGACGAGGAGTACGAGCCGATCGTGGAGGGCCACGAGAACCACTACGAGTCGCTGGAGACTGTGGAGTCGTGGCTGGAGGCGGAAGGCGTCGACTACGACACGGTGCGGGTGCCTGAGGAGGCGGACGACGACTTCGTGGCGTACGATCTGGTCGTCAGTCTTGGCGGTGACGGCACGGCGCTGGATGCGTCGCACTATGTGATGGATGATACGCCGATGGTGCCTGTGCGGTCGGATGAGAACAGCCACGGTGCGCTGTGCCAGTACGGGGCGGATGAGATTGAGGAAGCGCTGGACGATGCACTGCACGATCCTGATCTTGAGGAGTGGAGCCGTGCGGCGGTCCACTACGATGGGGAGACGGCGTACGCGTTGAACGATGTGTTCGTGGCGGACCGGCACAGTATGGAGGTTGCACGGTACGAGATCAGTGACGGTGAGTACGAGGAAGAGCACATGAACAGCGGGCTGGTCGTGTCGACGGGTGCGGGCTCGACCGGCTGGTACGGCAACGTGCCAGGAAACGAGGGGACGTTCCCGAACGATGCTGATGAGCTGCGGTACATCGAGCGCGAGCCGGTCCGTGACGGGGACCAGGAGCTGAACAGGGGCCGCGTCGGGGAGGATGGGTCGCTGGAGCTCCGGTCGAAGATGAACGTGGACGGTATCATCAGCATAGACTGTGACCGTGAGGACATGCTGTTCGAGTTCCCGCGCGGCGCGACCGCGACGGTGGAGCTGGCGGATGAGCCGCTCCGGGTGGTGACAGGCTGACTGTTCAGGCTGACTGTTCTGTTGATACGTGTAAACCCTTCTGCGGGGAGTGCCGGTGTTTAAAAACGTTGCCGCGGTATCTCTGGAGGGGGGGATGATCGAGGCCACGACGATCGACTATATCGTCCATGCGGCCACGCTGCTGTTAGCCACGGGGCTGTTCGTGGTCTCGATCCGCGCGTACCGGATGAAGCGGTCGCGGAAGTTCCTGTACGTCTGCTCGGCGTTCGGCGTGTTTGCCGTGAAGGCGGTGCTGACGTTCGCCAGTGTGTTCTACGTGACGATGCCGCTGTTGACGGCGCTGGTGCACGGGCTGAACCTGGTCATCATCCTGCTGTTTTTCTGGGGGACGGTACGATGAAGGCACAGATCATCGACGCGGTGAACGGCCGGCCGGGGATCCATTTCCGGGAGCTGCAGCGGGAGGTGGGTTGTTCGGTGAATACGCTGGACTACCACCTTAGACGGATCGATGGGCTAAACGAGGAGAGGATCCGCGGGTATCGACGTATCTTTCCGGCGCAGGTGGATACGGAGCTGTATGATGCGCTGGCAGCGCTGAACCATGAGAGCCGTGGCCTGCTCCTGCATGTGGTGGACCGTGAGCCAGGGCTGACGATGTCGGGGATCGGGGAACGCGTGGAGCTGAGTCTGTCGTCGGTATCGGAGCATCTCCGGGCGCTGGCTGCTGACGATGTTGTACTGGTGCAGCGGGACGGCCGTGCGAGGCGGTATGAGCCGAGTGGCTCGGCTGTGACGGCGATCCGCCGGTTCGGTGGACGGCTGCTGGACAGGTATGCGGACGGGTTCGTGTCGATGTGGGAGTGACCGCCCTGTTTTTTATCCGTGTCGTTCGTACACGAAGGTATGCCTGAGGAGGTACCGGAGGACTACGACCCGTCGGCGTTCGACCGACCATCGGTGGCGGTTGACACGATCATCTTCACGGTGACTGATGACGATCTGAAGGTGCTGCTGGTGGAGCGCGGCCATGAGCCGTTCGAGGGCCAGTGGGCGCTGCCGGGAGGGTTCATCGATATGCAGGAGTCGCTGGAGACGGCGGCGACCCGTGTCCTGGAGGACAAGACGGGTGTGACGGACGTCTATCTGGAGCAGCTGTACACGTTCGGCGACCCGGACCGGGATCCGCGGACCCGTGTCATCACGGTCAGCTACTTTGCGCTGGTGAACCATACGGAGGTGGAGCTGGATGATGACCGGGCTGCCTGGCATTCGGCCTACGACCTGCC
Organism: Asbonarchaeum danakilense (SeqCode); assembly: GCA_034190465.1. Lineage (GTDB taxonomy): Archaea > Nanohalarchaeota > Nanosalinia > Nanosalinales > Nanoanaerosalinaceae > Asbonarchaeum > Asbonarchaeum danakilense. Next base: position 36,372 of record JAXINV010000008.1, on the reverse strand, counting down.
GGAGCTGGCGTTCGACCACGATGAGATCGCGGAGTACGCGATCAAGCGGCTGCGGTGGAAGCTGGAGTACACGCCGGCGGTGTTCTCGTTCCTGCCGGACCGGTTCACATTGACGGAGCTGCAGGAGACGTATGAGACGGTGTTCGACCGGGAGTTCGATAAGCGGAATTTCAGGAAGAAGGTGAAGAAGCTGGATCTTGTGGAGTACACGGGCGAGAAGACGGAGAACGTGTCCCACCGGCCGGCGAAGCTGTACCGGCCGAACAGGGACGAGGATGAGATCGTGGAGATCCTGTGAAGCTGGTTCTCAAAGGAGGATCGTTCAGGACGTTTCTCACCGCCTCTGAGCGCGATGGGCGGAGCCGACTGATGCACGGTCACTGGTCGATCCGGTATTCGGCGCCGTCCTGCGCGACCATGCCCTCGTCCTCCAGGTCGTCAAGGATGTCTTTGACCTCGTCGGTGTCGATCTTGTCGTCCAGCTCGTCGCGGGTCTTCGACCCCTCGAGCAGCTCGTCGAGGATCTGGCCGCGGTAGTATCTGCGTGAGCCCTCGAAGCTGGATTGGGTGGTCTTTGGGGAGACGCCTGTAGCCTTACTGGTTTTTTCAAGTGCGCCGTAGTCCATCAAGGCGTTGTGCCAGGCGCGGCTCCGTCCTTCCGGCAGCAGCTGTTCGGCCAGGTCGCGGAGCTCGCCGTCGGTGGTGTCCTCGTCCAGGTCGAACTCATGGATCAGGATGCGCCGGATGTTCGCGTCGACCGTGACCTCGTCGGCGTTGAACGCGAAGATCATGATGGCATGTGCCGTGTAAGGGCCGACGCCGGGGAGCTCCTGCAGTTCCTCGGGGTCCTGCGGCACCTCGCCCCCGTACTCCTCGACGATCTTCTGGGCGGCGTTCCGCAGCCGCTTCGCCCGGTTGTTGTAGCCCAGGCCCTTCCACAGGGACAGCACCTCCTGCAGGTCGGCCTCGGCGAGGTCCTCCGCGGTCGGCCACCGGTCCATCCATGCTTCGTACTTGGGCACGACACGGGTGACCTGGGTCTGCTGGAGCATGACCTCGCTGACCAGGATCCTGTACGGGTCGGTGGTCTCCCGCCACGGCAGGTCCCGGCCGTTCTCCTCGTAGAAGTCGAAGATCTTCTGCTGGAACCGCTCGATCTCGTCCTGGCTCAGGTCCATGGTCGTCCCTCCGGCAGGGAGCTTAAAGTATGTTGTCCGCCAGGTCGTCCAGCCGTTCCTTCGCCTGGTCGAGCATGTCGTCGGCCTCGTGGAGGGGGACGTGCCTGCTCAGGCCGGAACGGAGCCGCTTGTCCCGCACGAATTCGATGTTGCGGACGATGGTCTCTGCCGGGCTGAGGTCGTTGATGTAGTTCTGCGTGAGCTCCGGCCGGTCCCTGCCGTGGTCCAGCGTGTCGTCCTCGATGCGGTCCCGGTCGTAGGCGATCCTGTCGTCCTCCCGGTACTGCTGTTCCAGTTCCTCGAGGTCGATGTCACTGGCCAGGTCCTCGATCGTCCGGGTCACGTCCCCCATCCGCGGCGGTCTGTTCTCGAACGCGGCGTCCTGCACCCGGCTGATCGCGCCGTACCGGTTGAGCGCGTCGACATCGAGGTTGTCGTGCACGTACTCGACGGGCATCTTCCCTGTGGCGTCGATGTCGATCGGGTAGAAGCGGCCGCTGGCGTCGACCTGGATGTTGCCGCTGTGGACATCGAAGTCGCCGAGCAGTGCCTTGACCGCGTGGCTCTCGACGTAGCTCTCCCGGTCGTACGGTCCGCGGTCCTTCTCCTCCAGCAGCGTGGAGTCCTCGGGGTCGGGGCCGGCCTCGGTCGAGACCTTGACCTCTGCCAGGCTGTCGTAGAAGAACGCCGGTGTCTCGACGTCGAGCTGGTCGAGGACGTAGTCCGCGGCCCGTAGCTTTTCGTCGACGTGGTCGTCCCGCGGCGCGTAGTGCACCTGTGAGACGGTCTGCTGCGCGGCGCAGTGCGGCCCCGGCTGCTGGAGGTACGGGTTCGCGTCCATGGTTGTAACTTGGAAGTGACAAAATAAAAAGCTGTGGTCGGCGGCGATTTCACCGGGCGTACCGCTCCACGAGCCGGTCCTTCAGCGCCTCCATGTCGTCCTGCCGGCCCTCGGTGATCCGGGTGGAGACGATGCCCTCGATCGTGTAGAACAGCATCTCCGCCTCCTGTTCGCTGTCCTGGACGTCGAGGTCGTCGAGGATGTCGGCGAACAGGTCCATAAGCTGGTCGTGGATGTCCTGGAACCGTGTGGCAAGTGCATCGTTGTACGGCGCGTCGGACTGCATCTCGAACAGTGCGGTCCGGAACGCCCAGGTCTCCTCGTCGTTCAGCCCCAGGGCCATCTCCAGCATATTGTCCAGCGACTGCTGACAGTCGCAGTCGACGCCCTCCAGGTCCTTGCTGATCCTGTCGTGCAGGTGGTCGAGGAATGAGACCATCAGGTCGTCCTTGTCGTCGAAGTGGTAGTAGATGACGGACTTGCCTTTTTCGAACTCGTCGGCGATCCGCTCGATCGTCAGGTCGGCGTAGCCGTGTTCGCAGAGCGCCCGGTAGGTGGCGTCCATGATCTGGTCCCGGGTGTCGCTTCCCTCACCCATACTGACTGAATGTTCGTTCAGGTTTATAAGATTGCGGCGTCCCTCACATCCCGCATGCGTTCACCGCTCAGACTCCTTGCCCGGATCCAGCTCGACCACACGGACCACGTCATCGCTGCCTGCATCCTGCTGACAGCGGTGCTGGCGGTCGGGGTCCCGTCCATCGAGCTGATGACTGATTTCCAGGCAAGTCTCCCGGACACGCTGGATCCGATCAGGACGCAGGACCGGGTCGAGGCGCAGTTCGGCAACACGAACGCGATCATCATCCTGTTCCAGGTCAATGAGCGGCCACAGCAGCCGTCGTTCGTCACGGACGTCCGCGACCCGCGGCTGCTCCGGACGATGGAATTCATCGAGCAGGAGCTGCAGCGTGAGCCGTTGATCGCCTCCGTCTCGTCCATGGCCTCGTTGTTCAACACGACTCCGAGGTCGAAGGCGCAGGTGAAGGCGGTGCTGCAGCGCGCACCGGGAAGCTTCATCAACCGGGACTTCACCGCGACAACGATGTTCGTCGAGCTGAACGCGGAGATGACGGAGCAGAACGTCCGGCAGGCGACCCGGCTGATCGAACAGAACATCGACGAGGCGCCGGTCTACCCCGGTGTCAGCATCCGCCCGACAGGGGTCCCCGTCATGCGGAACGCGCTGTCCGATGTCCTCATCCAGGACACGGTCCGGATCATCGCTCTGGCCTCGGTGCTTATCCTCGCCCTGCTCGTCGGGATCCGCGGCGTCTTCTACGGCCCGGCGACGTTCGCCCCGCTGTTCCTCGGGCTGATCTGGACGCTGGGCGCGATGGGCCTGCTCGGTATCCCGTTGACCATCGCGACGATCGCGCTCGGGTCGATGCTGCTCGGTCTGGGTGTGGAGTACGGTTCGTTCATCGCGGAGCGGATCATGGAGGAGACGGACGAGCAGGGCGTCGAGGACGGGGTCATGACCGCGGTGCCGAACACGGGCAAGGCGGTCCTCGGATCCTCGACGACGGACCTGGTCGGTTTCCTGTCGCTGCTGCTGGCCTCGATCTCGTTCATGCGGGACCTGGGCATAACGCTGGCGCTGGGTGAAGGGCTGACCCTGACGGCGGCGCTCGTCCTGACGCCGGCGCTGATCATCAAGTATGAGAGGTGGGACGGATGACACGACCGACGGAACGGTACGCTGGGCTGCTGGCACGGCGGCCGGGGATGCTGTTGCTCGCGGTCGTCCTGGTGACCGTCGCCCTTGCATCGGGGGCTTCAAAGGTGGAGACGGTGCAGCAGAGTCAGGAGGATCTGCTGCCGAATTCGGTGCCGGCGATGCAGGCGTTCAACACGATCAACGCGGAGTTCGACACGACGGCGGGCACGACGTACACGATACTTGTCCGGGTCGCGCCCTCGGTCCCGAACTCGACGGAGGTGCGCGACATCCGGGATCCTCGGGCGCTCAGGTTCATGGACGCGGTGGCGGACGACCTGGCGGCCTATGATGCGGTGACAGCTGTCTCGTCGCCGACCGACCTGTTCGACGACATCCCGTCCAGCACCCGCCAGGTCCAGCAGGCGCTTGCTGAGCTGCCTGCGGGGCGGTGGCAGCAGTACATCTCGCCGGACTACCGTGCCGCCCTGATCCGCGCGACGACGACCGGCCTGACACCTGAGGAGCAGCTGCAGATGGCGGACCTGATCAGTCAGACGGTGACGGCCCACGACCGGCCGGCAGGGCTGGAGGTCGGCTACACGGGCCAGCCGTACATCGACCAGGCGTTCCAGCGGCAGACCCAGCGCACGATGGGGGTGACCGGCACGGCGGCGCTGCTCGGTGTGATGCTGGTGGTTGTGCTGCTGTTCCGGTCGCTGTTCTACGGGCTGACATCGCTGCTGACGCTGGTGTTCGGCATCACGACCGGGTTCGGCATCTTCGGCTGGCTGGGGATGAACATGAGCCCGGCGACGTCGGGGGCGCTGTCGATGGGGATCGGTGTGGCGATCGACTTCGGGATCCAGCCGATCGCCCGGTACATCGAGGAACGGGAACAGCATGAGATTCAGCAGGCGCTGGCGGAGACGCTGCAGGGGGTCATCACGCCGATGACTGTCGGGCTGATCGCGGCCAATATCGGTTTCCTCTCGCTCAGTGTGGGGCGGGTGACGTTCCTGTCCTCGCTCGGAATCCTGCTGACGTTGACGACGACGATGGCGTACCTGGCGGCGCTGACGGTGATACCGGCCGCCATGGTGCTGTATGATAGATACTTCACGGGAGATGAGGCACAGGGCTTCACGCTCTCGGCGATCACGAATGGGTGAATACTATGCACATGAAAGCATTCACGACGGTGGCGCTGGTGCTGCTCCTTGCAGGAGCGGCCGGCGCGGCAACAGGACCAACGACAAACCTCGATACAACACTCATCACGACGGACCCTGTCCCGGTCCAGGCCGGGGAGGATGCGGACATATCGTTTAAGGTCCGCAACACTGGCAACGCCATCGCTGACAACGTAACGGTCACGATCGTGGACAGCTTCCCGTTCACGCTGAAGCCTGACCGGCAGCGCACCTACCACCTCGGCCAGGTGGCGCCGGGCCAGCCGTACTACATCTCGACGGAGGTGCTGGTGGCTGACAACGCGCCGGACGGCAGCAACGATTTCGTCGTCAAGGTCTCGCAGGGCGATGTCACGTTCCGGCAGACGATTCCGGTCGAGGTCCAGAGCCAGGACGTTGAGCTGAACCTGGCCGGGCTGTCCACCGCGCCGTCGACGCTGACGGCAGACATGGAGGACGCCACGATAACCGTCGAGGCGGTCAACAACGGTGAGGAGGCGGCCGATAACGTCGTCCTGCAGCTGGAACTGCCGTCGTCCTTCCGTGCGACGTCCAGCTTCACGACCCGCGAGGCGCTGGGCACGATCCAGCCCGGTGAGGTAAAGCGGGCGTCGTTCACGGTCGATATCCTGCCGAACGCGACGAAAGGTATGGCGACGGTCGATGCGTCGCTGTACTGGTCGGACGACACGCAGCACCGGGAGGCGACGTCGTTCCAGACATACATCGCGGGCCGGCCGCAGTTCCGTGTGGTCGATGTGTCGAGCAACCTGACCGCCGGGCAGACGGGCCCGCTCCGCGTGACGGTGAAGAACGTGGGCAACGAGCAGGCGACGGCGACCCGTGTCCGGGTGCTTGACAGCAGCGACATGCCGTTCAGCTACGCATCGGCCTCGCAGTACGTCGGCACGCTGGAACCAGGCATGACCGGCACGGCGGTGTTCGAGGTCACGGCGGAGCAGGGGGCGGCGATCAAGGACTACCTGCTGGACGTCGAGATCCGCGGTGTGCAGGACACGACGACGTACACGGAGACGGCGACGGTCGAGGTCCCGCTGCAGCCGGGCACGGGCGGCGGGCTGCCTGTCCCCCTGCTCGCTGGCGCTGTGCTGGTCGTCGCCGTTGGCGGCTACCTGGGCCGTGACCGGATCAGGGACCTTGCCGGCGGGGTGTGATACCCTGCTGGTGGTTGTTCTCTGCCGGACCCCAACCCTTATAAGCAGAGTTATCACACTTCGGTCATAACAGGTGGCTCCCATGGCAGCACATCCTGGCGATGACACGTTCGACATCGAGGTCGACAGGATCTATACGGTGTTCGACCACGACGGCAACGTCCATCCCGGTGACATCGGGAAGGATTATTTCTACGACGACCTCGGCTTCGAGGATACGGAGGCGTTCGTCGACGAGGTCCGACGGCTGCGGGGGGAGGACGACCCGCGCGAGCCGATGGACGGTGTCTACTGCGCAGGTGAAGGCCACTCGGACGCGGAGGAGCTGGCGATCTTCATCGCTGAGCGCCGGATGGAGCACGACGATATCACGCGGGAGGATGTTGAGGACCTGGCGCGGACGGCGGTCGACGACGGCTACGACGAGGACTTCCGTGACGGCTTTCCTGAGTTTATCAATGACCTTGTTGACGTCGGCGGCCACCCGATCATCCTGTCTGCCGGGGACCAGACGTTCCTCAGGACGTTCTACCAGGAGTCCGACCACATCGATGCCGACGGTGTCGGGCTGGACAACGGCAGCGACCTCCACGTCCTGGGCTCGCTGCAGAACTGGGCGCAGACAGGTATCGACACAGGGTGCGGCAACGCGAAGAAGCCGATCAGGTACGAGGAGGCGCTGCAGCGGACGAACGGTTCGGACAAGCCGATGCTGTACTCGGGTGACAGCGGCTCGGACAGGCAGCCGCTGCTCCGTGCTGATCTCGGTGTGGCGACGGGCAGCGGTGCCGAGCCGTACGCGGACGTTGTGGTCAAGGAGGACCCGTACTTCGACCGGAAGGAGTCATGGTACGGCCAGGCAGGTGTGACGCTGATCTACGCGGGCCTGGTCCAGGGTCTCGAAGAGGACACGAT
>JAXINV010000008.1:0-29250 GCA_034190465.1 Asbonarchaeum danakilense (SeqCode) | reverse complement strand
TCCAGGACGTAGGTCGGTGCCTCGTCCCTCGTGGCCCGCGAGGTGATGACGCGCTGCAGGTGGTCGCGGTGCTGTTCGATCTCGTCGAGGGACTCATCGATTCGTTCCTTGTCGCTCTTCTCCCGCCGCTGGTAGATGTCTTCCGGGTCGCTGTCGACGAAGACGTAGCCCTCGACGTCCATGTCCGAAAGGCCCTGGAACGCGTACTGCTTGAGTCCGTAGTCTGTCCGCTCGACGGCGTGGGTGTCGACGATGACGTCGTCCTCCAGGCCTTTGAGGTAGTCCTCCAGCGCGTCGTCGACCCCTTCTTCGCTGCCGTGTTCTTCGATGTATTCTTCCAGGTACTGGCCGACGTTGAGGTAGTCGAGGTCGTAGTCCTGCTCCAGTGCGCCCTGGCAGACGGTGCTCTTGCCGGTGCCGGGCACGCCGCTGACGAAGACGATGCTCATGTGTCATCCCTCCCTGCGAACCATTCGGCGAACTTGACGTAGTGTTCTTCGGATTCCATCCGGTCCTCGTAGCTGCTGAACTCGTCGTCGGTCATCTCGGCGAGGGTCTTGTCGAAGCCGTCGGGCTGGTGCAGCCGCATGATGTCGCCCCACTGGTCACGCTGCTCACCGGTCGGCTCGACGGCCATTGTGCCGGTGTCGTTGCAGGTGAAGGTGTGGATGTCGCCGTCCTGGTCGACGTAGGCGAGGACGCTCTTGAAGTTGCAGCTGCGGTCGTCCTCGTCTTCCATCAGCTTGCACAGTCCCTCGGCGCCGATGGTGTTCATGACGGGCTTGAGGAACGCGCCGGGGAAGCCGTCCAGCGCCTCGATCTCGAAGCCGGTGTCGGCGACGAAGAACGGCTGCTGGATGAACCGGGTGGCGTACTCGGCCTTCTCCCGTGCGACCTGCTCGGTGTCGACGCTCTGGATCTCTGGCAGGCCGAAGTCGTTCCGCTCCAGTTTGATGTCGTAGGGCTCCAGTTTCTTCTTCGCCCACGTGAACTTCTCCTCGTTCGATGTCAGGAACAGGACTGTCTGCATGGTATCAGCCTCCGTACCCCATGGTTATCATGCTTCCGTCGACCCGGTGTGACGGCTCGATGCTGGGCGCGCTGAGGCCGTTGATCAGCTCGACGACGGGCAGCAGCGGGAAGTCGGGATGGTCCCGCCGCACGGGCTGCTGGCCGCGCCGCTGCCGCTTGCGTTTGGTGGCGTGCTCAAGTGCTGTCCGCCCGCCGACGTCCCTGCCGATGAACGTGTGTTCCGGCCGCTTGGCGAGGTATGCCTGGTCGATGCCGCCGGCCGTCTGGCTCTTGCTGAGGGTGTAGGTCGGCATGATGGTGGTGCTGACGGCTTCGATCCCTTCGTCGCGGAACCGGTCGAAGACGAGCCTGTCCATGATGCTGACGGTGTTCATCGGCGGTGACGGCCAGTTGTACAGCCGTGTCAGCTCGACGCAGTTGTCGGGGTCGTGGCCGTGGAGCAGCAGGGCTGCCTGCTTGTAGTCCCGGTCGACGGGCTCGACGGACTCGACGGAGAACGGCAGCTCGGCGCCCTCGGCGTAGAGCCCGTACGCGGTCCCGGTCCGCGGGGTGTGGATGTAGTGCAGGTCCTGGTGGAACTGTGTGGCGGTCTGCTGGTCGACTTCGCGCAGCTCGATGCCGCGCTGGTCGCCGGTCCGCCTGTCCTCGGCGACGACCTCGCCACCGGTCCGCTTCAGCACCCAGTCTCCGCTGCAGATCCCGGTCTTCTCGAGGATTCGCTCCAGGGGCAGCGGGCTGGCGGCGAGTCTGTCCTGGATGACGGCGAGCTGCTCGTCGATGACACGGTCGATGACGGCCTCGTCCAGCGCCAGGGCGTGGAAGTCGTCCCTGTCGAGGTCGAGGATGCCGCGCCACTGGTCGGTGCTGACACCGTCCAGCAGCTGCCGTGCCGCGTCGCCGTCCTGAAACAGCCGTCGCGGTGGCAGTGCGGTGAGGCGGAACAGGACCTGGAACAGTGCGTCCTTCTCGTCGACGAGCAGGTTACGTTCCGCGATCCGCTGTGTGACACGCTCCCTGACCCGCTGTCTGACGGAGTCCATCAGCGGGTGGTCGGGCCAGTCGCCCTGCAGGTCGAAGGCAGGGGTGGTGTCGATGTCCGCCTGCTGCATGTGCTGCTCGATGTCGGCCTGTGCCCGCTGCAGGTCTGCCTGTCGTGTCTGGCCGGTCGACCAGCGGCACCGCATCTTGGCGTAGCTGGGCTGCCGCGCTGCTGGCTTGTCCGGGATGGTGACGGGTATGTGCCGCCAGTCGCTGTTTGGCTGGTCGGTCATCTGCGGCATGGTACCGTACCTCTACCGGGTGCTGGCTGAAGGTTCATGCGCTTCAAGTTTCCACCCTGTTCTTTTAAAATTTGTGTACTGTTTATCGGAGCGGCCGGAAATTATTTTAAGGATCCGGGGCGGGCCGTGGCCTTTAAGGCGGGCGGCGGTAATTGATACAATGGAGGTGAGTTTCTATGGGACTTGGAGATGCGGTCGCGGATGTTGTCGGTAACGTTGTGGCATCTGTCGTCATGCTGATCCTGGCGATCCTGGCGTTCTTCATCACCGTGTTCGTCGTGGACACGGGTGCGGCGCTGGCAGGTGTCCAGGATCCGCAGGGTGGTTTCGTCATCCTGTCGGCCACGATCCTTGTGGCGTCGGCGGTGCTCTCAGGTATGTGGAAGGAGGCGTAAGAGCCTCGTTCCGTCTAATTTTTTTCTTTTCCCCAAACAGTTTTGTGCCGCCAGGACGATAGGCCGTGTATGGAACGGTTCACCACGCGACGGCTGGCAGGTACCAGGATGTCGCTTTACCTACCGGCGATCCTTTTCGTCGTGGTCGCTGTGTACGCCGGCCTGACGCCTGTCGAAACAGGGGCAGGAAGCTTTACCGCTGCCGAGGTCAGGAGGTGGGCGGACCGGGTCGCTGCCGGGTTCGCGCTGCTGGCTGCGCTCAACGTCGCTGTCGCGGAGTACAGCTACAGGGTGCGGTACGGCATCGATGACGGCGTCCTGGTGAAACGGACGTTGACCGGCGAGACGGAGTTCCCGCTGCGTACCGCCGAGACGGTGGAGGTACGACAGCGAGGACTGGACAGCCTCCACGGCACAGGGACTGTTACGGTCGAGACGGTTGACGACAGGAAGCTGGACCTGGTCGGTGTTGTCGACCCTGAACAGGTCGCAGACCGGATCCGATCACACGCCTCGAGCTCGGCATCCTGATCGTCCTTGCACACGACGTTGTGGACATCGGCGATGGTCGCTCTGATCTGCTGCCGTTCCTCCGGGGTCGCCCGTAGTCGCTCTGGCCTGGCTAGTGTTCGATGCCGTTGTCGGCTGTCTCTTCTCCTTCGATCTGTATGGTGACGTGCTGGAAGTTGAATTGTTCTTTCAGATCTTCGTCGATACGCTGTCGGAGATTTTCTGCTTCATCCAGCGTCTTGACGGTCATGGTGGCGTGGACGGTGCAGACGTTGACGTTGGAGCAGACCTGCCAGCATTTGATGTCGTGCGCGTTTTCGACGCCGTCCATGGCTTCGACCGCATCTTCGATGGATGCCGGATCGATGGGGCTTTGCTGGAGGAGGATGCCGCCCCCTTCCCGCAGCACTTTGACCGCGGACCAGATGATGAGGGCGGCGATCAGGATGGCGGCGACTGAGTCTGCCGCTCGGATGCCGGTGGTGGCGACGACGGTGAGGCCGAGGATGACGGCGATGGATCCTCCTGCATCCCCGAGCAGGTGGTAGAATGCTCCACGCTCGTTCAGGCTCATCTCTTCGTCTCCGTGGAGGTAGAGGGCCGATGCCAGGTTGATGATGAGCCCGCCGACGGCGATGGGAAGGGCGTACTGGAGGTTGATGGTGACGGGGGAGAGGAACCGGTGGTAGGCCTCCCAGACGATCCAGCCGGCCATCGGGATGAGGAGGAAGCCGTTGATGAGGGCGGAAAGCACTTCGAGACGATGAAGGCCGTACGTCCACCGGTCTGATGCGTCGATGGATTCGGCGATGTAGGCGGCGACGAACGCTGTGGCATAGGCAGCGGCGTCGAAGAGCATATGGATGGCGTCGCTCATCAGAGCGACTGACCCGAACAGGAGTCCTCCAAGGAGTTCGATGAAGAATCCGACGGCGTTGATGCCGGTGACGACACCGAGTTTTGTAGTGCTGGCGTTCTCGCCGTGGCCGTGGGTCTCGTGCTGGTGGCTGTCACTCATCGGTGTGTGCAACCCCGGTCTCGATCAGGGTGGTGATGTGGTCGTCGTCCATGCTGTAGTATCTGTGTTTGCCTTCTTTGCGCCGTTCAACGATCCTGTTGTCTTTCAGTTTCTTGAGGTGGTGTGAGATGTTGGAGTGTGTCATGTCCAGTTCTTCTGTCAGCTCATGGACGCATTTCTCCCCGTTTGATAGAGAACGGAGTATCTGTAACCGGCTGGGGCTGGACAGTGCCTGGAAGAGGTCTGCGGCGGGTTCAAGTTCGTCGTGTTGGAGGGACATCGCCGGCGAGGTCACACATATGAACGATTGTTTAGATATTTAAATCAATGGCCTTGCAGGCCCCACCGTGGTGCAAGACTGCTGACCGGGGGCACATGAGGGGTCGATCATCCGAGGACGGATATCTCCTTCAGCGCTGCGATGAGTTCCGTGATGTCGTCGCTGTTGTTGTAGAGGTGGAGGGAGACACGGATGGTAGGATCTTTGCCGTGATGGTGGAACCAGGAGTGCACACAGTGCATCCCGGATCTGACGGCGATATCTCGCTGGTCGAGCATGATAGCTGCTTGATTAGGATCGAGGCTACCTATACGGAGTGATATGACTCCGGGGTTGGTGCTCCCTACGTTGCGTACGCTGTCTATGTCGCTGATCTCTTCGTAGAGCTGCTGACTCAACGTTTCTTCGTGTGACCGGATCGTTTCCATCCCTATGCTGTCAAGATAACGGGCCGCGCTTCCCATCCCGATCAGGCCTGCTATGTTCGGGAGGCCGGACTCCATCCCATGTGGATACGCTTTCTCGTCGTGGCTGGTGAATGTCGAATCAGTGACGCTGCCACCGCCCGTCATCAAGGGGTCTATCATGTCTTTGACCCGTTCGGAGGCATAGAGGCCGCCGGTCCCGCTTGGGCCGCACATTTTGTGGCCGGAGAAGGCAACGAAGTCTGGCTCTGTTTCTTTGACGGAGAAAGGATGGTGTGGGATGCTCTGTGCGGCGTCGAGGAGGAGGTAGGCCCCGTTTTCTCTGACGATTTCTGAGGCTTCTTTGACCGGGATCTCGTAGCCATCGAGGTTGGAGACGTGGACGAGCGATACCAGGTCGCCCTCCTGTACGCTGGACGCCAGCTGTGGGATGAACTCGTCGCCGGTCTCGACGATATCTATGTCGTACCCGTGTTCCTGCCAGGGGATGAGGTTGGAGTTATGCTCTCTGTCTGAGAGTATCACTTTGTCTGCGGGAAAGCTGGCGGCGACTGTGTTGATGGATTCGGTGGTGCCCGAGGTGAGCATCACGTCCTCTGTATCGGCGGAGATGAAGTCGGCGATCTGTGACCGTGCGTTCTCCAGTTCCTGTGTCGCTTTTTTCGATAGCTGGTAGTTGCCCCTACCCGGGCAGACGGGGTATTCGTCGTAGTATTGTTTCACTGAGGCTATGACCTGTTCCGGTCGCAGCGACATGCAGGCGCTGTCGAGGTAGACTGTATCCAGGTCCGGAAAATCGTCCTCTCTCATCCCGTGACGAGCCCCACAAGTTTTGAGATGATGTTTGCACCGCTGTTTATCGAACAGTTAGCTGTCGCTGTGGCGCCGTTACAGTTGCCGTAGACGAAGAGGTTGTAGATGCTGTACGATGAGTACAGCCCTGTGACCAGTAGGCCGATGACCAGTAACCAGCTGAAGACGTCGAAATACTTGTTCAGTATCCGCGCGGCCCGTGGACTGTATTTCAGGACTTTCCCTACGACGGAGGCTTTAACGTCGTCTTCGAGATCCGTCTCGCAGGGTTTTCTCCTGGCCTTGTTCCGCACACAGTTGAATGCTTCTTTTGCGAGCTTCCTATGGCTTGCTGAGAAGATCCCGAGGATGCTGAAGACGAGGAGGGATAACAGACATATCATCCTTATCCAACCGACTCTCAGGAGCCTATTTTAAAATACTTGCCGGGCTGTCATATCTGCGGCCAAAAATCTGTGCTGGTCGACCTGTTTGTGTGATTTGGGAGTACTCCGGAAGACTCGGAGCGCCCGGGGCAGGATTTGAAGCCCTGAGCTTCTGGCAAGAAGCGAAGTGGAAGAATCCGGTCACGAAGGACTGAAAGGACGCCCGGGGCAGGCGAGGGTATAGTATGCGATCGGTTGGCTAATCTGTGCCCAAGGTACAATCTTGCTTCCCTGGTAACGTTTTAGACCACAATATACCTTAGAAATTAAAGAGCCCGACCGTATCATTGAACATGCCTCTAGGAACCATCACGAAGTCCGATATTCAGGGATGGGATTCTATCGAGGATATCGCTGGGACGCTTGAGAAACGAGAATTTGAGCGTACTGAGCTCGGCGATGAGAACGAGATCGTGATGGAGATTGATGACGATGAATTTCTCGCCATCGTCGCATCAGGTCCGGACGAAACCGCGTCTGACTACCGTTCCGAGATGAATGCCCGCCGCCACACGCAGATCGTCTCGACCGAAGACTTCCGCGAGTTTACTTTTACCAATCCAGATGAGGGCTGCGGGGATGTTGCCGGTGCTCTGCTCTCCCCGTGTCTGTCCTGCCACCGAGGCTGCTGCGTCGTACAGCAGCAGGAGGATGATGCCGTACAGGCTGTAGAGCAGCGGACCCACAATCAAGGCCGGCAGGAAGTCGAACTGTGGATAGTACCAGAGCCGGGCTGTCAGCGAGCCGACGATGTCGAGCGCGTAGCCGAACACGACGGCGACGATGACGAGGCTCCGGAGGACACTGCTGTCTGTCCTGAGGTCGTGGAGCCTGAGCGCACCGGGTATCCTGCCGTTGACGCCGTCGAGGAGAAGGATGAGACCGGTGAAACTGGTCGCATGAACACGAGACCGATGTTCCCGATACGGGGCCAGGCCCAGACTGTGACGACGGAGGAGAGGGTCAGGATGAGGCCGGTCGCTGCTCTGTGTAGGGGTCGCATGTACCGTTCATAGGGGGGTGGCATAAAAAAGCTGCTGGGGCCGGTGGGCGTGTCTACTGTGTCACCGGTCTTCCAGGACGCGTTCGCCCTCGTCGGTGATCTCGAGGAACTTGGGTTTCCCGTCCGGGTTCTTGTAGCGGACGTATCCCTCGTCGAGGAGGAGCTGGAGGTGGTTCCTGGCGCCGACGTGTGACATGTCGAGTTCGTCCGCGAGCTTGGTCAGGTACATCCCCTCGTCGTTCTCCTCTGCGTCGCGGACGAGCTCCAGGATTTTCAACCGCACGTCACCTCCATCTGAGAGGTAGAATAGGACTGTCTCATCCATGTTCAGTCCCCGACCTGTGTTTTGATCTTCTTGACCGACTTCTGGATCCCGTATGCACCGTATGCAAGTGCGAATGATCCGACGACCATGCCTGATTCGACGATGGTGTTCCAGAGTGTGGGGTGGATACTGAACACGGTGCTGACGATCTTCAGCCACTCATGGCTCCCCAGCCCTGCCGCTGCCACGAGGAAGGCCAGCCAGTACTGGCCGCCCCTGGTCTCCTGGGAGAGGCGGTATGTGAAGAAGATCGCCGCCAGGAAGCCGGCTGATGATAGGAGAACGAGTACGAAATTGACGACGTCGGCCATGGTATCACCAGGGTCGTGTGCTGTCCCCAGGTACTTATACTTTCACGGAAATATTACAATAGGGTTACATTAGATGTTGCCGCGTGTGGTCGTCCTCGGTGCAGGGGTCGCCGGCTATCCGGCGATCAAGCAGCTGGAGCGGGCGCCGGTGGAGGTCACGGTGGTCGAGCCATCCGATTACTTCCAGTTCAAGCCTGCGCTGTACCATGTCCTGGAGGGCGCGTCCCCGGACAGCACAGGGTTCCGGCTCGGACCGCAGCTAGGGAAGGAGACTGCCTGGATACAGGAGCGGGTGCAAGATATCAGACCGGAGGCACGCACTGTCGAAACGGAGTCGCAGCAGGTCGGCTACGACTACCTGATCGTGGCGCTCGGCGGCGAAACACCCCGCGTGCTCCCTGACGACGAGACGGTGCTGCGGTTCGAGACCTGGCAGGATGCACAACGGATACATGACAGGGCCACGTCCGTGGAGCGTGTCGGGGTGGTCGGTGGAGGTATCAAGGGTATCGAGACCGCGTTCAAGCTCGAGTACATGGAGGATGTGGATGTCACGGTCTTCGAGGCTGGGGAGCGGATCACACCGCAGTTGCGTGCAGACAATGCGGAGCGTGTCGAACAGGAACTCCGGGGGCGGGGGATCGACGTGCGGACGGAGACAAGGGTGGAGGACGTTGACGCGGGGACGGTCGTCACGGAGGAGGGAGATGCAGCGGAGTTCGGCCTGGTTCTGGAGATGACAGGGGTCCGGCCGGCGGAGCCCGTGCGGACGTGTTTCGATGGCCCGCTCACTGTGGATCGGAGGCTGTCCTCGCCGGACCATGACCGGGTCTTCGGAGCGGGCGATGCGATCGAGCTGACGGAGGGAGAGCGGACGAACCGTGCCTACTATGCAACGATCGAAGGACAGGTCGCCGCCCAGAACGTGCTCCATGCGATCCATGACGAGGAGCTGGAGCTGTACCGCCCGCCAGATGCGCCGTACCTGGTCTCCTTCGGCGGCCGCCATGGGCTGTACCAGGGACGACGTGTTTCGTTCACCGGCGTTTTGCCATACCTGATGGAGCGATTCGGAGTGGAGAAACGTTTCCTCTGGATGTACCGGTATGTCCCGTGGTGGCGGCATCGGCCGACACTGTTCTGAGGGCTGCCACTATTGTAAGTGTAATGTAACATATAAAAGAGTCCGGTCTTAAGGAGAGAACAATGGATCCTGAACGAAGGGTCGCGACCACCGTCGCTCGGTACAGTGACAGGTCCGAGACGGTGTTCCGCATGGGGCTGGGCCTGGTGATGGCAGGAGCTGGTATCCACGGTATGCTGGCGCCGGCTGTCTGGGCGGGATATATGGCGCCGCAGATCGCCGGCATCCTGTCCGCTGTCGGCCTGAGCCCTGTCCAGGTGATGCAGGTGAATGCAGTTGGTGAAGCGCTGTTCGGTCTGGCGTTGCTTGCCGATATGTATACGACCGTGGTTGCTGGACTGACGACGCTTGCCCTTGCAGCGATCCTTGTCAACATGATCCTGGCCGGTGTCGGTAGCTTTGCCGATATCATCATCCGCGATATCGGGTTGCTGTTCCTCGGTGCCGGTGTCACGTTGCAGGCTGCCCGTCGACGAGGTGTGAGCAATGGCTGATGCAGTGGATGGAGAGGGTGGCGGTACGACGATCGTTTTCAGGGCGAAACATGCGTTCATCCTGGTTTTCGTTGTCGGCTTCATGGTCGGCGGTACGGGGATGGCTGTGACGCTCCTCACGACGGGAGGATCGAGCGGAGCCGTCTCTGCTGCGCCGACAGACACGGAGCCGACGGACACGGATACACAGCCGACACAGGGGAACCAGCGACAGGACAGCGCGGTCACTGTCAGCAGTATCTCCTTCGATGATGATCCGACGATCGGAAGCCCGGATGCGCCGGTTACGATAGTGTACTGGGGTGATTTCCAGTGCCCGTTCTGCAAGCGGTTCGAACAGCAGACGTTCCCCCGGCTGCGGGAGGACTATATCAAGACCGGCAAGGTCAGGTTTGTGTTCAAGGACTTCGCGTTCCTCGGTCCGGATTCGACGACGGCAGCTATCGCCTCCCAGTGTGTCTGGCGACAGGTCGGTCAGACCAATCCCGAGGCGTACTGGGACTGGCACGCACAGATGTATGACAGGCAGGACGGTGAGAACCGTGGCTGGGGGGACAGGCAGGATATCCTCGCGATGACACGGAACCTGACCGGGATCGATGCCAGTCGGGTGCGCTCGTGCATGGAGGAGAACCGCCAGCAGATCCGACAGGAGCTGTCTGAGGATGAAAGCCAGGCGCGGACGGTCGGTGTCTCGGCGACACCGGGCTTTGTCATCTATCGGTCGGGCAGTGAGACCGGGACGAAGATCGTGGGGGCGCAGCCGTACTCACGGTTCCGGACAATCATCGAGCGGAAGCTGGATGGCGGGACCGAGACAACGGGGGCGGGTGGTGCCAGCGTGGACCGGAGGATCACGGTCTCCGGGACGGAGTACAGTTTCTCTCCGTCGACGATAACCGTGGAAAAGGGACAGACGGTGAAGGTCACGTTCACGAACACGGGATCGATCCCGCACAATCTCAGGATCCCTGCCCTCGGGGTCGGCTCCAGTACCATCCGTGCCGGAGGCTCGGATTCCTTCACGTTCACGGCGCCACGGTCAGGCACCTTCCCGATCCGGTTCGTGTGCAGTTTGCCGGGCCACTCTGAGAACGGTATGCGGGGCCGGCTGACGCTGCGGTGACGTGGCAGCCGGTACTGGTCGCGGGGGTGGCGCTGGCCAACTTATTTAAGTTACAATTCTGTTACATTACCCTGAATCGATGGATCGACACAACCTCCTCACACTTGCTGCCCTTGTCTCGCTGACGGTGCTGGCGGGCTGTCTCAGTGGTTCCAGCCAGCCGTACGGCAATACGGGTGCTGGCAACCAGCAGCCGACGGATGGGGGTGGCAACACTGGGGCGCCGGCGATCGAGAAGGTTTCAGGTGTCTCGCCCGACCGGACGATCACACTGACCAACTATAAGTTCTCCGCCACGAGCCCGCAGATCAGTGCGGGGACTGTGGTGAAGTTCGTGAGCCAGCAGGGGACCCATACGGTCACGCTCGATTCTGCAGGCATCGATGTGACGCTGTCGAGCGGTCAGAGTGTGATGCTCCGGTTCAACGAGGCGGGCACCTACCAGGTGTACTGCAGCTTCCACGGCAGCCCTGGAAGCGGTATGCACAGTACTGTCCAGGTCTCCTGAGGCCTGGACGGTCCCTCATTTTTCTTTGAGGGCGACCGGATGAGACCCCGATCTTTATACCGCCCTGTATCAAACATCGTTGATATGGATGCCAGGGTGTACGCGAGGCTGTTCCAGGCACTGGCCGATGAGACACGGATGCAGGTCGTCGAGGCGCTGCGGGACGGCGAGCGGTCGGTGAACGAGATCGCTGCGGCGACCGGGCTGGCGCAGAACACGGTGTCGTACCACCTGTCCTGCCTCACGAACTGCGGGTTCGCGGAACGGGAGGTCCAGGGAAATGAGCGGATCTATGCGCTGAACGATGCTGTGGTGGATGATCTGTTCGCTGCGATCGAGGACCACATCGACAGGCACCGCAACGGCATCCTTACCTGTGACGTCTTGGAGGAGAGCTGAGATGGTGACCGAGGAGATGTTTGATGGACGCGAGGCCTACAGATGTGATGTCTGTGGATTCCACTACGAAACCGAGAACGATGCTGCGGCCTGCGAGGAGTACTGTGATACGCATGGAAGCTGCAGCTCGGAGATAACACGACGGTCGCTGGAGCGGAGCGACGATGAGTGAGGACGAGACCGGGCTGCGTGATCGCTTGCAGGCGCTGCGGGAGGACCACTCTCCTGTCGAGGATCTGGGCTGGACGGACGCTGCCATCGCTGTGCTGCTTCTGCTTGGACTGTGGCTTGTCGTCGGGGTGTTCCAGGGTCCGTCCGCTCCGGGAACGGAAGGAACACCGACCGCGGTGGTCGGGTCGCAGGCGCCGGAGGCCACGTTCACGACGGTGCAGGGCGAGACGAAGCAGCTGTCGGATTACAGCGGGAAGGTGGTGCTGTGGGTCTTCACGACGTGGTGCCCGAGCTGCCAGCAGGGCGCGGCGGCGCTGCAGCGGAACAATGACAGGCTGCGGAACGTGACGGTTATCGCGGTCAAGTCGGCGGGGAACGCTGGCTATGCCGGGCCGTCTGTGCCGTCGTTCGTCGACCAGTACGCACCGGAGCTCCGTAATGCCTCGAACTGGGTGTGGGGCACGCTCTCCCATGGATCCACCCGTATCTGGAACCCGCAGAACAGGCCTGATGTCTACTACATCATCGAGCCAAACGGCGAAATAACCGGGAAAGGTGGCGCGCCGGCCGTGACGCTGGAGAAGATCATGCGGTTCGCGTCGGGGACGGAGGGATGATCCGGCGCCGGCTGGAGACGGTCTGGACGGCGTCGCGCACGGTGTTCGCTGAGCCGAGGTACGGTGTGCTCGGCGGTGTGACGTTCCTCGGGTTCCTGCTGCTCTACGTGTTCACGCTCCCGGCGACGTTCACCGGGGGACGTGTCGGGCCGGTGGCGCTCCGGTTCCTGACACCGGTGCTGGCGGGGTTCGCTGTGCTGTTTGCGGTCCTGATGGCGTTCATCGTCCCGTTCCTGGTGTATGCGGTCCGCCACGATAAAGAGGTGTGCAGGGCGTCGACGTCGGGCGGTGTGCTGGGCAGTGTGCTGCCGCCGTTGCTGTGCTGCTCCCCGTTGCTCCCTGCCCTGGCGTCGCTGTTCGTGGGTGTGTTCCCGGCTGCGTTCGCGGTCAGCGGCTATGTCCAGGGCTTCATCGCGACCCATGAGATCGAGCTGCTGACAGGTGCGGCCCCCCTCCTGGCGTACGCGCTGGTCATGAACGCGGAGCAGGTGGCGGCCACATGAGCCGAAGGAACGGAGAGAGCGCCCGGGGCAGGATTTGAACCTGCGAGGGCTCACGCCCAACGGATAGTTGGCTTGCCGCCCCTCGACATGGATATCGGGACGTGACGGGTTCCTCGTGAGATCATCCGACCGGTGGACCGGTCGTCAGCGTTCGAGGACGAACAAGGCTCGAATCCGCCGCGATGGGCCAGACTCCGCCACCCGGGCATTTTGTATGTGTTGGAATCGGCTCGTCCTTCTATCCCGGTGCATCGGCGACGAGGTATTTATGTGTTGTGGCACCGCTCCGACCGGTTGCAGACAGGGTCGACAACTTCTGTCGTGAAACATCCTTCAGCGGTAAGACACTAATGAAGTACAGACCGCTGGGTGGTCCGAACTGAGGCAACGACCGTACAATAAATGGACGACCGACCGCCACGCAAACACGCCACGACACCCTGTTCTCGGCCAGGGCACTGCTCCCCGCTTCCCGCCACGCGACCCCGGTGAACGAGAGGGCGACGGCAACGCGATGGAGGCGAGGTGACCCCGATGCAACATGCACCACTTGAACAGCAGGACCCCGAACTCCACAGCATGCTCCGGGACGAGCGGCGGCGCCAGGAACGGGGCGGCCTGGAGATGATCGCCTCGGAGAACTTCGTCGGCCAGGCCGTGCTCGAGGCGCAGGGGAGCGTCCTCACCAACAAGTACGCCGAGGGCTACCCCGGTGAGCGATACTACGCCGGCTGCCAGCACCACGACCGGGTCGAGGACCTGGCACGTGAGCGGGCCGCGGAGCTGTTCGGCGCCGACCATGTCAACGTCCAGCCGCACTCCGGCTCCCAGGCCAACTTCGCCGCGTACTTCGCCCTGCTGGGGCAGGGTGCCACGGTCCTCGGCCCGGTCCTGAGCCACGGCGGCCATCTCAGCCACGGACACGGGGTCAACTTCTCCGGCAACCTGTTCGACTTCCGGACCTACGCAATCAACGAGGAGACGGAGCGGTTCGAGGCGGATGACATCCTCGACGCGGCACGGGAGGCCGACCCGGACCTGATCGTCTGCGGGTTCTCCGCCTATCCGCGCGAGGTACCGTTCGACGCGTTCCGGGAGGCTGCCGATGAGACCGACGCGTACCTGATGGCGGACATCGCCCACGTCGCCGGCCTGGTGGCGGCGGGTGAGCACGCCTCCCCGTTTCCCCAGTGCGACATCGTCACCACGACCACGCACAAGACCCTGCGCGGTGCCCGCGGCGGCATGATCATGTGTCGGGAAGGCTTGGCCGACGACGTGGACAGCGCCGTGTTCCCGCACACGCAGGGCGGCCCGCTGATGCACCAGGTCGCGGCCAAGGCGGCCAGCTTCGGCGCGGCGCTGGACGACGGGTTCGACGCATACCAGCGCCAGATCAGGACAAACGCGGCGGCGCTCGCGGATCGGCTGCAGCAGCACGGGATCCGTCTCGTCAGCGGCGGCACGGACAACCACCTCGTCCTCGCCGACATGACCAGCCGCGGCATGACAGGGAAGGAAGCCGAGCAGCGGCTGGAGGAGGCGGGCATCGTCGTCAACAAGAACATGATACCGTACGACGACCGGTCGCCGCGCGTCACCTCCGGCATCAGGATCGGCGCGCCCGCCCTGACGACGCGCGGCATGGAGGAGGACGAGTTCCGCCGGATCGCCGACCTGATCGACCGGGCGCTGGACGGCGAGGCCCAGGATGTGCGTGAGGAGGTCGACGAGCTGTGCGCAAACTTCCCGGTCTACGACGGCGCGGACAGGAGGTACTGACCGTGCAGCAGTACCATGACCTGGTGGCGGACGTCCTGCAGCGGGGCGGCTTTAAGCGGAACCGGACTGATGTCGCGACGATCTCGTCGTTCAGCCACCACTATCGGGTCGACCTGCAGCAGGGCTTCCCCTTGCTGACGACGAAGGACATGGACGGCTACCGGTGGCGGTCGCTGATCCACGAGCTGCTCTGGTACTTCTCCGGTGAGGAGCACATCCGCAACCTGCGGGAGGAGACCAGCATCTGGGACGCGTGGGCCGACGAGGACGGCCGGCTGGAGACGGCGTACGGCCGGTTCTGGCGCCGCTACCCGGTGCCGGACGAGGGACTGGACGGTGAGGCCTGGCCGGACGACGGCCACCGCTGGACCCGGGAGGATGAGCACGGCCGGACGTTCGACCAGCTGCAGTACGTCATCGACACGCTCCGTGAACGACCGCATTCCCGGAGGCTCGTCGTCAATGCCTGGCACCCGGCGAACGCTGCGGTCTCGAAGCTGCCGCCGTGCCACTACACGTTCACGTTCAACGTCCAGGACGGACGGCTGAACACCCAGCTGACGCAGCGGTCCGGCGACCTGGCGCTGGGTGTGCCGTTCAACATCGCGGCCTACGCGCTCATCACCCACATCGTCGCGCAGCAGGCCGACCTGGAACCGGGGACGTTCGCCCACACGATCGTCGACGCCCACGTATACTGCGGCAAGGGCGACCGCGCCGACTTTTACAGGTCGCGGCTGGACGAGCTTCAGGACCGGCTCCGCGGGGTCGAGTCCCGCGACGACTACCGCGGGTTCCGTGACTGGCTGGACGATGCTGCCCCGCCGGAGCCGGACGGGGAGGAAGACCATGACCACGTGCCGGGGCTGCTGGAGCAGTTGTCCCGGGAGCCGCTGGACCGTCCGTCGATCCGGGTGGCTGACAAGGACCTGGACGACCTGGCGTTCGACGACATCGAGCTGGAAAACTACCAGGCCCACGACGGTATCAGGTTCGCGGTGGCTGAGTGATGGAGGTCGTCATCATCGCCGCGGTCGCGGCCAACAGCGTCATCGGCAGGGACGGCTCGCTGCCCTGGGAGCTGCCGGAGGACATGGAGCACTTCCGCGCGACCACGCACGGTCATCCGGTCGTGATGGGCCGGACGACGTGGGAGGACGTGGCGGCCAGCGTGGGCGGGCCGCTGCCCGGCAGGACCAACATCGTGCTCAGCCACGAGGACCTGGAGCTTCCGGCCGAGGTTGTCAACGTCCACGGGATCGACGAGGCGTTCCGGGAGGCGGGGAAGCATGGGGACACGGTCTACGTCATCGGCGGGGCCTCCGTCTACCGGCAGACGCTGGACCGCGCGGACAGAGTGGTGCTGTCCGAGCTGCACGAGCCGTTCGAGGGCGACACGTTCTTCCCGGAGCTGGACGGGGACTGGCAGGAGGTGGAGCGGGACTCCCGCGACCGGTTCGACATCGTGACGTACGAGCGGTGACCCGGCGCGATGTTTTTAAATACCGGGCCGAATGAGTCGGTACCATGGCGTATGACTCGGTCATCTTCGACAACGACGGGGTCCTGCTCGACATCTACAACGGACCGGACAGGTTCGACGAGGAGATCAAGCAGCTCCTGGCCGGCTTCGGCGTTCTGGATCCTGACGAGGACGATGTTGAGACGTTGACCCGTATCGGCAATCCGGAGGACCAGCGCGAAGTCTGTGAGAAGTATGGGATTGACTTCGCGGAGTTCTGGCGCCGCCGTGAGCGCCGATCGCTGGAGTACCAGCAGGAGATGATTGAAGAGGGGAAACGCCAGCTGTACACGGACTTCAACGCTGTGGAGCTGCTGTACGAGAATCTGCCACTGGCGGTTGTCAGCAACAACCAGCGCGACTTTGTCTCGTTCATCCTGCAGCGGTTCAGGGTAGACTATCTGTTCGAGACGGTCTACGGCAGGGAACCGGACTGGCGCTCGCTCCAGCGGTTGAAGCCGGATGCTCATTATATCCAGCAGGCGATGGAGGATCTCGGCGTTTCTGACCCGCTGTACGTCGGTGACAGCGGTGTCGACGTCGAGGCGGCGCAGAACGCGGGCATCGATGTCGCGTTCATCCGGCGGCCGCACCGTGATGGTTACGAGCTCTACCATGAACCGACACACAAGATAGCAAGCCTTCACGATCTTCTGGATTTGATATGAAAAATGCTCCAACGGCTTAAACACCTTTTCCTGTTGACGGTGACGATCGCCATCGTTGCGGCGGCTGTTGACTACTTCGTTCCGACAGTGACGGTTATCAGCCTCCTCTCGCATGCCGATCTGCTGTACATCCTCCTTGCTCTGGGCTGCGTCGGAGCTGCCACGGTCGTGAACGCGCTCGTCTACCGGTCACTGGCTGCAGGTTTCGGAACCACATTTGGCCTGCGCCGGCTGGTCGCCACCGACCTGAAGGCGGCGTTCATGGTCAACACGGTCCCGAGCCTGGGGCTCGGTGGGTTCGCGGTCTACGACCGTTTCTTCCGAAGCAACGGTGTCGAGAAGCAGATCTCCCGGCGTGTCATCGTGCTGAAGAACATCGCGAACGCTGTCTCGTTCCTGTTCCTGCTGCTGTGCGGTTTCGTCCTGTACGTCGCGATGAACGAGGTCGATCTGCTCGGCATGGCGGTGCAGGGCATCCTGACATTGACCGTGGTGGTCGGCATCAGCTACACGGGCTACATCGCCCTGGAGCGACGGCGACTCCGTCAGCTCCTCGATCGGCTGGAGGCGGTTGTCGCACGGTTCACCGGGCCGGCGCACCCGCATCTCCGCAGGGCGGCGGATGCGATCGCGGAACAGGTCGTGTACGCCCGGCGCAACAAGCGGAAGCTGGTGTTCCCGGCAGCGATGAACGTCGTCGGCTACTTCTTCCTGTCGCTGGCGGTCTACATGGTGTTCATAGCGCTGGGACAGGCAGCCGCGCTTGGCACGGTGATCGTCGGGTTCATCTCCGCGAGCTGGATCGGTGCGGCCAGTATGCTTCCCGGCGGGGTCGGGGCGTTCGAGACGACGATGGTGGCGTCGTTCCGCGGTGTCGGGATCCCGATCGAGACGGCGATCGCGGTCGCGCTGATCTACCGCGTGTTCTCCTTCTGGCTGCCGACGATCGTGGGAGGCCTGCTGATCAGGGATGAACTCGGCGCCATCAGGGACCATCTCAAAGAGGTCGTCCGGTAGTCACAGCCGGTCGAGAAGCAGTTCACGTGTCTCCTGCGGGTCGGCGCGTCCCTGGCTCTGTTGCATGACCTGGCCGACGAGGTAGTCCAGTGCACCGTCCTCACCGTCCTGATAGTCGTCGACCGCGTCCGGGTTGTCGTCGATGACCGCCTCGACGGCCGCTTCCAGGTCGAAGCCGTCGTCCTCCTCGATCGACCCGCCCTCCAGCAGCGTGACGATCAATGCCTCGCGGCGCTCCCGGGAGTCGCCCTGTTCGTACGCCTCCACGATCTCGTCCGCTGTCAGGTCGGCGTCCAGGTCGCTGCCGTCGGCCGCCCGCTCCATGAACCGGACGTACTGCGCGGCCTCCTCAGCGCCGATATCGTCGGCGACCGCCTCGAACAGCTCCCTGTCGTCGGCCTGGAGGATGTCCTTCGCCTCACCGGGCTGGATGCCGTGTCTGTCGGCCAGTCGCTCGCCAGGGGAGGTCTGCTCGTGCGTGATGTCCAGGATCTCGAACTGGCGCTGCTCCAGTGCCTCCAGGAATGCCGCGGTGTCGATAACGATGCCGCGTGTCGGGTCGCCGGTGGTGAACGACAGCCGGTCACGCTGCAGCAGGTCGTCGTCCACCAGCAGCTTGCAGTCGGAGGCGAACGGGTGCACGGTGCCGGGCTCGAACCCGGTCACGTCAGCGACCTCGTCCTCGTCCGCCATCTCGACGGCCTCCGCGATCTGCCCCGTGTCGAGGTTCTGGTTGCCGGGGAGGAGGCAGTGCAGGTAGTCGTCGTCACGCTTGACGATGATGCTCTTCACGATCTTGGTCTCCGACACGTCGCGCTCCTCCGCGGAGTCCTTGCACTGCCGTGTCGGCCGGTCCTGTTCGACAAGTGTATAGTCGATACCGTGGTCGTCCAGCCAGTCGTCGGCGTACATCACTCGATCGCCTCGAGCAGCATCTCGCGTGCCTGTTTGGGATCCGCCTTGCCCTGGCTCTGTTGCATGACCTGGCCGACGAGGAAGTTGAGTGCGTCGTCCTCGCCGTTCTGGTAGTCGTCGACTGCCTCGGGGTTGTCGTCGACGACCTGCTGGACGATGCCCTTGACCTCGCCCTCGTCCGCCTTCAGCAGGTCCTGCTCCTCGACGATGGACTGCGGGTCCCGCGGGTCGTCGACCAGCTCCCGGAGCAGCATCTCCGCGTTCCGGT
This sequence comes from Asbonarchaeum danakilense (SeqCode), assembly GCA_034190465.1. GTDB lineage: Archaea > Nanohalarchaeota > Nanosalinia > Nanosalinales > Nanoanaerosalinaceae > Asbonarchaeum > Asbonarchaeum danakilense. The sequence continues at coordinate 10,299 of JAXINV010000008.1, read as the reverse complement.
CGCTGATCCTGCCGTCCTCCAGCAGCCGGATGACGTCGTCCAGCCAGCCGGTCTCCAGCCCGGCCTCGGAGAAACTGACCTCGTTGTAGTTCAGGGTCTTCTTCAGCTCGCCGGTCAGCCAGGACGCGACCAGATCGGTGTCGTGGTCGTCCGCAAGCTCCTCGAACGCGTCGGCCAGCTCCGGGTCGGTGATCAGGGAGTCGACCAGCTCTGCCTCGAGGCCGTACTCCTTCTGGAACCGGTCGAACTTCTGGTCGGGCAGCTCCGGGATGCCGGCCCTGATCTCGTCCCGCGTGGCCTGGTCGACGCCGAGCTGTGTCAGGTCGGGCTCGAAGATGTAGCCGTACTCTGCCTCCATCTCCTTCTGCCGCAGCGAGGTGGTGATCTCCTGGGCGGAGCTGTACGACCGGGTCTCGCGCTCGATGTCCCGGCCGCGCTTCTGCAGGTTCCGCTGCCGGGTGATCTCGTAGTTGAGCGCGTTCTCGATGCCCTTGGTCCCGGTGATGTTCTTGACCTCGACCCGGTCCCCGCCGTCGATGGAGATGTTGGCGTCGGACTTGATGGAGAGGTCGGACGAGGGGTCGTAGACGTCGAGGTACTCCAGGATCTGGGTGAGTTTCTGGAGGAAGGCGCGTGCCTCGCCCGGCGAGTCGAAGTCGGGCTCGGTGACGACCTCGATCAGCGGGATGCCGGCCCGGTTGTAGTCGACCAGGGTGTAGTCCGAGGAGGCGATGTCCCCGCCCTTGTGGACCAGTCGTGCAGGGTCCTCCTCGATGTGGACGCGCTTGATACCGATCTCCTTCTCCTCGCCCTGGAGCCGGGTCCTGACGCTGCCTTTCCCGCCGATCGGGATCTCGTACTGGGTGATCTGGAAGTTCTTCGCCATGTCGGGGTAGAAGTATGTCTTCCTGGAGAACCGGACCCGGTCGTTGATCGAGCAGCCGAACGCCATCGCTGCCTTGACCGCGTACTCGACGACCCGGGCGTTGGTCCGCGGCTTGGAGCCGGGCATGCCGAGGCAGGTCTCACAGGTGTGCGTGTTCGGCTCGTCGGACAGGTCGGCGGAACAGCCGCAGAACAGCTTGGTGTCAGTGTCAAGCTGGACGTGCGTCTCCAGTCCGATCGTCACCCCGTCGCTCATGCGGGTGACTGGCGCGGGAAGGGTTAAAAATCTGTGTCGTGCCGCGGTCTTTTTCACCGCGTCTCCCCCATTCTCCGGTATGCGCGTCCTCATCACGGGTGGCGGCCACGGCATCGGGAGGGCAACCGCGGAACGGCTGCTGGACCGGGGCCACGAGGTCGCCGTCCTCGACATCGAGCAGGACCACCTGGACGACCTGCCCGGCGAGATCACCACGTACCAGGGCGACGTCTACGACCGGGAACGGGTCGAGGAGGTCCTGGATGGCGAGGAGCTGGATGTGCTGGTCAACTGCGCCGGCCACCAGGCGCTCGGCGCGATTGAGGACATGGCGATGGACGATGTGGAGCAGCACTTCGAGACCAACCTGTTCGGCCTGCTGCAGGTTACGAAGGCGGCGCTGCCGACCCTGAAGGAACGGGACGGCAGGATCGTCAACGTGTCGTCGCTGGCAGGGAAGACCGTCGCCCCGTACTGGGGGGCCTACGCCGCGTCCAAGCACGCCGTGGAGGCGGTGAGCGACGCGCTCCGGCTGGAGCTGTCCCGCTTCGACGTCGATGTGGTCGTCATCGAGCCCGGCGCGATCAGGACTGGGTTCAACGAGAAAGGGGCACGGAACCTTGAGCGTTACCTGCCTGACTCGGCGTACGCGGAGAACTATAGGCGGAAGCTGGCATCGGCGTTCACCGGCGCGTCACCGGAGACGGCGGCGAAGACGCTGGTGACGGCGGTCGAGACGGACCGTCCCTCTGCACGGTACACGGTCACGTGGCAGGCGTGGCTGTTCCCAAAGCTGAAGGCGGTCCTCCCAACCTGGCTGTGGGACCGGCTGGTGCTGTGGCACGAGGACTGAGGAAGTCCCGACACGGTCAGGCAAACATCCGCCCGACCGTGTCGTCGTCCTCGTCAGGGTGGCCGTCAGCCGCCCCGTCCTGTTCCTCGTCGAGGACCATGCCGACCTCGTAGCTCCACGGCTTGACCGGTTCGTCACCGTCGTGCCGGAGGTCCCGACGCTCGCTGGAGACCTGACCGAAGGCCTGGCCTTTCTCCTCCAGGTCTGCGTACTTCTCGTCGATCACGTCGACGCCCTGGATGACGATGTCGGCGACGAGGCCGAACAGGTCTTCCCGCTGGAATATGCCGTCTCTGTCGATGAACCGGTCGAGCGCGTCCTCATCCTTCCTGGCGGTGTTGCGCTCTTCGGCGTAGCTGTCGAGCTTCTGGTATGCGTCGTAGTCTTCCTCCCGCAGCTCGCGGAGCGCCTCCTCGGCGTCGGAGGAGGTGGAAAACGTGTCCATAACGACGCCGTAGGTGACGGAGGCTGCCCTCACCGGGCCGTCGGTGGCTTCGACCTCTTCATCCCAGGCCCGCATCTCGTTGACCTCTTTGACGAGTTCACGCTTGATGTAGGTGAGGTCCTCTTCTGTCTTCTCGATCCTGTCGCCGATGACGAACTCTTCGAGGAGGGTGTAGTCGTCGGCTTCCTCGTCCTCGATCTGGACGTAGCCGACGTGTTCGTCCTCGTCGTATCCTTCTTCGAGCAGGGCCTCTGCCTTGCCGAGGTTCTTCCGCTTTTTCTTGTAGTCTTCGACGAGTTCCTCGATCCGTTCCATGCTTTCCAGATAGCCGGCGGTCTTTTGCAGTGTCTCCATGGATGGTTCTCGGTAGAACTCCTCGAGATCACCTGCTTCCATCTCGGCAAGTCGGGGCTCCTGCATTGTTGACCACCTGTTACTTCAAAGTAGTAACTCCTGGTATATAAGTGTTTTTACTTACGCCAGAGTTTAGTTTACATTTGTTTACAATTTCTGGCCTCTGTTTTATAATTATAGAAGGCAGTATTTAAATGATGCTGTGAAGGGATTCGCGGAGAAAAGGGGTCATAGCTCTGGCGTGTCGATGAAGCCCTCGTGCTTCTCGTACGCCAGCCCTGCCTCGAGCAGTGTCTTCTCGCCGAACTGGGGGCCGATGAGATGGGTGCCTATCGGCATGCCGTCGACGGTGCCTGTCGGCAGTGAGAGCTGCGGCATCCCGGCGAGGTTCGGGCCGACGGTCAGTGTGTCCATCGCGTAGACCTCAGCGGGTGGCAGGTCGCCGGCCTCGTCGAACGTCGGTGCCGGGATCGGCATCGTCGGTGCCGCCAGCATGTCGACGTCCTTGAACCCGCGCCGGAACTCGTCGATGACCAGCTGCCGGACCTTGAGCGCCTTGATGTAGTAGGCATCCCGGTAGCCCGCCTGTCTGGCGAACGTCCCCAGCAGGATGCGGCGCTTGGCCTCCTCGCCGAAGCCCTCGCTCCGTATCTCGGCGAAGTAGTCGTCGTAGCTCGTCCGCTCCGGGTCGTCCTCCAGCCCGTACCGCATGCCGCAGTAGCGGGCCAGGTTGGTGGATGCCTCCGCGACGGCGGTGATGTAGTATGCGGGCAGTGCGTACTCCTTCGCGATCTTTGGGAGTGATATCTCCTTCACGGTTGCGCCGAGGTCCTCCATCCGCTTGATACTGGTCCAGACCGCGTCACGGACCCGGTCATCGACGCCGTCGTACGCCATATACTGTTCCGGGACGCCGATCGTCTTGTCGTGCAGCTTCGGCTCCACATCGCTGAACGCGGGTACGTCCCTGGCCGCGGTGGTGAAGTCCCGCGGGTCCTGTCCGGCGATGATCTCGAGCGCCAGTGCGGCGTCCTGGACCGATCGTGTGATGGGTCCGATCTTGTCCATGGAGTTGGCGTAGTCGATCAGCCCGTACCTGGAGACCCTGCCGTAGGTCGGGGTCAGGCCGACGACGCCGCAGAAGGCTGCGGGGCAGGAGATCGAGCCGCCGGTGGACTGGCCTAGCGCGATGTGTGGTTCGTCCAGTGCCGCGGTCAGTGCCGCCGCCCCGCCGGAGGAGCCGCCGGTGACTCTGTCGGTGTCGTGCGGGTTCTTGGGGACCTCGTACGCGGAGTTGGTGGAGAAGGTGCCGAACCCGAACTCGTCCTGGTTGGTCTTGGCGACGACTGCCGCGCCCTCGTCCTCCAGACGCTGTGCGGCGGTCGCGGTGAACGGTGGTTCGTACGGCTCGAGGATCTTGGAGCCAGCGGTGGCCGGCATGCCCTGGACGGTGATGTTGTCCTTGGCGGTAATCGGGAGGCCGGACAGTCTCCCGCTGCCTGGTTCCCGGTCCCAGTCGGTGGCGCGTAGCGCATCGATATCGTCGTTGACCTGTTCGACCTCCTGCCTGAACCGGTCCATGTCCAGTTCCTGGTCGTTTTGGAGGAAGTCGGTGGCTGTCGGGTCCATCATGTATTAGCCCTCGGCCCCTTGAAGAAGCCGTCCTCCTTGTTTTCCGTGTTGGCAAGTGCGTCGTCCTGGGTGAGGCAGTCCTCGGGCTCGTCCTCCCGGTCCCGGTCGCCGAGGTCGATGGGATGGAACGCAGGGTCGACGCCTTCCGTGTCGATGTCGTCCAATGAGTCGAACGCGTCGAGGATGTCCTCCAGGTCCTGCCGGAACCGTTCCTTCTCCTCGTCGGTGAGCTGGAGTCGGGCGTTGGCCGCCACCTGTTCCAGTGTCTCGTCCTCGACCATGCGGGAGACTGGACCCGGCAAGGTATTTAATGCTGTCGCTGGCCGGAATGGAGGTTGCGTGAGAACGACCCTTGCGATGGAATACACATGTCTGACTGCAGGAAACCTTTATATAGTCTGGAAGGAAAATAAGTGGGTAGAACTATTCGGGATTTGATCACTGTCCTGTTGGGCGCAGGAACGTGATCGAGACTTCCGATTCAGGATTTCGCGTTCCGGTTCAACGCGAATCGCGGGCACGATTCGTGTGGGCATGAACCGAACGGGCGAAACACGAGTGAAGTTGGGCAACTTCTGATCAACTAGTCTTTGCTAGGTATTGATAGTGATCGATTAGAGTTCTTCTAACCGACCGTGGGCAGTAGTAGGTGGGTACGCCTCACACAAAAAGATTGTTGTGCTCCAGCACAACGATAGAGGAGATAGCAATGGATTCAATCATCGAAGACGCGGCGGATGAAGACCAAGCAGCAAACGATTTTGAGGACATAAAAGATGCAAAGATCCTTGTAGCGGGGATCGGGGGAGCTGGCAACAACATGATCACTCGTATGCAGGACAAGGACGTTGCCGGTGCCGAGACGCTTGCTGTCAATACTGACAAGCAGCACCTGAAGATGTCGAAGGCTGACCGGAAGATCCTGATCGGCCAGGACCTCACCCGTGGACTCGGCGCAGGTGGCCACCCGGAGAAGGGTGCCAAGGCTGCCGAGGAGAACCGCTCTGAGCTCCGATCACTGTTCGCTGATGCTGATATGGTATTCCTCTGTGCGGGCCTCGGTGGCGGCACCGGTACGGGTGCGATCCCTGTTCTCGCTGACATCGCGAAGTCGGAGGATTGCATCGTGATCGGTACGGTGACGATGCCGTTCCAGATCGAGGGCGCGCGGAAGTCGAAGGCAGAGGATGGGCTGTACAAGCTCCGTGAGTTCGTCGATACGGCGATCGTGATCGAGAACGACAAGCTGATTGACATAGCCGGTGACATGCCGCTCGACCAGGCGTTCGGCGTGGCCGACGAACTGATAACAACCATGATACAGGGCGTTACGGAGACAATCTCCGAGCCCTCTCTCGTCAACCTGGACTACGCAGACGTCAAGGCCATCATGCATTCCGGAGGTGTTGCCGTGGTAGGCTACGGTGAGTCCGATACCAGGAACAAGGGGAAGGAAGCTATCGCAGAGGCGCTCAGCAACCCCCTTCTGGACGTCGACTTCGAGGGTGCCACAGGCGCGCTGGTGCATGTCGAAGGTGGTGAGGACCTGTCCCTCAACGAGATCAACGATATCGGTCAGACAGTGATCGACAAGCTGGACGCGCAGGCCCAGGTCATCTGGGGCGCACGGATCAGCGAGGAACTCCAGGGCAAGGTCCAGGTCATCTCGATCATTACCGGTGTCGAGTCCCCCTACGTGCTCGGCCCTGTCGACGAGGAAGAGAAAGAGGCCGACGTCCAAGACATGGACGATCTCGGGCTCAAGGTCATCAAACAGCAATGAACGTAACCGAGGACCGGGGGAGTGCTCCCCCGGTCCCATGTTAGTCAAGCGCACAGCGCTTGCAACCCCCACTAACATGGCACAGCGCCAATACGGTGTGCCACTATGGCGGGATGATCTCGCCACAAGGGGATGCGTCCCCGGCAGGGACGCCCTTCAGCGGTCTATTAGGTTCCCCCCACAAAACCTATATTAGGACGACTGGCTTCCCCCGACAGCGTGGCCACGCCACGCTGGATGCGGAGCGGGTCATGTGCCTCATTTACATCCCCCGAGCACGTGACCGGCGCCCGCTGGAGCAGGTCGTCCTCATCCCCGCGTCAGGCAGCCCGTAACAGGGCTGCCGGGCGTCCCTGCCTTTTCAGGCCCCACGACAAAAGCCGTTCCCCCCACACCTCGGGCCTGAGGGGCGTACCCCTTCTTTTTCTCCCTTCTCTTCTCCTGACGCACAATGATTTTATGCCCCCGGTCACAGCATCAATATATGTCCGACTTGGAGGAGCGCGTCGAACAGCTGGAGCAGGAGGTCGACCGCATCAAGCAACGGAACCGGAAGGTGGAGCGGGACAAGGCCTGGGAGACGAGCTGGTCGAGACGAGTACTCATCACGGTGCTGACGTACCTCGTCATCGTCGTCTATTTCGTCTCTGCCGGGATGCAGGATCCGTTCACCGGTGCCGTGGTGCCGGCGGTGGCGTTCGTGCTGGCGACGGCGACGCTCCCGTGGTTCAAGCGGCTGTGGCTGCGACAGGTACACGAGCACATCCATCCGCTCGAGGAGGCGGACACCGGGGCCGGCGAATAGGTTTAAAAGAACTGACGGGGAGTATAGCCACGAGGGACATAACGATGCCACATCAGATTGAAGCGAAGAGTGTCGGCAAGGGCGACTACATCATGCTCGAGGACGAGCCCTGCAAGGTCAAGAAAACGAAGAAGTCAGCACCGGGCAAGCACGGCCACGCCAAGTACCGGATCCAGGCGGTCGGCGTGTTCGACGACAAGACACGCAATATCACCAAGCCCGGCGACGCGATGCTGATGTCGCCCGATGTCGACAAGAAGGTCGGCCAGATCGTCTCGAAGGACGGCGACATCGCACAGGTCATGGACATGGAGACCTACGAGACCGAGGAGATGCAGATGCCCGACGATCTGGACGTTTCCGAGGGCGAGGAGATCCGTTACTGGGTCATCGCTGACAAGAAGATGGTCAAGGGCAAGCACCAGGGCTGATCAGTCCAGCAGTCCCAGCAACCCGCTGGGCTTCCATTCTCTTTTCATCCTGATGTCGTACAGCTCCTCCAGTTCGTCCTTTGCTGCTTCGTCGGTCGCCTCGACATGGAACGGGTGGTCGAGGCTGCGGTCGTAGCTGAACGTCATGCTGCCGTCGTCGGATTCATAGGCCAGCTCCACTTCTTCGACATCGACGTCGTCGATCAGCTCGTCCCACAGGCTGTCCGGCGTGTCTGTCCGTTGCTCGATCTTCTGGACGGGGTCGTAGATCTCGACGTAGGCGTCGTCCCGTTCCGCGTCCAGCAGCCGTGCCGCCTGCTCGAACTGTTCCGCGTACCGGTGGACCACCCGGTTGGTCTGCCGCCGCCCGCCCAGCGCGCCGCGCAGCACCTCGCTGAAGGAGAAGTCCCAGGAGCCGGTGTACGCGGGTTCACCATCCGTCCCGTCCATGCTTTCGTCGGTGCTGTATGGCATCGTACCCGTTTCACCGCCGTGGCCTTATAACGTCACGGCACGCACACACCCGGGATTAACGCCCGTTCATCCTGGGGCTTTAAATCTTAACAATGACAAGTTACTCCCATGGCTGCGGCACCGGATGAGGACTGGCGCGATGAACTCGCGTCCGTGGACGCTGATCTGGCCAGTGACAATTATGCGGTCGGCTACGGCGCGTCCGGCGGTGTCCGGATCGACGCGGTCGGGGTGGATCTTGAGGGGATCGTCCAGGAGCACGTCCGGAACTATAACGAGTCCGCCGATCCGGACGAACAGGTCAACTACCGGCGTACAGGTCCATTGAACGAGGTCGTCGTGCCCGAGAAGCTCGACCGGGCGGTCGACGGTGTGCCGGACGACGTGGAGGTCACGACGGAGGACGATGACGCGTTCCACGAGTTCACGGCACTGGCGTCGGACGATGAGGAATTCGGTGGTGAACGGTCGTACTCGTTCTCCCACACGGCTGACGCGATTGTGGAACGGTACTTCGCGTTTGACGAGCTGCCGGAGACGGTGGAGGACCAGGTCTACACAGACATCCACGGCAGGCTGCTCCAGGGGAAGCCGTTGTTTGTGGACGATCGCGACGAGGACGTGAACGAGCTCCAGGAGCTGGCACGGGATGAGGCGCTGCAGTACGACCTGGACCACGAGGAAGGTGTGACACTGGTCTACCGGGAGGCGTGACCCCTCACTTATTTTTACGTCCGCCACCCTTCTGTACCCATGCCGGAGGATGAGGTTCTGGAACAGGTCTGGCCCGACGAGGCGGAGCGGCGACGTTCCCGGGAGCAGTTCAAGGAGATCCAGCGGTTCATCGAGGACGAGTTCGACCGGCAGGCGGAACTGATGGGTTCGCTGGCGAAGGGGACGTTCCTCGCCGGTGACAAGGACCTGGACATCTTCGTGTTCTTCGACGCGGACACGTCCGGGGAGATACTGGAGGAGGACGGCTTGGCGATCGGTGAGGCGGTCTTCGACCGGTTCGACGGCACGTACGAGGTCGAGTTCGCGGAGCATCCGTACACGAAGGGCGAGATCGACGGGTTCGAGGTGGAGATCGTGCCGGCGTACGACATCGACTCGCCGGCTGAACTGAAGTCCTCGGTCGACCGCACCCCGCTCCATACCGAATGGGTGAACAATGCGCTTTCCACGGAGGAGAAGCGCGAGGTCGTGCTGCTGAAGGCGTTCCTGAAAGGGCGCGGGCTGTACGGCTCATCGCTCCGGGTGGAAGGGTTCTCCGGCTACCTGTGCGAGCTGCTGATCGCGGAGTACGGCGGCTTCCGGTCGCTGCTGAAGGCGGCGGTCGACTGGGAGCGTGAGACGGTGATCGACGTCGCTGACCACCACGACGGGCTGCCTGAGGAGCTTGCGGAGAAGTTCGCGGACGAGGACCTGGTGGTGATCGATCCGACCGACCCGGAGCGGAACGTGGCGTCGGTGCTGTCGTCGGAGAACTATGCACGGTTCATCTACGAGGCGTGGCGGTACCTGCAGGAACCATCTCTTGACGCGTTCTTCCCGGAAGAGCCGGTGGTCGACCCTGACCGGCTGGAGGAGGAGCTGGACGCGCACGGGACGTTCGTCGTGCTGGAGCTGGACCGGCCGGACGTGGTGGACGACATTCTGTACCCGCAGCTCCGGCGTTTGATGCGGCGGCTGCGCCAGGAGATGGTTGGGCGGGGCTTCGAGCTTTTCGACTCGGGGTTCCACGTGACGGAGGACAGGGTCCGGCTGGTGTTCGACCCGCTGGTTGAGGAACTGCCGGACAGGGTGAAGCACCATGGCCCAGCGGTGTTCCACAACGAGGAGCACCTGCAGCAGTTCACGGAGGCGTATGACCGTGTCTGGGTGGAGGACGACCGACTGGTGACAGTGGTGGAGCGCGAGCACACGACACCGCGCGAGGTCCTTGCCGCGTTCCTGGACGGTGACCTCCCGGAGCAGGGGGTGCCGGGCAACCTGGTGGAGCCGATGCAGGATGCGTCGTTCGTGGATGTGAGACCAGGCGGTGAGGACTGGGACCGGTTCCTGTGGTCGTTCCTGCACCTTGAGGGAAACGTTTAAGTTGCTTCGCTGTGGTTGGATGCGTGTCACGGAAGGGCCGACTGGCCCGAACAGGGGTTGCACCCACCGATGCAAATGAACCTGATTATTCTCGGTCCGCCTGGGGCGGGAAAGGGCACCCAGGCATCAAAGATCTCGAAACGGTTCGGAATACCGCACGTCTCCACCGGGCAGATCCTCCGCAACAACAAGGATGTGGAAACGGAGCACGGCACGCCCCGGGAGTACATCGACGAGGGCGAGTACGTGCCCGACGAGATGATGGTGGAGATCCTGAAGAAGCG
>JAXINV010000024.1:34196-43756 GCA_034190465.1 Asbonarchaeum danakilense (SeqCode) | reverse complement strand
GTTCGAATCCTGCCCTCCGCATCATTTCGAGGTGCGAAATGATGCTCGAACAGCACCAGAGGGTGCTGTGCTCCGCATTTTCCCCGTAGGGAAAATGCTCGAGAAGCAGCGCTACGCGCCTGCTTCGCTCCGCACTCAGGTTACGCTCTGAGGACGCAAGGAAAGGGTGTCCAGAGGACACCCCAGCGGAAAGTATTTGTCACTTCCCCTTGCCCTGTGCTCAGGTGATTCTGATGAGATTTGCACACACGATGCTCCGCGTTGGCGACCCTGAAGCGATGGTAAACTTCTACGAGGAAGCGTTCGGCTTCGAGCTCCGGGAGAAGAAGGAGATGGACACGTTCACGCTGTACTTCCTCCGCATACCGGGCCAGGACGCCGAGCTGGAACTGACGTACAACCACGGCGAGGGCGAGCCGTACGAGAAGGGAAGCGGGTTCGGCCACGTCGCGATCCGGTGCGACGACGATCAGTCGCTGCAGGAGGCGTATGAAGCCGCTGTCGAGGCCGGCGGTGAGGACTACCGGCCGCCGGAGGACTGTCCGGGCGACTACGCGTTCGTCAAGGATCCGGAGGGCTTCGAGGTCGAGATCATCGCCAGCTGACGCTGGCGTTCATTTTCCTTCTTTCCAGAAAGAATACCTGTCAGTCCAACTTGTCGAGCTCGTCCTTCAGTCCCTGGAGCTCGTCCTGCAGGTCGTGGATGGAATCATCGACGACCTCTTCGCTGTCGGCGGGCTGTTGCTGCTGCACCTGCTGGGACTGTTCACGCTCGATGGTCACGCTGCCGCCCTGCTCCATGTCCCGCATCTGCGGCATCTCAGCGTCGATGGAGTCCAGCTTGTCGTTGAGCCGGTCCACGTTCTCGAGGAACGTCTCGATGCTCTTCTCCTTGACCTTGTCGACCTGGTTCATCACGGTGACGGCTTCTTTCATGTTCTCGATGATCTGTCTGACCGCCTCCAGATCCTGGAGGATGACCTTGTAGCCTTCGACCCTGACAAAGAGCGAGTCATCGTCCTCGGGATGGCCTGCCATGGTGGTGCCTCATGAAGAAAGTGTGCACGCCCCCTATTAAAATTTTCGTGCCGCCGCGGCCTGAGCAGGCTGCCCGGCGGACGTGCTGTTCGGAGCAGTAACAAATAAGGACGAGCACCACCAAGAGGCACATAGCCACATGGAACTGGCAGACTACATCAGGACGCCGGGCGGGCTCTACCTGCTGTTCCAGCTGGAGCGCGGCCCGAAATCGCTCGGCTACCTGGCGGAGAAGGCCACAGTATCGCGGGACGAGCTCCGGCAGCGCCTCAGGGAGGCGAAGGAGATCGGTCTGATCGGTGAACGCCGCGACGACGGTGAAGGGATCACGTACGAGCTCGATCCGAAGGGCGAACACATCGTCCAGGTGCTGAAGGACAGCGACGGCTTCGACAGGAAACGGTACATCGACAAGCGCCGGGAGATCAACGAGACGCGCCAGCAGCTGCAGGAGCTTGAGAACGAGATGGAGTCGATCGTCGCCGAGGCCGGTGAGATCGTGACGGAATTCTCGGATCTGGAGGAAGACGAGGACGAGGTCCGGCTGACGTTCGAGACCGAGTGACTACAGCCCGACGAAGCTGCAGATCTTTCCGAACAGGAAATGACAGGGGTCGTACGATTTCTGGATACCGTCGGACGCGTATTTCTTTTCACGTCGCTCGAAGTAGGTGGTGTTGTACCGTGTCGGTTCCCTGCACAGTGAGCTGTTCCCGAGGATGACGTAGACCGGTGTCCGCTCGACGGCCGGGAGCGATTCCAGGACGGTCTCGTTGGTGATGAACGGCGGTGTCTCCACGTTCCTGAACAATACGATACGTTCACCGTTCCGGATCTGTTGTTTGGTCCGTTCCAGGTCGTGGGCGGGGGTGCTCACCTGGCCTGCATATGACATGTGCGGCCAGAGGTTCGATGCGGTCATGCAGTCGTCCGTCGCCGCAGCCGCCCGCCGGTACGGCGCAGGATCGGCCATGTACTGGCCGCTGACAAGCACCCCGGCGCCGAGGAGGTTGACTGCTAGGACGACGGTGACGATCCCCTGCGCGACACTCAGACGATCCCATGCCTCTGCTGCGAAGAACGCGGCAGGGAACGCCAGTGGGTACAGGTACCGCACCGGTTTGACGGGCGTCCGTGCGTAGCTCAGGATTGTCAATCCTGCGAACGCGATCATGGCGGTGGTGGTGGCGTTGGGCTGTTTCCAGGAGGCTTTCCGACGCACCAGGGCTGCAGCGATGAACAGGCCGGACAGCCCCGTGATCAGCACGATGTGCACCGGGTTGAACGGGTTGGAGATGTGGCGGAGACGGACGTTGAGCGCGACGGAGTTGGCGATGCTGGCGAATGGGTCACCGAGTACGAGCCAGTTATGGCCGAACCAGGCGGCGACGGGGACCGCGGAGATGAGGTATGTCGCGACGATCTTCTTCGGCCACCGCTGGAACAGTACGAGCGGTAGCAGGAAGACGTACGTGTACCGGGTGAGGAAGGCCAGGCCCAGCCACAGTCCTGCACGCGGCCGCGACAGGTCAGCTATGAACAGCATGGCGAACGCCAGTCCCAGCATCTCGGTCCCGTTCAGCGTGCCGTGGAGGATGATGAACGGGGAGAGCAGGAGGAGGTACAGTTTCGTCAGATCAATTTCGTACCGTTCGGCGACCTGTTTTGTGGTGTGGAGGAGGAAGGTGCTGACGAGTACGATGTAGATGAACTCGGCGGGGCGCCGCGGGACGATGAACCGGAGCAGGCCGATGATGGTGGCGGCGACGGGCGGTCGGTACCATTCGATGTAGCTGCCGCCGTGGAACAGGTAGCCGGCGTTCATGGAGTAGACCATGAAGTCCCAGTTCCATCCCTGGGCGTGGAGCCACAGCATCAGCAGGGTGGAGCCGGCGAACATGGCTGTGACGGCGGGCCGGTCCCGGAACCAGACGCCCAGTTTTCGTGCCTGCTGTCGGATGTGGCCTGTGTCCATCGTGGATGGATGCTGTCGCAGCAATTATATAGGTCCGCCGGCAAGCCCGGGGTATGGACGAGATCGAGGCGAAGGTACTGGAGATCGACGATGCAGCGGTCGCGGAACGGCTGGCTGAGGTCGGTGCGGAGCAGGTGATGGACGCGGAGGTGGAGTCATCGTTCTACGACTACCCGGACGGCTCCATCGAGAAGCAGGGCGTGCTCCGACTCCGGAGGATCGAGGAATACGACACGTTCGTCACGATGAAATGCGATATCTCGCGTGACGGCGCGAAGACGATGGAGGAAACCGAGTTCAGTGTCTCGGACTACGAGGCTGTCGATGCGTTCTTCGAGCAGCTCGGCCTCCAGAAGATCCGGGAGTCGTCGAAGCACCGTCGGAAGTGGGAGAAGGCGGATGTCGAGTACGTGATCGATGAGTACCCCGGCATCCCGCCGCTGCTGGAGGTCGAGGCGCCGGACGAGGAGACGATGTACGAGGCGTTTGATGAACTCGGCTATACGAAGGATGAGCTGGTTGCCTGGGATGCTTCTCAGGTTAAGGAGCACTATGAGGGATGAATGTGCTATACGCGCTTGGTTCTACCAATGCGGCGAAGGAAGCAGCGACGGAACAGGTTCTTGCTGACTACGAGGAGTCGTATGAAGTTGTGACAGTTGACGTTGACCCGGGGATCGCTGCGATGCCGATGGAGCGGGAGAATGCCAGGCAGGGCGCCCGCAACCGTGCGCGGCGTGCCGCTGCGACGGCAGACGCTGACCGCGGTATCGGGGTGGAGGGCTACGTCGAGGACGGTGCATTTCTCTCGGTCTGGGCGGCGGTCTTCGGGGACGGGGCTGTCATCGGTGAAGGCGGTGCGGGCAGGATACGGCTGCCGGATTCGATCACGTCACGCATCCCGGACGAGGAGCTCGGCGAGGTAATTGCCGACGTGGCGGGGGAAGAAGGTATCCGGGAGCGTGAGGGGACGGTCGGGGTGATGACTGACGGCCGGCTGACGCGCACCGAGTTCACGGCCCGGGCCCTCGGTCACGCGATGGAGCATGTGCTGGGCAATGAGGTCTGAAGAAGGGAAAAATTTTGAAGGGACGGCCTCAGTGTGGCAAACCGTCCCTTCGGAACGTTGCTCAAGCATTGACGCTTTGCGTCAATGCGCCGCGCACCGTCCTATCTGAGGACGGTGCTTGAACACTGACCCGGGGCGTCAGTGTGCCCCGCAGCTTTCTGTTGAAAGCTGCTTAAACATTGATGCGGAGCATCAATGTGCCGTCCATCCGCCGTCGACGGGGATGTTTGCGCCGGTGATGTACGATGCCTCGTCTGAGGCGAGGAATGCGGCGATCCCGGCGATCTCTTCCGGCTGTGCCACACGTTCCATCGGTGTCTCTGTCTTGACGAAGTTGTAGAATTTCTCGTCTTCGAGCATATCCTCGGTCATCGGTGTCTCGACGAACCCGGGGCAGATGGCGTTGCAGCGGACGTTCTCAGCGGCGTAGTCGACGGCGACGTTCCGTGTGAAGTTGACAACGCCGCCCTTGGCTGCTGAGTAGGCGGTGGCGCCGGGTCCGCCGACGAGGCCGTAGATGGAGGCGATGTTGATGATCGCGCCTTCGGTCTCCTTGAGGTGGGGCAGGGCTTCCTTGGAGCAGTTCATGACGCCTGTCAGGTTGACGGCCATGACCTGGTCCCATTCGTCGTACTCCATTTCGCCGAGCTTTGATGCCCTGCCGATGCCGGCGTTGTTGACGATGGCGTCCAGCTGGCCGTGTTCTTCGACTGTGTATTCCACCATGTTCTGGACGGCGTCTCTGTCGGAGACGTCACATTCTTTGAAGTCGCAGCCTATTTCTTCGGCTGTCGATTGTCCTTTCTCTGTGTCGATGTCGGCGATGACGACGTTTGCTCCTTCTTCGACGTATTTCTCCGCGATCGCTTTCCCGATGCCGGTGGATCCGCCGGTCACGATGGCGACTTTGTCTGTGAGGTCCATGGATATGCACCGTTGGAAGATGGGGTGGACGGGGATAAAAAGGCGGGAGCAGTGTCACACGGGAGGTGTTCAGGAGGAACGGATTCCGAGTAGATCGGCCATGAACTGGACCGCATCGGTGAGGTAGAGATGCCCCCAGGTTGCGACGACGAGTCCGCCACCGAGGTTGAAGAGGAGGTCCTGCATTGCATCGTTGACACCGTGCTGGAGGAGGACGCTTTCGCCGCCGTAGAACCTGGCGAGGCGCCCCAGCAGGAATTCGAGTACCTCCCAGATGACGCCGAAGGCGATTGTGAAGATGAGGACGAAGATGAAGGTGGTTCTGGCGGGCAGTTCGATGCCGTCGGCGTGTTCGTCGATGGCTCTGACCGCAGCATACCCTGTCCCGGCGACAACGGTGGCGGCGAGGAAGTGGGTGAGTTGGTCGAACCAGCTGATGTAGCCGTAGACCCCGAGCGAGCCGAGGCCGTGGAGGAAGGCGGCGGAGGTGATCCAGAGGACGAGGCCGGTGTCCATGGAAGAGTCGAGGTCGCGTTCCAGCAGTGCGGGGAGGAATGTGATGAAGAGAGGGAGCAGTGAGTTGAACAGCATCTTGAAGTTGAGTGTGTAGATGCTGATTACGGCCATGGCGGTGAGGACGAGCTGCATCACCTGTGTGAGGCGCTGCTGGTTTTTTTCTGAGATGCCGAGTCGCTGCCGCAGTCTCATGGCTGGTTCACCTCACGCCCGAGCTGTGTGAAGTAGATGTCGAATAGGATGCCGGCACCGATGCCGACGGCTGTCGCGGCGAGGAAGTGCATCATCAGCGTCTGGTTGTCGGGGAGGAGTGCTGTACGGAGATAGTTATCGCTCAGCCATCTGGCGATTGCCCAGAGACCGGCTGAGGCGGTGGTGGTGAGGGCGACGAGGATGACGGCGAACCAGTGCGTCATCCTGGTTTCGGTGTAGACGTGGATTTCGACGGAGACGATGAGCGCCAGGGCGGCGAAGGAGAGGTAGTTGACAAGTGGCCCGTGCAGCATGGCGATGTCGAGGGCTCTGGCGATGATCGGCATAGTGGCGAGCAGCAGGAACTCCCACGGGATAAGGATGCGGTGGGTGCGGTTGGCGATGGAGGGTAGGATCAGGATGCATGTGACGAACCCGGTGAACCCGGCCCAGACGATGTCGATGTCCAAGATGCTCTCGATGATTACTGTCGTGAGGAGTAATACGATCAACCACCCGATGTAGGTGTTGATCCGCCTGCTGTTCAGGAAGTCGTCGACGGTTGCTGCCACACGCGGTGTAATGCTTTTTACGGTTTATAGGTCTGACGCTGTTGTGGGGCTTGTTGCGGTGACCTTGCTGTTTTAAAATGGACGGCACAAGACGTTGGCGGGATGCGAGGGCTCTGGCTCAAGGTGACAGTGTTTGTCCTGTCCACAGGCTTCGTCGGCCGGGTAGTTGCACGGCCGACTGTGTCGAGTGTTACGGGGATTGAGGAGGATGTCCTGTTCCGACTGGTTGTGCCGATGGCGCTTGTCGCTGCTGTCTCTGCTTTTACCCTTATGAATGCTGATGTTTTCTCAGATGACCAGTCTGTGGTTATCGGGGCTCTTGTCGCTCTGCTCGCTGCGCCGACTGGTGTCTATGCGAGGATAGGGGAAACGGTGGCAGAGTTCCAGTCGGTCGATCCCCTTGCTGTTGTCGCGGCTCTCAGTAGAGCGGTGGAGGCGGTATCGGAGAACAGCCTGGCTGTTTTGATTTTCGTGAGCACGGGCGTTGTGGGGGTGGCGGCATGGCGTAGCCGATGGAGCGGATACAGGTTCTACCTGTTGCTTGCTGTGGCGGCTCTGTTGTTGTGGCTTTTGGTCAACGTTATGAGTACGGCCGTCTGAGTTTCAGGGTTCGTAGAGGTCTGGTTCCGCATGCATCAGGTCTCTGGCGTGCTCCATGACGTCGCTGTCGGCGTCAGGGGCGGTGTCGATGCTGAAGTAGGTGCCGCGCACACCGTCCTCCTGCGTGACCTGCAGGGTGAGGTCCTTGTCCCGGTACTCAGAGGCCTGGCGTGCGGCGTCGTACCAGGTGGCGACGGTGGCTGCCAGTGTCTCGGTCAGCGCCTCGTCGACGGTCTGGACGAACGCTTCCTCGTCGTCCGGTTCCTCGTCGGCGGTGAAGTTCAGGTACGTCATCTTGCCTGTCCTGCCGTCGTCGCCGTGCAGGATGTTGGCGTCGAAGTCGGGAAGCTCTTGGTCGACCTCGCTGCGTGCTTGCTGGTAGTTGTCGAAGAATGCGTCGGTCGGTGTCTCGCCGAGGTCCATGACCGTGGATTCCAGGTGGTCTAGTTTCCTGTCGTAGACCTGTGGATCGTCCTCGGTTTCGAACACGCTCCTGGCGAAGTCGCTGTAGGAGATGTCGATGCTGTAGTTGACGCCGTCCTCTGTCTGGTACGTTCGCATGTACCATGCCGGCATAGCAACTCTTAAATAGGTGGGCTGGGTGGGTCGCTGCGAATTTTTTATGTGCTGGTGGAACGCGAATCCGTCGAGTAATGGATCGCGTGGCGCCGGTCAGAACAGGTCGAGGACACGGAAGACGAGCGCCCCGGCTGTCTCGAGGATCAGGTCTTTGACGCCTGTGAGAGGTCTTTTGCCAATTTCTTCGCCTTTCTGGAGAAGCTGCCTGCTTCCATCGAAAATACCTCCAAAGCCCCGACCGGGATTTGAACCCGGGACCTGCCGATTTCTCGCCGACCAGGCGCCGTGGGGGGCGTTGCTGGTCGAGTCCTGGCGCGGGACAGGTCGGAGACCATACCGTGCCAGGTTGTACAGCCCGGTAACCCTGTTCGGAGGGTGTTCACGTCATCATCGCGTTAGCTCGTGCACTCAATAATCCTCCTCATACCAGGCATTCCTCCCAGCCAAGGAGGAACGGGGCGTACCCCGGGGCTCCCGCCAGGCCGTGGAGGAGCGATCCCGGGACCGTGGACGTGGCAGAGCCACGTCCGTTACGAGTCGGCCGCTATACCAGGCTTAGCCATCGGGGCTTAGGACAGCGCGGTCCGCCCTGAAGGTCACCTGCGCTCCACTCCGGCTGCGCCGGAGTCCGTGCAGGGCCTGTCGCGGACCCGTCCTGTGAGCCTGTAACTGCCGCTACAGCATGGTACGGTCAAAGCTTTAAATGTGTCTTCCCCACCTGCCGCCATGCGCGTACTCCTCACCACCGACATCCACGGCAACGTGTCCAACCTCGAATCAGTCCTTGACAGGGCGGACTATGACGTCGCGCTGTGCGCCGGCGATCTCAGCGACGCAGGCGAGTACAGCGACTACGAGGACAGGCTTCTCCAGGTCCTCGACGCCTTCGACGACCAGCGCAAACTGTCCAAGGCAGTCCCTGGCAACATGGACCAGGAAGAGGCCTGTGTCAGGAACCTGATCGACCGCAGGATGAACCTGCACAAGAACGTCGCCTCGTTCGACCGGTTCGACGCCATCGGGTTCGGCGGCGGGCTGACACCGTTCGGCACACCGTTCGAACCCGACGAGGAAGAGATCAGGAGCGTCCTCGCCCAGCTGTACGACCGGATGCAGGCAGACAACCGTGTCGCCGTCATCCACCAGCCGCCAGCAGCGACATCGACAGACGTCGCGGACGGTGAGCATGTCGGCAGCAAAGAGGTGCGGAAGCTGATCGAGGAGAACGACCTCGACCTCGTCCTGACCGGTCACATCCACGAGTCACGCTCCATGGACGAACTGGCGGGCACCACGCTGGTCAACCCCGGTCCGGTCGCCGACGGGTACTACGCCGTCGCGGCAATCGATGACGGGATCGACGTCCAGCTCAAGGAGCTGTAAGGAGGTCTAGAAACTGTACCGGCCGTCGTACCCGGAGCCGGCTTCCTCCATCTCGTGGAAGGAGATCTGCAGGATCCGCGCGTCCTGCTGCAGCCGCACGCCTTCAGGGTTGTCCACGCAGAGCAGGCACTCCGTCTTCCCATTGTAGCCCGCCTCCCAGAACGCGTTCTGGATGTGGCAGCCCATCCGCATCAGCGACGAGCGGGGGAACCCGATGCCGACCAGTGACAGCGGGATGTCGACGATTTCGTTCGCCACGACTTTGTAGACGCCCTGCTCCAGCTCCCACCAGTCGCCATCCTTCGCGACCGGCTCGGTGTCGGGCAGCTCCCGTTCCTCGTTCGAGAAGTCCAGCTGGCCCGGGCCCTGGAACCGGTGGACCTCGCCCAGACTGAGGTCGAAGCCGTTCGGTGTCAGCTGCCGCTCAAGGTTGACGTACTCCTGTATCAGGCCGTGTTCCTCGATCATCGATTGGAGCTGTTCCCGGTTCAGCTGCATGGTGCTGACTCCTGTTTGCAACTTATAAAAACCTCCGGTTAGAAAAATAATATGGTGCACATCCGATGAAAAAGACTTTTGCATTCGTAGCACTGTTGACACTGCTCGCGGTCCCCGCGGCGTCCCAAACCATCATCGACACACAGGCATCCGCCAACGCGTCCGCGGACATCGATACTGTTATACTGGCATCGACAGCCAACTATCCGGACGC
>JAXINV010000024.1:4669-34096 GCA_034190465.1 Asbonarchaeum danakilense (SeqCode) | reverse complement strand
GACGACAGAGGCGAGCTCCTCTCCGTTGCCAAGGAGCTGGCACAGCAGGAGAACGTACCGATCTTCCTGACGCCGAACACGAAGGTCCCTGTCAGCGTGATGGGGCAGCTTGAAAGCCTCGGCGTCGCATCGGTAACCTACGTCGGTACCCCGCTGACGAGCGAGGTCGAGAGCCAGTTCCAGGGTCTCGGCGTCTCGGTCAACCGGGTCACGGCGGAGGGCGAGGACCAGGTCGAGCAGGAGGTCCGCGACCGACTGGTCCAGCAGATGAACGTGTCGCAGCGGCTGAACATCGTCGCGGCGACGAACTTTAAATACTCCATCGCAGCCGTCAACTCGATCAACGCGAACAGCTACGTTGTCGGAAGCGAGGACCAGATCACCGGCGCGGTCCAGGCGATCCAGGCCCGCAACATCACACAGGTCCGCGTCGTCGGCAACCCTGACCTCGCACAGCAGATCGCGACACAGGTCCGGAACCAGACCGACGCCGATGTGACGGTGGCCGGCATCCAGGCGTCGGCAGCAGCCCGGTTCTCCGCAAACTCCGCGGCGGCGGACGCTGAAGCCTACCGCAAGGCACACAAGCGCCTTGCCGAGAAATGGAAGCAGGACCTTCAGCAGAAGCAACAGGCGATGCAGGAACGTGCCAACGCGTCTCTGAAGCGTGCTGAACGGCTTGTCGAGAACGTAAACATGAGCAGTGAACTCGGCGACGACCTGCATGAGGCCCGTGTCCTGTACAGCGCGGGGAAGTACCTGGAATCGCTCCGGGCCTCGCAAGACGTGATCGGCAAGGTCAAGGAGGGGCGCTGGGACAAGATCCAGGGGAACCGTTCAGCGATCCGTGACGAAGTCCGTGCCGAGGTCACGGGCATGGAGGACCAGATCGAGCAGCTCCGGGAGCTGAACCAGGAGTTCGCCGGAAAGATGCAGCAGAACATGACGGTCGAGGAACGCTTGAAGATCATCCAGGAGTTCAAGGACGAGCGCCGCGGAGTCGTCAAGGACCTCGTCAAGAACGCGAAAGGTCTCAGGGGAGCTGACGACGTCAGAGAGCAGCTCCGTGAGCGCCGCGACCGGTTCCGGGACCGTGACCGGACCGGCCGCGACTTAGAGCAGGAAATCAAGACCCGGTGCATCGACGACCTCTCCCCCGGCCAGGCGAACGTCGCGGTCAAGGGCGGCGACGGCTACGTCCAGACCCGCGGCAAGCTCGGGCTCAGCAGCCCGAACTACCGAGGCAAGGTCGACTACAGTGTCGATCCGAACGCGAGCACTGTCTCGTTCACGGTCACTTACACGAAGCGTGACGGCGTCGGCATCCAGTGTGTCGGCGGCTCCGAGTTCCGCGCACGGCTCGAGGCCAAGCCCGGCAACTGGACCGTGACGACCGACGTCGTCGTCGATGGCGAGTCCGTCGCGACCACCTCCCGGGTCGTCACGGTCACACGCGACAGGGAGGACGGCGGTGATGGACGCGACAGGGAGGACGGCGGTGATGGACGCGACAGGGAGGACAACGAGACCCGTCGCGGTCCAGCGAAAATCACGGCAGAGAACAAGACAGAGAACGAGACGTCCGACACTGAGCCGGCCATCGCCGTGGTACAGGAGGACGATCCCGATACAACGGTCACGATGCAGGGCACGGCGTTCCAGTCCAGCCCGACGGTCGAGGCCGGGTCGACGGTCCGGTTCGTGAACAACGACTCGTTCGCCCACACGGTGACGATCAAGGAGGCCGGGATCGATGTCAATGTCGGTGCTGGCGAGTCCGTCACCCTGGAGTTCGACGAGGCCGGGTCGTACGACATCGTCTGCAGGCTCCATTCCGGGATGCGGACGACGGTGACGGTCGAGTAAGATCGGCCGTCCCTATCTCTTTTCTCTTTCTCCCCCACGGGACGGATTGATAAAGTTCAGGGAGAAGTCCCTGGATATGTCCGACGGGATCGACACCTGGATGATCTTTGAGGTCCTTGCAAAACAGGAGGACGCTGCTGTCGAGTCGCTCAGGGACCATGTTGACAAGATGAAGGAGATGGAGACGGTCGAGATAACGAGCGAGGACTTCGAGGACGTGGAAAAGGTGGAGGATCCTCACCCGGCACTCGACAAAGGTTATTCTCAAGTCTGTGAGGTCGAGGCCACTGTCGACGATTTCCCGACGCTGGTCGAACTGGTGATGAACTACGGGCCGACGATGATTGAGGTCCAGGGTCCGGAAGAGATCACGCTCGATCTCGGTGAGGCGCAGGACGCGCTGAACCTGGTCGCGGAGATGATGCAGAAATTCCTCCAGTCAGGTGCTGGCGGCATGATGATCTCGCGGGACAGCGAGCAGTAACTGCCTGGCAATATTTATATTTCGCGCCTGCAAAGGGAGTTACCATGGCTCTGGCTGGTCGTACTTCTTCCCCGGCGGAGAGCGCAACCACGGTCGTGGCTCGTGTCTCCATCCTGCTAGTGTTGGTTGCATCGCTGGCGTCACTGTCAGCGGCCACGGAGATAGGATCGGTGCGGGAGGTCATCGACATCGGCGAACAGACAGAGGTCAGCATCCATCTGAACTACACCGAGCTCACCGCTGAACAGGTCTCGGTCCTCATCCCGTCCTCACACGACCCGAACCGGCTTTCGGGACACGATACAGAGGGGAGGATCTCCTGCCAGTTCAATGCACGGGACAATGAGATCCTGTGTGAACCAGGGCGGTACAACACGACGTACAATGTGACGATAACGTACACTACGCCGAACGAGATGCTGTCCAAGGGCGAGGACTATTACACGTTCAGCCATGTGCAGCGCATCCTCGTCCCCACTGACCAATATGTGCTGCGTGTTCTGCTCCCGGAGGGATACGGTCTCGTCAACGGTAACCAGGTTCAACCTTTCAGCCCGGCCGGCGCCGCCACTGGGAGCGCAGAGGGCGGACGCAGGTTTTCGGTGACGTGGCGGAAGGACAACCTTTCCCTCGGTGAATCGCTCCGGTTCGAGATCCGGTACCAGGAGCTCCGCGTGTTTGAGGACATCTTCCCGGACCAATTCTCCGTCCTCGCTGCGCTAGTGCTTATCATCCTCTCGCTGGTACTCTACCTCTACGTCAAGCGCCGCCGGAAGGAGGGCGAGACAATCGCCTCCATCATGCCGGTGCTGAAGGACGATGAACGCGAGGTTCTCCGCTACCTGATCGAGCAGGACGGGGACTGTGAGCAGAAGGAGCTGGTTGACAACCTGGACTACTCCAAGGCGAAGATCTCACGCCTGGTCAAGGACCTTGAGGAGCGAAGCCTGCTGAAGAAGGTGAAGGAGGGCAGGAAGAACCGGCTGCTGCTCACCCGCGAGGTCGGCGATGTGGACATGGACGAGGATTAACGCACTGTCGTCGTGCCTGTCGTGTTCGGGAGCGTTCCTGTCTGGTTGTACTGCTGGTACTCCGTCTTGTTGATCCTGTGGAGCGGGTAGACGAGCTTCTTGGACTGCTGGCCGTACTGCACATCGCAGACCAGTACGTCCTCCAGGTCGGTCACGTTTCCGACCTTGTCCGACACGCCGCCGCGGTAGCCGCGCGGTGACTCGCAGTGGCAGGTGATGCTGTCGACCTGGTTGGTGTAGTTCGATTCCACGCCTGCCGCGACCTGTTTGCAGAACTGTGATGGTGTGTAGCTGGAGGACTGTGGCTGCTGCATGGTGACGATGACGCCACCGATCCCGATGAGGAAGATCGCGAGGATGATGTCCTCCTTGCCGACGATCTGCCGCAGTCTGTCCAGTGTCTCCTGCATAGGTCACGACCTCGCTGTCGCGTTCGTCGCGTTGCCGTTGAGGTAGTCCTCGACGCGGTTGTTGAGTTCGGTCTTTCCGACATACCGACGGTACACGCTTTCCCGGTTGATGACGATGGCCGGGGTCGACGTCACGTTGAAGTCACGTTCCAGCATTTTCACCGCAGAGGTCTGCTCCGACTCTGTGTGGAAGCTGAAGACAAATACGTCGCCCTGGTGGTTTTTCCGGACCTGTGTTAAAACGTTCCCCTGCCGTTCCGACTGGATGTTGTCGCCGAAGAAGTACATGATGCTGACGATGTCCTTGTTGCACCGGTCCCGGTACTGGTCGACCATCAGCATGAACCTGATCTCGTAGAGGTAGTATTTGCTCTGTAGGTACTTGTAGTCGGCGCGGTGGAACATGCTGGCGCTGCCGAAATTCTGCAGGTCGTTGCCCAGCTGCGCGGTCTTCTTTCCGACCTGGTAGATCCAGTCGTTCATGAGGGAACAGAAGTTCTCACGGTCCTCAACTGAGTCCAGGTACGTCTGCCCGACGATGAACGACTGCGTTTCAAGCGTCCGTTCCCGGAGCTCCTCGGACAGGTAGGCGACCCGTGACGTGTCCAGGCTGTAACCCAAGCCCAGCCCGATCAGGAAGATCGCTGCTGTCGCTAGGATGACCTTGAGGAAGTCGAGTTTTGTCACTACCATCGTTTCTCACGTCGCGTGATTTCTTGGCCGACCGCCATGCACCAGAATATGCCAAGTATCGTGTAGTAAATTATAAAAAATGCGCCAATCGACAGCGGGTGTTTCAGTTTCTCGTCCGTGTACCGGTGTGACAGGTAGATCAGTGCCCCGACCAGGATAGCCCCGATGATGAGCGGGAAGTACACTTTGACGTTGAAGGCGAGGAGGAACCTGTATGGAGTGTATCCGGCGAAGGGGTTGTACAGCGTGAAGCCGGCTGAGCTCAGCCAGAGCAGTGAATTGAAGACGGTTTCTCCGATCCCGTACACGACCATGAACGCGCCTATCATCGACACGAACGGGAAGACGAGGTGGAGCGGCATCTGGAACGTACCGAAAAGTCCGTATTCACGGTTAAAAATCATTTCACGGTACCTGAGGGTGTTGTTGATCAGGCCACGGTACCACCGGACCCGCTGCCGCATCAGGTCCCGGAAGCTTTGCGGGAACTCGGTACGGGTGATAGCGGGGGCGGTCATCTCGATGTTGTACCCGTGCTTCTTCAACCGCAGCGCGATCTCCAGGTCCTCGGTCAGGTTGTCTTCGTCAAACCCGCCGAACTCCTTGACCAGGTCCCGCCGGTACAGCGACAGCGCCCCGGGGGTGATGTACAACGTGTTGATGGCGGACATCAGTCTCCGGTAGAGGATGCCCAGCAGGTATTCGACACGCTGCAGCTTTTTCCACACGGTATCTGTCTCCAGGGGCTTGATGCCTGCGATGACACCGCCGACGTCGCTTTTCTGGAAGTGGCCGACCATCTTCCGGAACGCGTCCGGCTCGATGACTGAGTCAGCGTCCTGGACAGAAATAAGATCGCCTGTGGCGTGCTCCAGGCCGGTGTTCAGCGCCCCGCCCTTGCCCTGGTTCTCCTGGTTGATCAGGGTGACATCGCCTCGTTCCTCGTACTCCTCGACGATTTCCTGGGTCCCGTCGGTGGAGCCGTCGTTGACGACGATGATGTCCAGCAGCTGCCGGGGGTAGTCCTGTTCCAGGACCGAGTCGATGGCGTCCGCGATGATCCGTTCCTCGTTGTAGGCAGGGATGAGGACGGAGATTGACGGGAATTCGTCCGGGTCAGGGTACGAGCGGACGTCGACCTCTTCTTTCTGAAGTATATTGAGCCAGAACAGCGACATGAAGACGGAGACTGCGATGACGCCCCAGACGATCCAGATGAACATGACAGCCACACTTTATAAACCAGATTTTTAAATCGTGGTGGCCTGTCTCATGCGTCCTTCATTAGCTCACGGAGAAACACGGTCGCATAGCTGCCTTTGCCGAGGTTGAAGCGGACGTCTGCCTTGTTCTTGTTCAGGTTGAGGTCATCCTCGTCGACGTCCTCCAGCTCGAATCCCTGGACGGGTACGAAGCACTTCCTGTAGTCGCCCTCTGACCGGAGCTGCTGCATGTCGTGCAGCTTGAAGTCCTCCTGGTTGATGCCCTCGTCCTCCAGCACCTCTTTGATCCGCTGGTCGCCCTCTTTGTCTTCACGGAGCGAGGTCTTGTGGCCGACGAGCGGGAGTTCCGCGTCAGTGTCGTCGAACCCGTCCTCCACCAGGTCGCTGAGTGCGATGTTGAAGACGTAGGACTGGTAGGCGTGGATGAACAGCTTCTGCAGGCCTTCGGGCAGCCGTTTGATGGCGCCCTTGTAGTCGCCGTCGTTCTCGGAGATGTGGTACAGCAGGATCTTCTCGTACCGATATTCTTCGGGGAACTTCTCCGCCTTCTGCTCGGGGTCACGGGTCTCCCACAGGTCTTCGCGGACCTTGCGGACCTTGTCGTATTCTTCGTCGTACGGCTTGGCGATGTACGTCCAGACCGCCTCCTCGAAGTTGCCTTTCAGAATCTCGCGGCCGACCTGGTGTGTGATCGGGCGCGTGGAGCCGAACCGCTGGTCGCCGAAGTAGTTGGGCATCCAGCCGTCGAGCTCGTCCATGATACTGTCCACACGGCTCTCCACGTTCTCCTTGGGCAGGTTGATGGACCGAATCGTGATGTTGAACTCGTTGTGGTCCAGGCTTCCCAGGTTGATGTAGCCGTCGTGGCCGACGACCTCGATCTCCAGGTTGGGCATGAACACGCGGTTGAGATCTTCCTCATCCAGCCCGCGGACGGAAACGTACTGGGTCGTGACACCTCTTTTGTCCTTGTTCCCGGCGTAGCCGAACCGGTCACGGGAGATGTGGAGCATGTTGGACAGCTCGCGGATGGCGGCCATCGTGGTCATGTTGTGCTTGGTGAGCTTGAAGACGAGGTGTTCCCCGTCTCCGACCGGATGGTCGGCGACTTCCTCCACGACGAAGTCCTCGATCTGCTCCTTGATAGCGCCGCCGATGCCCCGTGTCTCTGAACGGTAGCTCCACGTCGGCAGTTGTTCGTGTTCGTCGTCCATCTATATCAGCTCGAGTTCTCCTGTCACTGCATCGATATCGTTTTCGTCCGCCGGGCCGACACCCAGGCAGGTGACGGTGCCGGGCTCCAGTTCGGTTCTGCCTGCATCGGTCACGAGGTAGGCAGGGAGGTCCTTGCGTTTCGCCTGTTCAAAGAGACGCCGCAACGTTTCCTCGTCATCGGCCTTGAGGGCGACCTTTTTCGCCCCGCTGTCCTGCCAGGAATTTATTACGTCGTTTCCGGCTTTTTGAAACGCTCCAAGGCATGCATGACATGCCTGTGATATCTTTTTACCCTCGCTCAGCCCAAGGTCCTGCCTGAGGACGATGGACTGCTTGAACCCGGCCATGTGCCTTAACTACTGCGTGAGAGTTCCATAAAAAGTTTGGTATCCGGAGCAGGACACCGCTCCTGAGGGGCTATGCTGAGGGCGAGGAACGTATCCTTGGTGATGCCTACAAGACCGGGCTGCCCGGCGGCGCGATGATCGCTGTCGGGGAGAAGGACCGTTCGATCGAGCACTACCAGGTGCTGTTCGGCGATCACTGGCCGTATGTCTCGGCCAGGAACTGTTCGACTGTCTCGCTGAACCGGTTGGAGAGGTAGATGTCGTCGTTCTCCTCTGGCTCTGGGACCCTGCTGCCGCCGTTCGTCTCATCGGCGAATTCGTCGTAGTATGCGCCCATCATCACGCTGGCTGTGAGCTCCCGACCGTGCTCCTGGTCCTCGACGGTGACGTCGCCCATGTCGTGGTGCAGGCAGCTGTTGTGCCCGACCTCGTGCGCAGCGCTGTACGCCACCCATTCTGCCGGCGGATGCCCCGGGTAGATGGTCTCGTCGAGGTCCTCGGCATAGAGCTTCCACGCCGTGGTCTCGTTGACCGTCTCGGGGTCGAGTTCGATGAGTCGGTAACCGTTGCCGAGGACGGCCCCGTTCGAGACCTCGCTCGACGTGCCGCAGCTGTGGACGTGGCCGAGCGGACCGTCCCAGCCGGATTCTCCCTCGCCAAGCGCGTCCATGTAGTGGTTGCCGTGGATGAGCAGGTTGCTGTGCGACGCGGTGTCTTCCCGTGTGGCGAGTTCGTCGTACCAGTCCTTGAGCATGCCTTCTGTCGTGTCGTGGTCGCCCATGTCGACGGGCTCGTCGACGACGTTGACGTGGACCTCGGCGTCGATCCCTGTCCGGTCGAAGACCTCATTGAACGCGTCCTGGATGTAGGCCGCGGCGACGTCCTGCGCATGGTGCTCGTCCCTGCCGTACGCTGCCGCTGTTTCGGCCACGTCGGGCGTCTGGTAGACGTTGACCTCCATCGGCAGGCTGTTCTCGAACTGCTCCATGTACTTGCTGGCGTACTCCTTGCCGACGGCCAGCGACGGGCCGAGCACTGCCGCGGCTCCGCCCAGCTTCAGGAAGTCCCGCCGCGACAGATCGTCCTGCTCAAGCATTTCTCCCGCAGCTTCCCACCCGATTTATTTATTCCTTACCCTCGGGTACTCACACTATTGAGGGTCGGCGGGAGGGCAGAGCGGATTCTTATGCAGGGGGTTGAACTTCTTCGGGAGAAAGCGTAACGCTCTATCCTCATCGCGGAACTCCCCAGACCAGACGAACAGAGAGAGTATGGGTCGTGGAGGATTCAGAACGCCTGCCAGACGATGCAGGCGGCAGATCTCATAGACGGTTCGCGGAGCGAACCGTCTCCTTCTACTCCGGAAGCGTCGGAGTGGGTCGTGGAGGTTGAAGATCGGAGATCTTCTGCCCCTCCAACTATCGTAGATGGGTCGTGGAGGATTCGAATCGGACTCGAGCGCCAGCGAGAGTGGAACTCACCTGCTTCGGGTCGAAGCAGGTTCGAACAACGTTCCAACGGAACGTTGTGACGTGGTGAACTTCAGAGGGAAGGGCTCGCCTCTAAGAATGGGTCGTGGAGGATTCGAACCGGTTGAAGCTGGTGCTTCTGCGAGGTTGCGAATCCTCCTTCAAGCATCGAGAGAAGCGAGATGGGTCGTGGAGGATTCGAACCTCCGACCTTCGCCACGTCAAGGCGACGTCCTGACCAACTAGACCAACGACCCGTATCACCGTCCTGTTAGGCGATAAGCATTTTAAGGCTTGCCGCGGTCAGACCTCCTTCTCCAGCACCGCGTCGAACACCCGGTTCCCGGTCTTGAAGTACGGGTAGTAGACCAGCCGGACGTTCTTCGCCTCCTTGCCAAGCTCATCCTTCGCGATCTGGCGTGCCTCGTCCTCGGAGAGCTTGACGTCGATCACGCGGTCGCCGGCGGCGTCCACCTCCTCCACCTGGTGGGAGAACAGGTCGACACCGGTGTAGGAGTAGTATTCATCGTCCTTCTCCACGAGGCGGTAGTCCCGCAGCCGGTCCAGGATCTTGCCGACCGTCTCCTCGTCCAGCGACGTCAGCTCGGAGAGCTCCGCCCTGGTCATATCGTGCTCCTTCAGGCCGTCCAGCACGCTGTCCGCCTGATCGGTCAGGTTGAGGTCTCTGGCGGTCACCTCGCCGTCCTCGGCGTCGATCGCCAGCCGCCCGACAGGCGTCTTGACGATGTAGATCGGGTAGTACGCGGTCACCGGTTCGTCCATGTCCTGTGGCAGGTCGTCCTGGCTCATCGCTGCGGTGAACGCCTCGATGACCCGTTCGTCCGGCTCGTCAACTTCCTCGGGCTGGTCGTCGTGCCCGATCTCGACGTCGGTCTGCTCCGCCTTCGCGGTCAGGCTCTCTTCCTCACGGGTTTCGCCGCCCTTCTCGATGCCTTCCTCCTCGGAGACGTCCTTCGTCCCGCCGCCGTGCTTGGACTTCCGGACCCGGATGTCGGTCATGATCGGGTACTCCTTGCCCAGCAGCAGCCCGACGCCGGGCGGTAGGCTCGTGATCGAGTCCTCGACCTCGCTGGTCACGCCCTCGAAGCTGCGGGAGATGGCGGACAGGTCGTTCGGGTTGGTGACACGCATGATGAGCTGGGTGTTGCACTGGGACAGGATGTTCTTCGCGACGTTGGCCGGCCGCTGGGAGATCACGCCGATCCCCATGCCGAACTTGCGGCCCTCAGAGGCGATCTTCCGCAGGATGTCGGAGCAGATCGCCTTGCCCATGCCTTTCTCCGGCACGAAGTTGTGCGCCTCCTCCATCACCATGAAGAACGGCTCCAGCTTGCCGCGTTTCCGCCGCTCGAACAGCTCCTTGGACAGCTTGTAGACCACGGTCTCCTGCATCTCGGGGTCGACCCCGCGCAGGTTGATGATGGTGGCGGTACCCTGCTCGATCAGCTGGTCCAGGTCGGTCGGCTGCTCCGCGAACAGCCCGGAGTCACGCACGGTCTCCAGCATGTTGATCAGGTTCCACTTGGCCTTGGAGTCCTGGTCCATGCAGGTCTCGATGACGTCGTCCAGGGTGTAGCTCTCCCGCTTCTTCAGCTCCTTCAGCGCTGTGTACAGCACGCCGAGCTGCGAGTTCGTCAGGTTGGTCGGGACGACCTGCTGGATCTCCTTGGCGTCCATGTTCTTCGAGGAGAACGTCAATTGCTCCGCGCGGTGGTTGAGCTCGGTGTTGGTCGAGTACTCCTGCGTCGGGAAGTCCCGCGGCTCGACGTCGTACTGCTGCATGTCCTCGTCCTCGAGGACGTTGGGCTCGGTGAGGCTGTGGTATTCGTCGTGCGGGTCGATGATGACGACGGGATAGTCCTTTTCCAGCAGCTCCTCGATGAGGACGGCTGTTGCGTAGGAGTTATGGTTGATGATGCCACCGTAGCCGCCGATGAAGGTGTGGTCATCCCGGACGGTGAGATCGTAGACATGGGTTCCCGGGTTGTCCTTCCGTTCGATGCTTGCTATCCTGTCCCAGCTGATATCTGCTGTGCTCAGTCTGTGATACTGGTCCAGCCCGAGCTGGTCTGCAAGTCTCTTGAGGGCCTGCCGTGAAGGCCGTCTGTTCTCGTTCTCGTAACGGCTGATGCTCATCTGTGACATGTCGATCTCCGACGCGAGTTCCCGCTGGCTCAGCCCCTGTTTCTCTCTCGCGTTCCGGATCGCATCACCGTCAACAGGGATGATATCGACGTTCGTGTTCCTCTCTCTTCCGTCGAGATAGCTCTGGAGCTTCGCCTGTTTCCGCTCCAGCCCGAAACCGATACGTTCAGCGAACAGCTCCAGGTCGTTCCGACCGCTGATGACCAGTTCGTAGTAGGTATCCTCTGTATGCTCACTGTTGGTCGCTGTCTTCGCCGTCTCCCTGAGACGAGCGACGATCCCGAACTCGAGGAGCAGGTAGGCAAGCCGGTTGATGATTTCTCTGCTGGCAGAGATTACACAAGCTTCATGATCGTCCATCCAGCCGTCACAGTCGAAGTATGCCTGGAGGAATGCCTTCTTTGCCGCCTGTGGGGCACGCATGACGATGTTAGGTATCTGTTTCGTTGCGGAGCGCTGACAGGTCCGGTACCCGATGTCGTCGAGGAAGGCCTTCAGCGCGTTGGAATCGATATATACGCCCCCCTCCATGGGCCGGGCCTCAAGACCGAAGAGCTGTTCCGTCAGCATAGTGAAACGGTCGAGCAACTGCTGGTCGCTGTTGCTGAAGATGGCGCGGTAGTAATGGGTGTACTGTTCAGCCCCCTCTGCTATCAGCAGTGCAAGGAATTCGGACAGTGACGTAAGGTCCCCGGGCAGTTCAATCTGTTTCCCGGTCTCCGAGACAGCCAACCCTTCCTGGACGGTCGCGGCAGGTTGATCACCGTGATATATCCAGTTCTCGACCGTTCCCTGCTTTGCACCCGTCATGGCTGATATCGTCGTTGGTCCGTTGCCCTGAGATCTGATCTCCATCGCTGTTTGATACTGGCGCTGTTTTTCCTGTCGTTCCGCAACGATGGCACTGCTTCGTGCCTGGAGATCTGGAGAGAGGGAGAGTGTGGCGTCCTCTGTGGCGTCGGTGGTGCGCGGAACAGCGATGTGGTGTCCCTCTTCCAGATCCGCTGCCTCGGTGAACGAGATGTCTTCCTCCGCGGTGAGCAGCGGATGCTCCTCTGAGACCGTGATTTCCCGTCCGGATTCGGTTGTTATCGTTATAACTGTGTCTTCTTCCTTCCGGTAGCCGAAGACTGCCTCACTTGAACCGATCTGCCGATTGCCGTCCAGGCTCTGGACCTGAACGTCATCGAGCCGGACGAGCGTCTCATCTTCATTCTCGTGGACGGTCCTTGCGGCATGTTCTTCGAATATCTCTCTGATCGGTTTCGTTGTACCGTCTGCAAGGAGGATCGGGGTCTCTCCGCTCACGCACTTGCCGGCGCCTGTCTTCGCGAGGACGGCGAAGTGCTTGTACAGGTCCTCGGGGTCCATGTAGATCTTGATGTCGGGATCTGTGAGCAGCAGGCCCATGTAGAGGCCGTTCTGGTCCAGGCCGAGGGTGTCGCTGATCAGGTCCTGGTCGGCGCGGTAGACGATGGAGTCGGGCTCGATGACGGACCGGGGCTTCTTCAGCAGGCCCTTGTTCCGGTAGCCGATGATGTTGGCGGAGGCGACGGTCTTGTACGCGTCGTCGACCTTGTCGCTGTCCTTGAGAGGCTTCTTCTCGACCTCTGCGATCTGTGCGAGCAGCCATTCGGCCTCGTCGGTGTTGGCCTTGACCGCGACGAAGTCGAACTTCTCGACGTCCTTGTGCGCCTCGAAGTGGAACGTTTCTGTGTTGACAGCGCCCTCTACGGTGCCGATCTCCATTGCCAGAACCGCTCACAGATGCGGCGTCAAGTATTAAATTACTTGCCGCGCGGGCTGCCGGACACATTATTAAAAGTTGCTCGCGATGCTGGACACGATGGACATCGAACTCGACAGGGACTGGAAATATCTGGGCCTGACCGTGGCGGTCATCCTTCTCGTCGCAGGCCTCCACAACGTGACGCTCTCACAGGAGGATGCGTTAAGCTTCGGGTACTGTGACACGGAGCTGTACTGCGCAGGTGCGGAGGTTTCAGGCGTCTGTCTCGGCGTCGAACAGCGTTCTACGCAGTGCCAACCGATCAGCACGGCGGACGACTACCGCCGGGTCGAGGCGGAGTGCGGCGCGCTGGCGTACAACTACTGCAGCCAGGGGAACTACTCGGGCACGGAGTGGGCGTCACAGGCGACGTACAGGAACAAGACCTGCCGTCAGTGGGCGAAGCAGGACGAGCGTATCACGCTTCTCAGCTGCGATCAGACGACGCCTCCTGTCTCGAAATGGGATACTATCAGGTGAGAACATTGACAGAACATCTTGAACGAACGTTCGTAGCTCTCAAGCCGGACGCTGTCCAGCGTGGCATCGTCGGCGATGTCATCAAACGGTTCGAACGCGCCGGCATGCGGCTGGCGGCGATGAAGATGGTCCAGGCGGACGACGAGATCCTGCAGAAACACTACTCGGAGCACGTCGGCAAGGACTTCTATGAGAGCCTGAAGGAGTTCATGCAGGAGGGACCGGTCATCGCGATGGTCGTCGAGGGCGTCAACGCTGTGGAGAACGTCCGCAAGCTGGTCGGCGAGACCGCGCCAAGGGAGGCGCAGCCCGGGACGATCCGCGGCGACTTCGCGCATGTCTCGTTCGAGCACGCCGACGAGGCAGGCAAGGCGGTCAAGAACATCATCCACGCTTCCGGCAATCTCGAGGAGGCGGGCGAAGAGGTATTGATCTGGTTCGACGAGAGTGAGATTAAGGACTACACGCGGTCGGATGTCCAGCACGTCCGGTAGCTGTACCTCTTTGCTCGGTGTCCTGCTTCTCGGCGGTTGACTAGTCGTCGCCGTACATCGACCGCATCCTGTCCTCGTAGCCGTGACCGCCGCCGTTCCCGGGCATCGCACCGCCGTCGACCTTGTACCCCGCTGCTTCCAGCCGGTCGCGGACGCCGTCGACGTGGTACCGGCCGATGATTCCGACGACCGTGTCGCTGCCGTCCGCTTCGGAGGCCATCTGTTCCGCCATCGCGGTCTCCCGCTCCGCGATGACATGATCATCGGTCAGCGCTTTTTTGAGGTCTTCTCCTTCCATGTCGCCGAAGTATGACTGCTTGTCGATATCGCATCCGCCCGCGGTGACGTCCTGGCCCTCGTCCCGGAGCTCGTAGACTGCCTGCATGCTCCTGTGCAGTGCGGTGGAGCCGGGCCGTGTCTTCACGTCGTGGAACGTCCGGTAGGTGTCTGCCGTTGTCCGCAGCGTGGCGATCCTGTCGTCGTCCGACGGGTCGCCGTCGGTGTCTTCCGCGGCCCAGCGGTACCACTCCTCTGTCTCCTCGTTGGCCTGGTCCTGGATCGCTTCGGCGATGTAACGGACGGTCGTGGCATCCATCTCGGGCCACGGCGTGCTGTACAGCTTGTTCTCGGTGGTCGGGACGACGCCGTCCGCCGTGCGTCCCTTGTTCTTCTCCAGCAACTTGTCGACGTTGTCGAAAACGCGTCCTTCGCCGTATTCTTCTTCCATCGTGTCCTGCAGCTCGTCGATCGTGTAGGTCTGGCCGATGGTCTCGATCTTGTGCCTGACCTCGTCCCAGTCCTGGTCGTTGAAGCTCTCGCGCAGCACGACGTCTGGCTCCAGGTCGCGGATGATCTCCGCCTCCGCCTGGGCGTGGTCCTCGTTGGTGTGTTGCTCACCGATCAGGTAGATGTCCGCTGGATTGTTCATTGTGTCATTTCTTTTTCTCTCCGTTGGCGTTGTTCGTCCAGATGCAGGAACGGTCGGAGTCTGTCACTAAAGGACTCTCTCGTCTGATTTCTGGATCATGTATCCTTCTTCATCGCTTGCTACACCGTATGGTCCTTCCAGATCGTCGATCCATGCTGTGAACGGCGTTCTGTCACGGACGTTGTCGATGAACTCGTCATGAGCCATCCCAAAGTTGAGTTCATCCATCTCGTCCGGCTTATACCAGTCGAGTTCGCCTTCGCGATGTTCGTATGAATCAGGGAGGTCGTTGGTCTCCGCTATGAAGTGGTGGATTTCCCAGCTCTTCTCCTGGTCGCTGCCCGGCCGGGTGTATCTTTTGACCTTGCCGATATGTTCGGTGTTCTGAACCCCGATTTTTGCCTCTTCATATGCTTCCCGGATGGCGTTTTCCTCTGCTGCCTCCTTGATGTCGTCGTTCGTGTATAGTTTTTCGTCGCTGCTGTCGAAGTCCTGGTCTTCGATCTTCCCGCCGAGCCCTGCCCACTGTCCCTGCCCCAGCTCTTTGTTGCGGTTCATCAGAAGGTAACTATCGCTGAGATCGGGGTCGTCACCGGTGTACTGGACCCAGACGACGGTCGCCAGTTGTGCTCCGTCCCGGTAGGCTAGTCCGTCATCGAACTCCAGAGACATGTGTTACTAAATAGTAGTTACTATATTTAAATCTTTTGGTGGTGTTCGCATTCACTCGTACCTGAGCGCGTCGGCCGGATCCAACTTGGCGGCGTTGCGGGCCGGGAGGACGCCTGAAACCGTGCCGACGAGGAACGCGAAGCCCAGCGACCCGAGGATGAGGTCCGGGGTGAGGTAGATGCGGATAGAGAGCGCTGTGGCGCCCTGAGCGAGCTGCGCGGCGCCGAAGCTCAGGCCGAGCCCGAGCAGGACACCGATCAGCCCTCCTATCAGCCCGATGATCCCGGATTCCAGCAGGAAGATGATCATGATGTGGTACCGGGTGGCGCCGACCGCCTTCATCACACCGATCTCCCGTGTCCGCTCCGTGACGGAGGTGTACATCGTGTTCATGATGCCGACACCGCCGACAAGCAGTGAGATCGACGCGATACCGATCACGACGAACTGGATGATCGCCAGGATGTTCTGGAACGACGAGATCAGGTCCTGCGGGGTGGAGACGGTGAAGTCCTCCTCGCCCCTGTCGACGTTCCGATGCTGCCGCAGGTTCTGCTTCACGTTCTCCTGTGCCTGCGCCGGGGTGAAGCCCTCCTGGACCTTGGCGAAGATCCAGTCGAAGCTGTTCTCCTTGCCGAGCAGCTGCCGTGCCCGTTCGATCGGCATGATGACCGCCGTGTCGACCGAGGGATCGCCTGTCGGCTTCATGATTCCGACGACCCGGAAGTCCTGGCCCAGCATGGTGAGCTTGCTGCGGATGCTGACGCTGTCCTGGAAGAAATTCTCCGCCATCCGGGAGCCGACCATGACGTTGGACCGGTCTGTCGACCGTATGGTGCGGCCCTCGGCGATCTCGATCGTCCAGCTGTTCTTGAAGATCTCGTACTCCCGGTCGCCTGTCGGCGCGCCGATGACCATGCCATACTGTGAGTCGCCCTGGAAGTGGATGCGGACGGAGGACATGACGACGCCTGCCGCTTCTGCGATACCGCGTGTCCGCTCGACGACGCGCATGTCATCCTCGCTGAGCTGTGCCGCCGTCCCGCTGAACTGCCCGGATCTGGTCGGGTTGCCACCGGGGTTGATGAAGATCTTGTCGGAGCCGATACGCTCGAACTCCTGTGTGACGGACTTCTCCAGTCCCTGCCCCAGCGAGACCAGCGCGACGACTGCTGCGATCCCGATCAGGATCCCGACGATCGTCAGCCAGGACCGGCGCTTCCGGTGCAGGATGTTCTTCAGCGACAGGATGAGGAAGTCCAGGTACATCAGTGTCTGCGTCTCCTGTAGATGTAGCCGCCGACGAGCAGCAGGACGACGATACCACCGATCAGCAGCCCGCTGCCCCCGCTGCTGGAACGGAACGATGCCAGCTGCTCCTGGCTGTACAGCTCCGAGGTTATCGTGACGTTCTGCGTGGTTGTCTCGCCGTCGGCATCCTTGTATGTCAGGGTCACGGGCAGCCGGAGCCGTTCCGCGTCCCCTGCGACGTGGACCTTGAAGTCGGCGGTCTGGTAGTCGTCGGGGTCCATGTTGCCGAGGTAGACGGTGTCCGGCGAGATGATCTCCGTGCTTTCCGTGCCGTGGACGCGCATCTTCACGTAGCTGGCCCGGCCGTCTCCCCGGTTGATGAGGCGGAGCGTCACTGTGCCGGTCGATCCCGCGGTCTGGAGCTGGTTCTCGTTGATCCCGACCTCGAGCCGCGGCCTGCCACCGATCAGCACACCGGTCTCCTGCTCGACGCTGAACGAGGTGCCTGCCTCGTCCTCGTAGGCCAGCGTGATCGGAACCTTGTACAGCCCGTTCTCCGTCCGGATGTCGGAGGCCAGCCGGAAGCTGACGGTGGTCGTGGCGCCGGGCGCCAGCTTCTGCACCCGCTGCCGGGTCGTGTCCGCCGTTGCGAGCGGGACGTCGGCCAGTCCCAGCGAGACATCGATGTTCTTCAGGTACGAGTCCGCCAGGTTCCGCAGCGTCAGGTTGACGAAGTGTGCGGTCCCGGGCGCCATCCTGTCCGGCATCGCGATCTGTTCGATGACCAGTGCTGCGTCGTCGGTCCTGACCTCAAGCGGCACGTCCGCTGTCAGTGCTGTGCCGCCGTCGACCCGGTACCTGAACCGGAGATCGTTGGTGCCCTGCACAGCGTTCTCGTCCACCCGGACCTGCAGGTGGAGGTGGTAGGTCTCGCCGGGGATCAGCGTGCCCAGCTTCCAGCGGGTCTGTTCGTCGGGGTCGGCGGCGAACGGGAACGTCTCCAGGAACCGGACCGTCACGTTGTCGGCCCTGATGCTGCCGGTGTTCCGGACCTTGACCCAGACGTCGGCGTACTCACCTGTCTGGAGCGGGACGGGCTGCGTCCTGATCTTTGTTATCTCGATGTTCGTGGCCGGTCCCTGTGCCGCGGCTGTGAACCCGGCACATGCGATGAGTAACAGTGCGAGCAGTGTGTGCTTGTTCATGATGCATCATCTCCGTCTTCAGGCGGTTCGATCCTTCCGTCCTTGATCCTGACGATCCGTTCGGCGAACTCGGCGTCATGTGGGTCGTGCGTGACCATGACGATGGTCTTGCCCTCGTCGTTCAGCTCCTCCAGCAGCTCCATGATCCTGTCACCGGTCTCGGTGTCCAGGTTGCCGGTTGGCTCGTCGGCGAGCACGATGTCGGGGTCGTTGGCGAGCGATCTGGCGATCGAGACCCGCTGCTGCTGGCCGCCGGACAGCTGGCTGGGCTCGAAGTCCAGCCGGTCACCAAGCTCGACTTTCTCCAGGATCTCCCGGCCGCGCTGCTTCCGTTCGCTGCGGGGAACCCCGGCGAACGTCATTGGCAGCATCACGTTCTCGATCGCGGTCATGGAGTGGATGAGGTTGAACTGCTGGAACACGAACCCGATCTTCTCCCGTCGCAGCCGCGACAGCTGGTCCTCGGAGTAGGTGGAGACGTCCGTGCCTTCAATCTCGACCGTGCCGTCGGTCGGCGTGTCCAGCGCCCCGATCATGTTCATCAGGGTGGACTTCCCGGAGCCGGACGGCCCCATGATGGCGATGAACTCGCCGCTGTCGATCTGCACTGAGGCGCCGCGGAGCGCCCTGACGGTGTTCTCACCCATCTGGTAGTGCTTGGTGACGTCCTCGAGCGTGATCGCTGCTGTCATCAGTCTTCCTCCAGGTCGTCGGGGAGGTCGGCGATCTCTTCTTCGATCTTGTTGATCTTACGGTCAATCTTTCGTTTCTCCCGTCGCAGTCGCCGGAATCGGCGGAGCAGAAGATAGGTGCCGGCGAACCCGAGGGCGAGGATGACAACGAGGATGAGGACCGCTGCGGTGGCCATACCCTACCGTGGGGGCTGCGCGTTTAAAACTCTGAAGTATCCCTGAGACGGGACCGGACGCGGGCCGCCAGTTTCCCGTTCATCTCCAGGATGGGTCGGGCGGTGAACTCGAGGGAGAGTTTCGTCAGCAGCGGGAGGAACGGGCTCTGCAGCATCTCGGAAACAAGGCCATGCACCCGCAGGCTGAGGCTCTCGTATGCTGCGGCGGCACGCTGGAGGAGGGTCATGGGTGGTACCGTGGAAGTTCTCGTTCGGTGCGGTTAAGCTTTATGGCGGAGCGTAAGGCAGGTTTAATGTTCGTTGGCCTCGAGCCGGTCGTACAGCTCGTCGACGAAGTCGTCGATCTCGGTGTCCGGGACCTCGCCCAGGCCGCCGATCTTGTCGATCCCGATCTGGTCGTAGGTGCGCTCGTGATCGATGTCGAGGAAGAAGCCCTCCCGGTACTGGCCGGACAGCTTCCGCAGCCCGTCACGGTTCCGCGCCTCCAGCCGCGTGGATTCGGGCACCTCGCGTCCCTCTTCGGGGAGGTACCGCTGCCGGCGGTACTGTGTCGCGGTGCTGTAGCCGTTTTCGTCGCCGAACGCTTCCATGGCTTCCTCTGCCGCTTCGACAAGTTCTTCGCCGTCGACCTGGCGGGGTAGCTCCACGTTGCCGTACGTTGTTGCGCCCGTCGTCCTGTTGTTCGGCTGCTTTCTGACCCATCCGAGAAGATGTGCGAACTCGGGCATGTGTGGCGGGTCGAGGTCAACGATTATAAATGACGTGACGGTTCCGCCCGAACCTTTAAACGGAAAACGACGAAAAGTGATGACTGAGGAATCACAACGATGCGACCGCTCTACGAGGACGACGCGGCGACGGCACGGCTCCGGGCAGAGGCGGCGCTGAACCTGACCAAGGAGTACGTCGCAGCTGTCGAACAGGCCTCGTACCTCCTCGACGAGGCGATGGACGGCGAGGTCGCGCCCGACGGGGAGGAGCTGGCCCGGTACGAGCAGGATATCGCGGAACAGCTCGCTGAGGCGGAGGGATGCTTTGACGACGGCTTCGGCGAGGCCGTGCTGTACGACGTCGGTCCCCGCGAGCGCGAGGAAGGGATCGAGTACGACGCGGACAGGGGGTTCGCCATGCCGGATGTCGACAGGAGCGAGGAGGAGTACTACGCCGCGCTCGACGACGCCTACATCGCGATAGGAGCGGTGCTCGACACGCTGGAACGGGTCGGCGAGGTGACGGAGCGCGACCCGCTTGATGAGGTCGAGCTCGGCCGCGACTACCCGGCCATCCCGGAGGACGATAGGGAGGAGCACTGGGAGGCGATGGGCCTCGACAGGCTGTGACTGCGCTAACCCCCCAGTTTTTATCAACTGGTCGCCCTACATTTTTCTGTAGCGATGCACCGCCGATCCGCCCTCGCCGGTCTGCTCCTGCTCGCCGCGCTCGCGGCAGGCTGCACGTCGCAGGGTAACGTTCAGGCGCCCGACCTGCAGACGCTGGTGGAGCGTGACGGCCAGTACCGGCTGACCTACGATGTCTCCCGTGGCGGCGGCAACTACGAGCTGGGGCTCCGCGTCTTCAGTGCGGGGGACTGGCACAGGAAGGAGCTCACGATCTCGCTCTACGACCGCTCCGTGACGCTGTCACGGTACAGCCACGGGCCGAGTGGGATATCGTTTTTCTGCGAGACGGGGAACAGCCCGGTCAACGCGTCCGACTGCCGGTTCGGGTCCAGGTACGAGATCTACTTCCCGATGCTGGCCACGGACCCGGCAGCACTGGCGAGGGCGGGGAACGCGACGTTCACCGGGATGCGCACGGTGCAGGGCCGCGAATGCGCGGGCTACCGGTTCCGGTTCACGACCGGCGACCTCTATGACGCCAACGCGACCGGGGTCAACCAGCTGAACGATACGCTGGTGGCGGACACGTGCATCGACACGGCGCAGGGCTACGTGGCGGCGATGAACCTTTCGTCGCCCAACGAGCCGTCGACGGAGACGGTGAGGATACGTGTTTCGTCCTACACGAGTGAGGTCGACCGGGCGGCACCGCCTGTCACGTTCGTCGCCCAGCTCCACTGCGCGGGTTCTGGCGGCTACACGGCTGAGCTTCTGGCGGTCCAGAAGGGCGGCACGGCGACGATCACGGTGGATGGCCGGGAGCAGCAGGTACGGCTGGAGCGGATGCAGCGACGCACGGTCGATATCGAGCCGCTGCTGGACGGTGTGGAGAACACGGTGGATATCACGTTCAACGGCGCCACGGTCACGCGGCTGTGCCCGTACATCGACGGATGATCCGGCAGGCGGGTTTGCCGACCGAAAATTTTTTCTTTCCACCCGGCGCTCTTGACGGTGATGCGCTACCTTGCTGCCGTCGCTGTCGTGGTCATCGCCGGCCTGGTGCTGCTCGGTGCGGCGGATGACTCATCGCGGACCGATGCCGGGCCCAGGTACGGATCGATGGACGGACCCGTCGAGATACAGAAGGTCCGCGGTGAGACGGGGAACACGACGGAGGTGAGCGTCCTGGTCGAGCGAAGGCCGGGGATCAACGATTCCTCGGTGCCGTTCGGTTCGTTCACTGTTCTGCTCCGGGATGGCGGGGTCGTCGCCCGTGGCAACGTGAGCCAGGGGGTCGTGCCGTCGGTACCGTGTCCGGAGGAGTTCCGCATGGGTTCCTGCAGGTACCCGGACGCACGCTGGGTGATGCTCAGTTACAATGGATCGATCTCGGACGAGGCTGTGCTCGAGCTCTGGGGGCA
The DNA here is from genome assembly GCA_034190465.1 of Asbonarchaeum danakilense (SeqCode). Classification (GTDB taxonomy): domain Archaea; phylum Nanohalarchaeota; class Nanosalinia; order Nanosalinales; family Nanoanaerosalinaceae; genus Asbonarchaeum; species Asbonarchaeum danakilense. Next base: position 12,741 of record JAXINV010000024.1, on the reverse strand, counting down.
GGATGCTGCGGAGTTCCGTGATGCTATCGAGCTCCACGTCGTGGAGGTAGCGGGAGGGCAGCGGATCGAGGCGGAGTGACTTGTTGATCGACTGTTTCACGCTGTGAGAAGGTCTGCGACAGAGTCGACGGCGTCCGCCAGGAGCGCGGTGCTGCTGAAGATCAGGCCCAGCCAGCCCTCGAGGAGGAGTTTCCCGAGGTTGCCGAGGACGTTGACGACGGCGGTCCGCCGGTACCGTGCGGCGCGTCCCATGCGGGGACACTGTATCCTCACTGATTTAAACGCGCGGATGGCGGTACCGCTGCCGCTGTCCGTGGTGCTGTCCGGACGGGATGCTCACGGGGTCACTGTGCTGTGAGCTGTGTGGGCTGCTGGAACAGGTAGCTGCCGTCGCCTGAGACGTACAGGGTCTGGACCTGGCTGATGTCGCGGAGGCCGCCCAGTCTGCTGGGGACGGTCCCGGTGACGGAGACGTTGACCAGGTAGAGGCCGGCGATCTTGGACTGTGCGACCGTGGTGACCTGTGCATCGATGGAGAGGTCACGCATGCTGATGTTCTGGCTCTGGTTGGCGACCGCACGAAGCTGCTGCCGCTGCTGTGCCAGCTGCTGGTCCATGTAGCTCTGCACTGTCTGCCGGATCTCGCCGGTGCTTGCGGACGGGTTGCTGCCTCCCATGCCGCCTGTGAGGACGTATCCTGCACCGAAGCCGACGGCGACGAGGAGTACGGCAACGCCGAGAAGTCCGTACTGCTGGTTCCTGTCCAGCGCGTCACGTAGTGTGTCGATCATTGTACACGCGGGCTTCTCCCCGACTTTTTTGAACCATGGGGTGGACGCTGCGGAACCTGTTATTCACCGCTGCTCGACGGGAGCTAGGAGGGTTCACCGGTACCACGCACCGCCCTGGCTGATTCACGAACGTTCACCTGTGCCGCGCGGAGCGGTACAGTTAAGGATGCGGGAGGAGCACTGGTAGATGGTGTCTGTGATGGACCTGGGAACGGAGTACCGGGCGGTCTGGTCGATCGACGAGGAGCTGGACGAGCACGCAGCGAGCCGCGTGGCGGCGGCGTACCTGGAACGTGTGGACGATGCGGCGGAGGGCCTTGGAATGGATCACGGTGATGACACTCTGGCCGAGGTCCACGACCGGTACGGCATCGAGGAGGAGTGGCACGATTTGGAGCAGATCGAACGGGATGACTACGACGAGGTGGTGCTGGACGACTTCGATGTCCGGTACACGCTGGACGACGGCGGTTTTATCCGCTTCGAGTACGATCCGGAAGCGGACGGCGGTGATTTCCGGCTCAGGGCCGGTGGCGGGCCACGGGTGAGAGGCTACCTGCAGTACGAGCTCGGCAAGGAACTGGAGCCGACACTGCTGGGTAGGATCCGGGGATGGCTGGAGGGGTGACGGTCCCAAAGCTTGAAGGCCGACGCTGCCGAAACGAAACTGTATGCAGCGCCGTCACACCCTGCTGATCCTCGCCGCGGTGATCTTCCTTGCTGGGGGGTACTGGCTGTTCCGCCCGTTCGCCGCCCCGTTCGGTGGGCTGCCGCCGCAGGTCTTTGTCAGCTGTGGGAACACTTCTGTCGACCGTATCCAGCATGCTCCCCTGCATGCCCCGGCTGCGGAGCCCCGCTGCAAAGTTTCCTTCACTGTGACACGTAACGACATCGGCTGGACGGTCTGCGACCGGGACAACGTGACGGTCCACCCGACGACCGGAGTCCCCTGCTCGCTGGCCCATACGCCGGTGGGGACGAACCTGACGGTGGAGGCGAGTTTCTACGACCTGAACGGCAGTCTGCTGGGCAGGGACACGGCCTACCTGACCAGGCCGTGACCGGACTGCAGGGTCATGTACTGATTTCTCTGCTGTCCGTGCGTGATGGTATCTGAAGAATCTGGAAGCGCCGGGGGCAGGGCTCGAACCTGCGACCACCGCGTGACTGTCCGGTCGGGACGGATCCCTCACGGGTAACAGCGCGGCGCTCTACCTACTAAGCTACCCCGGCACGCGCAACGTGAAACGCACAACGCAGTTTTTTAAATCCTTGAATCCTGAAGATACAGTTCCCGGTCCTCGTGGTACAGGGCGACGATATCGTCGATGTGTTCGGAGATGTAATGCCGTTCCTCGCTGTCGAACCCTGTGCTGTCCGCTGCGAGGAGGATGTACGATTTCTGACGGTCCTCCTGTCTTCCGATGAGTGCAAGCGTATTTCCTACCTCCTTGACGGTGACGCTGTCGAGATGGGGGGCTATGTCAAGCACGGTCCATACTGCAGCCCGTGCATCGGCATCGAGGTTGGCCTCGAGCTGGGTCTGCAGCCGGATCCGGTCGGTGTCGCCGGGCCTGGTGTCACGGGCTACACGTGTTTCGGCGGTGTTGTCGGGTGTGGGGAACAGTTCAGGCCGTGCCTCGAACAGTTCGTGGAGCTGTTCTGCTCTTCCATGGATGAAGGCTCGTTCCTCGCGCTGGAATCCGGTGGGGTCGGTCAACGGGTAGTGGGAGGTCCTGCCGCTCTGCTCCTGAAGGATGAGATCGATACCGTCGGGGAGCTGCTGTGCTGTGACGGAGGCGGTGTCGTGCAGGGAGAAGATCGTCCAGAGGGCTGTGCTGCTGTCCTTGTCGAGATGCTGTTCGAGCTCATGTTCTGTCCTGTTGCGCCGTACCCGGCGTTCGCTCTCCTGCTGGTCGTCGCTGCCTGCGTCATGGCTGATGGCGGCCCGTTCGAGGATTTCCTCAGCCAGTGACCTGTCCCCGTTGTCCTCGTCCATGGGGGAAACTGGAGCCTCCAAGCATTTAAACACCTTCGTTCTATCCGTGTTAAATAGAAATTCCAGTAAACAAACAAATGTTAAATGAATCCGGTATAAAGATTAACTTTTTAAATATCGTCCACGAATGATGGTGGGTGAGGTGAAACCCCGATGTCAGTCGCAGCCGAACCTGATGGCCCGGAAGAAGCGGCGTACAACGCACGGACAGCACTGGACCAGGCGCAGGAATACGCTGAACTGGTCGCGGACTACGCCCAGATGAAGTACATGCACGAGGGTGGGGAAGCGGAGGAACAGTACCTGTCACGCCTCGTCGAGGACGAGCAGCTGCCGTACGGCGACGACTACGACCCTGAAAGGATTGAAGGATGGGTCGAGGAGCCGGAGAAGAAGGAGGAGGTGCTGGAGCTGTACGAGGAACGGATCGAGGAGTTCCTGGACGAAGAGGCGGACATGCTCCAGCGGACGCTCCGGGTCGCTTCGACATCGAAGAAACAGGCGGATGCGGCTGACGAGTTGGAGGCCTCTGAGCACCGGTACTACGGCGACCAGGATGTCGACCCGTCGACGGTGAAGGATGAGCTGTCACGTGCCAATACGCTGGTCAACGAGACGGACAGTTACACGAGCAACGTGTTCGGCGCTGAGGTGAAGGAGCGGACGACGGCGCTTGCACGTTCGACATCGTTCCAGGGCTTCGATCCGACGGATGTGTGACTGGAACGGGAGAAGTGAGGTGAAGGGCGAGGGGGTTCTTTACCCCCTCGCGGTGGATTTCTTTCTCTGTGACTGTGAACGGTCACCGCTGCAGCGGGTTGCTGTCGTCGTCTTCGTCCTGCAGCTCTTTGACACGTTGTTCTACTTCGTCCAGTTTCTCATCGAGGTCGCCGTCGTCGAAGAGGTCATCTCGATCGGCCATACTGTTCACCGGGGCTGGATGTCGCCTCCCGACATATAAAGGCTGGGACGTGTGCCGTAACTTTTTTTGCCTCCCTACCCGGTAAAAATACTATGCGATGGACCATGCTCCTCCTGGCAACGATGCTTCTCTTCACAACAGCCGGAACAGCTGCTCCTCTTACTGAGGACTGGCGACCGTTCCGTACACCTATCTCGTCGTGTGCCACTGATTCTGCATGTACGCTGAACGATACTGTGGATGTGACGGTCAACCAGGCGGTCACGGTCAACACCGGCGACACCGGCTACTGCGGGACGGCGGGGGCCAGGGCGATGATCGAGGTCCCTGCCAACGTCTCCGTCCTCCAGCTTACTGTTGACGCGTCTAAGGACAGCTGGGGGCCGGGACCTGCGATCATGCTCAACGGACGCGAAGTGAGACGGTTCAGTGCCGGTGAGAACCCTGACGAGGAGACCTGGGAGGGTGTCACGGTACCGGTCAACGTCTCAGGTGTCAGCGGCACTGCCAACCTGTCGGTCATCGTCTCAGACCACAGCCAGGACTGGTGCAACATGGGCGACCACACGCAGCGTATCGCGCTGCAGCAGGCGTCCTTCGGCACCGGAGGCGAGGAGATGCCGTCCAATGACACGGAAGAAATGTTCACGCTGGGCCAGCTCCCGGAGCGCCTCGGTCGGGGCGATGCTGTGGCTGTCGCGGATGCCGCCGATCTGAATATTACGGCGAAGGCCCGGCAGATCGTGGACGAACTCGATGCGGAACTGGTCAGCCCCAGGCAGACGGGTATCTACGACCAGTACGACGATGTCGTCCTTGTCGGCAGTCCGGCGATTAATCCGCTGGTCCGCGATCTCGCCGAGCACGGGAAGACGTGGACCTACGCTGAGTGGATGGACCACCCCGACACTGCGCTGCTGCAGACGCTGGCCGACCCGACGAACATCCTTATCGTGGCTGGATACGACACTGGGAGCCATCTCAGGGCGCTGGCGTACCTGGAAGAGATCCTGGACGGCGAGCACCAGGATACGGTGGAAGGAGAGGAACGCCTTGTTCTCAGCCGCGAGACACCGGACCAGGATCTTGCTGTGAAAGGTTTCACGACACAGCAGGTGGAAGGAGGCTATAACGTGACGTACACGTTCACCGCCAGCCATCAGACGGAGGCAACGATCCGGTACCTTCCGTCGGGCATGGAGGAACGCCATTCCTTGCTTGAAGGCGTGAACCGGTTCACGCGGTTCGTTGACGGGACGAGGACGGTCACGGTCCGGTTCAGGTCCGAGCTCAGGGTCGGCGGTGTCCCGCTCTCCCTGGCCCGGCAGGAAGGCGGGACGATCGCTCTGACGACGAGCAGCCGCCGGGTTGAGATGCAGCCCGGTGGAACGGCGAAGATCGGGAACGCGTCACTCCGTTTGTTGAACGTTTCTCGGTCGTCGACAGGTGGCTCTGCCACGTTCAGGATCGACACGGGGATGACGGCGATCGGAGCTGTTGTTGATCCGACTGACAGGATCGATGAGACGGATGAGACGAACAACAGGAGGTTTATCGTCATCGGCAACGTTTCGCAGCCACCGAACCTGCCTCGGGAGCCGGAGCCACGACCTGTCAACCGGACGATCCCGCTGGAACCGGGGTGGAACATGATCTCGGTCAAGGAACCGACCCCGCTACAGGAACTGACCGATGACTGCCGTCTCCGCAGTTACCGCGGTGAACGGGTCTGGCGGTACAGCGGCGGCTGGCATCACGCCAGGACGTTGCAGCCCCGACTTGGGTACTATGTCTACAGCAGCAGGACATGCAAGGCGATCTACACGGTCCAGCGGGCGCCCTACTTCCGCCCTGCACAGGACGGTGCCGTAGAGCCAATGGCCGGCCAGGCGACGACAAGCCGCGACATCGACACCGGCAGCCGGCCGGAAGGTCCTTGGCGGCTCCAGGCCGGATGGAATATGATCGGCGTACGTCAGGAGACGTCGCTGGCGAAGCTGCAGGCGCAATGTGATGTGCGGCGCTACCAGGGCGCGGCACTGCTCTCGTACAGTGACGGCTGGGAGCGGTATGCGTTGGATGCGGAGTTGGACCCGGAGACGGGGTATTTTGTCAACGTCGCTGAGGCCTGTACGCTGGGCGTGTTCGAGAACCTGCCTGAAGGCGACCAGGGTGATCGATCAGAGAACCTGACTAACAGCACACTGTCGGGAGGTGACCGCTGATGCGTGTGACGGTCCTCCTTGCGGCGTTGGTGTTGCTTGCGGCGCCTACGGCAGCGGTGTCAGCGCCCCCTGTCCCGGATGAAGGAGGGAACGAGACGACCGATGGCACGATCAGTGCCCCGCCGATACCAGGCCAAGGTAGCGGTTCCAACACGTCGATCGGCGCGCCTCCGGTCCCGGGAAACGAGACGGAGCGGAAGACCAATAAGACGCGTGGACCGCCGGAAGGCCTGTTGAACGGTTTCCTCGGGTTCCTGACGCAGATCATCCCGTTCCTGTGATACGGGGGTACGGGGTGCTGCACTGACCTGGACCGTGACTGCCATAAATGTCGGTCCCGGTAACTGATCCCAGGATGGGCTACGACGAGACAATGTTCACGGTGCTCCGTTCCGGCAACGAGCTGGACCTCGCCGACCCGGACCCGGCTGCGGTGTCGTTCGATGACGTGGTTGGCAACCTGTCACAGATCACGAGGTATGTCGGATCGGACGAGAGCGTCGCCCAGCACTGCTGCTATGTCGCGTACCATCTGGCGGAGCAGGGCTATGATAGATCGACGCAGCTTCACGGACTGCTGCACGACGCCGCGGAGGCGTATCTCGGTGATGTCCCCAGACCGACGAAGAACATCGATCCGTCGTTCGAGGCGACGCTGGCCGACCATGAGGACCGGGTGCTCACAGCGATCTACGAAGCGCTCGGCCTGGAGCTGCCGGATGCAACGGTTGAGGATCGGGTGAAGCAGGCGGACACGGCGGTCGCCCTGATCGAGATGCGTGTGCTCGGCACTGATGGTGTTGTGGAGACGACGGTGGAGCGTTTCCCTGGCTGGGATCTGGATCGAGCGGCGGAACTGTTTGAGGCCACGTCCTGGTGGAAGGAGCGGGACTGGGAGGAGGACAGCGACCGATCCGGGATGCTGTACAGGGAACGGTTCCGCGAGCTGCGGGACGGCTGACATGACGGCCCCGTATCGGGGGACGAGGCCGTGACCGCCCCGGAGGATTCAAAAGTCTGGCTTCTGAAACAGAGGACGATGACGGATGACGGTATCGACTACCGCGATGTTGTTGCGATGGAGGAGGATGAGATCGATGCGTTCCTCGATGAGCACCAGAGCGGGGTGCTATCGCTCAGCAGGGAGGATGAACCGTACGGTTTCCCGGTCTGTTATGCGCATGACCCGGATGAGGATGTTATCTATGTCATCTTCGGCATGCACCCGGGCTCGAAGAAGGTGGCGTACGTGGAGGACAATCACCGGGCCTCACTGGCGGTGTACGACCGTTCCCCCGGTGCAAAGGTGCGAAGTGCTATCGCTTCGGGATCGTTCCACCGCGTGGAGGACGAGGAACGCCGTGAGACGGCCCGGGAGCTGCTGCTCAGCAACCACTGTACGGCACCGCTGTATTTCTGGGGGGTGGACTCGGCGCAGCTGGATTTCGAGTACTACCGGCTTGACATCGAGGAGAAGACAGGCAGGGATTCGGAGATCTCCTGGCCGAGCCCGGTCAGGGAGAAGATCGTGTCGATGCTGGAGGATGACTGAACCTACCGCTGTTGGACGTTGTAGGAGATGTTGGTGGGGCTGTGGATCCGGCAGGTGGCGGTCCACGACTCCCCGGCGATGAGTGTTGTGACGGCGTTCCGGACGGTGTAGTCCTGCAGCACGTTCGCGGGCAGTGTCGTGTTCTGTGCCAGGACGTCGCCGCTGGGTGTCCTGCTGGTGTACCCGGATCTGAAGTATGCTGTTTCTTCGGCGCTGGCGGAGCTGTTGTATATCTTCTCTGCGAAGGAGGGGCAGGTGCGTTGCATCGCGAGCCGGATGACACGTCGCTGCTGTTCGGTGGTGAGGTTGTTCGGCCGGAGCTCGTCCCGGATGTCGATGCTGATGTTGAACGAGGTGTCGGGGTGGTCGACCCAGACGGTGACGTTCCCGTTGGCCACGTGTTTGGTGTAGACCTGGGTCGCGTTCCCGTCCGTGCCACCGAGGCAGCCGGCGAGGGCCACGGCGAGGGCCAGTGTCGCGACGGTTGCGGGACGTGTTCCGTGCATGTAGTGGAACGAGGTATGCCGATACAAAAACCTCACGGTCGCCGTGGAGGTGACACTGATAAATTGTTGTCCCGTAT
>JAXINV010000024.1:0-4569 GCA_034190465.1 Asbonarchaeum danakilense (SeqCode) | reverse complement strand
AATTGTTGTCCCGTATGTGGAGAGCATGGGTTCTCGCGACTACGACGTACGCAGGTTCGACGGTGAACGGAATACGCTCCGGCACAGCCCGCACGCTGAACGGCCGCTGCACACGTTGAAGAACCTGGTTCTCAACGGTGCTGCCCGGTTCTTCCCGCTGTGGACGAAGAACTACCTGTACCGGCTGGCGGGCGTGGATCTGGGCGAGGATGTGTCGATCGGGTTCAAGGCACGGTTCGATTTCTACCGCCCGGAACGCATCCATGTCGGGGACAACACGATCATCGGTGAGAACGTGGTCGTGCTGGCCCACGAGGCGACCCAGGACGAGTTCCGGGTCGGCGATGTCTATATCGGGGAGGATGTGCTTATAGGGACGAAGGCAACGATCCTGCCCGGCGTGGAGATTGGTGACGGGGCAACGGTCGCTGCCGGCGCTGTTGTGACGAATGACGTGCCGGAGGATGCGTTCGTCGGCGGTATCCCGGCCGAGGAGATTGAACGGGACTGAGTCACCGGTACTCGATGAACCCGCCGGTGAGCCGTGGCCCGAGGACGAGGAAGCCGATCAACAGGAGGAGTGAAGCGAGGACGCTGAGGACGGCTTTGTTCTTTCCGGTTCCGTGGAGTTCTCTGATACCGGCGTACTGGATGTACAGCAGGTAGCCGAACAGGAGCGGAGTGGTTACCCGTGCGAGGGCGAGGGGGAACGCGTTGTTGACGAGGTAGAGTCCGGGGGCGACGATGGTTGACAGGGCGACGGCGCTGTACGTGTCGCCGGGGCTGTGCTGCCCTGTGAATGAGAGGAGTGCGTGCAGGATACCGGTTTCGAGGATGGTGAGGACGCCGAGGATGAGGATGAACTGTGTGCCGCCGACGAGGACGGCCCATACGTTCTTTCCCGGGTTGAGCCCTGGTCCGTACGCTGCTGTGACGGCGTAGATGAGGCCGGTGAGGAAGGCGATGTGGAGGAGGAGTTCGGAGGCTTTCTTCCAGTTCATGTCCTGGAACGCTGCGGTGGGCTGCAGGAGGATGAGCTGTCTGAGGTCGCGGAAGAGGGTCCTGGTGTCGGTGTAGGTGCCGTCGAGCAGGGCCATACAGGAGGGTTGGCGCTGCGTGGTTTTAAGTTTCCGGTGCGGTTCCACGCGCCGACGCGGAGAAACGGGTCGGGGGACGGGGATCTGGATGACGTTGATGCTTCCGTCGCTGCCGTCCACCGGTACCGGTGGGGGTGACCGATACCGATTTAAGCCCGGGGCGTTATGTTCCACGCCATGGGGTTCCGCCATACGGCCGGGCTGGTGGTGCTTGGGTTGGTGCTTTTCTGCTGTCTGTTCGCTGCCAACCTGGTCGTCGGTGTGAACAGGACTGTGCTCAGTCAGGATTTTGTCACGGACAGTCTGGCTGAGGAGGAGGTCTACGAGCAGGCTGTCACGGCGGTGCAGGAACGGATCAGGAACCGGACGGGGAATGTCTCTGTCGATCTTTCCAGCGTCCTGACAACGGCATTTCTCCGTGACCAGGTTGAACGCAATGTCGGACGGTTGTATGACTTTCTGCACGGCAGGAGTGATTCGTTCATCCTCGCGGTGAACCTTTCCCGGCTGGAACCACGGATCGCGGATGCGGCACAGGTGTTCGTCCGGGAGGAGCTGGCGTCCCGGGACAGTAGGATCGGTGCCCTGCTTGCCAACCGGTCAAGCTACCAACGGGTGAAGGAGGAGTTCCGTGAACGTCAGCTTGACCGCATCCAGCAGCTGACCCCGGGCAACCAGACCCGGCAGGAGCTGTTGACTATCTACGACCAGCAGCGGGAGAGGATCAGGGACCGGCTGTCCGGCGAGTACAGCTTCGGGGACGTCCCCGACCAGCTCCGGCCCGCGGCGGAGAACATGACCCGGATCGTCCTCGACGCGCTGCTGACTGATATGACGTATGAAACGTTCGAGACACGTTTCAACGATGCTCTGGACGATGCTTCGGCAGCACTGGCAGACCACGTGACGGCGCAGGCCCGACAGGAGCTGCCGACTGGTGAGAATGTCCTCGCTGATCTTGACCGGGCGACGAGAGACAGGGTTGACAGGGTGAGGCAGGTGGTTTCGTACGTCTCCGTTGCCGGCTGGCTCCTCCCGCTGCTGGTCCTCGGGCTGGCTGCCGTGTTCTGGCTGCTTGCAGGGTCGACGGCAGCAGCACTGCTCGGCATCGGCTCGGTCACAGCGTTCGCCGGCCTGGCAGCGACCGCGGTGTTCACCGTGGTCGAGTCGGTCGCCGTGGAGCAGGTGCGGGAGGCGCTCACCGATGCGCCGGCTGTGGCTACTGAGCTCGTCCCTGGGCTGATCCAGCAGGTGACGACGGCGTTCTCCACTCAGTCCACGGCCCTGCTCCTGCTCGGCATCGTCCTCGCGGCCGCCGGCCTCGCGGTGCGGTACAGGGACCGGCTGCCCCGGTGACCTGGACACCAGATTTTTAATCCTCGCCGTCCCACCGGGGGGTGATCCACGATGCGACGCATCCTCGCACTCCTCATCGGCGCGGTCGTGCTCGCCGGCTGTACCGGCGGGCCGCAGGGACGGGCGCAAACCTTTGACAAGGGCACGGTGCTGCACTACGACCAGGTGACTGTCTACTTCTCCGCCGCCGACCCGTGGCGCGGTGTGATCAACTGGTCGACGCAGGACGGTGTCAAGCGGTTCACGGTGCTGGCCAACATGACCGTCCGCGAGTCCGATGTCGTGCCCGCGTCACAGGCCGGGACCGCGCCGCTGCACCCGCAGCATGAGAACGTGGTCTTCCTGCTGAACGATGTGCTGAACTGGTCCCGGATCGAGGAGCTCGGCAACGGCACGGTCACGGTCCAGGGCGGCCGGCTGCATCTCTCCCCGCCGACCACGTATCACGGGCTGAGGGCGTATAACATGACCACGGGTCAGAACACGATCGTGGTCGCGGCAGCACCCCCGCACCCGGTGCTGTTTTACAGCAACGGGCCCCGGACCTACCTGGAGCTCCGTTCCATCGGCACGGGGACGTTCGGCAGCGGGACACCTGGCACGTCCGAACCGGCAGCCGGTCGGGGAACGGTCATCGAGCAGGGCGCACGTGCCCGGCTTGATGTCGCCGGACCGGTCAACGGCTCGGTGCTCGGCGGGATCCGGCAGGCGATCGGTTCGCAGCTCGATGCCACGTTCGCTGTTGCACGGGGGACTGACGCGGATGTCGTTGTCAAGGCGGCGACGACACGGGAGACGCTACGTGACGCGGTTCAGCGTATCTCCGCTGCCGGCGAGTTCGGTGCCTGGCTGCCGCTGCCCCGGGACGGCACGTTCACCCTGGCCGGCACCACGCACACGGTCGCGGTGCAGGACGGTGCGGTGACCATCGACGGCACCACGTACACCAGCCGCCGTTTCATCCATGATGGTATGCAGTACGCGGTCGAGAACCGTGGCGGCAGCACCTACTACCCGTTCATCCAGGTGTTCGACGCCGATGATATCGTCTCGGTCCGGAGCAGCCAGCGCATGGTTACCTCGACAGGGTCCGGGTACCAGTGGCAGCTCCCGATCCGTGTCACGGCTGCTGCGGCGCGGCGGATGAAGGATGTCGCTGGTACATACCAGGCAGGGAGACAGTTCCTCCTGCTGGACGGCTCGCCTGTTGAGCTCAGGTTCGTCATGGACGCTACGCCGGTCTCCACGGTCCAGGTGTCGACAGCGTTCCAGCGGGTCGCGGTGCGGAGCCCGACCATCGCAGGCGGTGCATCCAGCCTTACCAGGGCACGGCAGGAGATGGACAGGATCGAGCGGGCGGTGACCACGGGAGCGCTCGACGTCGAGCTCTCGCTCCTGGGTGTGGCGGCGTTCGGCAGCGGGTCGCCCGACACCGGTGAAACGCGTAACACGACGTCACCCGGCCAGGAACAGGACGCACAGCGGGACACGGCCGCTCCCGACCAGGACGCCCCGTCAGACAGCGACACAAGCCGGTACAACGGCACGGTCCCGGACATCACCGGTGTGGCACCTGTCCAGTCAGCGGCCGACGACCCGACGATCGGGCAGCAGGACGCCCCGGTGACGATCGAGTACTTCTCCGGGCTGTCCAGCAGGTGCTCCTTCTGCCAGCGGTTCGCCAGGCGGACGTTCGGCCGGATCGCGGAGACGTACGTTGCCAACGGCACCGTGAAGCTGGTCTTCCGCGACTTCCCGTGGATGCACAGGATGGCCGACCAGGAGCTGGTCTACGCGGAGGCGTCCCAGTGTGTCTGGCGCGCCAGTCCATCGGCCTACTGGACCTGGCACGCGTCGATGCTGAACCATGTGAACAACTGGACGCGGCGCGAGGTCGTCGAGATGACACGGTCCGTCCCCGGTGTCGACGGTGACGCGGTCCAGAGCTGCCTTGCGGAGGACCGGGCGGCGGACGAGGTCAGCAGTGACATCCAGGCCGCCACGGACGCCGGGCTCCGCGGCTCACCGAGCTTCGTGGTCTCCGGTCCTGCGGGCTCGACGACGGTGGTCGGTGCCCGGGAGTTCAGCGCGTTCGCGGACGCGATCGCGGCGGTGC
>JAXINV010000013.1:0-46365 GCA_034190465.1 Asbonarchaeum danakilense (SeqCode) | reverse complement strand
GGACGCTTTGCAGGTCGCTGGAGACGGAGGAAGCGGATGCTGTGATCACCCAGTTGGTGCCGTTGTAGTATTTCAGCACATTCTGCCCTGAATCGAACCACATCTGGCCCGCGGCAGGACTCGTCGGCGCGCCACTGCGGGCGTCGGTCACGTACTCCACGATCTCGTTGCCCGACATGTTGACAGTGCCGTCGACGGTCGCACTACCCCCGGCAAGCCGCAGATCACCGATCTCGTTGATATCCTGCCCCGACAGGTTGAGATCAGTGTCCATCGGATAGATCTGGCTGAGCGGGTGATGCGGAGCAGCGATCACTGTCCCGGTCAGGAGCAGGCTGAAGAAAACGGCCGTGATGATCCGGTGGTGTCGCATCCACTGTCCTATGCGTGTTCGGTGTTCTTAACTGTTATCGTCACAGTAGTCGTTGTCCGGGTTCTCCTCGCAGAACGCGGCTTCCAGCCGGTCGACTTTCCGCTCCAGTTCTTTGTTCTCTTGCTGCAGCTTGTCGATCGTCTGCTGCTGCCTTTTCGCGACTTCGAGCAGGTAGACGCCGAGCCTGTCGTACCTGACACCGAACGCCGATCCGTTCCTGAATGTGACGAGCTTGGGAAGCTTCTTTGCGACCCGCTCGGCGATCAGGCCGATGTCACGGCGGTCCTGCCACCGTGTCCGGTTCTTCCACTTGAACGAGACCGGGTTGAGGTCGAGGACCTTGTCCGCTGCCGGGCTGAAGTCGCTGACGTTGTCCTTGAACTCGATGCTGCTGGCCGACGCGCTGTTGATCTCCCAGGTCGATCCCTGGCCGCAGAGGAATAGGGTCGGATCACCGCCGTCGCTCCGGTCGAACCAGAACAGGCCGTGGCCCGAGGTCCCGGAACCTGTGTCGTCGCACCGCTGGTCGTATGAGCTGAGCTCGTTGTTGTTGAAGTTGAGTGTTTCGAAGTCGTAGATATCTCCCGCTCCCCTGATATCGTTCCCGTTCTGGTCGAGCAATCCGTAGTTCTCGACGAAGCCACCGCCGTTCGCGAGGTAGATGTTCCCGCTGCTGTAGTGGTTGAGGTAGACGCCGTCATTCGTCTGCCCGTCGAGGTGGAGGTTGCCGTTCGATGTCCGGACCCATGCCTCGGAGGTGCTGGTCCCCCAGCCGCCAACCCAGAGCTTTTCGCCGTAGTTGCTGTTCGGGCCGATGGTGATCGGGTCGTTCCCGGAGTTGACTTCGATGTCCTTCACGTTCGTGAGCGTGTTCTGGTTCATGTTGAGGCCGCCGTACATGCTGTCGCCGTTCCGTGAGAGGTACATGCCGTTGTGCCCACGGTAGTACCGGTACGCCATCACGCCGCCGATCCTGAAGTCGCCGTTGTAGTTGAGGTTGGAGTTTTTTCGTTGGAACGTGAATCGGAAGCCGCAGGCCCAGCTCCCGCCGGTGTTGGTCGTGGTGTATTCGTAGCCGCTGTGGGAGGAGACGCTTTCGAGCGTCGACCAGCCGCTTTCGTCGCTGCATGAGCCATCAGTGTCGCTGTCGTCCCGCCGCTCGATAGTGAACGTGTCCGTCCAGCGACCCCAGTTGAAGTGGATGCGGAACGCGGACCAGTAATGCTGGGCGCTGTTGAAGGTGATGCTGAACTGGATGGGGGTGGAGCTGTTGCCCCAGTTGGCGTTGGAGTTCATCCGGCCGTTGAACATCGCACTGTTGCAGTCGCCGGAGCATGTCCATTTTCTATCTGCTCGGTAGAAGGCGTTGTCGAGCTGTCCGATGAAGTTAGCGTGTGCATTGGCGCCGGAAGGATTGATGAACGCGGAGCGTAGGTAGTTGCCGTTCGCATCGATGCTTCCGCCCGTGACATCGAGCCGGCCCTTGGGGACGCCGACCACGCCGTTGTTGTTGATATCGAAGACCGGGTTGCCGTTCGAGTCATAGAACGTGAATCCATCGGAGCCACTTACTTGTGCGTCGAATCCGCCGTTCTGCATGTTCAACGTGCCGCTATCCCACTTGATGTCGTTCGTCTGCATGCTGAGTGCTCCGTTGGGGATCGTAACGGTGCCGCTGTCCGCAATCATGAAGAGATCGTTTCCGTTCCTGTCGACCGAAAAGGCACGGTTGACATGGGCTTCGCGCCGCCACACCAGGGTTTCGGAACTGGCTGTGTCGCTGAAGATGACCTGTGCGGTTCCCTCGGTGAAGCCGCCTGAAGAATTCACGGGCATCCGCAGGTTGCCGGTGGAACCGAACGACGATTTGGCGGAGCCTATATTGATGAGACGTTGCCCTGACATGTTGATGTTGTAGCTGCCGGCGCTGTTTCCGCTCCCGAGGACGGACTGGAGGTCGCTGCTGACCTGGTCCGTGGAGGCGGTCACGATCCAGTTGGTGCCGTTGTAGTATTTGAGGACGCTCTGTCCGGTGTCGAACCACATCTGGCCGGCTTTAGGACTTGTCGGTGCGCCTGAACGGGCATCGGTCACATAGTCCACGATCTCGTTGCCTGAAAGGTTGATCGGGCCCATGACATCGAGAGAACCGTCAATGGTCGTGCTGCCGCCTGCAAGCCCCAGGTCGCCGATCTCGTTGATATCCTGCCCTGACAGGTTCAGGTCCACGTCCATCGGATAGATCTGCGACAGCGGATGGTGTGGTGCCGCCGCTGCAACTCCTGCCGTAAGGGCCAGTATACTGAGAATGATGGAGATTTTCAGCGGCCGTCGTTCCGTTTCCAGCAGCATGCCATACATATCCGTTCGTACATGTATAAATATGCTGGCACGCAGCGACCATCAACCCTTGTTGATCTCGACGACGTCCTCGTCCCGGAGTTCATGGTCCAGCCCGACCCGCTGCCCTTCGTGCTTCGCCGATTCGCCCCAGACGCGGGCGTGCTTGAACTTGTCCCGGAAGCTGTCGTGCAGCCGCTCGCAGAGGTCCTCGACCGTGTCGCCCTGGTGGATGATCATCGGTTCGTCCCTGTCGACATCGCCCTGCCGTTTCTTCAGGTAGATGCGGAGCAAACCGAGCTCCTCGAAGACCCGGTCCCTGAATGTGTCGAGGTTAGTCTCTTCTTCGGCGGAGAGGAACAGCACGTCGTCGCCGTACTCGTCCCGTATCTCCTCCGCTTCCTCCTCGGACAGTGTCTCTGCCTTGTTGACGACCTTGAGCGAGGGCATGTAGACCCGGTCCTTCGCCAGCGCGTCGATGATGCGTTCGATCGGCAGGTCCTCGCGGATGATGATCGAGGCGTTGACGTAGCCCCACTGCTCCATGACCTCTTTCACGGTCTCCTCGTCGGTCTGTGTCAGGTCGATCGGGCACTTGACGGAGATGCCGCCCTTGCCCTTCTTCTCGACCTTGACGTTCGGCGGCTCCATGTCGGGCCGGACACCGGCGTCGTACAGTTCGTCCTCCATCTTGTCGAAGCCGTCCAGCCGATCGGGGTCGGTCATGAGGATGACGAGGTCGGCGTTCCGGACGACGGAGAGGACCTGCTGGCCGTCGCCCTTGCCCTGTGCCGCGCCGCCGATCAGGCCGGGGACGTCGAGCAGCTGGATGTTGGCGCCGCGGTGTTTCATGATGCCGGGGACGACGTCGAGCGTGGTGAACTGGTATTCACCGACCTCTGAGTCGGCGTTGGTGAGCTTGTTGAGGAGGGTGGATTTGCCGACGGAGGGGTAGCCGACCAGTGCGGCGGTGGCGTCGCCTGTCTTCTCGACGGCGTAGCCGCCTTCGCCGCCACCGGTCTCTTTCTGCCGCTTCTTGATCTCTTCCTCCAGGTTGGCGATCTTGGCCTTCAGTCTCCCGCGTTCGGTCTCGGTGGCTTTGTTGACCGGGGTCTCCTCCAACTTCTTCTCCGCCTGTTCCAGCTCGTCCTTCAGGCCCATGGTGCAGTGGTCTGGTAGAAGCTATTTCAAGCTTTGTCGGTGCGTGAGTGGGGTGCTGACTGGGGAGTGTGCCAACCTTTATATAGCTGTAGCCGCACTGATTTAATGTATGTTTACCGGTGGCCGTTCGGCTGCCGTGACCGTGCAGCAGGGGTACAACGATGACAGAGGAGTACGAGATCGACGAGCTTGACAGGAAAATCATCACGAAACTCCAGGAGGATGGACGGAAGTCGTTCCGGGAGATCGCGAGTGAGATCGATTCGACAGCAGTCACGGTGATCAACCGCGTCGACAAGATGAAGGATAAAGGTATCATCCGCGGCTACACGGTGGATATCGACTACCGGAAGATCGGCTACCACATCGTGGCGGCGATCGAGCTGATTGTGAAGGGCGAGCACATGAAGGAGATCGAGGACAAGCTGTACGAGCATCCCCGTGTCACGGCGGTCTATGAGATTACAGGGGATACGGATATCCTGCTGGTGGCAAAGTTCAAGGACAGGGATCAGCTCGGTTCGTTTGTCGTCGGTGATCTGCTTGATTCTAACATGATCGAGAAGACGATCACGCACGTGGCGTTTGACACCTATATGGAGCGCCACAACGTCGATTTGATGGAGGATATGCCGGAAGCCGAGGAGTGATCGGTTAACATATGCCGGTACTGTGCCCTTTCTTACCAATTTTAAATCTACGCTCCGCAAGCTGTTCATATGGCTAGGGCGTACGATGCGGACGCGTTGAGCAGCGGGGCTGTCGACCGGCTCCAGGAGTATGGGGTCGAGGTCGATGAAGCTGCTGCCGTCGGTATCCATCCTGATACTGCTGCACCCGGTGGGGAACGGAGCAGGGGAGGGTACAGCCCGCAGCTTGACTTCATCCAGCTGTATGCTCCGCTGTTTGAATCGGATGCGACTGTGGAGGAGGCGTTCGTCCACGAGTACGTGCACAAGTACCAGGTCGATGCAAGGATCGGTTCTCCTGGCCCTGCGTTCCATGCCGCGGTCGAGGAGCTCGATGAGCTGTCGGAGATGTATGCTGACATGCTTGCGGACCTCGACGAGGACCGGGCTGATGAGGTCCGGGAGCTTGGTGTCGGCGGAATCGTCGGCGATGAAGGCCTGCTGCGGCGCGTGGCGCTGGCGATCAACCCTGCGCGGATCGACCATCTCCACGGGCTGGCACGGGAGGAATACGAGACGTGGGACGACCTGGAAAGACGCCAGGAGGTGGCCATGTACTTCGAGGACGCGGTCGTCGAGGAGATGCAGCAGCGCTGGGGTGAGGTAATGGAATACATCGCCCCGCTCTCCGACAGGGCCGATGCGATGGACAGGGAGGACGTCGATCTGGGGGCAGAAGAGGAAGCGTACGCATACTATGCCGGTATCGCGGTCGGTGGCAGGATTGACGATGAGGCGTACATCGAGGCGGAGAAGGAGGAGATCCTGGACCCGGACCGGAACTATGATGAGCCGGAGCGGCAGGTGGAGCTACTGGAGGAGCTTATCGATCGGCACCGCGAGCTCCGTGAAGCAGGCCTGACTGAGGAGGATGCGATAGCAGAGATTCTCGCGGAAACAGGATGAAGAAAAAGAGGGTGTGGTGGGCGGCCGCCGCTACAGTCGCGGGCTGCCACTGGTGACGACGCCGCCTGACGGCTGGTCGTATGCTTCTTTGAGATCCTCGACGGCTTCAGGATCAACGACCTCCTGTGCGTCGATGGTCTCGTCTAAGTAACCGTTAAGGTTGACTGCATCATGCTTCTCCATGACGCCCTGGAGCGGCATTGGAGCCTCGAGGTCGTCGTAGGTGTCAGGTTCCTCATCGAAGATTTCTTTGCAGACCTTCAGTGCGGCCGTGCCGTTCTGCGGATCCAGCCATGCCTCTGCACGCAGTTCGGTATCGCCTGAGGGTACATCTTCCTCGTAGACGAAACGTGCGACGCCCTGGTCACCGACGTCGTCAAAGCCCTCGGTGGTCTCGAACTCGTTGGCTGTCAGGTACTTTTCGAGTTCGTCGTACTCCGTTTCGTTCCATTCGAGGAGGTAGGCGGTATCGACCGCGGCTCCGTCGGTGTCAAGTCGTTCGAGTTGGTAGTTGTGTGGCATGGTTTCACCTGATGTGCGTTAACTGATGTTGTGGATACTTTACTTCTGTTTACTTAATGGGGCCGGGTGGTTAAAAAGATAGGGGTCCGGGACTGGCCCGCCTATGCGAGCCAGTCCTCCGGGATGGTGTTGTAGTCCTGGTCGTCGGCTTTGAGGTGTTCGATCTCTTCGTCCGGCAGTTCTTCTTCCTGGAACATCTGCTGACGTGGCTGGTCGGGATCGTAGGTGATCAGCTTGCCGACTTCGTCGGGTTCGGGGATGCGATCCTCCCAGTCCATCTCGTAGTCGTACTGCTGTGCCATGGCGAGTTCCTGGAGGATCTCGTCGTTCTCCTCAAGGTCCCACTCCTTTTCGATGGTCTTGAGATGGACTTTCCGTCCCCAGAGGTTCTGGAGGCGGTGCATGGTGGCGAGGGCCTGCATCTTGTCGAGCTGGACGCCGTTGTAGTTGTGCTCGAGCAGGAGGCCGCCCTCGTTGTCGTAGTTCGCGTCGGCGACCTGGATGGTCGGTTTGCCGAAGTTCGTGAACTTGAACACGAGCGCGTCCCGGACCTCCTCTGCATCGACGGAGGTGACAACGGGGACGTCCGGGTTGCCTTCGCTGGTCGGCAGTGTCTCGGAGGTGTAGTAGCCGTTGTTGTCCACGAACTCCTGTGTGATGTTCTCCTGGAGGAAGGTGATGTCGTTTTTGTTCTTCCGTTCCTCGATCATCTTGTCCCAGCCACGTGTCTTGTCGACGTCCTCCATCGCCTCTTCGATGCTGTCGTACTTGTCCCACTCGTCGACCTTCCAGTTGGCGATCTCCTCAAGCTCGTCGTGGCGGATCTGTTCGATGTACCCGGGGTTGTCAGGGCCGTGACGCCGGTTCTCGGACCGGAGCAGGGAGAAGTTTTTCTCCGCGAGTGCCTCGTAGGTCATGACCTTCCACGAATGCCTGTCGACGTTGACCTCGTTCTTGATGGCGTCGGTGACCTTTTCCCGGAGATCGTCCTCGTCCAGTGCCTCGCTGTCCGTATAGCGGAGGTCGTCGACGAGATCGATGACCATGCTCTCAGTGATTTCCTCGCCGGCGTTTTCTTCTAGATGGTCTTTCAGCGACTGGAGATACTCTGAGTCGAACGGTGAAGCATCGTAGTTGACGACGTTCCCGTTCTCGACGACCTCTTCATCGTCGATGTCACTGAGCGAGTCCTGTGTTGCTTCAACGAGGCTGTTGATTGTTTCATCGTCGTCGAGCATCTCCCGGATCTCTTTAGCCCGTTCGAGGTTGTCCATGTCAACTTTGTCCTCGTCCAGTTCGCCTTCTTCGACGAGTTCCTCGATGTCTGCGAGGTTGTCGAAGCTTGCTTGGTACAGTTGCCGCTCTGCTTCGCCGGGCTCCAGGTTGTCGTAGACTTGGTCGAAATCGATCTTGTCGTAGAAGTCATCGATGTTCCGGTCGGTGAGGTCGAGTTCGTCATTTTCAACTTGCAGCAGCTTCTGGACGACCTCTTCCCGGTTCTCTGTGTTCTCGATGTGCTCCCAGATCTCGATGCCGAGGGTGTACGGGTTGAAGCCGTTGCTGTCGTCGAGCATGGCGGCCTCGCCTGCCGCGTGGTCGAAGAGATCTTCGTAGTCGGCGAAGCCTTCGTTGGTCATCATCATGGAGTCCCAGTAGGATGCCCAGCCCTCGTTCATGACCTTGGTCATCTTCTGCGGGGCGAAGTAGTAGGATTCTTTCCGGATGATGTTGAGGACGTCTTCCTGCCAGTCCTCCATCTCACGGGCCATACCTTCTTCGGCGTCGTACTGTTTACCGTGTTCCATGAGGAAGTAGAGGAGGTCTTCCTGTGGCTCTGACGGGACGGTATGATCCTCGTCCTCTTCGAGGTGCTCGTAGAAGCCCTCGTCGAAGACCTCTTCCTGAACTTGGTCGCTGAGACCGAGGTCTTCGATCGCCTCGCGCATGTTCTCAACTTTGTCGTAGTCGCCTTCCTCTTTTGCACGCTCCATGACGGCCCTGTAGCCGACGTGCTGGTCGATGTTGTCTTCGATGGTGAGGGCGTGGTCGATCCATTCTTCGACTGCTTCCTGTGCTGTCTGACCGTCCTCGCCGATATCCTTGTCTTTCATGTAGTCTTCGATCCTGTCGGCGTGCCGTGCCAGCATGGCGGCGGAATCAGGATCTTCCCGGAACATCTGATACCAGTCGTTCTGCGCGAAGAAGTCGCTGTGTGCTTCGACGTGCGTGATGACGCCTTTCTGACTTGCGACGTCGTTGGATTCTTGCAGGTAGGCCTCTGAGGGGTCGTCGTTGATGACCATCTCGAGGATTTTGCCACCGAGGTGGTCGGATTTCTTCTTCTGGCGGTCGTACTTCATGCCGAACCGCCAGTGCGGGTACCGCTTCTGGAAGCCGCCGTAGGCTGCTACCTCGTTGATGTCGTCGTAGTCGACGACCCAGTAGTTGACGTCGTACGGCTCCAGCCCAAGCTTCTCTGAAAGTTCGTTTGCTTCCTCAGGGAGACCCCTGAGTTCGTCTGCTGCTTCCCGGAGCCGGTACTCATCTTCTTTGATCATTTCATTCACCCCTGATCCTCTTCACTGAGGATGGTCTCGACACCGTCCAGCACTTCGTCCTGGCTGTCAACGCGTGCGATCGCGGTGTCGTATTCGAGTTCACCGTTTTCCTTGGCATCCTCCAGCTTCTCGGCGTGGTAGCCGCCCTGTGGCGTGTAGCCCCCGCCGCTCGGCTGGGTCTGGAGGTAGGCGTGGAGGTTGGCGGGCATGTCGTTCATCAGTTCGACGACGTTCTCGAAGTCGTCGCGTGTGTTTTCTCCGTCGCCCGCCGCGAAGACGTACCTGTTCCATTCATCCCAGTCGTACCGTTCCTCCAGTATCTTTTTCGCTTCCTCGTAGCCGGCGGAGATCCGTGTGCCGCCGCCGCTGCTCATACCGAAGAACTCGACTGCTTCGACCTCTTCGGCTTCGTAGTCGTGGGCGATGTAGACGAACTCTGCGTTGTCGTACTTGCCTTTGAGGTAGTAGTCGAGCGTGGTGAAGACGCGTTCCACGAGGTCACGCTTTTCCTCCCGCATCGACCCGGAGACGTCCCTGATGTTGGTGACGACGACGTTCTTCTGCTCTTCTTTGATCATCTCCGGCTTCCGGAACCGCTTGTCGTCGTCCCGCATGCTGGTGGTCTCTGTCTGCGGCAGCTGGTTGGGGGTACGGTGCTCGACTTCGTCCTCAAGTTCGTCGAAGTCGTCGTAGACGTCGAGGTCTTCGTCCTCCAGCTCCTGTTCAAGCATGACCTCGAGCTCTCGCTGGGAAACGTTGTCCTGGAACCGGGTGGTCATGTACTCGAACACGTCCTCGGGGCCGACGTCCTCGACCTTGAGGGCTTCTCTGGCGAAGTTCTCGTCGTAGTCGATGGCGAGGCTGCGTTTCTTCTGTTCCATCAGGCTCCGCTTCCAGTCGATGTTGGCGTCTGTGCCTTTCTGCTCGATCCGGTTCCAGCCGCCTTCGATCTCTTCTTCGACCTTCTTTCCTTTCGGATCAAGGTCCAGGTCGAGTTCGTCGTCGAGCTCGTCGGCGAACTCTTCGGGGTCCATCTCATATTGCTCGTGCTCGCCCTCTTCTTCGCCGGGCTCGCCAGGTTCGTCGCCGTCCCCGTCGCCCTCGCCGTCCTCTGGCTGGGCGTTTGGATCGATGTCCCCTGGCTCTGGCTGGCCGCCTTCACCTTCTCCCCCGCCTTTGCCGACGCGGGGCTCGTCTGACTGGTCGTAGGCGAACTCGGGCAGCTCGGCGACCTTGATGGGGACGCTGGCGTAGTCGTCCTCAGGAATCATGTCGCTCATGTCCCCGTACTGGATCCAGTCTGCCAGGTCCTCACGTTCTTCTTCACCGATTTCCATGAATCTGTCCCGATCGCGTCGGATTCTGTCACTCCTCATTATGCTTCACCCTCGAAAAGACTGCTGTGTTCGTCACTGACCCTGTCCATGACCATGCGGGAGGTGACCTCGGCTGAGGCCTCGCTGTATCCCATGTCGACCATTTCGTCGATCGCCCGTTCTTTGACCTCCTCGGTCTCGGTGTCGAGCTTGGGCTCGTTCCAGTCCCCGGGATCCAGGTTCTCGTAGAACCTGGTGACATCGTCCCAGGTGAAGGAGCCGAGCAGGCTGTCGATGACGGGGATTTCCCGGAGGTCGAGTTCGTCCAGGTCGACGCTGTATTCGCTGCCGCCCTGTTGCAGGGCCTGGTTGGAGATCCAGCTGTCGATCTTCTGTTTCCGGAATTCTTCGACGTCGTCGCTCGGCTGGTTGTCGCGCTTGTAGTCGTCGGTGTCGAACATGCCGAGTGTTTTGGTCTCGAAGCTCTTGAGGAAAGCGTGGTCGACGCTGAGCTCCCGGCCGTCGATCTCGACGGTGTCCCTGTCGGCGAGGTCTGCCTGGACGTTCCGGACGTATTTCTCGATGGTGTCCTCGTCTGTTTCCTTGTCTGCCATGATGGCCTGGATGACGTCCTGTTCCTGTTTCCATTCGATGTACCCTTCGACGTCATCGGCAAGTCCCTCGTACTGTTCGACCTCGCTGGGACCTTGTTGCGATTCATCGCTGAAGAGAGGAGCGTCTTTGAGGCTTTCGTTCATCTCTTCGATGACGTGTTGAGGCATGATGACGTTCTCGACATCGAGTTCCTCGTGCGAATATTCGTTCTCCCGTTGCAACAGCTCTGCAAGCTGGTCACGGGTGTATGTTACAGGGATCCCGGATTCTCCTTCTTCTGCATCTTCATCGATCTCGAAGTCATCCATGGGGATCCGTACCCCGTTCCGCTCGAGCTCTCCTTTGTCGTACAGGAGGGCTTTATCGATGAGGTCGAAGTTCTTGTGGTCGAGTTCGCTCTCGTCCACCTCGGCGTCGTCGCTGAGTTCGAGTGTGTCGTCAAGCCGGGAGATGACGTTGTACAGGGAGGCTGCTTCGATGGCATGAGGGGCGTATTCTTTGGTGTGCTCTTCCATCTCCTGGTCCCGGACGTTGAGCCGGAGTGCGGATTCGATGTGGTCCTCGAGTTCGCCGTAGTCGTCACTCCGCTCCCAAACGCCTGTTTCGTTGGTGAGTTCGCGCCGGATGAGGTCGTTCTCCAGGCTGTAGTTGGTGAGGTATTTGAACTCGTGTTTCTCCATCCGCCGCCTGAGCGCCCGCATCGGGTCTTTCTCGCCGGCCTGCTGGTTCTTCTCCAGGACGTTGGCGGCCAGATCAGGGTTGGAGATCATCATGAACAAGGTGTCGACGTTCATCTCGATGGCCTTGTCCAACTTGACGGATCCTTCTTCGGGGACGTTGAGCAGTTTCTTGACGGTGTCGGCGTGCTGGATCGCGTCCTCTATGATAGTGGCGCCACGGTGGCCCTGACTGACGACGCCGTCGTAGCTGTGTGCCCGTGGATCCTTTGCTCCCTGTGAATCAAGTTCTTGGAACATGCCGCGCATCCAGTCGCCGACCAGTTTCTGCTGCGGACGTCCGTCGTCCTCGGCGTGGAGCACGCCGATACCCTGGCCTTTGTCCATGAGGTATCGCTTGACACGGACGTTGTTGTCGTGGCTTATGAGGGAGAACAGTTCCTCACTGACCTCGTCCTCGTCGAGCTGATCGAGGTAGTGATCCTCGAGGATATCGTACGCCTGCCGGCTGAAGGGGTCCATGTCTCCCTCGATCATGATATCGATGTTGTCATCTGTCTGTTCGTTGAGATCGTCCAGGATGGCCTGCCGGCCGCCGTCCTCGCTGAAAAGTTTCAACGGCTCGTCCTGGATCGGGCTTTCGTACCAGGCGGTTTCGTCGATGTTTCCTCCTTCGTCGCCATAGGCGATACCACGGCTGTCGCTCTGACCGAGCCCTGTCAGGTTCCATTCGAGGGTGTATCTGCTGCCCTCGTCGGTCTTGGAGTATTCGTTGAGACCGTTGATGAGGCAGCGTTTCATCTCGGATTTGCCGGTGGCGGTGGGACCATCGATCCAGACGATCTTCTCGTCTTTGCCACGGCCGGCTGCGATGTTACGGAGATCGTCGACGAAGTCGTTGAGTGTCTCTGTGTTGCCGAGGATGGCGTGCTCGCCGTCGTTGTTTGGGTCGTCGAAGAATTTGTACCGTTCCTTCTCTTCTCCTTCCTCGATGACGGTCCGTGTACCCTCGTACTCGATGGCCTCGAGGATGTACTTGGCGGCCTGGGAGGCGTTGGAGGGGTGTTCGTCGATCTCTTCGAGGTACTCACCGATCGCTTTGTGCGGTTCTTTGTACTCTGCGAGTGCTTCGTTCTCTGCTGCCTCGTATGCTTCAGGTTCTTGCATTGCTGATCATCCCCCTTGTGCTGGACCGTGGAAAAGAGGAAAGGGAAAAGCGGGAGGAGTTAGAGCTCCTCCAGCTCGGACCGTGCAACCTCTGATCCCACGTACTCGAGGACCTCTTCCGCTCCGTCTTCGGAGTAGCCAAGGTCCTGGAGCGAGGAGAGCGTTGCGTTCCGTGTGTCGTCCTCAAGGGATTCGCTCTCGTTGACGAGTGCGGGGAAGTTGACGTGGTCCTTCTTGTCCTCCCACAGTTTCTTCTGCACCGCTTCACGGAGCCGGTTGTTGTCGAGCGGGGTGAAGTCCTCGCCTTCCAGTGTCCGACCGGAGATCCAGCTGTCAATCTCGTTGCGGAAGTCCTCTGCGTTGTCCGACCTGAAGTCGAGCTGTTCTTCGACCTCTTCAAGGAAGTCGGTGTCGACGTCCTGCCGGTCGGTGAGCGAGCTGCTGCCGCCTTCGACCTCGTCCTTGCCACGCACGTAGGCGTTGGCGTGCTTGAGGTACTTCTCAGCCATCTGCTCGAGCTCGTTCTCGTCGTAGGCCATGGCGTGTCTGACGTCTTCGACGGCCCGTTCCTTGTAGACCTCTTCACGGATGTTGCCGACGAGGCCCTTCAGTTCGTCGTGCTCGGAGTCGAGGATGCTGGCGTTCTCCTCAAGGTTGTTCTCGAGGTAGCTGAGCACCTTGAGCGGGCTGACATGCTGTTCGCCCCGCTTTTCGCTGTCACGCATGGCGGCGAAGACCTGGTCCTCGATGTACCGGGTGGTGATACCCTTCATGCCTTCGCCGTGCTCGGACTGTTCTTTACCGTTTTCCCGCAGTTTCTTGACGTCAACATCGTCGAGGTCGCCGTTGTAGGCCTGAACCTTTTCTATCAGGTCTTCGACCTCGTCACCATGCTTCGGATCTTCGATGCGGGTGGCAACGGAGAACATGGATGCCATCTCGAGCGTGTGCGGCTCCAGATTGACGTCGTGTTCCTCGGGGTCGAACTCCTCGTCCTCGAGGGCGATGTCGCCGTCCGAATTCCGGACGAACTTCTCGTAGATCTTGGATTCATCGCCGTACTCGATGATGTACGGGAAGTCGATGCGGTTCATCCTGGAGCTGAACGCTTCCATCTTTTCGGTGTCCTGCTTTTCCTTGAATTCGGCCATGTTGGTACGGCCGAGCAGGGCGACGTCCATGTCGATGAGGGGCTGGCCCTTTGGCTTGATTGTAGAGTCCTCTGTGGCTTCGAGGAAGTTGTAGAGGAACTCGGTGTCGAGCTTGAGCAGCTCCTCACCGGAGAAGATACCACGGTTGGCCTTGTTGAGCGCGCCGGAGTATTCGAAGGCACGCGGGTCGCCTTCTCCGTAGTTGCCGACCCTGGAGAGGTCTGTTCCTCCTGTGAGGTCTTTCTCGTCCTGGTTTTTCGGTTTCTTCGGTTCGAAAGTGGCGACTGCCTGTCCCTTGTTCTCGTCGGCGACGAGAGGTTTGACCTCGATGTGGTTGTCGAGGACCTCCTGCAGTGCCTCGTACTCGTTCATCTCGCCGTCAGCTTCTTCGATGTAGTGTTCGACGAGCTTGTCCCTGTAGAATTCTGATTCGGGTGTGAGGTTCTGGTCGAGGTCGAGTGTGTAGCTGGCGTCCAGCCGCTCGTTGAGTTCCTCGACGACATCCTCCCGCTTCTCGTCGGGCAGCAGGAGCAGTGGGCTCTGCTGCATAGGGGCGTCGATGTTGTCGTCGTCGGGGTGCTGACCGGGGACGCGATCTGCGAGGTTCTGCCACTCCCAGGTGTACATCCTGCCTTCTTCGGTCTGGGTGTATTCTTCGAAGCCTTCGACCAGTTTCTTGGAGACGTCGGTCTTTCCTGCACCGACAGGGCCGAGCATGACGAGCAGTCGCTTGTGGGACCCTTTCTTCTCTGCTGCGTTGTACAGCCGGTCGGCGAGCTTGTCGATGCCTTCGCCGTCTTCCCCGCCACGTCCGTGGATGTTCTCTCCGTAGAAGACGTCCTGCCCGTCGTTGATAGGGTCTTCTGTGAAGAGATTGTAGAGGTTCCGACCGTGCTCGGGGTCTTCCTCAACGCCCCAGTATTCGAGGCTGTCTACCAGCCGCTGGTAGGCGTTGCGCTCGACCTTCGGGTCGTCGTAGACCTCGTTCAGGTATTCGTTGAAATCTAGCGTTTCGTTCTTCTCTGGCCTGTCTGGTGCTCCGTCTAAGAGCTCTTCCATGGTCTGGGTCATCGTATCACTCTCTGGGTAGCGGTAGAACTGGCGTTTTCGACGTCAGGTTGTTCCGTCTTGCCTGGTGTGATGTGTGCTGTCATCATGAACATCCCCCGATCGAACAGGTCCTTTGGACCTGTTAACCTTGATACCTTCTTACCTTAATATGTTGGATGCTTTTAAAACTTCCTCTGAACGTTTGTTAATGCCGTGTCCGCGGTCTCGATCATTATATAAGCGTACCGGTTCTCACTATGCGGGAGTCCTATGTCCCGTATATCACTCGCCGGTTGTCACTGTTTTCTTAATGATAGTTAGTCGAGGGTTAACACATAAATAAGTTGGGACGATCGCAGACTTACGCGTGTAAACTTTTTAAGCCTCTGACCAAATACTTGTTGTTATCTTAGAGAAACAACATGGGGCTGGCGGTGGTGGCTGACGACAGGTGGCGGTCTGCACGGTGGATTGCCCCGATTCTGCGGTTATTTTATATTGGATGGCTTCCCATGGTGTGTCTGTGTGACGTACTATGATTGGGAAGCTGAAGGATCTGCTGGGCGGGCTCTTCGGTTCGCGCCGTGAGATTTCGCTCGGTATCTATGGGCCTCCGAACGCCGGCAAGTCGACGCTGGCCAACAAGATCTCGATGGATCTCATCGGTGAGGAACTGAGTGATGTCTCTGAGGTCCCGCACGAGACCCGCGAGGTCAAGAAGAAGGAGAAGGCCACGCTGGAGGCCGACGGGAAGACGATCAATATGAACCTGCTGGACATGCCGGGTATCTCGACGAAGGTCGATTTCAAGGAGTTCAAGAAGTACGGGCTTGAGGAGGACTCCGCGAAGTCGCGCGCCAAGGAGGCGACGAAGGGCATCGTTGAGGCCATCAAGTGGCTGGATGATGTGGATGCCTGCCTGGTGGTGTTCGATGCGACCGAGGACCCCTACACTCAGGTCAATGTGACGGTGATCGGCAACCTGGAGGCGAAGAAGATACCGATCCTGATCGTGGCGAACAAGGTGGACCTGGAGGACGCGGATCCGGAAGCGGTCAGGGACGCATTCCCGCAGCACCCGGTGGTCGAGGTCTCTGCGAAGGAGGGGACGAACATCGATAAACTGTACAGTGAAATCATCAACCATCTGAGCTAAGATGTCTGACGGGATACCGATCGAGTTTATCAGTCGCCAGAAACTGGAGGACCAGGATTTTGCGGATAAGCTGGAGATGATCCTGGACGAGGTCCGGGACGGCAAGATCCTGGTGCTTGAGGAGGCGCTCAGCCCGGATGAGAAGCGCCGTCTGATGGAGTCGTCGATGGAAGCGGTGAGTGATGACTTCCCGGGCATCGAGTTCTCGGGACTGGAAGGTCACGGGGATTTCTACGATCGCGTCTTGAACAACGTGTTCAACCTGTTGGGGAAGGAACGCCGCAAGGGGCTGACGATCGTCGGCAATTCGGAGGTCATGGAGAAGATCAAGGAGAGCCGCGAATCGGTGTCGCTGCTGGCTAAGGCGGCGGAGGAAGGTGACTAGGCATGCCACATAGGTGTATGAACTGTGGGAAGGAGTACGGGGACGATGCTGAAGAACTTGTCGACGGCTGTAGCTGTGGCTCGAGTCTTTTCCTCTACCAGAAGGAGCAGGAGGATGATGAGCCAGAGGTAGAGGAAGACGAGGTGATGCAGGAGATCGATGAGTTCCTGCAAGATGTGAAGGATGATGAGAAAGATCCGCATGATTCAAAGATCAGGTTCGATCTCCAGTCGATCCGTGTGCTGGAGGAAGGGGTGTACGAGATCGATCTGAAGAAGTTGCTTGAACGCGAGCCGTTGATCGTTGAGGTGAAGGACAGCAAGTACTTCCTCCACCTGGCTTCGGTCTTCACGCAAGGGGAGGACAAGAGTCTCAGTCTCAAGGAGCTGGACGAGGAGGACCAGCCCGATGAGGAGCCGGATCTGTCCCGCTGATCAGAAGGTCCTTCTTTCGCCCTCGATGACCTGGTCCATGACTTGGTCGATGTTCTGGAGCCAGTGATCTGCGGTCTGCTGGATGGATCGCTCTGTGCTGCTGTCCAGTTGGCCGTCCATGGCGACCTGGATGTCGGCAATCTGCGGCTGGTCGATGGGCTCGCCGATCTGGCTGAGCAGCTTGACGATGACATCGTCCAGTCCGTTGTGTTCTTCTGCGATCTTCTCGGCGATGTGGAAGCTCATGATATTGTAGATCTTGCCGACGTGCGCGACGGGGTTCTTGCCGCTTGACGCCTCCAGCGACATGGGACGCTTCGGGGTGATGAGGCCTGAGGCGCGGTTACCTCTGCCGGTGGAGCCGTCGTCACCGTTCTCCGCCGAGGTGCCGGTGACGGTGAGGTAGACGGAGTCACGGTCGTAGTCGTCGGCGGTGTTGATGTCGAGGACGAGCTCGCCGTCGACGTGCTTTCTGGCGTGGTCGAGGACGTGGTCGCGGAGTTCCTGCCGCATGCTCTGGTAGCCGTTGATGCCGTCGATCTCGCTGTCGACGAACGCGGCGGCGAGGGTGATCCGGGTCCTGTCGTCCTCGCGCAGTGCCATGACTTTGATGTCCTCGCCGACGGCGGGCATGGTCCGGGCGAAGTCGTCGCTGTTCAGGTGCCGTTCCAGGCTGAGGACGAGTTCCTCGGTGGGGGAGAGCGGTGCGTGGCCGACGCCGTAGCTGGTGTCGTTGGCGACGGGGACCTCGCCGTCCCGTGCGTACAGGTCGGTGAGGTCGGCTGAACCCTCGCCGATCCGGGAGTCGATGATGACGTGGTCGTCGACGTCGAGGTTGCGGACGCTCCGGTCGAGGTGTTTCCTGGCGGCGGTTTTGGCGATGCCGTGGACGTTGATGCTCTCGCCCTGGTATTCCTGTGTGGCGCGGCCGCCGAGCAGGATGTAGATGGGCTCGGTGACGGTGCCGCCGCCGTAGGCGGGGTCGCTCTCACCGCCGATGATCTGGACTTCGTCGGTGTTGTGGTGGGCGATGGTGCCGAACCGGTCACGGTATTCCTGGCAGAGTGCCTGTGATATCGCTTCGGAGATGCCGTCGGCCAGGGAGTCTGGATGGCCCTGGCCCTTCCGTTCGACGAGTTCGATCTGCTGTTCCGTGACTGTCGGTGCGCGCTGTTCTGTGATCTGGATGTTCCGCTCCAAGAATCGGCCACCGATGCCGGGTTGGCCCCTGAAGGTCTTAAGTGTTGCTGCTGGTGGCGACCTGGCCTGACTGCGGGGAGGCGTCCAGTGTGTCGAGCAGGTGCTGGAGCTGGTCGCTGTCGGCTGCCGGGAGTTCCTGGTCGAGGAAGTAGTCGGTCAGGGCGGCGAGGAGCTGCTGTTCGCTGACCGGTTCGATCTGGTCGTCTCTGATCCCGAAATGTGAGCAGAAGACCTCGGTGATGGCGGTGAGGCAGGCATCCGGGCCGCTGCTGCCGTTCAGGTGGCTGGTGAGGTTGGTGACCACCCAGTCTCTGAGCAGTTTTTCGCGGTAGTCCTCGATCGCCTGCTGCCCCTGTTCGGTGAGGTGGTAGGTGGTGATGAGTGTCCGGTTGACTTCATCGGTCTGGGTGAGCTTGGCTTTGAGGTACCTGTCGTCGTAGAGCTGTTCGACCCGTCGTCCGATGGTCTGGATGGAGACGGAGTCCAGGTATGGAAGGCTGTCGATCCCGTCGAGGATCTGCCGGTGGATCTCTTTTTTCCAGAGGGGTGTGTCGGAGGTTTGGATGGTCTTGAGGACCGAAAAGTCTGTCTTGTCGATCATACGTTTTTCCTCTGTGGAGGTGTCACCTGCTACCTATAAAACACGGCGACAGGTTTGCATGCTGTTTCTGCCTGGAAAGAGCCGTTATAGGCCCTGAGAGCCGCGTTTATGGGTGGCGGGTGACTGTCCTGTGCTCAGAGGCGGGTCCGTGAGGGCTGTTTCCACGCTGGTCTGGTGTGGGAACAGGACCCTGTTTTACATCGCTGGGTTGGATGGTCACTCTTGTCCGGACTACCGGACTCCTCCCGTGCCGGGGTTACATCCCCGGCACTCTTTTATTTCTTTCAGGTCCGACTCCGGACGTTACTAACGGGTGATGATGTCCGGAAGTGGCGGTCTGCGCGGGAAATTTACTTGGAGAAGGTAGGAGATCGTTTACTGTTCCTGGAGCCGCTCGGCGACCTTCTCGACCAGTTCACGCTGGTTCTCGTGGGTGAGGACGTCCTTGGTGTCGCGGAGGTTGAGGAAGTGGCCTTTGCTGTGCTCGTCCTTGTCGGGGTTGTCGGAGACGTCGATGAACGCGTTCTCTGGCGCCTCCGCCATGAAAGCGTGGTACTTCGCATGGCGCTTCTCGCCGTCCTGCTCGTACTCCCATTCGTGGATTTCGTCGAGGTCGGTGATGGAGACGGGTTCGATGCTGGTCTCTTCCTTGATCTCCCGGCGGGCCGCTTTTTCCGGGTCTTCGGTGTCGTCGAGCCGGCCTTTCGGCAGTTCCCAGCCCTCCCAGTTAACGTCACGTTTCAGGACGGCGAATCTGTGGTAGTCGCCGGTGGGCTTGTACAGCGCGACGACGACGCCTTCGACCTCCTTCATGCGGGGTGACTGGCTGACGAAGTGTTAAAAATGTGTCAGTCCTCCCACGGGTAGACGATCCAGGCGATGACGTCGTCGACGTAGTAGTCAGGTGTGACCTGGCTGTGTGGCTTCCTGTGCAGGGTCGCGGTCCGGATCTGGTCGATGTCGTCCCGGCCGTCGAGCTCCTTCCTGACGGCTTCCAAGGTCTTGCCGGTGTCTGCCAGGTTGTCGGCAAGGAGGACGTCGCCCTCGACATTGTGCAGCATCTCGCCGTCGATGCTGACCTCGTCAAGCTGCTGTTTGCCGTCGTAATGGGTGGCGTCCACTGTGCCGTACGAGACGTCGAGCCGGTAGCTGAGCGCGGTGGCGAGCGGGTTGCCGCCCCGGTTGATCCCGACGACGGCGTCGGGGTCGTAGTCGCTGGCCTGGTCGACGAGGTCGTCGACGGCCTCTTCGTATTCGTTCCGGGGGAGACGGCGCTGCGGGACGCGGTCCTCGATTTCGCGGTACAGGTCGGCGGCGACCTCGTCACGTCCGCGTTCGTCCTGTGCGGCGATGTCGCTGACAAGGGTTTCGAACCGGTCGTACGTGGGATTGTCGAAGAATGTGTCTGGAACCTTGTCTGCGCCCATAGAGAAAGGTGGCGCTGCCAGGATTTAAATCTTGGCCCTACTGTGAGCCGGTGTCAGGCCGCTGGGCCAGGGTGAGGCTGAGTTCTCTGCGCTGGTCGTCCCGGATGACGGTTAGGCTGACGGTGTCGCCGACTTCGGCGTCCTTGGCGAGGAAGTTGAGGATGTCGTTGATCTTCCGGACCGGCTGGCCGCCGATCCCGACGATGACGTCGCCGCCGAGAGTGACGTTCATGCCGCGGACGACGGCGGGGTTGTTCCCGCCCTGGAGCCCTGCCCTGTCCGCGGGCGAGCCGGAGACGACGTCGATGACGAGGAAGCCGCGTGCTTCCTGTAGTCCCATGGCGTTGGCGATGGCAGGGGTGATGTCACGTCCCTCGACACCGATCCACGGATGCTCGTAGCTGCCGTCGCGGATGAGCTCCGGGACGACCCGTGTGACGGTGTTGGAGGGGATGGCGAATCCGACGCCCTGGAAGCCGCTTGCGGTAGTATCAATAGCCGTGTTGACGCCGATGACCTCTGCCTGGAGGTTGAGGAGTGGTCCGCCGGAGTTGCCGGGGTTGATTGCGGCGTCGGTCTGGATGACGTTGGGGATGGAGAAGCCCTGGGTCGCGGGCAGGAGCCGGTTGGTCTGTGAGACGATGCCGGCGGTCATGGAGCCGCTGAGCCCGAACGGGTTACCGATGGCGAGGACGGACTGGCCGACCATGAGCTGGGAGGAGTTGCCGAGTTCGATGGGGTCAAGCCCCTCTGCATCGATGTCGAGCACGGCCAGGTCGGTGTAGGGGTCAGTGCCGATGACCTTGGCGTCGTAGACGTTGCCGTTGAGCAGCCGCACCTCGTACTGGGAGCCTTTGGAGATGACGTGGTTGTTGGTGACGATCCGACCCTTTTCGTCGTAGATGAACCCGGATCCGGACGCGACCTGGACGAGCCCGCTTTCACGCTGGGTGAGTGTTGTTATGGCGACGACGGAGTCACGTGCCTTCTGGAAGATGGCGTTGTAGAGCTTGCTCCGTGCGGTGGTCCCGTTGAAGTTGATGGTCCGCTCGATGATGGTCGTGTTGCCACGGACCTGGTCGGTGTCCGTGAGGCTATCCTTCGTGTTCTGACCGGGCTGGAAGGGGCTGTCCATCTGCAGGATGAACCCTATCTGGAATCCTATGAGGACGGCGATGAGAACCAGTACCAGGTTGCGTCTGCCTGTGGCCATCGATCCTGAGTTGGCGCGGAACTCTAATAAAAGTCACGCTGCCCTGTCGTTCCCATGGAGACGGGGACGAACGAGGGCCACAAGCACCACGTCAGGGACATGGCGATCTTCGATTGCGGGCTCTGTCCGTCGTGCAACGCGCTGTACTTCACCGGTGGCGAGGACCCGCCGGAACGGTGCGCCCGCTGCGATGAGGAGCTGGGGGATGTCCGGCTGGACTGTGAGCCGACGATGCAGCGGATGCCGTTCAGCGATGAGGGCTGACCCGACCGACTTAAAAATGTGGCCGGCCCTTGCATGCCTGGATTCCGGCGGTACAACGGTGGGGTCCTGTCCGACCGGTTCCCTGGAACCGGTCCATCGCCCACGCCACTGTGCGTGTGGGGAGGTAGCTCAGGTGGATAGAGCGCTGCGCTCATAACCTTTACAGCCCTGAGCTGGTTCGGTTGTGAGCTCTGAGCGCAACTGCCGCGGCAGTTGGCAACGCGGCCCGCCTTCGACGGGCGCAGACCCTTCGGGTCTGTCTGTGGTCCAACTGCGAGTGGGGTTGTGCGATGATCTGAGTCAGGCGCTGTGCGCTGCGACGCGTGCGGTACGCCAACAAACCAACCACCATCCACGGCAGGTCGAGCCTGCTGGTGAGATACGCAGAGGTCGAGGGTTCGAACCCCTCCCTCCCCATCTTCTCCCACCTTTTTTATCCCGCCGGGGCGCACCTTCTGCCATGCCTGAACCACAGGAGGTCTTCATCTGTCCGTCCTGCCGGAAGTTCCTGCCGGTGGACGAGGCCGAGGACGACAAGCCGGTCTGCCGGACGGAGGACTGCGACCGACAGGGCGAGATCCTGAACCGGATGTGGATGTGTCCTGCCTGCCAGAAATGCTTCGACTCGAAGCAGCAGCTCAAAAAGCACGGGCAGGAAGCACACCAGTAGTCAGCGCTGTTCCCATGCTTCTCTCGCGGTCCAGCCAGCCGCCGGGCCGAACACTGCCGCCCACTCTGGCTGGCCTGCCGCGACCGACCCGACGGTCCCGATGCTGGCGACGGCTGAAGCGGCCGCCATGTAGCGGAACGCACGCCGATCCTCCACCGGCTCGAAGTCGGGGTCTTCCTCCAGCTCCTCGTCACGGTAGTCCTCCAGCCGTCCCAGGACGCCGTTCAGGTGGCCGAGCCCGACGACGGCGTGGACGGTGTCTGCGTCGCCCTCGTGCACCAGGTAGTCCGCCTGCCGCTTCGACCGCTCAGGACCCATAACCGCCAGCTCGGGCAGCAGGGGATCTTCTGCCAGGTACTCCTGCTCGTGCTGCTGCAGCGGCTTCTTGAAGTGCGTCTTCTCCGCCTCCTCGTAGAGCCCGGCGAGGTCGTCCAGCGCGTCGGTCTCCCATCGTTCGGTGGTGCCTTTCAGGCGGTCTTTCGCGTACAGCGGGATCCCGACGGCGAACAGCGGAAGCTTTTTCGCCTCGTACGACGCCTTCTGCAGCCGGTGCTCCTGTTTCGCCCACCGCAGGTCGTCCATCTTTTCGGTGGCCAGGCCGTCGAAGAACGCGCGGTCCATGTCACCTTCCTCGACGTGGACCCCGTCGCCCCGGTCCAGGTAGTCGTCGATGGCGTCCCGGAACCGGCGCTTGACACCGTTGTCCAGCCGCATCCAGGCCCGCCTCCCGTGCACGATCGGGTGGATCCGGTAGTCGGTGTCGTCGACGGTGACTTCGTAGGACGGCACATCGTGTGGGTAGAACGGTTCTTTCTCCTGTTCGAACAGCTCATCAAGTATCTCGTCCGCCTGTTCGTACGCTTCCCGGCCGCTGTCGGTCTCCATGTAGTCGGCGAGTTCGTCGAGGTCGTCGGTCTCGGCCAGACCGTCACGGAATCTGTCCGCGGTGTCGAACTGGTCGTAGTCGTCGAACATGGTCACAGTCTGCCGTCTTTCACGTCGTCGAAGAAGTCGTTGACTGCGTCGAGCGCTTCGTGGTCGTCCTGCTGTTCCAGGTAGTCGTTGACGGTCTCCTCCGCCGCCTCCACGGTCGCGTCGTCCATGTCGCGGAGGTCGGCGTAGTGGCTGGTCTCGGCGCTTTTCCCGGGCTCGATCTGCTCTCTGAAGCCGTCGCCTTCGTCGGTCTCCAGGTCGAGGTAGATGCCGGGGTTGTCGTTGGACTTGAGCTTGTAGCCTTTCCTGCCGACGCTGAACGCGCCGTCCTTCCAGAAGTTGATATTGTAGGTGTTGTCGCCGTCGATCTCGACCCTGTGGTAGCCCTGGATCCGGTCCTTGCCGGTCACTGTCACCGTGGCGTCGCCGCTGGTCCATGTCCGCTCCTGCATCGTTCCACCGTTGTCACGAGGAAGAAACAAAGACTCTTTTAAGACTGGCGGTCTTCGTTCACCTGAAGATGACCTCGTAGCTGGCCAGGTCTTCGTCGTACTCCACGAGCTCTGCCGTCAGCTGGGCAAACTTGAGGGCGGGGGTCGGACGCTCGAGCAGTTTCTCCGATGCCGTCGCTGCGACGTCCATGTCTGCCAGATGGACGAACGCCTCGGTGTCGGTCTCGGGGGTTTTTCCCTCGCCCCAGGGACCATTGTGCGCCTTGACAGCGTCAGCTACCTTGTCGGGAAGGTCTGTCTGCTCCCGGACGTACTTGGCGGCGGTGACGTCGTGATCGGGAACGGCCATCTCCTCGCCACCGTCAACGCCGAACTTGTGGATGTCGTGGACGGCGGCCGCGACCAGTCCGTTCTGTATTTCGTCCTCGTCCAGGCTGTACGCCGCGTCTTCCTCCATCTCTTCAGCGCTCCGCGCGAGGTGGCTGTAGGTGTGCAGCATCCGCTTGGTATGGATCCACTGCCCGTGCACGCCGCGTTCGTCGGGCGGATGGTGGTTGCCTGAGCCGGAGGCGGGCTGGATCCAGTAGCTGTCCGGGCAGTCGTCGACGTACGTGTCGATGACCGCTTCCAGGTTTTCGTCGTCCTCGATGGCCCCCAGCTCGGGGAGGCGCTGCAGTAGCTCCTGTTCAGGGTCGTCGACCTGGTCAATCGGTTCCAGATAGTCGGGCTCGTTCAGGTAGCCGTCCAGTTCCCTGCCGCCCTTGGTACGGACTGGGCGGAACTCCAGTTCCAGGCGCTCCTCGTCGTGGTCGAGCTGCACGTCCTCGTACTCGGTGACAGGTTCGCCGCCGTTGAGGTAGCGGTAGGGCAGGGTCAATGTCTCCATGGTCGCTTCTTGGCCCGGTACGCTTTTATCCGTTCACAGCTGTAAGCCGCGCGGTTCACACCTGCAAAGGTTTTTAGGTCGGGCGGCCGCCTCATGCTGTATGGCCCCGAAGCAGCCGCTGGAGCGGACGGATACGGAGCAGATGGACGAGGCGAACGCGAACTCGCATGGCAACGTGTTCGGCGGGGATATCCTTCGGTCGATGGACCGGTACGCCTCGTGGACGGCGGCTGCATACGCGGAGGAAGACGTCGTGACGGCGTCGATCACCCGGATGAGCTTTGAGGAACCGGTCGACACTGACGATGAACTTGTGTACGAGACACGGGTCGATTACGTCGGTGACACGTCGCTGACTGTGGCTGTCGATGTCAAGGTGGCGGACACGGGGACGGCGACGGCCAGCGCCTATCTGA
Organism: Asbonarchaeum danakilense (SeqCode); assembly: GCA_034190465.1. Taxonomy (GTDB): domain Archaea; phylum Nanohalarchaeota; class Nanosalinia; order Nanosalinales; family Nanoanaerosalinaceae; genus Asbonarchaeum; species Asbonarchaeum danakilense. The sequence continues at coordinate 21,803 of JAXINV010000013.1, read as the reverse complement.
CGTACGTGGCGCAGGACGATGATGGGGACACGGTCACGGTGCCGGACCTGGATCTGGACACGGAGGACGATGAGGACAGGTACGAGGCGGCGGAGGCGTGGAAGGAGGAGGCAAAGGCGCATTCCCGTGGCTCGCTGCCGGATCCGGACGATTGGGATATCGAGGGCACGGTCACGCGGATGCGGCCCCGGCACGCGGATGAGAAGGACAAGGTGTTCGGCGGGGCGATCCTCAGTGTGATGGACGAGGTGGCGTCGGCTGCGGCGGAACGTTACGCGGAGGAGAGCGTCGTCACGGCGTCGCTGGATACGATGAGTTTTGAGGAGCCGGTGTACACGGATGATCTGCTGGTGATGGACGCGAACGTGGACTATGTCGGCTCGTCGTCGATGGTGGTGGCGGTGGATGTCCACGCGGAGGATGCGCAGGAAGCGGAGATCCGGGACACGGGCAGTGCCTACCTGACGTTCGTGGCTGTGGACGATGATGGCCCGATGTCTGTACCGTCGCTGGACCCTGATTCGGACGAGGAAGAGGAGCGGTACGAGGCGGCGGAGGCGTGGAAGGAGAAGGTGCTGGACGACCTGTCAGATTGATGCTTTGATCTCAGGGCCGTCGGCGAAGACGTAGTCATCGCTGTCCTTGTTGAACAGTTCTTTACTGTCTTCGTGGAGGTAGAGCTGGTCGATGCCTTCGTCGAGCATCTCGTCCCAGCACCACTCGCAGGCCCACCAGTGGCCCCAGAGGTAGAGGTCTGCGTCGTCGAGATCGTCGTTGCCCTGGTCGTGGGCGTCCTGGATGGCGGTCGGTTCGGCGTGGTTCTTCGGGTGACATCCCTCGCACCGTTCGTAGCCTTCGCCGGACGCGATCTCCCCCTGTTCCTTCAGCCGTTCCCGCACACATTCGTTGTTGTCGTGGTAGTCCGATCCGTTGGCTCCGCTGCCGAGGATGCTGTCATGCTTGACGATGACGGCGCCTGCGGGATGACTGTCGATGGATTCCTCGCGTGCAACGTCCTTCGCGGCCTGCATGTATTCGTTGTCCGGGCTGACGTAGTCGATGGAGCCGTCGTCGGGTTCGAACGGCAGGTCGGGGCTGGGGCTCATGCTGGCAAGGGAGGGGACGACGCTTTTATCGCTACTGGTCCCCGAACCTGTTCGCGCCGATGACCAGCAAGACGGGTATGATCGTGACCGCGACGAGGAATGTGGCGAGCACGCCGATGGTCAGCATATTACCCAGCGCGGCAAGGAACGTGAGCTGCCCCAGTGACATCGCCCGGAAACCGATGAGGAGGCCTACGGTGGTGATGCTCATCGGGACCATGGTCGAGGACAGTGCCTCGGTGATGGCCTCTTCAGGGGAGGCGTCGCGGAGTTCTTTGCGGAACCTGGAGGTGACCTGGACGCCGAAGTCGTCGCCGACGGCCATGATCATGGAGACGGCGCCGGCCATCTCGCTGCTGATCGGGATCCGGAGGAGGGCGAGCATGCCGATGGTGATGATCTCGCCGATGACGATGGTGAGGAACGCGGTCACGCCGTAGCGGAGCGAGGAGAAGAACGTCACGAGGACGATGAAGATGATGACGACTGAGAGGCTGGAGGTCCGCTTGACGGTGGGCAGTGTCTGCTGCTGGAGGTCGGCGAAGATGAACGGGAAGCCGGTGGCTGCCGCGGTGATGCCGGAGGGGGCATCGGTCGACTGGATGATGTGGTTGACGTCGTTGACGAATCTGGTCAGCTCCGAGCTGCTGAGGTCCTTGACCTGAAGCCGGATGATTGTGAGGCTGTTGTCGTCGCTGAGGTACTGGTCGAACCGGTCCCTGCTTGTCGGCCGGTCGCTTCTGGTGTCGACGTAGAACCTGAGGTACTGCTGCAACCGAGCCAGGCCGTCGGCGACGGACCCGACCTGACGGCTGAGGCGGCCGGTGCTCTGGTTGAGATGCACTGCTGCCTGCTGGAGCTGCTCGATGCCGTCGATGGAGCGCTCCAGCGCAGTCTGGATACGGTCCATGGCGGCTGTGCCCTGGGAAGCGGCGCCTTCGATGCTGTCAAGCCCCTCGCCCAGGTCCTTGACGCCGTTCTCGACGATGGTGAGGTTGCCGAGGATGGCCTGTTTCTCCGCTGCTGTCGCTGATGAAGCCTGGACGAGCTGCTGTGTGAGGTCGATGACGTCGAGGAGCTGTGAGACGTCGCCGGAATCTTCCAGTTGGTTAAGGTTGTCTTCGATCCGTCCGAGGTTGTATTTGATCGCCTGCAGTCCGCTCTGCTGCGCCAGTAGTCCCTGGCTGAGGTTGGTCAGTCCCTGCTGCTGGGCCTGGAGCGCGCTCTGTATCTTCTGCAGGGCGGTCCGGGAGGTGCCGAGGACCTCGATGGGGTCGGGGGTGCTGATGTTGGCGCCGGGCTGCTGCTGGATGGCGTCGATGACGGCTGTCGTGGTGTGGGGCAGCGTGCCGTTGTTCCGCGGCTTGATGAGGTCGACGAGGGAGGTGGCGTCGTTGACGGTGGGCAGGGTCTCGAACTTCTGCGCCAGGACGTCGATGTATCGGAGGACGGCCGGGTGGCGGATGTCGCGTATCCCTGTGCCGTTGTGACGGGGCTGGAGCTGGACAACGACGAGGACGGACTGGGAGGAGACCCCGAACTCGGTGGAGGCGAAGTCGAGCGCTTCGATGGCGGGGATGTCGTCGGGGACCATCTCGTCGTACTGGGGGGCGGTGGTCTCGATGTACTGGGCGCTGAGCAGTGAGCCGACGATGACGGCGACTGCGAGGAAGAGGACGATGATCTGGTTGTCGACCAGGAGCCGGGCGTACCGTTCGAAGATGTCTACCACGGTTTCACCCCTTTGCTCCATTCATGGGCGATGATGAGGACGGGGTCGAAGACAATGACGGCGAGGAGGCTGTAGGTGACACCGAGCGCCAGTGCGACGCCGAGTTCACGGATCATCGGCATGGTGGCGGCGAGCAATGTGAGGAAGCCGAGGATGGTGGTGGAGGACGACCCGACGATCGCGGTGCCGACGGAGGGCACGGCGGTTATCAGGGCGGCATGTGCTTCCTCGTAACCGTAGTCGTCGCTGAGTTCTTCCTTGTACCGTTCGACCATGAATCCGCCGAACTCGATGCCCATCCCCAGGATGAGCGCGCCGATGAAAACGGTGGCGATGGTGACGGGAATACCGAGCAGTGCCATGGTGCCGAGCGTCCAGACGACGGCGAACACGAGTGGGGAGAAGATGAGGAAGGCCCGTGCGACTGACCGCTGGACGAGGAAGAGGAAGCCGAGGATGAGCAGGCTGGCGACGAGCATGGAGAAGATCATCTCTTCTTTGAGGAGGCTGGTCAGTGTGGCCCGGTAGGCGGCCTCCCCGGTGACGGTCATGTCGACGCCGGCGGGCTGCTGGATGGCCTGGATGTCGTTCCTGAGGTCTGTCATGAAGGATTTGATCTTCTGTTCTTCACCGGGGATGGTGACGTAGAGCTGGATGAGGGTGGCGGAGTAGCCGGGGTTGAACAGCGGATCGGTCTGGGGGAACTGGCTGAGCACGGTCTTGACGCCGGAGAGCGTTGCGGGGACGCCGGTGGCGGTGAAGAGGGAGGCGGGCGAGCTGACACTCTCGATGCGGGGATCGGTCTCGAGCCGGGATTCGAGCTGGAGCAAACTTGTCATGACGGCTGGTGCCCGGATGTCGTCGGGTGTGGCCTGGATGCTGGAGCTGTGGTTGAGCCGGACGACGATGAGCATGACGTCGGTGCCGCCAAGTTTGTTGGAGACGCTCTCTTCCAGCTGGATAGAGCGGAGGCCCTGCGGCAGTTCTTCCTGCAGATCGGTCCGCATCTGGAGGTCCTGGGCAGCGTGCAACGTGACTGCGGTTCCTGCAAGGATGAGGATAAAGATGAGGAAGGGATGGCCGACCTGGAGTCCGGCGAGTTTCCTGAGTGGTCGTTCAAGTGATTCCTCGATATTCACCGAGGATCACCCGTCCTGTCCAAAGAGCTCCCGATGGTTCCAGTAGGTGTAGACGATGCCGGCGAGAAGGAGGATGGCGATGAGCCCGAGTGCAAGGTTCTGCGTGCTGATGCCTGTTGCCTCCTCACCGACCCGGACGCCGATGGATCTGTCAGTGGTGTGGACGTCGTTGCCGGTGACGTACCGGATCTCGAGGTCGAGGAGGTACTGTTTCAGGTCTGCGGCGCTTTCTACGTCGAAGTGGAAGACGGCGACCTGGGTCTCGCCCGGCCCGATGCTGCCGAGGAAATCGTATTTCTCGTCGAAGGTGAACGGCTGGTCGCTCTGCTTGTAGATCTTGGCTGAGGCGGACTCTGCCTCCTCTGATCCGACGTTTGTGATCGTCACACGGAGCTGGGCGCTGTCACCCTGCATGAGGGAGGGGGGAGTTGTCGTTACGTTCGTGATCTCGAAGACGGGCGCTCCTTTGACGGTTATCGGGACCTGGAGCGTGGTCTGTTTCCGTTCTCCGTCGGAGCTGTAGCTGACGGTCATGTTGGCGGTGTAGCTGCCGGCTTCTACAGTGTCTGCGATGTCGATGGTGTACTCTGCTGTCTTCTGGCTGCCTGCCTCGATGAGGCCGAGGGCGTCCCGGTTCGCGAAGCTGGTGCTGGGCGTGATGCCGTCGGGCAGACTGAGCTGTGTCTGGACGAGCTCTGCCGCGGCCCCGCCGACGTTCTGCACGCCGACACGCAGTGTGGCGTCCTCGGTGTCGGGCCTGAGTTCGAGCGGTTCGGCGGAGATGTCGCCGAGCGCCAGGTTGATGCCCTCGGAGATCTTGATCTCGATCTCGCGGGAGATCCAGGCCATGTCGGGGCTGGTCCTGCACCGGAAGTCCAGGGTGTTCCAGCCTTCGACGGCGTCGGATGCAACCCTGAGCTGGTACTGGAAGACCTTGACCTCGCCACCTGGCAGCTTGCCGATGGTCCGGGCCGCTTCGTCGCCCTGTTCGAATTGGAACGGGTAGTCGGGTATCAGTTCGCAGGTGACGTTGCTGGCGGGCTGGGTGGCCAGGTTCTCGACCTTGAGCCACAGGTCGACGTAGTCACCGGCTCTGGCTGGGACTGGTTCGTACTGGAGGTTGACGAGGTTGAGTTTTGGATCGTCGGAGATCGGTGCCGCGGTCGCTGACGGGGCGGCGATGATGAGGAAGAGCAGGCTGAGTACCGCCAGTCGAGCGGTGGTTGTGTCGCTCAGTGACATACAGACCAGTTTTCTCGAGACGGCATAAGAATGTTTACCCGGTGTCACGCGTCCAGTCCCACGGTGTCGCCGAAGCCGAGGTCCTGCCAGAACGGGAACGGCTCCCGGCCGAGCCGCGGCGCTACTGTGAGGGTGAGGATGAGGCCGTGTGTGACGGCGAGGATGTTCTCCTGTCCCTGGTCGTTGAGGAACGCCCCCATCCGCTCCCGTACCTGGTCGCGTGGCTCCCAGTCGACGTCGAACGCCTGGTCGCGGAGGTACTGCTCTGCCTGGGCGAGGTACCGGTCGTGGTCGTCGATGAAGCCCTCGGCGCTCCGGTCCACCTCGGCGAGCCGCTGGTCTTCTCTGAGCGGGATGCCTGCCTGCTGCGCGATCCGCCCGGCGGTCCTGCCGGCCTTGGGTTCTGGGCTGGTGGCGACACGGTCGAACCGGGAGAAGTCGTGGTCGTCGAGGAACGCCTCCATCGCCGTTCTGCCTTCGTCGCTGAGCTGCCACTGGGCGACGGGCGTTTCAGGATCAACTGCGGTCTGGAAGTGTCTGAGGAAGGTTATTGTGGTCATCGCCGATCGTCGTCTCTCTGCTGGAAGTCGGCCCCGGTCATGATGTCTTCAGAACGTTTTTCGGACTGCTGCTGTGGTGAAGGGCTTCTTCTGTCGTTGTCCTGTTCCTGATTGTCGTCTTCGGTGCTGATCACATCGGTGAGTTCATCTCTGAAGGTGTAGGCCAGGAACCCTCCGCCGCCGAGGAGCATGATGACGAGGATACCACCGATGATGGGGAGGAGGGGGAGGCCTCCACTGTCCCCCTGTTGTGCCTTTTTGAGGGCCTCTCGTGCCAGCTGTCGGGCTTTCGCGTAGTCCCCGTTCTGGAATGCTTCCTGGGCCTGGAGGAGTTTCTGGTAGCCGGCTTCACCCTGTTCGATGGAGTTGTTTGCCTCTGTGAGTTGTTGCTGTGCCTGCTGGACGATGTCGGGCGGGGAACAGTCTGTGGAGCAGGACTGCCAGTCTTCGCCCTGTTCGCAGCTACCGTTGCCGCACTGTGCGGGCTGCCGGGTGTTGTTCCCTGACCGGGTGTCGTTCTCGGTGACGGTCACTGTCGTCGTTGTACTGCTGCTGAGACCTGCCTGGTCGACTGCCTTGACGGTTATGGTCGTTGTTCCTTGGAGTGTATCGCTGTACCAGGGTCCTGTCGCTTGCTCCGATCCGTCTATCAGCCAGCGGATGCTGACCGGTCTGTCAAAGGAGTCGGTGACGGAGGCTGACAGGTTGAACGCGCTGCCGGCGGAGACGGTGGGTGAGGCGTTGACAGAGACCTGCGGCCGGTCTTCCAGCGGGACCTGGACGGAGATCTTCTGGCTGTGGGTGCCGTTGCCGACGGTGAGCCGCACCACGGTCGGATCGGGCCGAGTCTGTGTGAAGCTGAAGTTTGCGGTCTTTCCGTCGCTCTGCTGTCCGCCGCCGACGAGCTCCCAGTCGTATTCGATGATCCGTCCGGAGGAGCTTCCGGCGCTGAACTTGAGGTGCTGCGTGTAGCCGTTCGCCGGTGTCAGCTGCAATGTTGACGGATCCGAGGGGGTGATGACGGCGTTCAGGGTTGATGAGATTGCCAGGGGATAGCTGTCGGTGTTGTTGGTGTCGATGCTGTACGGTTCGGAGCAGAAGACGCCGTCGGGGGTACATGTGACGCTGTAGCCGCCTTTCCCGTTGATGTAGGCGTTGCCACCGGTCCCGGGGAGGCCGAGGATGTTGGTGTCGTCGGAGCGCCGGTACCAGGACGTGTTCGTGACGCTGTCAAGTGTGACTGCTGTGGAGCCGTTGAACACGTTGTCGTAGATGCTGCTGTTGGCGGTGGCCTCTACGTGGAGGGCGGTGCCGCTGGCCTGGATGCGGCTGTCGGTGAGGAGGAGGTCGTGAACGGTGCTGACGTTGAGCCCTCGCTGTTCGATCTGCTGGAGGTCTAGCTCACGGATCTTGCTGTTGTTCGAGGCGCTGACCACGCCGCCGTAAGCTGCACTGGTGGCGGTGAGGTCTTCGATGACGGTATCGGTGTTGTTCTGGAGGAGGAGGCCGATGCTGCCGTTTTTGATGGTGGTGGATGTGATTGTGGTGCCTGAGCTGTTCGTGATGGAGATACCGCGTCCATCACCGGGTATCCTGATATCGAGGTCGGTGATCGTGGTGTCGCTGACTGTGACGCTCTTGCCCCGGACGCTGACGGCGCTGGCCAGGTTGCGGTAGGTTACGGTGCCGTCGCGGATGGTGGTGTTGTCGGTCTGGTGGCCCTGGATCAGGACGGCTGGCCCGGTGAACGTGGCTGAGGATCCGGTCGAGACGTTGAACGAGGTGAGACGGGTGTCGGTGGCGTTGGTGAGGACAAGGCCCTGCGCGATGCTGGTGGCGTTGATGTCGGAGATGACGGTAGCGGCGGCGTTTCGGAGTGTGAGCGCGCGTGCACTCAGGATGCCGTTGGTGACGGATATGTGGCGGATGCTGGTGTCTTGGGTGCTGTCGAGGACGACGGCTGTGCTGGACTGGTTGGCGGTGACGTGCTTGATGGTGGCGTTGGTTGTGCTGTTGAGGTTGATGGGCTGCCAGACGCTGTTGGCTGTGACGTTGTTGATCCGGATGTCTGAGCTGTTGGTGATGCCGAGCCCTTCGAACCCGCTGAACGATCCGCCGTGGGCGGCGAGGGAGATGTTGGTGGCGACGATGCCTGTGCTGTTGCCGATGCTGGTTGCCAGCCAGAACGAGCTGAAGGCGGTGCTGTCGATGAGGATGTCCTGGGATTCGTTGACAGCTAACCCGACGAGTGTGCTGTTGATGCGGCTTTCGATGACGCTGAGGTCGGTGCTGCTGTTGCTGCTGATTCCGAGGAAGGAGTTTGAGACGGTCGTGTTGACGATATCGATGCTGTCGGATCTGTTGCTGTATATCCCGCCGACCCAGCCCTCGACGCTGATGTCCTCGATCCGTGTGTCGGTGGCGTTGGTGACGCGGATCCCGATTCTGTCATCTGTCGGGTTGGAGGTGTTGTTGCTTGATGTGTCGGCGCTGAAGAAGCTCTGCTGGTGGAAGATGCTGAAACTGTTGCCGTCGACTGTTATACTGTCGTTCCGGATCTCCAGGCAGGCATCATGGGTGACGGCGATGAGTTCTGTGGAGAGGGTGGCGGTGTCTGTCAGGCTGGTGACGGTGACGTTCAGTTCACCGTAGACGGGCTCTCTGACTTCGTCACCTTTGTTGAGGAAGTTGAACGGGGTGTTGTTGTAGGAGAGGGCGGTGCCGTCTTTGAAGACGGAGAGGTTGACGTGGCTGTCGGTCTTGATGCTGTCGACGGCGACGGTGTAGCGGTGATGGGTGAGGTTGGCTCCCGGGCTGAGTGTAGCCTCCCGTTGAGGCGGTACCTTGTCGATGGTGGAGATGTTGGTGGTCAGGTTGGCCTGCTGCCCGCTGAACGAGGCGTTGAGGGAGAGGTTGCCGCTGAAGACGGAGGTCATGGCGGTGCCGAGGCTGACCTGGGTGGTCGGTCGTCCCTGGATCTCGGCGGTCACGGTGGCGTTGACGGTCTGGGAGGAGGTGTTGACGGCGGTGACGTTGATCTGGTACCGGTGATGCTGGTAGGAAGGGGCGGCGGTGACGTTTTCCGTGAGTGTGAACGGTGCGGAGCCGATGGTCTGGCTGAGGCTGTATGTGGTGCCGCTGGTGGTCAGGGCCCGGCAGGTGTCGATCGACGTGGCCGCGGTCGCTGCTGGCAGGAACGCTGCCAGGCAGGCCACGAGGATAAGTGCCCGGTACCGGTGCAGCATACCGGGTTGTGGTCTCCGGCTCACTAAAACGTTTTTGCCTCTCCTGTCACTGACCGTGGGTCCATCGGGCCCGTGGATGAAGGAAACGCCCTGTGCATCGGTGTATGCGGGTTCCTGGTACATGCCAGGGCAGGATTGGCGTTTTGTGGTTGTTGTGTCTGGTCCAGAGGGTTGATGTTCGTGAAGCTGTCAGAGGAGCGCCTGCCTGATGTAGGGGAGGCTGTACATGATGGCGACGCCGAGGGAGAACACCAATGTGTGGCGATGCCAGTTCTCGTCTTCTTTGAATGTGGGGAGCAGGTCGCTGCCGGCGACGTAGATGAAGTTGCCGATGACGAGTGGGAGTAGGAAGGGGACAATCCCTGCTGTTCTCTGTGCGGCGAGGACGACGATACCGGCTCCGATGAACATGAGGAGGCTGATGGTGATGTTGGTGGCGATGGCTTTGGTCTCCGAGAAGCCGAACCGGACCATGACGCCAAAGTCACCGAACTCCTTGGGTATCTTGTGAGCGATGACGGCGATGACTGCGCTGAGGCCTGCGGTGGTGGAGGCGAGGAAGCTGGTGGCGATGAGGACGCCGTCGATTATGTTGTGTAACGCGTCTCCTGCGGCCAGGATGTACGGCAACGGCTGTTGACGGCATTGGGTATGGTGGCAGTGCCAGTGCACGAGACGTTCAAGGCCAAGGGAGGCGAGGATGCCGATGACAACCAGCAGGCCAGACCCCCGTCCGTAGCTGTAGGTGTTGGCCAGGCGGAAGATGAGGTGGATGAAAACGCCGCCGAACATCGTGCCTGCGGCGAGGGAGAGCAGGTACGGGCTGAGCCGCTCGTAGGAGGGCTCGGACAGGAAGAGGAGGAGGGCGCCCAGTGCGGAGAAGAGGGAGACCACGACCAAGCTTCCCCAGAGCAGCAGGTTCATCAGGTGAGGGATTGGGACGCAGGTTTTTTATGCTCTCGTCGTGGCCGGTGCCGTGGAGCCGGTTTGTCTCAGGATCCGTGCTGTCTTTCGCTGGACCGCAACCGTGTGGCAAGCCGGTAACCGCCTTCCACGGCGAGGTAGGCGACGATGGAGAGGACGACGGCGATCGCTGCGACGGCTTTCTCGTTGACGAAGATCGCCTGGTCGGGATGTGAGAACAGGGAGTAACAGGATGTCCTCGGTGGACCGGTGAGTCCCTGGACGCAGACGAGTTTTGCCCGGAACAGCAGCCAGTAGAGGACGACGGTGTCGACGGCGAGGAAGACCAGGAACCGGTGCTTCATGGTGCCGAGGAACCGGCGGATCTTCTGCAGCCGCTCCATGCGTCCAACTATGCGTTGCCGGTATAAAAATCCGGGGAGCGGCGGTCACTCCCACGGCCTGACGAGGACCTTGATCTCGTCCCGGTCATGCATGGCCTGGTAGCCGTCGGGCACGCCGTCGATGCCGACCTCCATGGTGAAGATGGGGCTCGGGTCGAGGACGCCCTGGAGGACGTCGTCCATGAGGTCTTCGATGTACTTCCGGACCGGTGCGACGCCGCCCTGGAGGGTGAGGTTCTTGCGGAAGAAGGCTTCGAGGTCGAAGTCGTCGCCGATGTGCGGGACGCCGACGTAGCCGACGTTGCCGCCGGGACGACAGACCTGTGCTGCTTCGTTCAGTGTCTCGGCGAGGCCGACGCATTCCATGACGTGGTTGGCGCCGCCGTCGGTGAGCTCGAGTGCCCGCTGGACTGCTTTGTCGGGCTCGGCGTTGATGGTGTGGGTGGCGCCGAACTGTTCGGCGACCTGGAGCCGGTCGTCGTGCTGGCCCATGGCGATGATCCGCTCCGCGCCGAGCCGCTGGGCTGCGAGGACCCCGCAGAGGCCGACTGCTCCGTCGCCGATGACGATGACGGTGTCGCCCTCGCTGACTTCGGCGCTGACGGCGGCGTGGTGCCCGGTGCACATGACGTCGGTCAGCGGGAGCAGCCGTTCCAACATCTCCTCGTCGTCTGCGTGTTCGTCGGGGACCGTGACGGCGCTGCCGTCGGCGTTCGGGACGCGGACGTACTGGCCCTGGCCGCCTCCTGTCTTCTCGTCCCAGAACGCCATGTCGGTGCAGGAGGTGTAAAGGCCTTTCCGGCAGAACTCGCATTCGCCGCAGCTGGTGGAGAACGGGATGATGACGCGGTCGCCTTCCTGGACGGAGACGACGTCGTCGCCTGTCTCCTCGACGATGCCCATGGGCTCGTGCCCGATCGGCGTCCCTGGCTCCTGATCGCTCTCCCCGCGGTACGGCCACAGATCGGAGCCACAGATACAGGTATGCGTCACCTTCAGCAGGATGTCACTGTCCTCCTGGATCTCAGGTTTCTCCACTTCCTCGATAGAAATATCCTCCGGACCGTTGAAACGGGCGGCTTTCATGGTGAAGTTGTTGGATTGTGAGGGTGAAAAGGATGATGCTTGTGAGAACTGAAGTTAGGACAGCATTTATAAATCGCGTACAAGTCCTGCGCGACATGCAAATGGAAAAATTCGAGATCACTAAAGGCCAAGCGGCCGGAATACTTGTCGCAATGTCGGTTTACTTGCTGGTGCGTCATTTCATCCTGTGACGATAGATGCTCCAGTGAGTGACTTATTCCGGTCAGCACGTGTGATTGCACAGCGCATTATCACAGCTGTGGCGCTAGTACTTATTGGGCTGTGGTGGAGGAGCTAAAGTCGAAATCGCGGAGCGTGGCAGCGTTGACGCCGCCGGATCTGGCTTTGAGGAAGAATTCGTTGAGAACCTGTTTGTTATGGTCTGTGATGTCAGGGTTAGAGCTGAGCCGTTGGTGTGTCTGTTCGAGAGCGTTGAAGGCCATGTCGCTTGCCTCTTGCGTCTGCGCGGTCATATTGTAGGGACGCGACGAAGGCCTTCAAAAAAGCCTCCCACGAGGTCTTTCTGAACAAAGCAGGTAGTGGACCCGCCCAGATTTGAACTGGGGATCTCCACGTTATCAGCGTGGCGCTTTAACCTGACTAAGCCACGGGTCCGTGTACGGGCACTCGGTTGTTAGGGGGTCAACGGTTAAAAAACCTCGCGCTGGTCGGGGCCGGGCCGGTCACTCGCCGCCGATCTCTTCGTTCAGCGTGGATTCGACAGCCGCGATCTCCTCGATCATGTAGTCCTCCACCAGCAGGAGCACGTTGTAGCTGAACGAGGCGTGCAGGCCGATCAGCGTGAAGACAGCGACCGGTGCCAGGTACGGTGCGGTCGCCAGGATCAGGAGATAGCTGAGCAGCACGTTGCCGAACGAGGCGAGGATGTGGATGATCGATGCCACGATGTACTGCTCATCGTGGCGGTAGCTGTAGCTGCTGAACACGCCGCGGAACGCGATCAGCGCCAGCAGCCCGAAGCCCAGCACCGCTCCCAGGATGAACATCCCGATGCGGGGCGGGCTCAGGCTGTACTGCGAGATTAGGAATGCGCCCGAGCCCCAGATGCTCAATGTATAGCCGTACGCCTTGGACTCGGCGCTGAGGTTGGAGCGGAAGGTTTCAAGTGTCTGCATGGAGGATCACCGGGTCATGTACGGTTGGGCTGGTAAAGGTTCTGGACGTAGATACCGGCCATCAAGGTCACCACGCCCAGTGTCGTCACGATGTCGGCGACCGCCAGCATGGTGACCGACCGGGTCAGATCATGGAGCGGCCCGGCCAGGGAGAGGAGGAGCATACCAACGGCGATCAGCGAGAGTTTAAGACGTTCCGTCCCTTTACGTCGGGCTGCAAGGATGCCGAAGAAGATGGTGCCGCCGATGATCCAGTTGACAGCTACCAGCAGCCCAATCATCCCCCCCACGATCTGTGGGACGTGGTAGACGACGATGTCGCCGGTGATCTCCGGCATGTTCCACTTCAGGATGTTGACGAGCGTGATGGCGCCGCCGAGGACAAGGTTGACAGCAAAGACTTTCAGCTCCCATTCTGGTTTCCAGATGTAGGTCGGGATACGGGAGTAGTACGCGATGCTGAGATAGAGGAAGACGTGGCCGAAGATATAGAACGCCCCGAGCTGCGCACCTGTGAAGGAACGTGGGAGGAGGCTGAGCGCCATCGTGAGCTGGAACGTGCCGAAGTATGCGAAGAAGAAAGCGAAGTACTTCAGCGTCGGTGTTCCGCTCTCGCGGTAGGAAGCCCATACTTTGAGAAAGGAGATCCACGAGATGATCCCCATGGCGAGCTGGGAGATGCCGGAGAGTGTAGCCATGTAGCAACTTTCCCTGCCGCTCTATTTAAAACTGGTTATAGGCCGGTGATGAAGTCCTGTTCTTTGACTTCGGTAGGGATGATCTCAGCAGGGAGGTCGAGGTCGTCGGCGGATGTGAGACGCCCTTTGAGCGCGCGTCGGGCGATCCCGATCGCACCTTTTCCCTGAATCTCTTTGAAGACATCGATAAGTTTTTCCACGTCCTCAGCAGTCGGTGTGCGTGTGAACGAGATTTCGCCGGAGCTGGTCTCGATACAGTCGAGAAGTGCGGCACGCTGCGTGGCAAGGTCTCCGACGGTCTTCTCTTCTTCCTGAATGATTACTTGGAGGACATCCTCGTAGTCCATGCTGATCACAGGACGCGTTTGATTTTCTTGGTTGCTTTTTTCATTTGGACGAGGACGAGGCCCATGTTGACGTCGGGGTCGGTGAGGATGGTGAGGATGCCTTCGTCGCCCGCGCCGGTGGAGATGAGTTTGCCTTGTTCTGATTCGACGGTGACTTGTTCGACGGTGCCGATTTCCAGGGTTTCGCTGGCGGTCTCGCCGGAGCCGACGGTTGATGCTGTCATTGCGGCTAATTGGTCTGCGTCGATATCTTCTGGCAGGTTCGACACGATCAACAGCCCGTCACGCCGTACAACTGCCGCCCCCTTGACGCCCTGGATGTCATCCAGGTCACCGAGCGGCTCCTTCAATTCCTCCTCTTTGCTTGCCATCTCTTGATCACCTCTGTTCTGGTTGGTAAAGACGTCCTATGTATATGCCGGCCATCAGCGTGACCACGCCCAGTGTCGTGAACAGGTCGGCCAGGGCGAGCATCTTCACGGATGTCGTCAGGTCGTGGATCGGGCCTGAGACAGTCAACAGGAGCATACCTACTGAGAGCAGAGCGAGCTTCACACGTTCTCTACCTGTCTCCTTCCAGGCAAGGATGCCGAAGAAGATGGTGCCGCCGATGATCCAGTTCACGGCGTCAAGGACCCCTATCGTGAGTCCGATCATCTTTGGTACATGCCAGACGATGATGCTTCCGACCTGTTCAGGTTTGTTCCACTGCATCACGTTCAGTACAGTGATCGCTGCACCTGCCAGTAGGTTGAGGGCGAAGACCTTGAGCTCCCATTCTGGTTTCCAGATGTAGGTCGGGATACGGGAGTAGTACGCGATGCTGAGATAGAGGAAGACGTGGCCGAAGATATAGAACGCCCCGAGCTGCGCACCTGTGAAGGAACGTGGGAGGAGGCTGAGCGCCATCGTGAGCTGGAACGTGCCGAAGTATGCGAAGAAGAAAGCGAAGTACTTCAGCGTCGGTGTCTGTTTCTCACGGTATGAGTACCAGAGCCGGGCGAACGACAGCCATGCGATCACGCCCATGAACACCTGAGAAATACCTGTGAGATTCATGCCTGTATATGCACATTACGTCTATTTAAATTTGGCGTCGTGTCTTCCCGCCGTGTAGTTTTTAATCATTGGCCGGGGCAACGAAAAATATGGAGACGGTTCTGATCCAGGGCCTTGACGACGAAGGACCGGGCGACATCGTCGGGGCGATCGCCCACCAGGCAGAGATCGCCGGCGAACTCATCGGCAACATCGAGATCAACGACGACTACGCGACGGTCGAGATCGATTCCAACGTCGCAGACCTCGTTGTCGAGAAGATGGACGGCAACAAGATCGGCCAGTCCGAGGTCCAGGTCCGACTCAAGGAGGACGGGGACGAGGAGGACATCGAGACAGCGACCACCTACGCCGAACGGTTCGACAACCTCGTCGAACTGGAGCGCGAGGAAGAGATGCGGCAGCACGAACAGGAGATCCGGCAGCTGTCCGGCAGCGAACGCGAGGCGAAAGGACGTGCCCTGACCAGCATGCGGGGCCGCGAGGAAGGCGAAGGAATTGAAGGCGTCAAGGTCAAGTTCATGAAGACCACCAAGGGCCAGGAACTTCCCGACACCGAGATCGCGGTCGGTGACCTGGTCATGGTCTCGAAGAACGACCCGCTCCGCGATGACAACCCGACGGGCACCGTCATCGAGCGGACGAAGTACTCGGTCACCGTCGCGTTCGAGACAGACCCGCCCGGCTTCGTGTACGGCAACGGCGTCCGCCTCGACCTGTACGTCAACGATATCACCTACCAGCGGATGAAGGACGCGCTCGACGAACTGGAAAACGCCACAGGCCGGCTCCGCGAACTGCGGAAGATCATCACTGGCACCGGGGAGCCTGACCCGGTCGAGCCCCGCGAAATCGACACCTGGTTCAACCCTGAGCTGAACGGGTCACAGCAGGCCGCTGTCCGCCGGGCGCTGGGCGCTGACGACTTCTACCTGATCCACGGCCCGCCCGGCACCGGCAAGACCACGACCGCGATCGAGGTTATTGAACAGGAGGTCGCCGCAGGAAGGTCGGTCCTGGCGACCGCCGCGTCCAACACCGCGGTCGACAACGTCCTCGAGTTCCTGCTCCGGCAGGATGTGGACGCTGTCAGGGTCGGCCACCCGGCCAGGGTCACGTCCACGCTGCACGAGCACACGCTGGACTACCTGGTCGAGCAGAATGAGACGTATCAGGAGGCGCAGGAGCTCCGCGACCAGGCGTTCGAGGTCCTCGACAAGCAGGACGAGCTGAAAGCGCCGTCGGGCCGGTACCGGCGGGGTATGTCCGACGAGAAGATCAAGCGGCTGGCTGAACGCGGCCAGGGCTCCCGCGGCGTCCCGGCGGAGAAAATCGAGGAGATGGCGGAGTGGCTTGAGCTGCAGGAGGAGGCCGACGAGCTGTTCCAGGAGAGCGACAGGCTTGAACAGGAGGCGATCGACGAGATGCTGGACGGGGCCGATGTCGTCTGCACCACGAACTCGACGGCAGGCAGCGATCTGCTGGCTGACCGGGAGTTCGACGTGCTGGTGCTGGATGAGGCCACGCAGGCCACCGAGCCGTCCTGCCTGATCCCGATAACGCACGCTGACACGGTCGTGATGGCCGGCGACCACCGGCAGCTGCCGCCGACGGTGAAGAACCAGGAGGCGGCGCGGAAGGGCATGGAGACGACGCTGTTCGAGAAGCTGGCGGAGGAGTATGGCGACAGGATCATGGACATGCTGACGGTGCAGTACCGGATGCATGAGGATATCATGGGCTTCTCCAGCCGGGAGTTCTACGACGGCGGGCTGGAGGCGGCGCCGGACGTCGGCGGCCACACGCTGACGGATCTGGACCTGGAGCTGGACGAGGACATGGACCTGTATGAGGCGCTCGAGCCGTTGATCCCCGTGGTGTTCCTGGACACGTCCTCTCTGGATGCTGCAGAGCGGTCGCGGGAGGGCTCGACGTCGAAGGAGAACCGCAGAGAGGCGGAGCTGGTGGAAAGGCTGGCGGACGGGCTGCTGGACGCGGGGATGGACGGCCGCGATATCGCGGTGATCGCCCCGTACAAGGACCAGGTCGACCGGCTGGAGCAGCTGCTCGGTGACGGTGTCGAGGTCGATACGGTGGACGGCTTCCAGGGCCGTGAGAAGGAGGTTGTGATCATCTCGCTGACCCGGAGCAACGAGGAGGGGCGGCTCGGGTTCCTGGAGGACGTCAGGCGGCTGAACGTGGCGTTGACCCGTGCGAAGCGGAAGCTGATCGTGGTCGGTGACGGTGAGACGCTGCGGACGGACTCGACGTACGCGACGTTCATCGATTATGTGGACGAGCACGGCCGCCACGTGGAGCTGTAGCCCTCGGACCCATGCATAAAAAGGATTGTTCTGCAATGCTGTAGGTATGGAAACGCTCGCGATCGGGCGCGCGGTCGTCGTGGATGACGGCCGTGTGCTTGCGATCCAGAACAGCGAGGACCGTGACGCCGCTGAAGGCCGTGATGAGGACCAGGCCGGCCGCTGGGAGCTTCCTGGCGGCTTCGTGCAGGACGGCGAATCTGTGGAGGACGCGGTCCGCCGCGAGGTCCGGGAGGAGACCGGGCTGGAGGTCACGATCGAGGCAATGCTTGAACGCGTGATCGTGGAGCACGACGGCACCCGTGCGGACTGCCAGTACGTGCTGTGCGGGACTGAGGGCCGTGACACGGAGCTTGCGCCGTCGCACCAGGCGGCACGGTGGGTCAGGCCGTCGGCGTTCGCGGACCTGGACTGGTACAACTATGCGGGCTATTCTATCCCGGTGCTGGACCGCCTGGCAGGTGAGATCGATGAGTGAGGGCTTCACCGACGTGGCGCTGGGCATCGTGACCAGGAACGACCGCATCCTGATGGTGGAGCGTGAGATGCGGGTGGATGAGTTCTTCGGGATGGTCGGCTTCCCGGGCGGAGATATCGAGAGTGATGAAGCCCCGGCGCAGGGGGCTGTCCGGATCGTGGAGCAGGAGACCAACATGAAGGTGGATGTCCGGCGGAAGCTGGGTGATGTCTATCAGCGGCTGCAGTTCCCGGACGACAGCCACCACGACGCGCACCTGCACGTCTATGAGATGAAGCTGGTCGATGAGCGGCCGCTGACGGAGTACGCGTTCTGGACGGACATCGACCGGCTGGACCACTTGGACATCATCCCGAGCAACATCACAATCTTTGAGCAGCTGTACGAGAAACGTGATGACGAGGAGGCGGAACGTGTCGCCTCCCCGAGCTACGTGTCCGCCATCAGGAAGAACCGGCTGGGGGAGTACGTCCAGACGGCGTTCGAGTCGTTCGATCAGGGCGCGTAGGTGCCGTCAAGTCCGGCTTCTGCGACGACGTGGCCGTCCATCGCCTTCTTGACCTCGTCCTTGGTGGCGCCGGGGCCGAGGCCGAGTTCCTGGTCGACGGCGTACAGCCGGAACCGGTAGGTGTGCTCGCTGTCGGGCGGGTTGGGGCCGCCGTAGCCGAGCTCGCCGTAGTCGTTCTGGCCCTGTTCGGCGCCTTCGGGGAAGCTGCCCTCGTCGATCCGCGTGGTGCCGATAGGGATGTTGTACAAGACCCAGTGGTCCCAGATCTTGCCGGCGGGCTCCCTGGCGTCGGGGTCGTCGACCAAGAGGACGAGTGCTGCCGCGTCGTCGGGCACACCGCTGATCGCCAGCGGCGGGTTGATGTTCTGTTCGGTGTAGCCGTATTTCCTGGGGATGCGCTCCCCGTCGTCGAATGCTGGGCTTGTCAGTTCCATGGGGTATCACCTGGTACGTCGATATGTGGCCTGCAGTGATCCTGTAGCGAGTGTATGGCTTTCGAGGGCGTCCATCACGGCATCACGATCGCTCACATTGAAACTTGTGTCCACCGCGTACACGGTGAACCGGTAGGTGTGTTCCATCCCGTTCGGCGGGCATGGTCCGGCGTAGCCGGTCGTCGGGTGTTCTGCCATCGGTGTGTTGCTGTAGCTGTTTGGTCCTTCCTCGGCGACGGCCGGGAGCTCCCCTGCTTCGATCTGTGTGGTGTTGGCAGGGATGTTCCACGCCAGCCAGTGATGGAAGCTGACGTCCATGTCCTCGACGGTGATGGCGAGCGTGACCGCGTCGTCCGGTACACCGCTGACAGTGATCGGCGGGTGGTGGTTGGCCCCGTCGCATGTGTAGGTCGAGGGGATCGTCCCGCCGTCCGTGACGGCCGTGCTCGTGACCTCGAGCCTGCTCCCTGTGCCAGCCTGCAGGCAGCCGGCGGTGAGGACGGCACCTGTCAGAAGCAAGGCTGCCGCTCGCATCGATCCATAGATGGGTGGCGCTGGTTGAAAAAGCCCGGGCGGTCAGGAGCAGAGACGGTCGATCGCTTCCTTCGCGCCGTCGAAGTCCTTCACGACGCTGACCTGTTTCCGCAGCTTGTCGGGGACCTCCTTGTCGCCGCTGTAGATCCAGACGCCTTCGAACCCGGCCTTCTTGGCGGGGATGACGTCGCGCTTCAGCTTGTCGCTGACCATGACGTGGGTGTCGGCGTCGATGCCGCCCTTCGATCCGTCCATCGCGAGCTGGTAGAAGGCCTTCTCCGGCTTCCGGTAGCCTTCCTTGCCGGAGATGAGGACGCTGTCGAAGTAGTCGGCGATACCGGTCTTCTCAAGCTTCTTCTGCTGGAGTTCGCCGGTTCCGTTGGAGAGGATACCGAGCCTGTAGTCGTCGAGGCTGTCGAGAAGCTGTTCTGCACCGTCTTTCAGCTCTGTGGCATCGGATTCGAGGTCGTCCCATGCCTCGGCGAAGTCCTCGACCTTGTCCGGGTCGAAGCAGTCCTCGTCCCTGGACAGTTGCTCGATCGCCTGCCGCCGCGGGAAGGCGTAGCCGTCGTTGAAGTGGTCGAAGAACCTGTCGGTGTAGTCCTCGTACCTGTCCTCCAGTTCGTCGAGTCCTGCCTGTTCCACGGCGTCGTGGTAGATCTCCTCGAAGTCCCTGGTCATTTCTGTCAGGGTGTCGTCCAGGTTGAAGTAGACGGCGCAGGTCATACCGGGGTGTTGTCTCCGGGGCGTTATAACTCTTACGGCGCCGGATGATTTTTATCCGCGGCCGGCCAAGAGGTTCCTGATGGCACACACGTTCGATCCTGAGGATGCGGACAAGCTGGAGGACCCGGCACGGTACCGGTACCTGTCACGGGACGAGCTGCTGGCCGCGATCCGGCCGCGGAAGCGGAAGAAGGTGATCGAGCTGGGCAGCGGCACGGGGTTCTACACGGACGATGTGGCGCCGTACGTCCGGCGACTGGTCGCTGTCGATAGCCAGGAAAGGATGCACGACTACTACCGGGACAAGGGCGTGCCGGACAACGTGGTGCTGATCCACGCGGCGGTGGAGACGATGCCGTTCGAGACCCGGCAGTTCGACGCGGCGTTCTCAACCATGACGTTCCACGAGTTCGTCTCGCGGAAGGCGCTGCAGAAGGTGGAGCAGGTCGTCCGGCCGGGCGGCGTGTTCGTGGTGGCGGACTGGTCGGCGGAGGGGGAGGGCGACGCCGGACCAGGGCTGTCCGAACGGTACAGCGCATCCGAGGCCGCGATGAAGCTGGACAACGCCGGGTTCGAGGTGCAGCGGTCCCGGGAACGGATGGAGACGTTCTTCGTCGTGGCGCGGAAGCCGGACTGAGGAATTTTTTTAAGCCTGACAGGCCAAGCCGGAAGCATGGACCCCGATGAGCGCATGGAGCTGGTGCAGCGGAATACCGCTGAGACGATCACGGACGAGGAACTGGAGGACATCGTACGGAAGGACAGCCCACGCGCCTATATCGGGTATGCGCCGACAGGCATGATGCACATCGGCCATTTCACCACGGTGCGGAAGATCGCTGACTTTGTGGAGGCCGGGTTCGACTTCACGTTCTTGATCGCGGACATCCACGCGGAGCTGGACGTTGAGAAGACGCCGCTGGAGCTTGTTGAGGCCAGGACGGAGTACTATGAGCAGGCGATCCGCGGGATGCTGGACGCCGCGGGCATCGATCACGACGAGGTCGACTTCGTCAGAGGCAGTGACTACCAGCACGATGAGGAGTACCAGAAAGGCTACATGCACATCCTGGAGAACGTGACGGTGCAGCGCGCGAAGCGCTCGGTGAACGAGGTCGTCAGGCACGGTGACAGCATGCGTGCCAGCGGGCTGCTGTACTCGGCGATGCAGATCATGGACTGCGCGGCGCTCAACGTCGACGTGGCGTACGCAGGCCGTGACCAGCGCCGGATCTACATGATGGGCCGCGAGGTGCTGCCGGACATCGGTGAGGACAAGCCGACGTGTGTCTTCGCCCCGCTGCTGTCCGGGCTGTCCGGCGGCAAGATGAGCGCGTCGGACGCGAGCTCGAAGATCAGCATCCACGACGACGAGGACGAGGTCGCGGACAAGATCAACGATGCGTACTGCCCGGCCGGCGAGGTCGAGGACAACGGTGTGCTGGAGTACGCGAAGTACCTGGTCTTCCCGATCCTGGAGGCGGACGGCCGTGACTTCGTGGTGGAACGGCCGGAGGAGTACGGCGGCGATCTGTCGTACGGCAGCTATGAGGCGCTGGAGCAGGACTTCGTGGAAGAGGAACTGCACCCGCAGGACCTGAAGAACGCGGTCGCCGCCGAGATATCGCGGGTGCTGCAGCCGGTCCAGGA
Source organism: Asbonarchaeum danakilense (SeqCode) (assembly GCA_034190465.1). GTDB lineage: Archaea > Nanohalarchaeota > Nanosalinia > Nanosalinales > Nanoanaerosalinaceae > Asbonarchaeum > Asbonarchaeum danakilense. The sequence continues at coordinate 492 of JAXINV010000013.1, read as the reverse complement.
ACGGTTCGACGGCAGGGAGGAGCTGCTGGAGACGGCCTACCCTGAGGAGTACGGTGGCTAGCTGGCAATATTATATAGGGCGCGTTCGTACATGGTAGTATACGTTGGGTGTGATCGGTAACGGTGCGCGACCGACGAACACAGCAGCGATGGGATGCCACTGCAGGGCGGGGGCTTGACGGATGAATGTAGCCCGCAGGCTTCTGTTTCTTCTCGCTGCAGTGGCCGTGTTTGTATCGACTGGACTGGCGGCTGCTCCTGGAACTGAGAGCAATCCAGGGACGTCGTGTCACTCGATCTACGTCAACGGCGGCTCGACAGGTGACGGGACGTACTGGATCAACCCTGACGGTTCCGGCGGCGTCTCCAAGTTCCAGGTTTACTGCGTGATGGGGAAGAACGGTTCCCGTCTGCGCCGGATGTGCTGGACAATGTGACGGTCCGGGTGAACACGAGCGATGTAGGTGATCCGGTCCGGTATGCGAACTTCAC
>JAXINV010000034.1:0-48296 GCA_034190465.1 Asbonarchaeum danakilense (SeqCode) | reverse complement strand
GCGGCGTGAACCCGTCCATCGTTTAAAAGTGTTCGCGGGAATAGGGGCAGGTATGACCACCCTGCTCGTCGCCGAGAAGCCGAACGTCGCCTCCAAGATCGCCCAGGCACTGGGCAACTACTCCGTCGAGGAGAACTACGGCGTCACGAACTACCGGCTCGACACCGACCGCGGCGAGGTCATCATCGCTCCCGCCGTCGGCCACATGTTCACCATCGAGCAGAAGGACGGCGAGTGGACCTACCCCGTCTTCGACATCGAATGGGTCCCCTCCTTCGAGGCCGACGACTCCGCCAGCTACATCAAGAAATACGTCAACAACATGCAGAAGATGGCGGAGGAGGCCGACGAGTTCATCAACGGGTGCGACTACGACATCGAAGGGTGTCTTCCGCCCGGCGAGACGGTCATCACGCGGGAGGACGGCACCATCAGGATTGAACGGATCGGCGACCTCATGGCCCGTCTTGAAGACGAGCGACAGGTGCGACAGGACGGCAGCTTCGAATACATCGAGACAGACATCGAGATCACCGCGATGGACGACTGGGAGACAAGCTTCGTCCCCCTCGAACGCGTGATGCGGCGGCCTGCCGACGAGAGTGTCTTCACCATAACCACCGAACACGGAAGACAGACAACCGTCAGCCCCAACCACCCGATGCTCGTCGCCACCGAGAACGGGCTCGAGACCAGGACCGCAGACGAACTGGAGGAAGGCGATTACATCCCCGCCAGCAACGCCCTCCCGGACAGCGAAACCACCGATCGCCTGGATCTCATCGAGCTCCTGGACGACATCTACGTCCACGGGTTCAAGGATGAGATGGACATCATGCCGGCCGAGATGGCGGAGCACGTCGACAGGACGCGGAAACAGTGCCTCAACTACCGCCACCATGATAGGATGCCGAAAGACGTCTTCCTCCAGCTGGAGGATTACCTCGGTGTTGACCGGAGCGAGATGACCATCTCAAGTCCCCGGGGTTCGACCTCCCTTCCGGCAGAGCTCGTGCTTGACAGACAGCTCGGGAAGATCATCGGCCTGTACCTCGCAGAGGGCTGCATCGACACAGGCGGCTTCATCGGGTTCTACCTCGGGCCAGAAGAACATGGCCTCGCAGAGGAGATCCAGGAGTTCCTCCTTGATATCGGAACAGAAGGAAAGTTCAGGAAAAGGGCTGTCGAGAGGAGCTACGGCGACAGCAACTGCATCGAGGTGGGGACGAAGTCAAAGATACTCAGGATGCTTTTCAGGGCACTTGAACTCGGCGATGACTCCGGCAGCAAGCGGCTTCCCTCCTGGATCCTCTCGGCCCCCAAGACATTCAAGAACGGTCTGTTGACCGGCTACTGGGACGGCGACGGATCAATCTTCATCGACACGAACGACGACCGCGCCGTCGCCTCGGCAGGTAGCAAGAACCGTGAACTGCTCAATGACCTGTTCCTGCTCCTGCAGACAGACGGCATCAACCCCTCGTTCCAAGAGTGGAACCACAGCGACCGTGAGATGCACAACCTCACACTCGGTAGACGTCATGATGTTGAAACGATCGCCTCACGGCTCGGTGTCGCAGAAGAACTGCCGGAGATAGATGCCAAAAAAGCACAGCACCGGAGACGCATGGATAAGCTCCCTGCATGCCTGGCACAGCGACAGGAACTGTCGGCAGAAGCAGAACAGAACCTCAGGAAGGGTACGAAGACCACCTCTATGACCAACGTTCAGACTTGGCAGGACGAAGAGCTCGCCCCCCTCGCCAGCGGGGATATCACCTTTCTTGAGGTACAGTCCATCGAACGCCAGGAACCAGAGAGCGAACACCTCTACGACGTCCAGACAAAGACGCGGAACTTCGCCCACAGCAACGGGATCATCAGCCACAACTCAGTCATCGGCTACACCGCCATCAAGCTGGCGTGCAACGGCGACGAGGACCGGATCAAGCGTATGAAGTTCTCCACATTGACCAACTCCGACCTCCGCGAGGCGTTCGACGACCTCAACGACTTCGACCGGGCGCAGACCGAGGCCGGCATGACGCGGCACGTCATGGACTGGTACTACGGCATCAACCTGTCCAGAGCGCTCATGATCGCCGTCAAGTCACAGGACCGGTACAAGAGCCTGTCCACCGGCCGGGTCCAGGGCCCTGCCCTGAAGATCGTCGCCGACCGCGAGCGGGAGATCCGGGCGTTCGACCCCGAGGACTACTGGGAAGTCTACCTGCACGCCGGCGGACTGGAGGCACAGCACGTCGAGGAACGGTTCTGGGACGAGGACGAGGCCGACAGGGTCGTCGAACTCTGCCAGGACGGGAAAGCGGCCGTCGTCGACGTCGACCGGAGAGAGTACAACCACAACCCGCCGGCACCGTTCAACCTCACCGACCTGCAGAACGAGGCGTACAGCAAGTTCAACATCTCACCGAAAAAGACCCAGCAGCTGGCGCAGAACCTGTACGAGTCCAGCCTCATCTCCTACCCGCGGACCAGCTCCCAGAAACTGCCGAAGAAGATCGGCTACGGCTCCATCCTGTCCCAGCTCAAGAAGCAGGACAAGTACGAGGACAAGGCCGGGACCGTCCTGGCGAAGGACGACATCTATCCGCGGCAGGGCAAGAAGAAGGACGAGGCACACCCCGCGATCCACCCGACCGGGAACGCGCCCGGCAACCTGTCCAAGCAGGAGCGGAAGATCTACGACCTGGTCGTCAAGCGGTTCCTCGCCACGTTCGGCGAACCGGCGCGACGCGAGAGCCTGACCATCACCCTCAATTCCAACGACGAGGTCTTCGAGGCCAAGGGCAAGCGGACCCTGGAGCGCAACTGGTACGACCTGTACGAACCCTACATGGAGCCGGAGAACATCGAGCTGCCTGACCTGAAGAAGGGCGCCAAGCTCGACGTCGAACAGATGCGGAAGGAGGACAAGCAGACCAAGCCGCCAAACAGATACACGCAGAGCTCCCTCATCTCCGAGCTGGAGAAGAACGACCTCGGCACCAAGGCGACCCGAGCCAACATCGTCGAGAACCTGTACGACCGGAACTACATCGACGAGAAATCCATCAAGGTCACCGACATCGGCATGGCGGTCGTCGAGGCGCTGGAGGAGCACTGCCCCGAGATCCTGTCACCCGAGCTGACCCGCGCGTTCGAGAAACAGATGGATGCGATCCGTGCCGGGGACAAAACGCGTGAGGACGTCCTCGACAACGCCAAAGAGACGCTAACCGACATCCTGGAGACGTTCAAAAACAACGAGAACGACATCGGCGAGCAGCTGGTCGAGGCGATCGACAAGCGTCGGGAGAAGGAGCGGCAGCTCGGCCCGTGCCAGGAATGCGACGACGGCACGCTCCGCATCATCAAGACCAACAACGGCAGGTTCGTCGGCTGCTCGAACTATCCCGACTGCGAGAACAGCTACCCGCTGCCCGGCAGCGGCAAGATCAAGGGGCTGAAGAACGCCTGCGACGAATGCGGCAAGCCCCGTATCAAGGTCATCAGGAAGGGCAAGAAACCGTACTACATGTGCATCGACCCGGACTGCCCGACCAAGGACGACTGGGACTAGAGCTCCCGCATCCGTTCCCCGTACTTCTCCGCCTTGTTCACGTACTCCCGTGCGTTCTCCTTGATGAACTGCAGATCCTCGCCGTCGGCCTCCCGTTTCAGCTCCGCCGGGACGCCCATGACCACGCTCTCAGGCGGGATGGATTCATCCTCCGGCACGACAGTGCCTGCCGCGACGATCGACCCCTCACCGATCTCGGCACCGGACAGCACCGTCGCACCCATGCCGATCAACACGTCGTCATCCACCGTACAGCCGTGGACCGTCGCGCTGTGCCCGATCGTCACGCCCTTCCCGACCTCGAGCCGGTGCTCCGACGAGACGTGGAGCACAGCGTTGTCCTGCACGTTCGATCGATTTCCGACAGCCACAGCGTTGGAGTCACCGCGGAGCGTCGCCGACGGCCAGACAGAGCAGTCCCTGCCGAGGTAGACCTCACCGACCAGCGTCGCCTCCGGGTGGACGAAGGCGGTGTCATGCACCTCTGGCTCCAGCTCACCGAGCGCGTACCGCATGGGCGTGATTTGTCGCTCCCGGTATAAAACAGTGCTACCCTGTCAACCGTTTCGCAATACCGCGGTACGCCTCACGGAGCTGCGAGACAGACTCCACCGAACAGTATTCGTCGGTCGTGTGACCAGGTTCCTGGTTCACACCCAGCTCGATGAACGGCGTGCCCCGCGCCGCGAAGAACCGTCCGTCCGAAGCGCCGCCCTCCGTGATGTGACGTGGCTCCTCGCCACGGACCTCAGTCAGGACCTCGGTCGCGATACGTTGGAACCGGTCGTCATCCAGCTTGAACGCACCGCCGTGGTCAATCACCTCCACTCTGGCATCGACGCCGTTGTCCGTGAGCAGGTCCCTGACACGTTTGACAATCGACGCCGGGTTCTGGCTCGGCAGGTACCGGGCATCGACCTGGATCAGTGCCTCACCAGGGATGCTGTTCTGCGTCATGTCCGTCTCCACGCCAGTCACCGTAAAGCTCGGATCTGGAAGCTTCGCGTCGGGCTCGTACTCCATCTCAAGCTTCTGGAGCTTCTTGATTATCTCAGGCACCCGCTCCAGCACGTTAGTCCCAGCCTCAGGCCGGGCGGCATGGGCAGGCTCGCCTTCAAGAAAGACAGTCAGCCAGAACACGCCCCGGGTACCGACCTGGATGTTCAGATCCGTCGGCTCGCCGACGACAGCATAGTCGAACGAAGGCATATCCTCGACCATAGGCTTCGTCCCCTTGAACCCTCCCTGTTCCTCGTCGCCGGCAAGCATCAACGTCAGCTCACCCTCGAACGAAGGATTATCGTGGAGATCTGTGAAAGCCATCACCTGGGCTGCCGCAGCCGCCTTCATGTCCGCCGCGCCACGACCGTACAGCCGGCCATCCTTGACGACGGGCTCGAACGGTTCCGTCACCTCCCACCCCGACTCCGGCGGAACAACGTCCAGATGGCCGTTGAAACAGATCGACGTGTCACCGCTGCCGGTCGTCGCGACCAGGTTCTTCACGCCGTCGATGTCACGGATCTCCGTGTCGATCCCCTCCACCTGCAGGAACCGCTCCAGGAACTCCATGATGTCAGGATCTGTCACCGGCGACGTCGTGTCGAACTTCATCAGCTCTTGCGCGAGCTCGACCTCATCCATCAGAGATCACCCTGATACTCCGCCCAGTTGTCCGTCCACCGTCCCATGTCCGCCGGATCACCGTCTTCGACACGGGCCGTCTCCATCGCGGCATCGAGGCCGCCGTCACGGTACGCTGCGGCGAAGACCTCAGAGAACGTCCCCTCCTCAAGGTAGTCCTCCATCGCGTCGCGGTAGCGGGCAGCGTACTTCTCAGCCTCGGCATCATGGTCGTCGCCAGGGTCGTCAGCGTAAGCCAGTTCCTCGACGCCTTCCTGCAGGATGTCAAGCAGCCCGTCCTCGCCGTCAGGCCCGTACCAGGCCTTCTCGACCGTGTCGCCGGACGGCAGCACGAAGTCAAGGCCTTCGTCCATAATACCGTCCCGAACGATCGAGGCGTACTGGTCGTGCATATCCAGCTCTTCCTCGGCGTAGTCCTGGACCTCGCGCCACTTGTAGAACAGCGCGGCCTGCGTGTCGACAGCCTCCTTGATCCGCGGGCTGTTGCCGAAGTCACGGCTCTCGAACGCGCCGGCGTCGAACCGCGGGTTGAAGCTGGGCCAGACACCGGTATTATGCGCCACGAAATGGCCCCATGCCTCCTCAAGGAACTCGTCATCCTCCAGATCAGAGTAGTCCGCCTCCACGCGGACCTCCGTCTCGTCGTCCTCGCTGTCCGGATCCGGAAGCGAGACGATGCCTTCGAACTTCCGGTCCTCCACGAACTGCTTGAAATTGATGACACCGTGATCTTCGTGGCCGACACGGACATTGAACTCCGTTTCCTCGTCCAGATGATCGTATTGGTCGCTTGCAGCATCGTAAAGAGACTCTTCCGTCCCGACGACCTTCAGATTGTCTGCTTCGACGCCAGCCGAGAACTGGAACGTCTTGTCAGCGAACACATCCATCGCGTCTTCCACCCCTTCAACATGCATCAGATCATCGATAAGACCGTACTTCTGGTCGTCAGCGTAGTCCGAAGCATCGAACCCTCTGAAGTAGGCCCATCCTCGGCCCATATGCGACTCCAGCTCGCCTCCCTCATCCAGCACCGGCGAGCTCATAAACGGCGCGAACAGTACCGGGGAGAGCGCGGGGATCGATGGGCCCTTACCAGCACCGAGGAATTCGCGGAACATCGTATCCGTCTCCTCCATCAGCGGGCGCATCGTGACCTGGATCGAGTCCGTCCCGCCGATAGCCATCACATCATTGCCATGAGACTTAAGATGGTCGACGTACCGACGCTTCTGCGTCATATAGTCTTCAATTTCGTCGTCAGCTGGTCCCTCCTGCTCGAACCGTTCACGGTCGTAGAAATCATCGACGTCCTCGACCGCCAAGCCAGGAACGTGACCGATGCGGTACAGCTCCGTCTCCTCCGGTATCGCATCCAGCTTCACGCGGTCGATCAAGTCGCGTTCACGGTGGGCGGCGGTCAGCGAGACATTGACACCTGTCGCCTTCTCAAGTTCGTTGGACAGGTCGTAGCTGACCTCCGCGACCACGTCATCGTACTCCTCCGGGAAGAACCCTTCGTCCGGGAAGAACCCGTCCAGGTGAGCCAGCTCCTCCTCGAAGAACTCGTCGTGGATCAGGGCCGCGACAGGGACATCCTCCCACGGCGAGTCATCCTCGTACTTCAGCTCAACGTGCTCGTGCTCTCCGAGGGTCTCGATAGTCTCCTGATAGACGCCGCGCGCCAGCGACTCGAACGTCCCAGGGGCGAGGTGCGCGATCTCGTCCTCGACACCCATCGCTGACGGTACCTGGTCCCGAAAGTTTTCCCTAGCTCGGTCGGCGAACTCATCTCGTGCATTGGCCCATTCCATTGTGCTCACCTGGCAGGTCCGGGGTGTAGTCTTGGCTAGCTGGTATATCCAAGGAGGCCGCCCCCTCCGCCCCGGGAAAGGAAGCCTCCGTTCTATGCGATAATCAGGATCAGTAGAATGATCGCAATCGTAGCGAAACGGCTGCCCGCTCGACGTGCTTCAGTCACCGCGTGGTCAGCCCTCTCGCTCATCGTGTTCACCAAACAGCCCGGCCAGCTTTAAAAATATTGTGCTACCGCGGAGTCACAGTCAGTACAGCTGGACCTCCGGGTCCTTCCCGTTCGACAGCAGCCCCTCGTTCGTAATCAGGAACTCCGCCTCCAGCCCCTCCGGCCGCGAACGGTGCTTCTTGACGATCGCGCGCCGCCGGTTCGTACCTGCGGTCTCCAGCTTCAGCAGGCACTTCGACCAGTACGTCGGCACGTCGCGGCCCACCATCCGGACCTCGTCCGACTCGAACGGCGAATACACCTGGTTCGTCACCAGCACCGGCACATCCTGCTGCCGGGCGATCTTCGACAGGATCGACAGCTGCCGGGACAGCTCCCGGTTCGTCTCCGACGCCTCCTCATCCTGCAGCCTGATCCGGTACAGCGCCACCAGGGAGTCCACGACCAGCAGATCCGCGTCGTGCTCCTGCATCGCCTCCTCCAGCTCATCGAACGTCTCCCGCTGCTCCTCGAACGTCGTCGGCTCCTGGAGCAGCAGCCGCTCCAACGCATCGCGGTCATCATGGATCTGCAGGAACCGCTCAGCAGAGAAACCGCCTTCAGTATCGAGATAGATCACCGTGCCGCCGTCCGCGAGGCAGGACGCCGTCGCCTGGACGCAGACGTTGGTCTTGCCCGTGCCCGACTCGCCGTAGACATTCGTGATGACGCCGTGCTCCAGGCCGCCGCCCAGGATCTCATCCAGCGGCTCGCAGTCCAGCGGCAGGCGTTCCGGCGCTTCCATGTACAGTGCTTGCACGGCCAGGCTTTTATCGTTGCAGGGATGTTCCACGGCCGGCGACGGCAACGTATTAAAATTTTCATCACGTAAACAAAAACCGATGGCCGAGCACGAAGCCACCCTGATCGCCTACGACACCGACCGGGACCAGTTCAGCTCCCTGTACGAGCGGAACAAATTCTACCGGGGCCTGTTCGGGTACAAGCAGAAGGTCAAGAAGAACGGCAAGGTCTACCGGTACGAGAAGCAAGGCCTCATCGGCAGGGTGCCCAACATCAAGGTCGAGGACTCGGTCATCATCGTCGCCGACCGGTACGTCGACCGGTTCATCGACTACCTCGACGACTGGCAGGGAAAGGTCGACTACACCACCTTCCGCGTCATGCTCGACGACGAGGACTGGGAGCAGGTCGACCGGCCGGTCAAAGCAGCAGACGACACATAACGGTGATCCTCAATGCCCACAGACAATAGCAACGGTAACGCAGTCAAGCTCCGCGTAGGAGAAGTCCCCTCAACACTCCAGGAAGACATCGGGTCCGGTATCGTCCGGATTGACTCACAGGTGATGGAAAAACTCGGCATCCAGGAAGGCGACGCCATCAAGATCCAGGGCGACCGGGAGACCGTCGCCAAGGTCGCACGCAGCCTGCCGCAGGACGCAGGGCTCGGCGTCATCAGGATGGACGGCTACATCCGGAAGAACGCCGGCACCTCACTCGGCGAGAAGGTCGACATCATGCCCGCCGAGGTCACGGAGGCCGACAAGGTCGTGCTCGCCCCAGCCGAGGAAGGAGTCATCATCCAGGTCTCTAACCCGTCCATCTTCCGCCGCACCCTGATGGGGCGTCCCGTCACCCAGGAGGACCTCCTCGTGCCCGGTTCAGGCAACCAGCAGCGGCGCAGGAGCTTCTTCGAGGACATGTTCGACATGGACGACTTCTTCGGCAACTTCGGCGGCTTCGGCGAGACCAAGCTCATGGTCGTCTCCACCAAGCCCGACGGCCCCGTCGTCATCACCGAAAATACGGAGATCGAGGTCAAGCAGCAGGCCGTCGAGGAATCCGAGACCACGCCGCGCGTGCCGGAAGTCACGTACGAGGACATCGGCGGGCTTGAGGACGAGATCCAGAAGGTCCGCGAGATGATCGAGCTGCCGCTCAAGCACCCTGAAGTCTTCCAGCAGCTCGGCATCGATGCCCCCAGCGGCGTCCTGCTGCACGGACCGCCCGGCACAGGCAAGACACTGATCGCCAAAGCCGTCGCCAACGAATCAGACGCCTACTTCACCGACATCAAAGGCCCAGAGATCATGTCCAAGTTCTACGGCGAATCAGAGAAGAAACTGCGCGAGGTCTTCGACGAGGCGCGTGACAACGCCCCCGCCATCATCTTCATCGACGAACTCGACTCCCTCGCACCGAAGCGGGGTGACGGCCAGGGCGAGGTTGAGCGCCGTGTCGTCTCCCAGCTCCTCTCCCTCATGGACGGCCTGGAGGCGCGGGAGAACGTCATCGTCATCGCAGCCACCAACCGGCCCAACGACATCGACGAAGCGCTCCGCAGGCCGGGCCGGTTCGACCGCGAGATCGAGATCGGGGTCCCGAGCCGTGACGGCCGGAAGGAGATCCTCCAGATCCATACACGGAACATGCCGCTGGAGGACGAGGTCGACCTCGACGAGATCGCCGACTCCACCCACGGCTACGTCGGCGCAGACATCGAAGCCGTCTGCAAGGAGGCAGCAATGACCACCCTCAGACGCGTCCTCCCCGACATCGACCTCGAGGAAGACGAGCTCAACGACGAACTGCTCGACAAGCTCGTCGTCAACATGGACGACATGAAGAACGGGATGCGGCTCGTCGAGCCTTCCGCGATGCGGGAAGTCCTTGTCCAGACACCACAGGTCTCCTGGGACGACGTCGGTGGCCTCGAAGACATCCAGGGCCAGCTCCAGGAGATGGTCGAGTGGCCGCTGCAGCGTCCCGAAGCATTCGACCGCATGGGTATCGAAGTGCCGAAAGGCGTCCTACTGTACGGCCTGCCAGGCACAGGCAAGACACTGCTGGCCAAGGCCATCGCCAACGAGTCCAACGCCAACTTCATCTCCATCAAAGGCCCACAGATCTTCTCCAAGTGGGTCGGCGAGTCCGAGAAAGCCATCAGGAAGATGTTCTCCAAGGCACGGCAGGTCGCGCCCTGCGTCCTGTTTATCGACGAGATCGACGCCATCGCACCCAAGCGGGGAGGCATGGCCGACTCAGGCTCGACAGACCGGGTCGTCAACCAGCTCCTCACCGAGCTCGACGGCATCGAGGACCTCGAGGGCGTCATCGTCGTCGCCGCGACCAACAGGCCTGACATGATCGACCCTGCCGTGCTGCGCCCCGGACGGCTGGACAGGCACCTGTACGTCCCCGTCCCCGACGAAGAAGCCAGGCGGAAGATCTTCGACGTCCATACCCGCGACATGCCGATCAGCGACGACGTCGACCTGGACGCGCTGGCAGAACAGACCGAGAACTTCGTCGGCTCCGACATCGCCTCCGTCTGCCGCGAAGCCGGGATGAACGCACTCAGGAACAACATCGACTCCGACAGCGTCACCATACAGGACTTCGACGACGCGCTCGAGGACGCCTCACCGTCCGCCGAGGAACAGGACGTCGAAGAGTTCCAGGACAAGGTCGAAGAGTTCGAGAGCTCGGGCGGCAAGGGACAGCCGGATTACTTCGGCTGATCCCGGCCCCGCTTTCCTTGTTCCTCATCAACGGGTCGTCACGACGACCTCGTCCTCCAGCACGAGGATCGTGTGCTCCTTCTGACTGACCAGCGCATCGTCCCGCTCCCTCAGCACGTCGTACTCCTTGAACACGTTCTGCTGCACCAGGTTCCGGATCGCGATCTTCAGTCGGGCCGGACTGACGTCGAACCACCGCGACGTGAACGGCAGCGTCCGGTACTCGTTCTTCACCTGGTTCAGCACCTTACGGGCCGTCCTGTCCCGGATATTGCCGCCCTCGTACTTGTAGATGTTGCCCGGCGCGCCGTCCCGCACCTTGCCGTCCCCATCCGTCGCGAACGGCTCGATCGCGTAGGCGTTCCCCGGCTCCAGCTGCAGCGACGAGCCTGTCGCCACGTTCGGGATGCGGTCGCCGGAGTGCTGTGTGTACTGCTCCAGGCCGTGCCCGCCCAGGTTCCGGATCGGCTTGAACCCGCGGTCCTCGATCGTCTCCTGGATCACGCGGCCGATCTCGCCCGCCTCCACACCAGGCTCCGCCGTCTCCAGCGCGGCATCCAGCGCAGCGGCCGATGCATCCACCAGCTCATCGTTGGCACCGAGGTCGACCGTCACAGCCGTGTCGCCGATGTAGCCGTCGACCTGGGCGCCGATATCGATCTTCAGCACATCGCCCTCCGACAGCTCCCGGTCGTCGTCCTTCTCCGGTGTGTAGTGCGCCGCCTCCTCGTTCAGCGACAGGTTGACCGGGAACGCCGGGTTCGCGCCCTCCTCCCGGATCTGCTGTTCCGCCTCCTCCGCGATCGCCTCCAGTTTCACACCCTGCTCCGCCATCTCCCGGGCCTTCTCGCGGGCCTGCTTCGTGATCCTGCCCGCCTCGATGTACTTCTCCTTGATGTCCTCGTCCATCGTCAGTCCTCCAGCCGTTCCCTGACTTGCTCCCTCAGTTTCTTATCGATACCGTGCGGGCCAGTCATCCTGTCCGGCTGCAGCACCGTGTCCAGCTCATCCTCCGTCATCCATCCCTCATCCGCGACCACGTCCCGCACCGATCGGTCCTCCTCCAGCGCGCGGTGGACGGCCTCTGCGGTCCGGTCGTAGCCGATGTACGGGCTCAGCGCCGTCGCGACAGCCGTACTGGCGTCGAAAAGCTCCGAGGCACGGTCCTCATCGACCGCGATCGCCTCGACACACTCCGTCCGCCACATCTCCGTCGCGTTCCGCAACACCGAGACCATCTCCAGCAGGTTGTGCGCGATCACAGGCGCGTTCACGTTCATCTCCAGGTCACCCTCCTTCGCCGCGGCCGAGACAGCCCGCTCATCGCCGAGCGCCTGGATGCACGACATCTTGAACGCCTCCGTGATCGACGGGTTGACCTTGCCCGGCATGATCGAGCTACCCGGCTCCACCTCCGGCAGGTCCAGCTCCGCCAGCCCCGCCTTCGGCCCGCTGCCCAGCAGCATCACGTCGTCAGCCACCTTCATCATGTCCAGCACCCACGACTCGATCACCGACGCGACCGAGGCGAACGGCGCCATCGACTGCGTCATCGCGATGTTGTCCTCCGTCACGCGGAGCGGACGATCAACCTGCTCCCGCAGCTGGTCGACCAGGGCCTCGCGGAACGACGGTTCCGTGTTGATCCCTGTCCCGACCGCGTTGCCGCCGATACCGAGCTCCAGAAGCTCCTCCCGCGCCTTCTCGATCCGTTCCACCCCGTTCTGGCACAGCGTCGCCCAGGCACCGAACTCCTGGCCCGACGTCACCGGCACCGCGTCCTGCAGGTGTGTCCGGCCGACCTTCACCGTGCCGTCGTACTCGTCCTCCAGCCCCCGGAACGCGTCCGCCAGGGCGTCGACCGCGTCCAGCAGCTCGTCCGTCGCGTCGAGCAGCGCCAGCCGGAGCGCTGTCGGCACCACATTGTTCGTCGACTGCCCCATGTTGACATCATCGTTCGGATGGACCCGGTACTCCCCCTTCGACCCATCGAGGAGCTCCGTCGCGCGGTTGGCAAGGACCTCATTCACGTTCATGTGCATCGGCGTGCCGGCGCCCGCCTGGATCGCGTCCAGGACAAACGCATCGTCAAACTCCCCGTCCTGCAGCTCGTCGACAGCCTGGACGATCGCATCGGCCTTCTCCCCGTCAAGGTCGTCGCTGGCAGCATTGACCCGTGCCGCCGCCTTCTTCACCTCCGCGATGGCGTACAGCAGCCGGATGTCGACACCCCGGCCCGTGATATCGAAGTTGTGCGCCGCCCGTGCCGTGAACGAACCGTAGTAGGCGTCCTCGGGCAGTTCGACCTCGCCCAGCGAATCCCCCTCGCGCCGCGTCGACATGCCGGTGTATTGGCCGCGGAGCTTTTTACCGGTAGCGGCCACGCGCACCATTAATATGTCGGGCCGGTCAATACAGGAGCAGACCGTTCACCGGGTGGAACGCATGGAGTACGAGGAAATCGAGACCGAGGTCCTTATCATCGGAGGCGGCGGAGCAGGGCTCCGCACCGCCATCGAGCTTGATAAACACGGCATCGATTCTCTCGCGCTCACGAAGCGCGAGCACGGCGATGCACACACCGTCAAGGCAGCAGGAGGCATCAACGCCTCGCTCGCCAACCTCGACCCCGAAGACAGGTGGGACATCCACGCCGCCGACACGCTGGTCGAAGGACACTTCATCAACCAGCCAGAGGCCGTCGAGATGCTGTGCAAGAACGTGCCGGAACGCGTCCTTGAGCTTCAGGACTGGGGCTGCGACTTCAACGAGACCGAGGACGGCAAGATCAACCAGCGGTACTTCGGCGCCCAGGCCTACCGTCGGACCTGCTTCGTCGGCGACCACACCGGTGACGCCATCGAACAGACCCTCGTCGACGAGGCAAGCAGGCGCGACCTCGACTACCGGCAAAACGTCTGCATCACCAAGCTCCTCGCCGACTCCGACAAGATCGCAGGAGCGGTCGGCTACGACATGGAGACCGGCGACTACATCCTGTTCAAGGCCACCGCCGTCGTCCTCGCAGCAGGCGGTTACTCCCAGATCTACAAGCGGAGCTCCTCGCGGAACGACGAGAACACCGGTGACGGTCCCGCACTGGCGTACGAAGCCGGCGTCCCGCTCAGAGACATGGAGATGGTCCAGTTCCACCCGACAGGCATGGTCTGGCCCGACGAGAAGGAGGGCTCGCTCGTCACGGAAGCAGTCCGGGGCGAGGGCGGCAAACTGTTCAACGCAGACGGCGAACGGTTCATGGAGAAGTACTCGCCCGACCAGATGGAGCTCGACGCGCGTGACGTCGTCGCACGGGCCAACTACCAGGAGATACAGGAAGGCCGCGGCACCGAGAAAGGTGGCGTGCTGCTCGACATCTCCCACAAGGACAAGGAGTTCATCAAGGAGCGGCTGCCCAGCATGTACGAGAAGCTCAAAGAATACAACGACGTCGACATCTCCGAGGAACCGATGGAGGTCGCCCCGACCTCGCACTACTCCATGGGCGGCGTCAAGATCGACTTCGAGACCGGGCAGACCAACATCGAAGGCCTGTTCGCCGTCGGCGAGGTCACAAGCGGCCTGCACGGCGGCAACCGGCTCGGCGGCAACTCCCTGGCAGAGATCGTCACGTTCGGCCAGATCTTCGGCGGGCACATCGCCGAATACACCCAGGACGCCGCACAGGAGCCCGTCGTCGAGCAGGAAGTCACCGACCACCTCCAGGAGCTGGACGACCTGGTCGAGGGCGACGGCACGTACAGCCCCCAGGAACTCGTCGAACAGCTCCGCGAAACGATGTGGGACCACGCCGGCATCGTCCGGGACGGTGAACGCCTGGAGAAAGGGCTGCAGAAACTGGAGAAGATCAAGCACAAGGCCGACAAGCTCGGCGTCGACGGCGACAGGACAGGCGAGGACTTCGAATGGGCGATCAACCTGCAGTTCATGCTCCCGGTCGCCGAGGCAGTGCTCCGTTCCGCGTACAAGCGCGACGAGTCACGGGCCGCCCACTACCGCGAGGACTACCCCGACAAAGACGAGGACTGGCGGAAAAACATCGTCTGCGAGCAGAACAGGGACGGCACCATGTCGCTCCACACCGAGAAAGTTCCACCTATCCCGCGCGCCATCCAGCGCGCCGTCGACGAAGGCCACGAACTCGACTACCACCACCTCGAATAACAGGGCCGTCAGGGAGCACAACGATGGACAGGGCAACAGCAGAAGCGTGCAGGAACGGGTTCTTCCTGCTCTCTATCCTGCTCCTCGCCGTCACCACCCGGCAGATACTAACAGGGGCAGCGCTCAGCGGTGTACTGGCGGCCGTCTTCTTCACAGGCCAGGTCGCGTTCTGGGCGACCTACGCGTACAGAAAGAGAACATCAGCCGAGGAATCGTGACAGCAGACCGTCGTCCTCGTCCGGCTCGTGCCGGACCTCGTCGGCCAGCGTCTGCAGCATCGCCTCCGGCTCGTCGTAGCCCCAGTCCTCAAGGGTATCGACCGTCGCACGGTACCAGCCCTCCATGCTGGTATCGTCCTCCGGGATCGCGAAGAACGCATCGATGTCGCCGCCATCCGTCGCCTCCGCGTAGAAATCATCGTCGAGCAGGTAGTCCTCGCTGGACTCCTCCGACAGACCGAACCGGCGATCGCCGTCGTACCAGCCGAACACCAGCGCCTTCTGCACGTCACGGACCGGATCCTTCGCCATGTCGTCCGCATCCAGCATCGAGGCGTACGTCTCCGCGTCGTCCTCGATCTCGCCGTACTTCCTCCGGAACCGTTCCAGCGTGAACGTATTGCCCGACTGTATCTTCCACGCACCACCCTTCACGTACAGCGACCCGGTCAGGGCGCGGTGCGCATCGCCGAGCAGCCGCTGGTAGTACAGTTCCTCACCGCCACGCAGTGGGTCAGACGACATCGCACCGTCACCTTATCCCGAGAACGTTAAAAGCCTGTCGCCGCCTCACGGCTCCTTCCGGCACACACCGTCCTCCTGCCCCTGCTGCGACACAGCGTCCGCGATCGCGTCCACAGGCTCGCGTTCCAGCGTCGATGGAAGGATATCCTCCTCGACCGGGTCGTCGACCATCCCTGCCAGCGCCTCGGCCGCCGTCAGCTTCATCTCCGTCGTGATCGCCGAAGCACGGCACCTGAGACAGCCCTTCACCAGGCCTGGGAACACCAACGAATTATTGACCTGGTTCTCAAAGTCCGAGCGCCCCGTCGCAACCACGCTGGCCCCGGCATCCCGGGCCTCGTCCGGCATGATCTCCGGCTCAGGGTTCGCCAGCGCGAAGACGACCGGGTCGTCGGCCATGTCCTCGACCATCGCCTGTGAGATGATCCCGCCGACTGAAAGCCCGATGACGACGTCCGCGTTCTGCATCGCGTCCTTCAGACTTCCCTGTTCGTGTTCAGGGTTCGTCATCTCCGCGATCTCCTGCTGCGCCCAGTTCATCCCGTCGCAGCCCGGGTACAGGATGCCCTGCCGGTCCACGACCAGGATCTCTTCCGCTCCCGCCTCCAGCAGCAGCTTCGTCGTCGCGATGCCGGCAGCGCCCGCACCGACCACCACGATGCGCGATCCCTCCAGATCGCGGCCTGTCACGTCCAGCGCGTTCGTCAGGCCGGCCAGCGCCGCGACCGCGATCCCGTGCTGGTCGTCGTGGAACACCGGGATGTCCATCCGCTGCTTCAGCTGCTCCTCCACGCGGAAACAGGCTGGGGACTCGATGTCCTCCATGATCAGGAACCCGAACACCGGTTGGAGCCGTTCCCCAGCCTCCACCAGCTGCTCCGTCTCATCCACGTCCAGCACCAGCGGGAACGCCGAGACATCCGCCAGCTTCCGTGCCAGCAGTGCCTTCCCCTCCATGACAGGGATCGCCGCCTCCGGCCCCGTCTTCCCCATGCCGAGCGTCGACGAGCCGTTGGTCAGGATGCCGACCATCTCGCCCTTCGCCGTGTAGTCGTACACCTTGCTTCGGTCCTGCTGGATCGCGCGGACCGGCGCAGCCACCCCCGGCGTGTACGCCAGGTTCAGCTGCTCACGGCTCTCGATATCGACCTTTCCTTCAATCTTGATCTTGCCATGATGCCTCTCGTGGAACCGCAATGCCTCGTCATCATCAGTCATCGATCGCCACCTCAGAGTCCATCGATGATCGCGTCCCGCCAATCAGCGACTCATCAAACTCGAAAACGGCGTCTAAGGCTTCAACGACGCGACTGACTGCCGTCACAACATCCTTGCCGATGCCGTCGCCCTTGATCAGGACCGCGCGCATCAGATCATCCCCTCTGCCTGGGCGCACAGCTCCTCGAGCTTAACCGCGGACGCCTCGAACTCCTCGCGTTCCGAATCGTCCAGGTCCCACTCGATGACCTCCTCGATGCCGTCGTTGCCGATGACCGCCGGGACCCCTATGCTCAGCCCGCTGCGGCCGTACTCGCCGTCCAGCACACAGGAACACGTGTAGACCCTGCGCTCATCCATCGCGATCGTCTCGATCATCTCCGACAGCCGGTAGGTCGGCGCCCAGCCGGTGTAGCCCTTCCGCGAAATCACATCCATCGCCGACTGCACCATCTGCTCCTCAAGCTCGTCCCTGTCCTCCTGCGGGATGTCGCGGCGCTTGCCATTCACCGTGACCTGGGAGAACACCGGGACCTGGGTGTCGCCGTGCTCACCAATCACATAGCCCCGTATATCCCCGGCCGGCTCATCGAAGTAATTGGCCAGCACGTACTGAAACCGGGCCGAGTCCAGCCAGCCGCCGAACCCGATGAACCGGCTCCTGTCGTAGTCCGCCACACGGTAGCTGGAGTAGTTGATCACGTCCATCGGGTTGGTCGTCGTGACGAACGTCGCATCGTCGCCGAAGTCGTTGTCGTGGATTGCCTTGATCACGTCGATGTTCACCTCCAGCAAATCCGCCCGGGTCATGCCCTCCTTCCGGGGCTTGCCCGCCGTGACAGCGACCACGTCCGAGCCGTGTGCGTCCTCGTACGTGCCCTGCCGTATCTCGGTGTCGGCGTGGAACGAAATCGCGTGCGAGACATCCAGCGCCTCGCCCTTCGCCTTCTCCTCGTCCAGATCGACGAGCACGATCTCGTCGAAAACATCTCTGATTGCGACATTGAACGCGACACCTGCACCAATCATCCCGGCCCCGACGACTGTCAGCTTCATACCCCGGACTTGGCCTTCCTTCGCAATAAATGCTTCGGCAAGAAGCCAGAGATCGGCATCGTCCAGCTGCTGTACATCTGAGAACAAGGAAAAACGAGGGCCCAGTCCCGCCCCCGTTCGTCACGTGGTCCCGGCTCCAATCGCGGCCCGATACACCCTCCTCGTACTCGCCGCAGACACTTGCCCGCGCAGACACAAAAATCCGGCGCATCACCGATTTAAACCGGCAGGGGTAAACCTTCCGCATGGCCGACGCGGACCAGATCGTGCAGGAATGCAGGGACCGTGACGTCGACTTCGTCCGCCTCCAGTTCACGGACGTGCTTGGCGTCGTCAAGAACGTCTCCATCCACAGGAGCCAGCTCGAGGACGCCTTCCAGGACGGCGTCTGGTTCGACGGCTCCTCAATCGAGGGCTTCGTCAGGATACAGGAGAGCGACATGCGGCTCGAGCCCGAGCCGGAGACATTCGAAGTCCTGCCGTGGAAGCACGACGACAGCGACATCCTCACCGCCCGCATGATCTGCGACGTCCGCGACACCGACGGCGACCGCTTCGAGGGCGACCCGCGGCAGGTGCTGCGCCGTGCCGTCGAGAAGGCTGACGACATGGGCTTCACGTTCCACGTCGGGCCGGAACCCGAGTTCTTCATCTTCGCGGAGGACGAGGACGGCGCCACGACACGGCCGCACGACACCGGCGGCTACTTCGACCTGTCGCCGAAAGACATGGCCGACGAGCTGCGGCAGGAGATCAGCCTCACGCTGGACGACATGGGCTTCGACGTCGAGGCCAGCCACCACGAGGTCGCCGACGGCCAACACGAGATCGACTTCGAGCATGCCGACGCCCTGACCACCGCGGACAACGTCGCGACGTTCCGCTCCGTCGTCCGGGCGATCGCCGAGAAAGAGGGACTGCACGCCACCTTCATGCCCAAGCCGGTCGAGGGCATCAACGGCAGCGGCATGCACCTCAACATGTCACTGTTCCAGGAAGACGGCAACGCGTTCCACGACCCGGACAACGAGTTCGGGCTGTCCGAGACCGCGCGACAGTTCATGGCCGGCGTCCTCGACCACGCCGCAGCGATCACCGCCGTCTGCAACCCGACCGTCAACTCGTACAAACGGCTGGTCCCCGGCTACGAGGCGCCCGTCTACCAGGCGTGGAGCGATGTCAACCGGTCCGCGCTGATCCGTGTCCCGTCGGCCCACGACCCGGCGAGCACCCGGATCGAGCTCAGGTCGCCCGATCCCTCCGCCAACCCGTACCTCGCACTCGCCGTCGTCCTCCAAGCAGGGCTTGACGGCATCGAGCGCGGCCTCTCACCGCCGGAACCCGTCAGAGAGAACATCTACGAGTTCGACGAAGCAGAGCGGGAGGAACGCGGCATCGACATGCTCCCCGGCAACCTCGGCCAGGCGCTGGACGCGCTCGAGCAGGACCAGACCGTCCTCGACGCACTGGGCGACCACGTCGCCGACGCGTTCATCGAGGCCAAGCGGGAAGAATGGAAGGAGTACAGCAGCTACGTCAGCGACTGGGAACAGGACCGGTACCTCGAGACCTTCTGAGCCCGGATCACCCCCAGCCCCTGTCGTCCAGCACGTCCAACACCGACTCCGCCAGCCGTGCATGCCCCTCCGTCGACGGATGCACGCCATCGTCCAGCAGCACCTCCTTTTCCGCCTCGTCGATCCCATCGAACGGTGAGACGTGCGGCAGATCGTTCACATCCGCGACCTCCGCAATGATCGCCGCGTACCTGTCGCGGTCCTCCTCGAAGTAGCTGATCGTCGGGTGCCACGGCACCGGGTCGACCCTGTCCTCATCGACGGCAGGCGGCCCGACCAGCAGCACGCGGTCGGTCCAACCCTGCGCCGCCGCGACGAGCTCCTGCATCGTCTCCCGGAACCTTTCAGGCGGCGTATTCAGCTCGCCGTCCTCCCGGTACGCGTCGTTGGCGCCGACCGCCAGCACGACCACCGTCTCACGGTCCTCACTGACCCGCGGCGGCAGCTCGTCCTCGAACCGTTCCAGCGTCCCGACAGCCGTCTCGCCCGACACGCTCAGGTTGTAGACCTCCGCATAGTTCCCGCTCTCATACGACGGAACGTCGTCATCCACGACGCGAGAATACAGCTCGCTGCGGACGCGGTCAACCCAGCCGCCCTGCCTGTCCCAGCAGCCGACCGCGACACTGTCACCGAAGACAACGACATTCGTCACTGTGCGAACCTCCCCAGCCCGGACTGCTTGCCCTTGCCCTTCAGCTGGCCTTCCGTATAGCCGAACACCTTCAGGACGCGGAGCGACACCGGGATGATCTGGTTGTCGATGTAGTACTGCGCATCGTAGTCCTCCGCGAACTGTGTCAGCTCCGCGCGGTCCGAGATCGTGCCGGCGCCCGACGTCACCACGTAATCGATCGTATCGCCCGGCGAGATCTCCACACCGCGGTCGATCGCCCGCTTCGCCGCCTCCACGTGCGGCGCCTTCGAATCATAGTTCTCCGGCTTCTTCGTCAGGCTCGTGTAGATCTTCAGCTCCTCCACCGGGACACCGCCCTCCTTCAGCCGCTGGATCGTGTCCTTGACAGTCTGAACGGCGCCGTCGACGTCGTCCTCCAGCACCTGCCGGATCACCTGTTTCTGCGTCTCCTTCGCCAGCTTCGACCAGTCCCTGCGGACCTGCTCAAAGCCAGTCACCTTGATGTCGCCGTCCTCGTCGATCAGCGCGTACTTCTTCTTCGCACCCTCGCCCGACGCCGTGTACGTGAACAGCCCGCGCTCGAACATCCCCTCCAGCTCAAGCTCCATGAACTCCGGCAGCGTCTCGTTCACCCGCTCCTGGAACTCATCCGGCCGCTCCGCCACGTCCTCGCCCTTGATGAAGACAGAATCAGTGTTATGCACTAACATCAGACCTTCCGCGTCGACAAAATTATGGTCTCCCTCTACCTCCAAGTCGTATACTTTCCTCTTCGTAGGCTCCACTCTTTCTATCTCCGTGATTCTCGCCGGTGTGAACGGCAACCTGTGATACGGAGGTTCGACCGGTGTCGTTGTCCGAATAGACGCCACTTCCGGCTTATCCTGCCGGTACTTAAATGACACATCGTTCATCGCACGGCCATAATCGTTCTCCTCAAACTCAAGTTGCTTTAAGAGATACTGTACCTGTGCCGCTAGGTCCGTACTCGCTGTCGAGAACCTTCGAGCCGGTACATCATATCTATCGTCGTGTTCGGACGTGATTGAACCATCTCCTTCCGTGTAGCCCTCGATGAACGCCCGTTTCAGCTTTTTCTCTCCGTTCAAAATCACTTTCGGCACCTTCTTTCCCCTTGATCCTTTCCCTACTCCCAATCCTTCCACAAAAAAGCGGGCCAGGGGCTTCCGTTGCACCCGATAGTAGTACATCACATTCCCTGTCCGGTCGTCAACGCTCTCAACCACTTCCAAATCAGTATCAAGCCACGTATCGAAAAACTCTTTTACCCGGTCAATCAACCGCCTCTCCTGTGAGCCAAAGGATATCATTTCTTTTTCTCCTAGCGATACAGAACCATCAGCCGCAAAATATCCCAAAATCCACGCAAACTCCTTATCCATCTCCCAGTACCGGGGAATCCTCCCGGTCTTCGCATTTTTACCTCCAATATAGATGTGATCGTCCGTTACTTCCGACAAAACCTCTTTTCTATCATCATGCGCACCCGACACATGGCTCGCAACATTCTCATACTCCTCTCCACAGTAGGGACACGTCCCTGCTTTAGCCGCAAATCTCCTCGTATCAGGATATGCCCGTAATTCCTCCGAGCCATCCATCATCAAAGCCACATCTATCTCCTCCCCAACCTCATACCGCGGTTCCACGGAAGGCGGGTCAGTCAAAGATACCAGATAATCGCCTTCTTCCAATTCACGCGCATCAACAAGCCTTATTTCGCCCTCTTGGAAGGAATAGACTGAATGCTGAGGTGTTACGATAGTCTGTCCTCTGATAGTCTTGAAACGAAGCACATCGTCATCGAAATCATGACTAACAGCATTTTTAACTGGCCGGAAGACTGCTCGTTGCTCATCAACGTCAAATGCCAGTGTTTCATACGACTCAACATCGTTACCCTCTTCCACGAACCTCCCTATCTTCCAGAATTCTGTCTCCCCCTCCGAGTTACGGAGGATAATCCGCCGATCATAATCTACACTGTCGCCGTACACCACCTCGAAGCCCATCTCCTCCGCGATATCGATCGTATCGTGGATGTACTCCCGGCCCAGGTACGTCGTCGCCTCAGCGCACGGCCGCGAATACCACCGCGCCGACGCATACCCAAGATAGCCGTAGAACGCGTTCGACAGCGTCTTCAGCGCGTACTGCCGGTTGTACCTGTCCCGGTACGCCTGCGAGTCCTCATCCAGCTCCGGCAGCTTCGACTTGATCTCGTACCGCTCCTCGATCAGGTCGCGGAGCATGCCCGGGATGAACCCCTCCACATCCTGGCAGAACGTGTACGCCGGATCCTCGCCCTCCCGCTCCGCCGGCGAGAGCTCCTCCTCGTCGTCCGGCTCGACCGTCACCGTGAACTCGTCCTCGCAGTCCTCCACGTCCAGCACGTCCGGCGAGATGTTGTGCGACACGATGATCGTCGGGTACAGCGACCGGAAGTCGAACAGCGCGATATCCTCGTGCAGCCCCTTCTCCGGCTCATACACGAACCCGCCCGCGTAGCCGCCCTCCTGGTGGCGCTGCCCGATCTCGCCCTGCGTCGGCCTGTTCGGCACCAGCCGGTCCTGGTCGTAGGCCTGCCGGATCATGTAGTTCTCCACCAGCTGCCCGTACGACGTCCTGCACGTGTCGAACGGCACCAGCCCCGTCAGGACGGACAGCGACACGATCTGTGGCACCAGCGACTCCGCAAGCTTATACGCCAACTCAGAGTCCCGCAGCGCGTACTTCGCCAGCGTGTCGAGATCCTCCTTCTCCTCCCATGCCTGCCTGATATCCTCCCAGTCCATCTCGTCCTTGTTCTCCCCGAGCAGCTCCTCCGCCACGCTGTCCAGGGTCAACGTCTCCGACTGCATCGTCATCGAGACCACCGTCTCCACGTACGCGTACAGGTCCAGGTGCACCCGGCCCTTCAGCTTCGCGCCCGAGAACCGGCCCCGGCGGCGGAACGTCATCCGCTCGTCCATCCTGCCCAGCTTCAGCTCCTTCCCGTGCTCCTCACACCGGTCGCGCAGCACGTCGAAGTCGAACTCGTCCGTGTTGTAGCCCGTCACGACATCAGGGTCCTGCTCGTCCACGATCTCCATGATACGGTCCAGCATCGCCGGCTCCGACGGCACCGTCTCCACGTAGTCCTTCCCGATCCCGTCCTCGCCCAGCACCAGCACCTTGCGGAACCCCTCGCCGTAGAAGCTGCACATGATGATCCTGTCGTCGTAGACCTCCAGGTCGAACGCCAGGTACGACGAATCCAGCACGTCCCGGTCGTCCACCTGCTCCACAGCATCGGCCGCCACAACCGTGCCGTCGAACGCGCCGTCCGTCGCCTCCCCCTCGACCGCGACCAGCGACGGCGGTTTCAGCCCCTTGTTGATCAGGAACCGCTTGTAGAACGGGATGTCGAACTCACGGAGGTAGCCGACCTCGTCCCAGTCCTTGACCTCGTCCTTCACCTTCGGCACGTCCGGCGGCACCTGGACGAACACCTGCAGCACATCGCGCTCCTCCGTCCCGTCCAGCAGCGCCCGTTCCTCGACCCGCCGGACCTCCACCGTGTCGCCGTTCGCCTCGAACGACAGCCCTTCCAGCCGCTCCCTGCACTCGTCGAACGCACCGTCCGCCGGCACGACGTACAGGTACGGCTCAAACTCAGTGTACCGCGCCAGCACCGGTCCGTCGTCCGTCTGCAGCACCAGCCGCAGCACGGGAACGTCTTCCTCGATCACGTAGTCGACATCCAGCAGGTGGCCCTCCACGCGCATCGTGCCCGAGTTGGCCGCGGAATCCTTTATGTCTTGCCCGGCCGGAGAAGAGAAAAACGCCGAGGCCGTCTCTCAGGCCTCGAGCATCGCGTCGACCTCATCCGCGTCCGGGATCGACGGCATCGCGCCCGGCCGGGTAACCGAGAGCGAGGCAGCGTTGACCGCGTACTCCATCGCCTTTTCCATCGCCATGCCCTGCGCCAAGCCGCCGGCGAGGTAGCCGTTGAACGTATCGCCGGCACCGGTCGTGTCCTCAACGTCAACGTCCGGCGCCTCGACCGCGTACTCGCCATTCAGCTCAGCGCCGTCGCCGCTGGTCCGGATCACATCGTAGTCGCCGTCGTCAAGCTCGTCCTCCAGCGCCGCGTACTCCACCTCGTTCGGCGTCACCGTGTCGACCGTGTCGTACTCCAGCAGCTCGTCCACGCCGTCGACCGGGGAAGGATCCAGCACCACGTGCGGGCGGTCGTCCCGCCCCTCGAGCAGCTCCAGCGCGTAGTCGAGCGTGTCGTGCGGCATCCCGCCCGAGACCAGCAGGTACTCCGCATCCATGAGCTCGTCCTCGAACCGGTCGACGTAGCTCTCGTCGATCAGGCCGTCGCCGTCCTTCACGCACGCGATACTGTTTTCACCGTCCTCCTCAAGGAAGATGTACGCCTGGCCCGTCGTCCGGGACCCGTCCTGCTCCAGCATCGCGTCCACCTCGTCCTCGAGATCGTCGAGAGCGTAGTCCTCAGCACCGACACGGCCCGCGAACAGGGTCTCCGCCCCGCTCTTCGACGCCGCCACCGCCTGGTTCGGCGAGCGGCCGCCCGGCAGGACGTCATCCGCGTAGTCACGGACTTCGTCCGGCACATCGTCGACCTCCTCGCTGGCACCCCGCTCAGGGAACCAGTCCTCGTCCGGCCAGCCCATCTCCTCGTAGACCTCGTCGTCGACCGGGATGACGTAATCGATGATGAAATCGCCCAGCACCACGACGTCGTGGTCGTCCTCGGATGTTTGGTAGCGTTCCTCCCACGTGTCCGGATCGATGCGGCCGCCAAGGCCTTCACCAGCCATCAGATCACCTTCCACACACAGGTGCGGCCGAGACAGGGATAAACCAGATTAGTGTGGACAGTACACCACAGAGCCATATAAGCCGTGAGCGGGCATCTCCTCCCGTGCAGCGCAGCAAGGGTTTTTATTGCACGGCGCACCATACACGGGCATGGCAGCCACAGCACGGCCCGCACAAACGTCTCACGACAGCACCGCCGCGCCAAGGTGACAGCATGTTCGGGTTCGGCGACGACGAACGACAGGAACGGCAGCGGCAGCTCAACCAGCTCAGCAACCGGATCGACTCACTGCAGCAGAACATCGACAAGATGAACTCGCGGGTCGGCCAGATCGAGGACAGGATGCGTTCACTGGAACAGAGCGAGGACTACGACATCGACGAACTGGAGGACTCACTCAGCGAGACAGAGCGGTCGCTCCGCGGCTCAATCTCGTCCGTCCGCGAACAGCTCAAAGACCTGGAGGACCGGGTCGAATCCGAGTACGAACCCAAGCTCCAGGAAGAGAACGACCTGCTGGACGACATCAAGGACTCCCTCCGGTTCATCCGGCAGCGGCTCTCCACCTACGGCAAGATCCGTCAAACGGTCCGGGAGATGGAGGAACGGCTCGACGACGTCGAGACCGAACTCAACGGCAAGGTCGGCCACACCGCCTTCGACGAATTCCAGCGGGAGACTCGTGAAAAGGTCAAGCGGCTGAAGTCACGGCTCGACAGGCTCGAATAACGCTCTCGCCCACCGTACCGGCAAAGTTTTATAAACCGGTTCGGACCATACTCCGATACAGGTGAACAACATGGCAGAACTACCACTAGCGCCTCTGAAAAGAATTCTGCGACGTGCTGGCGGAGAACGAGTCTCTGACGATGCCGTTGAGGCACTCAGAGACGAAGTCGAAGACCGTGCTCTGGACATGGCAGAGCGGGCTCGCGACTACGCACAGCACGCCAACCGAAAGACAGTCCAGCGAGAGGACGTCATGGCGGCACGACGGGAGCGATAAGCCGTTCCCGCCGGGGACGCAGAGCCCCGGTCGAGCGTCGCCACCCCCTTCCTTTTTTTCCAATCCTCCGGCCGACACACATTTAATCCTCGGCTCCCGACCTTTCCCCGATGCTCAGGAACAGCTTCCTCCTCATGGACGGCGTCGGCGAACGGACCGAACAGCGGATCTGGGAGCAGGGCATCACCACCTGGGAGGACTTCCGCAGCGCCGACGACATCAACCGTATCGGCGACCAGCGGAAACAACGGCACGACCGTTTCCTCGACAAAGCCGAGAAGAACCTCGACAAGCAGAACGCCGCCTTCTTCGACCACACCATGCCGCAGGCAGAGCAGTGGCGGCTGTACCGCGAGTTCGACGGCTCCATCGCCTACCTCGACATCGAGACCACCGGCCTCGACCAGCGCCGGGACGACATCACCACCGTCAGCATCTACGACGGCGACGACGCAACAACCCTCGTCCAGGGGCAGGACCTGAGCAGCGAGCGGCTCGCGAAAGAGCTGAAAAAACATGGCCTCCTCGTCACCTTCAACGGCAAACGGTTCGACATGCCGTTCATCAGTGAATCGCTCGGCGTCGACCCCGACATGCCACACGTCGACCTCATGTACGCCTGCAAACAGGTCGGGCTCAGCGGGGGGCTCAAAGCCATCGAGAACCAGCTCGGTATCGGGCGTGACGACATCGACGACATCGACGGCCGTGAAGCCATCCGGCTGTGGAAACAGTACCAGCGCGGCAACCAGGACGCGCTCGAGACCCTGGTCACCTACAACCAGAAAGACGTCATCAACTTAAAGCCACTGATGGAGGAAACCTACCATCGCTTAACAGAACGGAAGTTCTCCCCCTACATTGACTAACATCTCTTCAAAATAAGGACGGGAAATAGCGCAAGTTTTTTATAGACCTGCCCCGCATGATACGCTACAATGTCAGAAGCTGGTCAGGTCAACGCGAACACCCTTTTCGAGATTGATCTGCCCAGCATTATGTACGGCTTCTCTCCCAAGCACTGGTAAACGGGGGATGACGTGCCACACCGACCCTGCTTCTTGATCATTAAGTGCCAGTTAGCGCACTGCAAAAATCCCAACAGAAACGTTCCCCACAAACACAGACTCGGGTCGTGACCCCACCGCGACCCGCAACGAGGTGCCAACCCAATGTGCTTCGAATGCCAGAATTTCGAAAAAGAACTCGAAGGTCAGGAACCAGGAGAAAACGGACTTGAGGTCGTCAAAGTAGCATCCGACACCGAAGTCCGCCAGATCTCCATGTAGTACCCCACGGCAGGAGATGAGGGCGTAAGCCTGATCGCTGCCGTCCAAACAGCACCATACGCTGCCCCTCACAGGACAGCTCCTTCTATCATTCTCGCTCCCCCATGCGTGTTCAGAACCAGTGAACAGCCCTCCCGAACGCACAAGAACATGCCGCCCGCACCACAGCGTATGACCGACTACCCCGAACCCGTCACAGGCGGCCTCATCGTCAACGACAGCGGCGAACTCTTCCTCATGCAGTCACCGAAATGGGATGACCGCTGGGTCGTACCCGGCGGCCACATCGAACCCGGCGAAGACCCAGAGGACTGCCTCCGCAGAGAGATCAGGGAAGAGACCGGCCTCGAGAT
Source organism: Asbonarchaeum danakilense (SeqCode) (assembly GCA_034190465.1). GTDB lineage: Archaea > Nanohalarchaeota > Nanosalinia > Nanosalinales > Nanoanaerosalinaceae > Asbonarchaeum > Asbonarchaeum danakilense. The sequence goes on along the minus strand of JAXINV010000034.1, from coordinate 20,648 downwards.
CGAGGACATCGAACTCCTCACCGTCATGTCCGGACAGCCGGACAGCTTCGAGCGGGACACCGGCTTCGTCTACGTCAACTACATCTGCCAGGCCGCATCAACCGGCGTCGAACTCGACCAGCGCGAGGCCGAGGACTTCCGCTGGGTCTCACCAGAGCAGGCGCTCGACATGCCGCTCAACGACAGCACCGAACGGTTCATCCGCGCCTACCAGGACAGCTAGTCCAGCTCGCCCTGCTGCAGGTCGTCCACAAAGTTCTTCCACGACACCGAGAAGTTCCGCAGCGCGTTGCCGAACCGCTTCGACAGCTGGATCGAACCCTCAAACTTCTCCCAGTTCACCAGCCCCATCGGCACCAGGTGCTCGTTCAGCAGCTTGTACACCGTGTGGCGGTTGTGGCCGCGGTCCTGCAGCTTCGACACCACCGACGACACCTCCAGCTCACGACCGCCCTGCACCCGCTCCGCCTCCTCAGCGAACAGGTCCAGGATATCCGCCGTGATCGCCCGGTACTCCTCCTGTGTCGGAAAGATCTGTTCCAGCATCCGTTCCCGCGGCATCCGCGTCGACGTCTCCTCGTAATCGATCTTCATGGCCAATACTTGGCGGCGACACGACAAAAAGTTAACGGCAGAGTCAACAGCACCTCCAAAGTTAAAAGAATTTCGCCACCACTCAGTAAATACAATGACAGACGACCAGTATCTCGACCGGCGGACATTCATCAAAGCAGGCGGAGCCGCAGCACTCGCAGGACTGGCCGGCTGCACGGCCAGCGACCCCGACGACAACTACACCGACGTCGACATGGCAACCCTGATCAAGGACGCCGACGACTACGACGAAGTCCGGACAGAGGGCTACGCCGACTTCACCGGCGACGCCGCCTGGGACTTCGGCTTCCAGGACGCCACATACCCCACCTTCGAACTGTACGATCAGCCCGACGCCACAGACGGCAGCCAGTTCATCTACGCCGTCGACCCCGACGACAAGCTGGGCGACATCATCCCCGACGACGTCGAGGTCGCCGACCACCCGTACGACCAGGCCGTCCAGGTCGAGGGCAGCACCGCGACCGCGGCGGAAGAGGAACCCTTCCTCGACGGCGACAGCCACGACCTCATCGTGATCGACGACGCCACCCTCGTCGAGTGACTGTGTGGCAACGACGAACATCCTCGTTGTTCGCTCTATATGAACAACCATTGGCGGGGGGCAGCCAACCCCACAACCACAACACGCCGTCACCACGACCCCGTGGTTTCGAGTGGAACCGGCGGGCGAGTGTTCAAATGCAGCACACACCCAAGAAATGCTAAAATTTACTCCTTAGCCAACATGTTTACTTCACAGGCAACTGTTTGCTCGCGAGTCAACAAGCGATCGAGCGACTGAATCGGGCTGTTGACAATATCGTCAACATTTATATCACTGTGCCCTTGCACCACGGGTACGCGCCAGAGACATATGCAGAAACCACGGTTCCGGCACGAGTTTATAAACACAGGTCGTTTTTCTGGCAGCGCTGAGCGATCTTGGCAAGACCTCCGAGCGTTCGGACTTTTCCGCGATTTTCGGCCAACATCTCACCGCGCGCAACCATGGGTGCGGGCGGCCGATCCGCCGGGAAACACGACGGGGTGTCACGGAGGTCAGGCCGCCTGGTTGTTCGTCGCAAGCAAACACTCACGTCGTGGGTGTTCGATACCCGCGAACAACCAAGGTGTGCGGAACAAGTGAACAGTATCATTGTGCCGAAAGAACGAACAGCGTCAGTTCGGGAGTTCGTCCAGGTGGTCGATGATGCCTTCCATCTTCCGGGCGAGCTTGTAGCCGTCGTCGGTGAGTTCGACCAGCTTCTTCCGGCCTTCCTTCTCGAACTCCACCAGGCCGTTGTCCTGGAATGTGTTGAGGATCTTCACCGTGTGAGAATACGTACAGTCCGCCTCCTTAGAGAGGATAGATGCGTACTTCGACTCGCGCCCCCGCTTGATCCCTACCAAAATCCGGGCCGGCTTCCCGTGCAGGAACATGTCACGCAGTTCCGTCATCCCCCCATACCCCCAATGATCATCGTCGCAATTAATACTTTCGTGAGCAATGAATTATATATGTTCGGTTACAACATTCCGTGTGAACAGGCTCCAGATATTTAAGAACCGTACAGCAAGCTTACACCAGGCCGATGGAACTCTCCACGAAAACAACGCGGCGTCTGCTGGAAGAAGCAGGCGCTGAAGACGTCGAAGAAGACGCTGCCGAGGAACTCGCGGACACGATCGAACTCTTCGCCGGATACATCTCCGAAGAGGCAGTGGGCATCGCGCAGGAAAGCAAGCGTAAAGTCATAACAAAGGACGACGTCGAACAGGCACTCGAGTAGCACGATGGTAGACGAACTAATACAGAAGATCGCGGACGAGTCGGAACTTGACGAGGACGACGTCAGGGAGAAGATCAACGAGAAGGAAGAAGAATTCTCAGGGCTCGTCTCCGAAGAGGGGGCAGCCCACCTGGTCGCACGGGAGCACGGCGTCACGATCGAGAAGGACGTCGACAAGGACCTCAAGATCGAGAGCGTCGTCCCCGACATGAACCGGGTCAATCTCAAGGCCAAGGTCATCAACATCACCGACCTCAACACGTTCGAGCGTGACGACGGCGAGGAAGGACAGGTCCAGAACCTGGTCCTCGGCGACGAGACAGGCACACTCCGGATGTCGCTGTGGGACGACCAGGTCGACGTCGCCGACAAAATCGACGAAGGCGACAACATCGAGGTCGCAAACGCATACTCCAAGGAGGACAACCGCGGCAACCCCGAGCTCCGGATCGGCGACAGCACCAAGATCAAGCGCATCGGCGACGACGAGGTCGGGGACGTCAAGCAGTCCAGCAGCGGCGACAGCAGCGGAAGCGGCTACGAACGCACCCGGATCGACGACATCACGACCAAGGAAGGCAACTACGAGATCAGCGGCGAGGTCCTTCAGATCTACACAAAGAACCCGTTCTACCAGACATGTCCGGAATGCGGCGAGACCCTGAAAAAGGACGACGACTACGAATGCCCCGAGCACGGGGACGTCGACCCCGAGTACAACCTGGCCCTGTCGGCCGTCGTCGACGACGGCTTCGGCAACATCCGGTGCGTCTTCTTCCGGGACGACGCCAAGGAACTCCTGGACGCTGAGGACGAGGAATTCCAGGGGAACTCGCGGAAGGTACAGGACCACGCTAAAAAGGTAGTCGGCACCAGGGTTGCAGTGAAGGGTCGTTCACAGCGGAACGACTTCTTCGACGCGATGGAACTCATCGTGAACGAGGTCGAGAAACCTAGTATACAGCACGAGATAACCACAAAGATCGAGGCGATACAGGATGAGTGAAGAAGACGTAGCACTACAGGACCTACCGGGCGTCGGAAGCAAGACAGCGGACAAACTGAAGGAGGCGGGCCACGAGAGCCTGATGTCGATCGCAACGATGAGCGCAGCAGACCTCTCAGAGGTCGCCGACCTGGGCTCCAAGACAGCGAACAAGATAATCAACGCCGCCCGTGACGAACTCGACCTCGGCTTCCAGAAGGGCACCGACAAGATGGCGGAACGGGAGGACATGTCCAAGATCACGCTCGGTAGCGACAATATGGACGACCTGCTCGACGGCGGCGTCGAGACCCAGTGCATCACGGAACTGTACGGCGAATTCGGTTCCGCCAAGACACAGGCCGCGCTACAGCTTGCCGTCAACGCTCAGCTCCCTGAAGATGAAGGGGGGCTCGACCAAGGCGTCGTGTTCATCGACACCGAGGACACCTTCGTCCCTGAACGTATCGAACAGATGGCTGAAGCGCGCGGCATGGATCCAGACGAGGTACTCGACAATATCTACGTCGCGCGTGCGTTCAACTCAGACCACCAGATCCTGCTCGCCGAGAAGGCCCAGGACATCATGAAGGACAACGACATCGGGCTGGTCGTCGTCGACTCCCTGACCGCACAATTCCGTTCAGACTATGTCGGGCGGGGGCAGCTCGCAGAGCGCCAGCAGAAGCTCAACAAGCATATGCATACACTGCAGCGTCTGGCCAACACACACAACGCCGCCGTGGTCGTCACCAACCAAGTCATGTCCAACCCGGATCAGCTGTTCGGGGACCCGACCTCCGCGATCGGGGGCCATATCGTCGGCCACGCCTCAGCATTCCGCATCTACCTACGGAAGAGCAAGAAAGACAAACGGATCGCACGGCTCGTCGACTGCCCCTACCTCCCTGAGGGCGAAGCAGTGTTCCGCGTTACAGATGCCGGCCTCGAAGACGCTTAGATCGCTGTGAACCTTCACTTTACGATCTAAGAGAGAAAATATAGAGGAGATAAAGGAGGGAAAAGAAAGGGTTGTTCACGTCACCTGAACTCTCACACGATATCGTCCGAGTTCACGATGACGAAGTCCCCGACAGACTTGACCGCGCTGAACGGGATCATGTGCCTGCTGTCCTGGTCCTGCTGGAGTTTCAGTTCCTCAATGTGAGTGGTAGCATCAGTGATGAGCAGGTTCATGAGTTCGCCCGTGTCAGAAACGAAGCTGATATCGGCAACCTCGCCGAACCGCTTGCCCTTCTCCGAGCTGACCACTGTCTTCCCTACCAGATCCTTGCCTCGTACCTTGCCAGTCATTTGAATCACCTGAAAAGGTTATAGAACATAGTTCCCGCCCATATTAATAAATGTTGTCTGGACGTCACTCCTCCACGAAGTAAACATACGAACGACCGTCTCGTTCCCGGTCCACGATCCCGTTCTCCATCAGACGCTTCAAGATATTGTTGATCGATCTAACCGCATGGTCCCGGCTCGTATAGTCATCAGCCCCAAGCACATCGGCGACATCACCGGAAGTTGATCGTCCCTCCTCCCGGAGCACTTCCAAAACCTCCTCTTGCTTGTCCGTCAGGTTTAACCCTTCCTTCTCCTCAGCCGGTCTCTCTTCCTGGTGGTCTCCTACATCCAGCTCGCCGCCTCCCTCAATATCATCAACGATTTTCTTCACGTCACTTTCATCAATGATGGACAGATCTTCACGTGAAGCATGAACAACACAGTCATTGCATGCGCGGAGGACTTCACGGGGGAACCCTCTGGTACGTTCATAGATCGTCATGACTGCTTGCTGTGTGAACGGTTCCAGCGGGGAGCCCCCTGCCTTGGCGATACGTTCCCTGATCAGTTCGATTGATTCATCACGATCCAGGCACTCAAGGCGGAGAACGTTCGTCGCCCTGCTGTAGAGCGTATGGACCTCTTCCTGAAGTGTCTCCTCGAACGATGGGAGCCCGGCAGCAATGACCGATAGATCCTCCACATGATCGATCGCAGTCCGGATCCACTTGAGCACATCCGTCGATGCCTCATGACCTTCATCTATAATCAATAATGTCGGGCCAGAGAGTGACGCCTGAAGTTCATCATGGATATTGTAAAGTGAATACGATCTAAAGAACCGTGAAATAAGGCCCGGCTGCAGAATCTCGTCCTTCAGATACGCCAAAAGATCACCATTGTCGGTCGGTGGTTTCGGCATATAATAAACATCTCGATGGCCCTCATATTCCGCGGCAAGCCACCTGAGAAGGTTTGTCTTGCCAGCACCCGTCTTACCGAGGACAATAGAGAACTTGTTATCAGCGTCTATCGACTCCTCGAGTTCCTTGATTTCATCGTCATACCCTACCAGAAGATCCGGATAGATTTTGAAATTAAAGGGATTCTCCTCCCAGCCCTGTTTCTCAAGCCATGCATCCATGCTGTATCACGTTCATTACACGGGGGAAGCGTTCTTCACACCCCGTCCATGAATATGAAATGAACCAACTTATTTATTCCTTTCCGCTGTATAGATTCTGCATGGCACGGCGCTGCTTCATCTCCGTCGACATCCAGGACAGTACAGTCACCAGGAAGCTATCCGCTGTACAGGACGAGATTGCCGGACTCGGTCAGAACAGCTGTACTGACCCTGGCCAATTTCACTTCACGATGAACTTCATAGGTGATGTACACGAGGAGGATCTCAACCGGATCCAGCAGCGACTGCAGGACGTGAACCATGACTCTTTCACTCTGTCACTCGTCGGGCTCGGAGCCTTTCCAGACAGAGACTACATCAAGGTCGTCTGGTGCGGAGCCAGGTCAGACGAACTCCATGAGCTCAGCACAGAGATACGCGAACAGCTCCCAGAACAGTACGTCCAGGACCAAGAGTTCCATCCTCACGTGACATTGCTCCGGTTACACAATATTTCACGTGAAGAAAAACAGCAGCTACAGGAAAAACTTGCATCGTATGAAGATCACGTGTTCGGCCAGATGCAGGTCGACCAGTTTGCACTCAAAGAAAGCATCCGCAGGGATTCGGGTGCCGAACACCGCGTTATCAAGGAGTTCGGTCTACCGTGAACCACGGACACCGAAACGCACTTCTGTTATTCCTTTTTGGCAGCAGCCTACTGTTCATCTACAGCTCAGTTCATGCACCACGACCTGTAGATGTACGTGAACTAACGGAGGATGACATCGGCGACACCGTGACCGTGTCAGGTACAATCGATGAACTCAGCGTGAAGGATGAAATCTCGTTCCTTCGTCTTCGATCACGGCCAAGTCTGGAGATCGTCGTATTCGAACCCGTCTCTCCGACAGGAGCCAACAGAACCGTCCGAATCACCGGGACCGTCAGCTCGTATCACGGCCAGCTGGAACTGGTCGTCGACCAGATTCACAGATGACGGCAGGATTCAACACCAGGATTATATAACACTCAACGCGCCTGGACGGCGTTGAAGCAGACGATCACTCGTTCAGACGGAGGGTCAGGAACGCCTTCACCCGATCGTCGACCATGTACTTCTTAGCGTTGTTGTGCCCCTCATCTTCCTTGAATTCGAATCCAGCTGCCTTCAGATTGTTGATATGGTTCTTGACCGTAGAAACAGATCTTCCAACTTCTTCAGCTATCTCCTTGTACGACATCGGGTACCCGGCATCGTACATCGTCTTCAATACACTTCTCTGAGCCTTAGTCGCCTTCTTCCACAGCTGTTCCCCCTGCTTCGCATCCTCGGCCGTCCCGGCAAGGTTGGTCGGCTGTCCGTTTTTATCGACCAGACGACTAGACGGTCGTTTGGACGTCCGTCCGGACGGCTCTTCGCCTGTTTTTCGAACGTTATAGGCTTTCTCTAGAGCAGTAAGGCGCTCATCGATATCAGCAAGCTTTGCGGCGATTTCGTCATCAATAGATTGCTTTTCCTCCCTTCCTTCAGCTTCAAGCTGATGTGTGAGCGCTTCCAGGAGATGTTCGACAGCCTGAGCATTTGAATCGATGTGTTCGTCCCGTTGCTGTCTCCATTCCTCAATATCCTCAACACGGGCTGTCAGATCAGTCCTAAGATCCTCGATCTCGGCGGCGTTTGACAGAACGGCGTCTCTGAGTTCCTCCAGTTCCGAAGAAATGTGATCGGTGTGGTCGCGGGAGGATATCCCGAGCAGTCGACGGATGGCTCGCCTGAGCATATGTGAGTGTTCGAATATGTGAGTTTAATAACTTAGGTCAGTTGACCACTGTCTGGTCGCGGAAGACGGCATTCCTCGTGGTGAGCGAATCCACCGTGCGACGGTCGCCGTAGGAGAACCGATGTGAGTCCAGCAGATCAAAGAGGTTCCCCACAAACATGCCCGAACTGATAGGAGTCCGTCCCTCACCGTCCAGACGGAAGCCGGTCGTGATGTTCAATGAAAAATCACCAGAGGTCGTATTCGCCGTGTGGACGCCAGCAACGTCCTGAATATAGATCGTGCCGTCTCCCAGCTCGTCGCGTGCCCCCTGCTCGGCCTCGATGACCATATTGGTCGGTCGTATTTCCGGCATATTGTTATAACCGCCAGCCGCATTCCCTGTCGAGTCGATACCCTCCTTTTCCGCACGCTGCACATCGTACAGAAAGCTCCTGAGGATGCCCTCCTCGATCAAGAGTGTTTCCTGGGCCGGCGTCCCCTCCCTGTCAAATGGTTGGGAGTTAACCCCTCCCTCCCGTGTGCCGTCGTCCCTGATGGTGAGCGTATCCGCCGCAATCGGTTCCTCACGCTTACCTTTCAGCGCCGACGTGCCGCGTTGCACCCTGTCAGCGTCGAAAGCCGGGTACAGAAGACTTGAAAATATCTGATACTGTGCATAGGGGCTCAGGACAACATCGCGCTCACCCTGATCCACTTCGACAGGATCGGATGACTCCTGCAGTAGCTCGTAGGCTCTGCGGGAAACTGTAGCGGGGTCGAAGCGTTTTCTTGCGGCGTCGAACCACTGCTTCGACCTTTGGTCGTTGCTCGCGCTGAAGTATGAGACAAAGTACGTCCCGTCATAGCTCGCCCGGACATCGGACGAGTTCATGATATACGTCGTGCCGGTCGCGCGCGAAACCCGTCCCTCCGCGAACCGGGCATCCTCTATCTCGAGCGCCTCACGGGTCTGCTCGACCAGGGACGGTTCGTCGATCGACGCGGTCCCACCGTGATACAGGCCGCCGACCCCTGGGTGATCGTCGTGGATCGGGAACGAGATCGTCCTGAACTGTGAGAGCCGGGCCAGCTTGACAGCGCGTTCTGCCGTGGACAGCACCGTCTCCGGGTCGGTCGTATACGCGAACCCGACCTTGTTGTCCACCAGGGCCCGGACCCCGATGCCACGTGACTCCTCGGTCTCGACCGAATCAACCCGGTCGTCCGAGACAGCGCAGGAGATTGATTCCTCTTCCTCCGCGAAGACCTCCAGCTGGTCGTAGCCCGTGGCATCGAACGCGTCCTCCATCTCGTCGAACATCAGCCGATCACCATCTGGTCCACCTTCATGTGAGGAGCACCAGTATCGACGTACACGGTCTGCCCGTTCTTCCCACAGTAGCCGGGATCGCCGACCTCGCGGTCGTCCGCGACCATCGTGACGTGCTGCAGGATGTCGAGCGTCTTGCCGGAGATCGACGGGCCCCTGACCAGCTCACCGACCTCACCGTCCTCAATCCGGTAGGCATGGGTCGTGCCGAACGTGAAGTTGCCCTCCGACGTGTCAACCTGGCCGCCTTTGAACCCTTTCAGGTACAGCCCATCATCGATGCTCTCCACCATCTCCTCCTTCGTATGGTCGCCGGTGTCGAAGTACGTGTTCGACATCCTGACCACCGGCACCTTGCTGAACGACTGCGCACGGCCGTTACCTGTCGGCTCCGCGTCCGCACGGGCCGCCGTCTCCCTGGAATGCAGCAGCGCGTTCAGCCGGCCGTCCTCGATGATCGTCGTCTTCTCCGCCAGCGTCCCTTCATCATCGTACGTGTAGCTGCCGTGCTTCCCCTGCATCGTCGGGTCGTCGACCACCGTGACCTGGTCCGAGCCGATCTTGTCACCGACACGCCCCTTGAACAACGATCCCCCCGACTGGACCGTGTCAGCCTCCGCCGCATGGCCGACAGCCTCGTGCGCGAACAGGCCGCCGAGCCGGTCGCCGATCACCACCGGCATCCGTCCCGTCGGGGCACGGGGCGCGTTCACGATCTTCTCCGCCATCTCAGCGGCCTTCCTCCCCATCCCCACCGGATCGGCGTCCTGGAAGTGTTCCATCCCGTTGATCGACGCCGACCGCTCCATGTGGGTCTCCATCTCGCCGTCGTTCTTCGCCGTCGCGTGGCAGTACAGCGAGTAATGCGTCGGTTGCTTCTCGATGAACGAGCCGTTCGACGACGCAAACATGTACTTACCCTGCAGATCGTTGTAGACGACCTTCGCGCTCGTGATCGCATCAGAGCTGTACCGTATCTCTCGTTCCGCGTCCTCCAGGACCGCCAGTTTCTGCTCCGGAAGCATACTGTCCGGCTGGATCTCCGCACGCGACTCGATCGCCGCCTCCACCGGGTCGCGGGACGGGAGCTCGACCGCGTCGATATCCGAGTTTCGGGAGAGTGCTCGGGCCGACTTCACGGCCTTCCTCGCCGCCTCCTCCATGTTGTCCGCATCGTTGGTCGAGGAAAAGCCCCAGGCACCCTGATAGAACGCCCGGAACCCGAAACCGCGCTGCTCGCCCGATGAGATCTCCTCAACCTTCCGATCCTTGACCGTCAGATTGTTCTGCGTGACGCGCTCGTACCGGACATCGGCGTAGTCAGCGCCCTGCTCCTCCATCCCCTCCGTTATCGTCTCGAGCGTGTCGCGCATGGTGGATCACAGATCGATCGTGAACTCGCCCTTCTCCATAATGACTTCCTCATCGAACCTGATCGTCGGGTCCTTCACGATGCCGTCCCAGTGGATCTCAGAGCCGGTATGACCGCCGAACGCGGTGTTGTCGCCGAATGCGAAGTGGCACGTGCCCATCGCCTTCTCGTCCTGCAGCGCGTTGCCGATGACCTCGGCCTCAGCGTTCGTCCCGATCCCGAGCTCCGCCAGGTTGGTCGCGTTCTCGACCTCCTTGAACGCGCGGGAGAGCTCACATTCCTCCGAGATACCGGTCGCGACGCTGTTCGTGACCTCGACGGCCGTGCCCTCCGGTGCCTTCTCCTCACCGCCGAGCACGAACGAATCGAACACGATCTGGCCCTCCGCAGCGAGCGGGACGCCGAACACCTCGCCCGCCGGCAGGTTTGTGAAGCCGCCCGGCTTGTGCACGATGCCGGTATCCTGCTCCCACACCTTCATGTTCACGTCAAGCCGGAGGTCAGTGCCGCCGGGACTGGTCACGTGAATCTCATCAGTCTCCTCGACACGTTCATACAGCCGTCGTGAACGTCGCTTGATTGCTTCATAGTCCGCCAACATCGAGGTCGTGAAGATCTCTTCCGTGACCCCGGGCATCGTGGCGGCCCTCGCTCCCGCCTCACAGGCCGCGATGCGTGCTCTGGTATGGGAGAGCGAGTGTGTGGTCGGCGCAAAGATGACATCCGCCTCCTTCATCGCCGCCGCGACCGCAGCCGGTGGCTCCGAACCGCTCGTGTCGGTCGGCTCGGTGTTCATCAGCATCGTCTCCGCGGCCGCCTCACGGCCGACCTCCTGCAGCGCCCTGGCTATCCGCATCTTCGCATCGTCTGCAACGATCAGGACCTCCTCGTCGTCCTGGACGTCCATGCACTGATGTACCGCCGTCTCCGCCCCCTCCGTGAGATCCATCAGAGATGCACCACCCCAGTATTCGTCCGGACACATAAAAGAATACACGGCTACTGGCCCAGCATGGGCCTCCGCGCATGGCTGAAAGCCCTCGACGACCGCGCCAGCGAGTCAGAGGCAACACACCGACTGCAGCCCTCCTTGAACGCCTCCTACCGCTGGCGATCGCCGTGCTGTTCACCGTCCTCTACCTCGAGTTCTTCACACACCTGCCAGGCCACCTGCACGAACAGCTCATCACCGTGCAGAAGCTGTTGCTCGCCTACTTCGTCGTGGAACTGGTCGTCGACCTCGGCATCCACCGTGACAATCACGCGTTCATCCGCAAACGGTGGCTCGACATCCTGCTCGTCCTGCCGTTCTTCGCCGTGCTCAGCACCACCGGCCGACTGCTCCGCTCACTGAAGCTATTCAAGGTCGCCAAGCCGGCAAAGAGCGTCAAGGCAGCGAAAGGTGCAAAAGCAACCAAAGTCTTTCGGGCGAAAAACATTTCGCGGCTATCCAGGGATGGACGCGGCGTCCAGCACGGCACCAAGCCCTGAAAAAGGCCAAAGAGATCATCGAAGAGCTCCTCGAGGACTTCGAAGGATGGATCCCCGGTTAAAGCTGCTTCTTAGTCAGACACTGGAGGTCATCGCTTGAAGCGCTGCCCGACATCCCGACCAGATACTCAGCTCCGTGACGTTCCGCCGCCCGGACGACCTCCCGGCCCAGCTCACCGTCGAACAGGATCGCATACACCTCATCGATATCCTGCAGCGATGAGTCGATCTCATCCAGCGGCGCCTTCCCCAGGTTCTGGAGTTCATCGTCCAGGAAGTAGACCGCGCGGGTGCCGACCAAGCTGGTCATCGTCTGCTTGAACGCCGTCCGGACACGATCATCCAGATCAGGGTCATCCGCCCCCTCATCGGAAAGATCCTCCTCCGTCTCCTCACCGGCCTCTTCGGCTACATCAAGCTGCTCCTCCGCGACCTTATCCCGCAGCGCCTTGAAGACCTCTTTTTTCGTCAACTCCTCGACCTCCTTACCATCCGGAGCCCGGGCGACGTAGTCGAAGTCGACAGTCTGGTCCATCTCCTTCCGGATCAGGTCGCCGCCGCGGTCACCGTCCAGGAACAGCGTCACGACCTTCTCACGTGACAGCTCCTTGACCTCCTCCGGAATCGACGTGCCGCCGATCGCGATGACGTTCTTCACGCCGTGCTTCAACAGGTTCACGACGTCGGCCCGTCCTTCACAGACGACGATATCCTCCGAACTCTCGACGTCTGGGCCAGCAGGCAGACCTTTGTAGCTCGTGACCTCGGACGTCCGCACCTCATCCTTAATCTCCTTCGAGATCTCCTGCGACTCCGGCACTTCGTCACGCATCTCGTCCAGCAGTTCCTTTGCACGGTCGATGATGTAATCCCGCTTCGAGAACCTGACGTCCTCCACCGACTCGACCTCGATGTCCGCCGTGCAGGGTCCGACGCGGTCGATCGTCTCCAGTGCAGCCGCTATCAGCGCTGTCTCCGTCGCATCCAGCGAGCTCGGGATCTCGATCTCCGCCTCCGACGAGCCGTTCTCCGACCGGACGGAGACATCGATCCTGCCGACCCTGCCGGTCATCTGCAGCTCCCGCAGATCCAGGTCCGGGCCGAGCAGTCCTTCTGTCTGGCCGAAGATGGCGCCGACGACATCCGGTTTCTCTACGACTCCGTTTGCAGTCATGTTCGCCTTGATGACGTATTTGGATGAAGCTTGAGCTAATTTACTCATGATTGATCACCGTTGAACGGAGGCCCAAGCTTCAGAAAACGTCAGTCCAGCCGCTGTAGTACCTCTTCCTTGGGAAGGTCGACCTGTATCTTCTTGCGTCGTGACTTATGGCCTGAGACGATCGCAACATCCTCCCCAAGCCGCTGACCGAGCCGCTGCGTCAGCTCCGCGTTGGCCTTCCCCTGCGACGCCGGTGCTTCCAGAGCGATACGCGGGTACGTGGCATCGGTGTCGACGCTGAATGTGTCCTGCTCCGTTTCGACCTTGATGTAAAGCTGTGACATCTGAAGCTTGATCCTCCGTGAATGTGAAATGAGGTAGATATCGCCCGCCTGTAACACAGACGTTCATCCTGCTTACGCTGTTCACGTGCAATCGGCCTGCTGACCTGGGCGGGCGGCCTCCGCCCCGCTAGGAGCGTTCAACGGCAGCTACCTCGGGAAGACGCGGCAGTTGCACCGCGCCGGTTCCACGTGAAAGAAAGGTTGACACGTTTTTATATCTGCCGGAGCCGGTGCAGCAAACAGGCCGCAGCGTCAGATAGCGTGGACAAGCGGCTCGAAGTGGAGGCGGCGCGACTTGCCGACCGTCGGCTCCATGTCTAGGAACTCCCTGACCATGTTGATGTAGCGGATCGTCTCCTCCTCCGCGTACTCCACCCAGTACCGGAACTGGCGCCGGTAGATCGCATTGAACCAGGCCCTGCGAAGCATCGAGTCTACCCAACGGTCCTGGCCCGGCATCTCCACCTTCAGCTTCGTTGTCACGTCCAGTTCCATCGTGCCGAAGTAGCCGTTGTCCGTCGTGTTGATCGGTGTCCGAGAGAAATACACGACCTCGAAAATCATATGGGTGCTGGCACCGCTGTCAGCGATGCCGTGACTGCCGAGCTCGCGTGTCGCCCAGATATTCGTCGTCAGCTTGCCGTTGTCCATGTTCTGGGCAAAGAACGTCTCCTGGACATCATCAAAGTTCATGTCCTGCTCCAGCATCTTCTTCATCTTACGGTACAGCTCCACGACGCCGTGAGCCTGGTACCAGTCTTCCGCCTCGGCAACCTCTCTGCTGACAGTGATCGTCATCGTTATCGCCTCTCCCGGTAGTCCGGCTCGAACCACTCCCGCTTGCTCTTGCCGATCGCCGGGATCGATCCCTCGAACTCCCGGATGCGGGACGTGACCTCGATGGTAAGTTCTTCCGCTTCCTCCTTATATTTTTTGAACTCCTTCCGGAACAGGAAACTGCGCAAGATCCTCTGGAATCCTTTATAGATCGCAGAACGCTTGAACCAGGAGTTCTCCTCGAAGTACTCCCAGTGCCCGTACCGTTCACGGACCACATAGCCCGAGATGAAGAAGATCCCCTTGTACAGGTCGTCTGACGTCCGTCGGTCGCGGCGCGGCGTCTTGACACGGGCCTTGATCTTGATCTGTATCTTCGTGAACGGATCCTTCCACATGTCCGCATAGATCGTCTGCTTGAACGGCAAGTTCTCCCAGTGCTCCGACCGCTCCTCATCAATCTCATCGAAGTCCAGGTCCACCAGTGTCTGCTGGATGCCCCGGTAGTACTCCATCATACTGTCCAGATCCTTGCCGTAGACCACGTCCTCACGCTGGACGACCTCAGTCTTCTCCCCCACGGATTACCGCCTCGTCTCCACCGACTGCAGGAACCCGCGGATCTCCGAATGGACATCAATCTGCAGCTGCTGTGCCTCGTCCTTCCACTTGCCACGGGCCCAGCCATACACCAGTTTGTCCCACAGCGAACGGAGCGCAAAGTAGACCACAGAACGCTGGAACCGTGTCCGCTCCGGATACCGTGTCACGACCTCGCCCTTCGAATCGAGCGTGATGTGGGCCTGCGCAGCGTCCTGCGCCTCCTGCTCGATCGTCATCACGATCGTGATCTCGATCGTCGTATAGTCATCGACCTCGCGGTAACAGTTCAGCTTCGAGACGATGATACCCTTCTCCTGGTGGTGGCGGAACTTCTCCTCCTCCACCCTGTGGAAGAAGAACCGGTTCTCGAGGATGTTCTTGACCTCGCTGTACGCCTGCTCCCAGTCCTGCACGTCGACCGTCGACGTCTTCCTCGAGACCTCTTCCTCCACGTACATAGGGGAAGATACGTGTTAGTACTTAAAATAAGTAAGGCAGCCGGCGGCCCCGACCGGTGCCCGGCACCACCTCCATATTGATAAACGAGACCGGGACAATACCCCTGCATGTCCCTCGACGAGCGTCAGTACCTCATCCTCGGTTCGCTCCTCGTTCTCGCAACCATCGCAGCAAGCATCGTCGCCTATCCCCGGCTTCCGGAGCAGGTAGCCATCCACTGGAACGCCGCCGGCCAGGCCGACGACCACATGGCCAAGACCATGGGTGCGTTCCTCCTCCCCGGCATCTCCCTCCTCTTCCTCGTCTTCTACCGCATCATCCCGCGGATCGACCCGCTCAGGGAGAACATCGCAGCGTTCCGGTCCACGTTCGACCTCTTGATGAACGTCGTGCTCGGGTTCCTGTTGTACACCAACCTGCTCGTCCTCGGCGCCAACCTGGGCTACGTCGCCAACGTGAGCAGGTTCATCGCCCCTGCGATCGGCCTGCTGCTCGTCATCGTCGGCCGGCTCATCACCCGGTCGAAACGGAACTGGTTCATCGGCGTCCGGACGCCGTGGACGCTCAGCAACGACCAGGTCTGGGACGACACCCACCGCGTCACCGGCAAGCTGCTCATGGCCGCCGGCTTCATCGCCATGCTCGGCTTCGTCTATCCACGCCAGCTGGTCCTCCTGCTCGCAGCACCGGCCGCAGCAGCGGCAGCGTTCGGCACCGTGTACTCCTACGTCCGGTATCGGCAGGTCGATGACCAGTAAGTCGCGATAACGCCGTTATATAGCCGGGCTATAAGAATGAGGACGCCCCACCGCACGGTATGTACCGTGGACGGTTCGCCGCAGTGGGTCTTTTCATCGTGCTGGTGGCGGTCGCGCTGACGGTGTTCCAGCCGTGGCAGGGCCCGGCACCGACCGGGGGCAACGCAACCGTCGTGGCGTCGGGCCTGTCCGTGCCGTGGGCGATATCCTTCCTCCCCGACGGCGACATGCTCGTCACCGAGCGGCCTGGCAGCCTGCTCCGCATCGACAGGAGCGGCGGCGAGACCACGGTCTATGAGGTCGACGGCGTCGCGCACCGCGGCGAGGGAGGGCTGCTCGGCGTGGCACTCCACCCCAACTTCACGCGGAACAGCTACATCTACCTCTACATGACCACGCGGCAGGGCGACATGCTGCAGAACCGCGTCGTCCGGTACCGGCTGGACGGCACCTAGCTGCGCGACCCGACACCGATCATTGAGGGGCTGCCGGGCGCGATCTACCACGACGGCGGCAGGATTGCGTTCGGGTCGGACGGCTACCTCTACATCACCGCCGGCGACGCCACCAACGCTCCGTGGGCGCAGCGGACCGACGTCCTCGCCGGCAAGATCCTCCGCCTCACAGCCAACGGCTCGGTCCCGGCGACCAACCCGTTCGACAACCCGGTCTACTCCTACGGCCACCGCAATCCGCAGGGCCTTGCCTGGCACGACGGCCAGCTCTGGGCGACCGAGCACGGCGACAGCCAGCACGACGAGCTGAACCGGATCGTCATGGGTGGCAACTACGGCTGGCCGGTCATCGAGGCAGACCAGACACGGCAGGGGATGATCGCTCCGGTCATCTACGCCGACGGCACCACCTGGGCGCCGGCGGGGGCAGCGGCCGTCAACGACAGCATCTTCTTCGCCGGGCTGCGTGGCAGGACGCTGTACGAGGCAGAACTGGTGAACGGCACCGTCGAACAGCTGGAGAAGCACCTCGTCGACCGGTACGGTCGGCTGCGCGCCGTGCGGCTGGGGCCGGACGGCCACCTGTACGTCTCCACCAGCAACACCGACGGCCGCGGAACGCCGGTCCCGGCGGACGACCGCATCCTCCGGTTCGATCCGCAGCGCTGGCTGGACGACTGACGGGTCAACGCGCGTGAACGCCGCGGTGTAGTACCGCCACTATTTTTAAGTGTCGACCGTCCTTTCTGCCGCGGCTATGTCAGACGAGCCCGCTATCACCGAGGTCTACGACGAGGACGATTTCGAACAGTACGACGTCAGCCCTGAACGGGGCTTCCTCCCCGCGGAGGATCCGCTCAAATACTTCGAGACGGAGCATGACTACCTCGCGGAGCTGGACCGGCTGGGTCACCAGCTGCCCGGCAGGCTGGAGGGCGACGAGCTGCGGGACGAGCTCCGGCAGCTGTCACCGCCCGACGACGGACTGTACGACCGGCTTGACGACCAGGAGCTGTTCCGCATGTACCAGGTCTCCAGCTTCCTCGCCTCCGCCTACGTGCACAAGACCGGGGCCGAGACCGAGGACCACATCCCCGAGGGCGTCGCAGAGCCGCTGTACAAGTCCACAGACAGGCTCAACGTGCCGCCGATCCTGTCGTTCGACGCCTACTCCCTGCACAACTGGGAGCGGGACGACCCAGACGGGCCGCTGGAGCTGGGCAACATCGACACCATCCAGAACTTCGTCTCGATGGACGACGAGGCCTGGTTCATGCTTGTCCACACCGAGATCGAGCAGGAGGCGTCCGATGCACTGACAGCCATCCCGTACCTGCAGCGCGCCGCGGCTGAGGACGACGTCGAGACCGCCAAGGCGGCACTTGAGAACATGGAGCGGTCGACCGCGGAGATGGTCGAGACCCTGAAGCGGATGCCGGAGGGCAACTCGCCGGACGTCTACGCCGACGAGGATGAGGGCTTCCGGCCGTACATCGAGGGCTTCGACGGCGTCGAGTTCCAGGGCGTCGACGAGCTCGACGGGCCGCAGGACTTCAGGGGTGAGACCGGGGCGCAGAGCAGCATCCTGCCTGCGCTCGACGCCGCGCTGGATATCAGCCACGACACCAACGTGCTGACCAAGCACATCGACGACATGCGGGACTACATGCCGGAAGGCCACCGCAACTACGTCGCCGCGATCGAGGACGGGCCCGGTGTCAGGGAATTCATCGACGGGACGGACGACGAGGAGCTCGAGGACCTGTACAACGGCACCCTGGAGAACATCTACGCGTTCCGCGAGATCCACCTGACCTACGCCGTCGAGTACATCCTGGAGAAGGTCGGCGACGAGATCGGGACCGGCGGCACCGACTTCGTCCAGTTCCTCGGCGACCTGAAGCGGGAGACCGGGAAGAACGCGTTCGCCGACGACCCCGAGGCGATGATGGAACAGGGTATCAAGATGATGCTGGAACGCGAGAAGGAGAGCCAGCGGCTGTAGGACGATGAAACTTGCACTGATGGGGCTCACCGGTGCCGGCAAAGGCACGCAGAGCGAACGCATCGAGCAGGAGTACGGCATCCCGCACATCTCGACCGGCGACCTGCTGCGGAACAACAGCGACCGGGGCGTCGACAGCGACGGCTACCTCGAGCAGGACGACCCGTACGAGACCATCCAGGACGTGCTGGACCGGGGTGGCGCGCCGCCGGCCGCGACTGTCAGACAGTTCCTCGACGAGCGGCTGGACCAGGGCGACACCGGCGACGGCTACGTGCTGGACGGCTGGCCGCGATCGGAGGAACAGGCAGAACAGATGGACGAGATGGACGAACTCGACGCCATGGTCTACCTCCGGGTCGACGACGAACAGGTGCTGTACGACCGGCTGCTGGAACGTGGCCGGGACGACGACACCCGGGACAACATCGAGCGGAAGATAGACCGCCAGTCCGACAACATCGACGACATGTACGACCACTACCAGGACCACGACGCCGAGCTCATCGAGATCGACGCCGAACAGGGCATCGACGAGGTCTGGACCGACTTGGCGGAAGAACTGGAGCAACTGTAGCCGCGCGGTTCACAACCTTTTTCTTCACGGCCGGGCAATCATCGTGCATGACAGGCGAACCCGAGTTCACGTTCCGGGACCGGGACGAGATGCCGGAGTGTCGCAACTGCGGGACCATGATGGAACACGAGGAGACCATCGAATCGCCGACGGAAGAAATCGATGTCTATATCTGCTCTGAGTGCGGGACCCGGCTCGAGGACAAGTGGAGCTTTTAAAGATCGCTGCGGCCCGACGCCGCCTTCTCCTCCAGCAGGTCGACGTAGCCCGGCCAGGCCCTGAGGATGTCCTCATGCGTGACGATGCCGACCAGCGTCTCACCCCGGAGGATCGGGATACGCGAGATATCGTTCTCCAGCATCGCCCGTGAGATATCCGACACATCGTCGTGAGGATCGGCGGTGATCAAATCCGATGTCATCACCTGTGAAACAAGCGCTGTCTCCGCATCCTCCCCGGGAGCGGTGATCTCGTACAGCACATCCCGAGCAACCACGATACCGACGACCTCATCTTCATCGACGACCACAAGGCTGCGCGTCCCTTTCTCCTTCATCTCCTGCGCCGCCGAGCGCACTGTTTCATCCTTCTGGATCGCGTACACGCCTTCGGTCATCACATCCTTTGCCTCAAGGTCGGACATATCGCAAAATTAGCCCGCATCATTGATAAGCCTTCCCGGGACCGTCGCCTTCATGAACCACACGCCGGGGGCAGATGATCTTCACGCACCCCCTTGTTTCATCTGGAGACGTGGGGCAAACACAGACTTTCGAGATGAACGAGACACACCCCTTCATTTCGCCTGACGTATTGACTGTGTGGTTGCAACGTTACCCGAAGCCCAGGGGTGCGCTGCGGCTGGTATTGCTACACGGGGCTTCACGTTGCGGAAATCGTAACAGCGACCTGCATTATAAGAGGAACAGCGTGTTCATACCTGGCGCGTGAACGACAACGATTATAAGGCTTTCACCGGCGAGTAGAATAGTATAAAAAGGATCAGCCAGAGGTGAACTGGCCCAGACTCGACTGCTTGTTCGCCTTGCCGAACAGCGACTGTATCTGACGCTTCAGGATCTGGATGTGCTGCCGCCTGTACGTCGAGATGGCGAAGTTCTCCGCGATCTCCTCCGATGGCTCCAGGTACTTCCTGATCGTGCCTTCATGCACCGTCAAGGTCAGGTCGCCGCCGCACTCCGTGCATTCGCCCTGCAGCGGAGCCCGCCTGAACTTCTTATTGCAACCGATGCAACGAAGCTCCTGCCGGGAGAACGCCCGCAGATTCCCCTTGATATCCGTAATAAAGTGCTTTTTCAGGAGTAGCTCCGCAACCTCATCCGCCGCAACAGCCTGTGTCCTCCGCCCCAACTCCAGCTGGGCCTGCACCTTCTCCGACATCTCACCCAGCGTCACATAGCTGGACTGAATCGGGGCGTCCTCCACGTCTGTCGTAGGGTGCGTGTAGTCGAACCTGAACGGATCACTCTCCTCAATACGATCCTCAGCGATCGCGATGTCAACCTCCCCCGGATCGCGGAACTCCCAGGTCGCCTCATAGAACGAGACAGGATACTCCTCCTGCACATCAACGTTCCACGACTCATCATCCACCTCGTCCGGGTTCAGCACGGTCGACAGGATCAACGGGGCGTCCATCGTCCTGGTCCCTCGCTGATCAGGGAGGAACTGTCGGGAAAAGTTCAGCAGCGCGTCCATCAGCAGGATGATCGAGTCCTCGTCGCCGTCACAGTT
>JAXINV010000056.1:8743-26633 GCA_034190465.1 Asbonarchaeum danakilense (SeqCode) | reverse complement strand
ACCTTCCCGGGGGGAGGGTTGGTAACTCCGCCCTCCTCCCTTCTCTCCTTTTCTCTCTTCCTTCCGTTGTCCACATCCTTCCTCCGTGTCTCCCCTTGTTCGTTCCTCTCTCTGCTTGTTCCATCGTCCAGCGTTCCTCCGTCCGGTTCCCACTGGTGTCACCGCCGGCGTCCCTGCTTGTTCCATTGAACGCCCGTGCCGGAATGACCGTTGTCTTGAAATACTGTCTGGACCAATAGCTGCCCATGTCACTGTCCCGTGATGCCATCCATGAGGAACTGGCCAGCAATGCTGGCCGTATCCATGAGCTCGGTGTCGACAGGATTGGGCTGTTCGGGTCCTATAGCAGGGATGAGGCGACGGAGGACAGTGACATCGATATCCTTGTCCGGTTCAGGGAGGGGGAGAAGACGTTCGCTAACTTCATGGAGCTGAAACGGTTCCTGGAGGAACTGTTCGACCGCGATATCGACCTCGTGACCGAGCAGTCCGTCAGGGAAAGCATCCAGGACAGGGTGCTCAAGGAGGTCGAGTATGTCGAGGCGGTATGAGGGGACACCGTCACGAACGAGCTCCCGGAGCTCCGTGAGGCCGTAGCAGCCATCCAGGAACGTCCCTGAAGTATCATGGAAGCGACGGCCGGTCCAGATCGAGCTCCTGGACGTCTCCCGCACCATCGTCGTCCCTTGCTTGTTCCATCGTCGACCGGTGGTGGAACAAGGTCTTTGAAATACTGGTGCGACCAAATGTAGGGCATGGCGCTGGACGAGAGGGACCGGCAGGTGATTGTGGAGAAGCTGACAGCGGAGGGTGCCGCCTCGGTCGAGCTGTTCGGCTCGTATGTCCGTGATGAGGAGACGGCTGACAGCGATATCGATATCCTCGTCTCGTTCGACGAGTCGAAGACGTTGCTGGACATGGCACGGATCGAACGCGAGCTCGAGGACGAACTCGGTCGTCCTGTTGACCTCGTCACCGAGGACGAACTCAGTCCGAAGATCCGGTCCCGGGTCGATGAGGAGAAAGAGGTGCTGGCATGAGGGACCAGGCCTATCTGGAGCACATCCGTGACGCGATCGACAGGATCCTGGACTACACCGACGACATGTCCAGAGAGGACTTTGCAGCCGATCAGAAGACACAGGACGCCGTTGTCCGCCAGTTCGAAGTGATGGGTGAGGCAGCGAAACAGCTGTCCGACAGAACGCGTGACCGGCTGACCAGTGTCCCGTGGCAGGACATCGCCGGGATGCGTGATCGGCTCATCCACGGCTACTTCGATGTCGACAACGATGTTGTCTGGGCAACGGTCCAGCAGGACCTGCCTGAACTGCGTAACCGGATCGGACAGTTCCTGGAAGACGAGTGAACACGCTGGAAAACCCTTTCTCCTTCCAAGCATCAAACCGGGCCCTACATCTTCGTGTCGTCACACTGTCCCTTGTTCCATCTTCCAGCGTTCCTCCGTCCAGTTCCCACTGCCGTCACCGCCGGCGTCCCTGCTTGTTCCATCGTCGACCGGTGGTGGAACAAGGTCTTTGAAATACTGGTGCGACCAAATGTAGGGCATGGCGCTGGACGAGAGGGACCGGCACGAGGAAGCGTTCGACAGGTTCCGGGAGCAGGTCATGGACAGGTTCGGTGACCGTGTTGAGAAACTCATCCTGTTCGGTTCCGTGGCCCGAGGCGATCATGGTGAGGACTCTGATGTCGATGTCCTCATCGTCGTGGATGATAAGAGCGTGAAACAGGACATCGTCGGAATCGCCTTCGACATCATGCTCGCCACCGATATCTACATCTCGCCGAAGGTCATCAGCACTGATCAGCTGGCGCGGATGGAACGGATGAACGGCAGCCTGCTTGACAGTATCCAGGAGGAGATGAAGGTCTATGGATGAACGCCTGGACTGGGCTGACGAGAA
This sequence comes from Asbonarchaeum danakilense (SeqCode), assembly GCA_034190465.1. Classification (GTDB taxonomy): domain Archaea; phylum Nanohalarchaeota; class Nanosalinia; order Nanosalinales; family Nanoanaerosalinaceae; genus Asbonarchaeum; species Asbonarchaeum danakilense. The sequence continues at coordinate 24,708 of JAXINV010000056.1, read as the reverse complement.
GATCGAGGCGGCACGGACCCTCTGCGAGGCCGGGTTCTACGCGGATGCGATCTCCCGTGCCTACTACGGGATGTATCACGCGGCGAAAGCATTACTGGAATCCGAGGACATCACTGCCAAGACCCATGCAGGGCTCATCAGGATGATCGGGAAGGAATTCGTTGCGTCCGGCAGGATCGCCGACTCGCTCGGCAAGGCGCTCACACTTGCCGAAGAAGAACGGGAGGAAGCCGACTACGAGATCGCTCCCGAGTTCTCAGAGGAAGAGGCGGAACAACGGATCGAAGACGCTGAAACGTTCATCGAAAAAGCCCGCGACTTGCTTGCATCATAACGTCATCCGCGTCCTTCGTATCCCGCCGTGGTCCTGCTTGTTCCATCGTCGACCGGTGGTGGAACGGGGCAGGGGTTTTAAATCGGTGCCGTGCCTATCTCTGGACAGCCATGAGCGACACGGTCCATGTTTCCAGGGAGGAGTACGACGGGTTGAAGCGCACGATCGCGATCCTCGGAGACGATGACGCCCTCCAGATGATAGAGGCGTCCGAGCAGGCGATCGAGGAAGGCCGCACCACGACGCTGGACCAGCTCAGGAAAGAGCTCGGTTAGAAGTCGTCTTTGTGCCGTATCTCTTTGACGTAGACGTTCCGGTTCTCGTCATCGACGCTGTACAGGATGCGGAAACTGTTCTCGAAGTACAGCTCCCAGAGCCCTGACAGCGGTCCCCGGAGCGGTTTACCGAACTTTTTCGGGTATCGTTCCAGCTTCTCGACCTTTGTGAAGAACGTGTCGCGTCGTTCATCGTCCCAGCCAGCTATCTCGCGTTCCACAGGTTCTGGGATGAGGACCGTGTACGCCATACCACTGTCATTTCCAGCCAGCGTTCAAAACCGGGGAGCATCGTTCCACGACCAGCGGTCCCCGTGAACATGCTGCCAGGGGTTGTGGTAACTCCGCAACACAACACGCAACAACACAACAACACAACAACGACACTTGTTTGCCGCGTCCACCTCCATCGACCGGGGCCGGCAGCATACACGGCTCCCGGACACAGTAAAACTTGTTCCGTCACATACCCGACCGGTTCACATCGTCATACTTCCCGTGTACACGTTTCCCTCCCGCGGCCAGCCAGCACCGGGACACGTCCCAGCCCCGGAAGATAGCCGGCCGCAGCAAAGCCGCAGGCCGTCGACCCGCACCGTTTCCCCGGAACTCCGCCCGTGAGCTACAAAAACCTCGGGCAGCGACCACAGCATATGACACAGACAGTCGTCGTCACCGGTGGGGCATCCGGCATCGGACGGGCAACGTGTGAACGGTACGCAGACAAAGGCTTCAACGTCGCCGTCCTCGACAAACAACAGGAACCGCGGGAAGGCGGCACACCGACCCACGAACTCGTCCAGGAACACGGCAGCGACGCCACCTTCATCCAGGTCGACGTCACCGACCGCAGCCAGGTCCGGGACGCGTTCCAGCAGGTCGTGGACGAGTACGGCAGCATCGACGTCCTCGTCAACAACGCCGGCATCGCCGAGACCGAAACGATCGCGGACATGGACGAAGCAACGTTCGACAGCATCATGCAGGTCAACGTCTACGGCGTCTTCCACTGCACCCAGGCCGCCCTGCCACACATGGCGGACAACGGCTCCATCGTCAACATCGCCTCCGTCGCCGGCAAGCACGGCAGCGCCGGCCTGTCAGCGTACTGCGCCTCCAAGGCCGCCGTCATCCGGTTCACCGACGCCGCCAGCAAGGAGCTTGACATCCCGGTCAACGCCGTCTGCCCGTCACGGACACAGACAGCCATGACCGACTTCGAAGGCGATCCACCCGAAAAAGTAGCGGACACCATCTACCAGGTCAGCCAGGCTGACTACACCGGTCGGGCGGTCGACGTCAGGTAGGCAGCACCCAGAGCGAACGTTCCCCGTCACATACCCGACAGGAGATGGACGGTCGTGGACTCCTTCTCTACAGTGTATGCAAGCTCCTGGAGGTAGCGGCGGGTGAAACGGTCGTTGAACAGGGCGAACAACAGCATGACAACCGGCAGCCGACGGTGGAACGTCGTCACGACATGCACCCGGGTCTCCTCCCCCTCCTCGACCACCGCCCGGATCGTGCTGTAGGGGTCGTCCCCGTCCTGCTCCAGGTCGAACGTGATAGGATCGTCCTGCTCCAGGTTGTACGTCACCGTCCGTGGGCTGAGAAGCCCGTTGAACCGTTCCTTCATCGCCGTGATCGTCGTCTCGTCCTCCTGGCGGACCTCATACCCCGTCACCCGGAGCTGCTGGATGAGAGGGTTCTCAGACGTCGACCACCGGTCACGGATCGTCGCAGCCGATGCATCCGTGCTCAGCGTCGTCGTGCCCTTCACCGTGAACGCCGGGACCAGGAACAGACCGATCAGCCCGAGCGAGACTGCGTAAAACGGCATGCCGGAAAGGCCAACGCCGTACACCAGGAACAGACCGATCAACGCCCCGACAGCGACCAGGACCGCCAGGACGTTCGTGACACCGCTGGCGAACACGGGTGACAGCGGGTGGTCGGTGCGGTAGTGGCGGTAGACCAGCCAGTAGCCCAGGACCGGGACCGGTCCGAACAGCACCGTGGTCAGGTAGACCAGCACCGTGACCACCGCATTGCCCGTCGGCAGGAACCGGCGCTGGACCAGTGGCGTCCAGAACAGCGCGATCACCGGGAGATGGAGGTAGACGAAATACGCGCCAACGATCCCAGGGAACGACAGCGAGCCCGCCACGACCCCGTAAAGACTTGGCAACCAGATGATCATCCCCGCAAGCAGGTAGAGCGTGCGTACAGCCTGTCGCAGGCCGATCGGCCGTTCATCAGGGTAGAGGAACAGTTCCCGGATCATCACTGCAATGTTGCACATGCCGGGTTAAGAAGATTGGCCTACGGCTCACCGACCTGGGTATGCCGGCGGTACAGGTAGATCAGCCCGACCGCCATGTTGATCAGCGGGAAGACCGCAAGCGGGAGATACAGCAGCCGGATCGGCTGCCACTCCGTGTCCCGGCGGACATGTACTATGTCCAGGTAGAGGAGCAGCGGAAGCCCGATCCACGCACCCAGCATCAACAGCCCAAGCACCGCTGTGAACAGTGAACGCTGCCAGGAGCCGACAACACTCGCCGTGGCGAAGAACAGGATCCAGATACCTGTGAGAGCTGCAACACCTTCCCAGGTGCCCTCCGTCAGATGGTCAAGTCCTCGGATGCCGAGTGCCGTGGCGAAAACGCCGGCAAAGCCTATCGTGACCGGCATCACCACGAAACCGCTCGACCTGAGCCATCCAGCGACCAAGAGGAGCACGAGACCGATGACGAGGATGCCCAGCGACCGCCGGGCCTCCCTGTCAAACTCCGGTAGGTTGGCCATACACCTCTACGGGGACTGCCCTAATTTCAATCTTGTCCCGCATCGTCGTCCCGGGTCACGGTGACCGGGGCCCGCACCGTCTCGTCCAGGAGGTCCTCGATCGTGTCCAGTGTATCAGTGATCGCCTGGTCCTTGACCGTGACCCGGTGCTGGAGCTGTTCGATCTCATGTTCCCGTTCCTCGATGGTCTCGAAGACATCCTCCCGTTGCTCCTCCAGCTCCTGCCGCCGCTCATCGATGGAAAGGTCGTCAAGTTCCTGTTCAAGCTCCCGTATCTCCTCCTCGACGTCCTCGATATCGTCACGGATCGAATCAAGGTCGTGCATCGTGTCGGCAGCGTCCTGGAACCGTTCCACCTGCCGTTCCCCCAGGTCGACCTCATCGATCGCCTGTTCCGCCCGTTCGACAGCCCCGGCGACAGTGTCCGCCGCGATGTCGGACGGGCGGCCCTGTTCCTGGATCGCGTTGAGGACCTCCCGGGTCTCCTCCGCTGCATCGATATCACCGTGCTCCATCTGGTACCTGATCTTCTTCAGACCGCGTTCCATGGAGGCCGCCGCCTCCTCGATGCTGTGCTGCAACCGGTCCCGTTGCTCCTCCAGCTCCTCGATCCGGGACTGGAGCTCTTCCTTCCTGTGCTGTTCCGGATCGTCGTCCAGCGCTTCCAGCTGTTCCGTGACCTCCTCAAGCTCGTCCCGTGGCGTGGTGAGGTCGACCGCGTCAAGTGCGTCATCCAGCTCGTCCCGTTCCTCATGCAGCCGCTCCAGCCTGTCCAGGAGTGAGGTGAGCCGGTCCCGCCGCTGGATGACCTGGTGGTCCGTGTCCACGAAGTCCTGGAGGTCGTCGACCGTGGAGGAAAGCTCACGGATCGTGCTGAACGCGTCCTCCGCCGGTGCACCGACCTGGTCGAGCACCATCTTCTCCTTCTGTTTCACCGTTGAGAGCTGTTCCGCCAGCTCGTCGAGGTCGTCGGCGAAGGCGGTGAGATCGTCGACAGGGTCGAACTGGTCGATCAGCCGTTTCCTGCGCTCCGCGACATTGGTCGTCACGTCCTCGACACGGGCCTCGTCGTCGGTGTATGCTTCGAGCTCGTCCAGCCGTTCGTCGAGCGTGTCCAGCCGGTCCATGACACGGGAGCGGAGCTCGTCGGCGCGTTCACGTGCGGCATCGAGCTCCCGTTCCTTGTGTTCATCCAAGAAATCGAGCGCCTCCGCCGGGGTCACCGTCTCTGGTTCCGGGCTGAGGAGATCGCGGAGCCGGTCGAGCATATGTACATGGGACACATCCCAGGCTTAAAAATGGTGTCGTGACAGGTGGAGAAGGATGAGGGGGCGGTCTGGGGCCGTTTCGGACCCCGCATCTTGTCCAGACGGTGCGACGAGCGGAGTTCTTCCGTGTGTCTTACTGTCCGCTTACAGGGGACATTTCCACCTTGAATCAGTGGTAGGGGCCCCCGGCTCGACACCTTAAGGAGACAGAATCAACCGCCCCTCGTACAAAGCTCTTCCTGCGAGATTTATAAAGGTGTCCACCGCATGCAGGGATATCAGGAGGTGTTTCATTATGAAAGGCACAGTCAAGTTCTTCCACGACATGAAGAACTACGGGTTTATCCAGCCTGACGAAGGAGGAGAAGACGTCTTCTTCCACATCAGTGAACTGGACGCCGAATCCGCCCAGGAGGGCGACGAGGTCGAATTCGAGACCGAAGAAGGCGACAGAGGACCCAAGGCAGTCAACGTTCAGCGCGTTTGATAGAACTAATTTCCTTGTCTGCCCGTAAGACGGCAGTCACGGACCTTTTTCTTTCCTTACTCTTCCAGGACGTCCAGCACGTACGTCGGATCGACAGCCGGGACGTCGTACCTCCGCCGCAGCGAGATCTCGTGAGCGCGGGCGTTGAACAGCCGCACAGGGTTGTCCGTCGCGAAGCCGAGCTCCTCATTCTCCGCCATCGCGTCCTCGACGTAGTCCTCAACCCGTTCGACGAACTCGTCCGCGTCCAGCCGCTCCTCGGCCTCCTGATCGGTCGGGAGGTCACGGAGACTGTCGAGCTGGCCGGCAAATCCTTCGATATCGTGGAACAGTTCACCGTACTCGTCCGGCAGCTCGTCGATGCTGTCCTCGAGTCGCTCCAGGTCGTATTCGAGCTGGTCCTCGTGGTCGACGTAGGAGGCGACCACGTCGTCATCCAGCATCTGCCCGGGGTCCAGGCCGCCGACCTGGTCCAGGAGGTAGATGCGTTCGAAGTAGTCCTGCTGCTGTTCGAGTTCATCGGTCGTAACCTGCTCCGCGTCGTACCCGGTCATGGTGTGACCCTCCGGTGAGAAATTTTTAAAGCTGTCGGTGAAGGGGAGTGCTGCATCGGGATACTGTGCCCTGCCGACCGGTAATTTTAACAAGAACCTCGATGTAACGTTGTGGCGGTGATAGACACATGGCGTTATTCGGACTTGAACTGGGCGTTGGACTATCTGCAGCAGTCGCCTTCACGGTATTGAGCGTTCTCTGGAACTACAGCACGTTACCGGAGATCGAATGGGAGACCATCACGGCAGGAATCATGGTCTTCGTGGCTACCGCCGGGCTGGCTGCGTTCACAGGCAGTGCTGCGTTCGGTGCATATGCACCGGAAGGCGCACAGCAGATCAGTGAGCAGATCGTCCCGCTCGGCAACATGTTCGCCGGCCTGGTCGTGCTCTGGGGCGGGCTCCTGAACGGTTGGAGGCTGCTGCACGACCGTTACTGGGAGTGACAACACTCCCTTCCACATTTTTCTTTTTCTGCCATCATCCCGTGAGCCGGTGCCAGAGACGGTTCCTGTGATGGGCCAGGTAGCCGGACCAGGTCGTGTGCGTGTCCGGGATCCTGTCAGCAAGGTACGGCAGACCCAGCCCGTACAGGACCGAGACACCGACACCGGCGATCACGGCGACACGGACCAGCCCTTCCGCCCACACCGTCAACGGGAGCGCGAGGAGGACGCCGAGCGCGAGATCCCTGGTCGAGCCCGTCTCCACGTACCGTTTCGCAGCCCACCAGCGTCCCCGGACATGGTCGTAGGTCGCCCGGTCGTCGGTCCGTTCCCAGGGGCGGAGCTCCTTCCCGTTCCCCAGCCAGTCCATGATCGCGTGCAGCCCGACGGCGCACAGCATAGTACCGACGACCGCTCCCGGCAGCGATGCCGTCAGGCCAAGGACCACCAGGCCCGTCACCGTCCCCAGGACCGGGAAATGCAGCGACCTGCGGTGTGTCCCCGCCAGCATGTCGAGGTCAGGGACGACACTCCCGACGATCCCTGCCAGAACAAGCTGCAGCGAAACGAGGCCGAGACGTTCCCCGACAACGAGCCCGAGGAACGAGCCCGCGAAGATATGTGTGGTGATCATCATCGTCCCGTTCAACCGTCCTCAGGCGTCATGCGGGCTGTCAGGACGGGGATGTCCGCGGCACGGATCACCTTCTCCGCGACACTGCCGAGCGCCAGATGCCGGATCCCGGTCCGGCCGTGCGTCCCCATGGCGATGAGATCGATGTCGTTCTCCTCCGCGTACCGGAGGATGACCTTGTGCGGGATACCGCGGGCGATCTTCGTCGTCACCTTGCGGCCCCTGCCGGTGGCTTTCTCAACGACATCGTCGATGGCTTTCTCGCCTTCGTCCTTCAGCTCATCGATGTAATTCTCCGAGAGCACGCCGTGGTAGGAGGGATGCATGTCGATGACATAGAGGACGTGGATTGTTGCATCGTACGTCTCCGCCAGATCGAGCGCGTGTTCGACCGCTTTCTCGGTCCCGCTGCTGCCGTCGGTCGGGATGAGGATATTGTCGTACAGCTCTGCTGTCATGGTCTGACAGTGGTTGGGTCTGCCCGGTATTTCAAGTTCAGGCAGCCGACCGATTCATAAGGCGCGGTCACGTACACGGCATCATGGAGTACCAGCCAGGGAGCTGCAACATCGGCCGGGCGGAGCTACGGAAACGCGCATACCTTGGGATCGCCGGCTTCCTCTTCGCCTCCGCCGTCCTCACCGGCATCATCTACCTCGGTCTGTCGGTCATCGCACTGCTCCCCTTGTTCGCCGGGTTCTCGCTCGGGTTCGAGGGCTACTTCCAGACCCGGTACCGGTTCTGCGCCGGGTTCGCGATGCAGGGCATCTACGACGTGAGTGAGGAAGGAGGGAACAGACATGAGGTACCGGACAGCGACGCCCACAGACAGGACCTGCGTCAGGCCCTGAAGATCCATCTTTATTCGTTCCTCTCAGCCGGGGCGGTGACGTACCTTGCCTTCTCGATGATCTATCCCTGATCCGTGAAGATGTTGTTCCAGTGGACACCGAGAAGATAGCTGTACACCAGGATGTACCCGAGGCAGAGCACAAGCGGGCCCAGTACCGAGTACACGGACGGCGCCCTGACCGACGCGGTCATGTTGGGTATCAGCGCAAAGACGACCCAGAGCGCCAGGAACAGCAACGCCGCCTTCCGCGTGGTGCGTTCACCGGGGAGCGAGTTATAGAACTCCTTGAACAGCACACCGCCAGCAGACCCTGCGATACATCCGAGGAACCCGAACGCTACCACGATCCCTGCCGCGAGCAACAGGGCAGCAGGCAGACCGATAGCTGCGCCGGAGATGGAGGGGAAGAAATAGCCCATCATCGATCCGCCCTGACCAGCCATAACGGCGGAAGCGGCCAGGACCACAGCCAGCATGCTCGTGATGAACGACGACGCAATCCCTGAGAGGGCACCGACCGTCACAGCCTTCCGCGATGCCGGATCCAGGTAGGTGGCCTTCCTTTCCATCGCCCCAGTATTGGGTTCCGTTACTAATAAGTTTCGGTCCTTCCTCATTCCCCGGCTCCAGGAGCATCCTCCAGACGCAGCGTGCCACCTGACCCCTGCTCGGAGACGGTGACCGCACAGCTGCACGACGGCCCGCTCACCTCGCGCCCCCGCCGGGTCAGGAAGCTGACAAGTGCGAGCAGGTACGGATACAGTTTCCCGACAGATCTGACCAGTATACCCGGCATGTGGAGGTGGGAAGCCACCGCTTCCGCAGCCTTCGAACCCCAGTGCACAGTCTCCCCGTCGAACAGGTACAGTGTGAACCCCTTGTCATCGAACACGTCCAGCAGCTGCTGCGCTTCCTTGCTCTCGTACGGCAGCGTCCTGATCCCGCCGATGGCTGCGATCTTCGCCACCGTCGAACAGTAGCCGCACGTCCCGTCGTACACCAGCACTGCCTCGTCCATGGCACCGGAGTGTTCGGGTTCGTAGCATAAAAAAGACGGCAGCACCAACAAAGGTGCATGCGGCTCGGCATCATCTCCGACATCCACGCCAACCTGCCCGCACTGGAGCAGGTGCTCGACCGGCTTGACGAGGAGGACCTGGACGGCCTGCTCTGCGCCGGTGATATCGTCGGCTACTACGTCTGGCCGAACGAGGTCGTCGAGGCTGTCCGTGAACGCGACGTCGACGCCGTCCTCGGCAACCACGATGCCGGCCTGATCGGTCGGGACTTCCCGTTCAACGCGGTCGCCCGCCAGGCCCTGGACTGGACGGAGGAGGAGATCACGGATGCGAACCGTTCCTACCTGGAGGGACTGCCTGACACGCACCGCGACGACTACGACGGCACCGACCTGTACATGGTCCATGGCTCGCCGCGTAGCCCGCTCCGGGAGTACGTCAACGGGTCGTCGATCGGCCCGCCGTTCATCGAGAGCTGTTTCGACGAGCCACCGGACATCTGCGTCATGGGCCACACCCACCACCCGTACACGACGACGGTCGAGGAGACGCTGTTTCTCAACCCTGGCAGCGTCGGCCAGCCACGTGACGGCGACACCCGTGCCTCATGCGCGGTGCTGGACACGGAGGAACGCGAGGCAGCGATCCACCGGGTGGAGTACGACATCAAGAAGGTCGCGGAAGCGGTCAGGGAGCACCTCCCGTCAACGCTGGGAGAGCGCTTGCACCACGGGATCTAGACGACCTCGTCGGGCTCCCCGTACAGGCGGTCGCCCGCGTCGCCGAGGCCAGGGACGATGTAGCCGTGCTCGTTGAGGCCGGGCGACATGAAGTCTTCTCCGTACCGTTCATCGTCGATGGTTCCGGTGTAGAACGCGGTGTCGTCGGGGAACACGTCGTCGACCTGCTTGATACCCTCCGGGACGGAGATGGCAGACATCACGACGTACCGCTCCGGGTCGAACCGGTCCTCGATTGCCTCGTAGACTGCGGTGAGCGTGTGGCCGGTCGCGACCATGGGATCGGTGAGGACCACGGTCTTCTCGTCCAGGTCCGGGAGCTTCAGGTAGTCGACCTCGACGGACAGGTCTTCGTCCCGCCAGGCATCGATGAACCCGGTGTCGAAGTCCTGCCAGGAGTCACGCAGCCCGTCACGCATCGCAAGCCCTGCCCGGAGGATGGGCACGACGACCGCGTCGTCCATGTACCGTGCATCCGCCTCTTCAAGCGGCGTCTCGACCGTCGTCTCGCGCGTTTCCAGGTCCTCGGCGACCCTGTACCCCATGGTCTGGGAGAGGCCGCGCATCCGGTCCTCGAACGCGTAATCCTCCGTCTCGCGGTCACGCAGTTTGCTGAGCTGGTGGTCGACGGCAGGGTTGTCGTCGAGGGTTTCGACATCGATTGATAGCTCGTCCAGAAACTCGTCCCGGTCGTACGTGTCCCAGTCCATGGAGGGCACCATACAGGATTGGCGGCCCCGGTTTATAAGCCCATCCCGTACCTCTGATCTGTCCCGGGACGGCGGCTGACAGGGCGTCACGGGGCTGTCTGAGCAGTCCTGACCGAATATTTAAGCTTACCGAAACCTTTATATACCTCTTCAGCCAAATGATGGAGTCCGTGCCCTCTGTGGGGGAGGGCAGGAAGTGTTGTTACCCGTACAGGGTAACCTTTACCCAAACATTTATAAAGGAGTCTGCATAAGACTCTTGTGTCTCACGTAACTACCGTGGGGGGACAAAAAGCATGGTTGAAGAAGCACGAGATATGGCACCTCAAGAACTCGAGGATGAACTAGACAGCGAAAACGATCTAGACTCAGAAGCACCGACGGAGGCACCAGCCGGACCGGGCGACGTGCCGCGTTCAGCACCGAACGAGGTACCCAACCCGGCGCAGGAGCCTGGCCCCGTCCCCGAACAGCCGGAGGGACCCGACCCTCAGCAGGAAGGGGCAGAGGAGCCCGAGGAAGGATCGGACTCCAGCGGCCAGAAGATCCAGGAGAACGAGCTTTCTCCGCGGAAGACGGAAGACGAGGACGAGTCCTCTGCTGACGACGATGCAGGTGAGGGACAGCAGGCGGTCCAGCGACCGGAATGTCCCGAGTGTGGGGAACGCAACTTCAGCGAGGACACCGACAAGGGCGAACTCGTCTGCAACAACTGTGGGATGGTCATCGACGAAGAGATGATCGACGAATCCCCTGAATGGCGTGCGTTCAACGCCGAACAGCGGGAGAAAAAGGAGAGAGCTGGTGCTCCACTGACCTACACGAAGCACGACATGGGCGTCTCCACCGAGATCGGCAAGGGCTCAGGCGAGCTCTACAAGGTCTCCGGGAAGAAGCGTGCGCAGTACTATCGGATGCGCAAGTGGCACAACCGGCTGACCAAGTCCAAGGACCGCAACCTGGGCTTTGCGCTATCAGAGCTCAACCGTATGGTTTCTCACCTCAACCTGCCTGAATCAGTGCACGAGGAGGTCGCCCGCCTGTACGAGAAGGCGGTCGACAAAGGCCTCGTCCGTGGACGTTCCATGGAATCCGTCATCGCAGCGCTTCTGTACATCGTCGCCCGACAGCAGGGCACCCCCCGGACGCTCGACGAGATCCACGAGACCTCTGGCATCGATAAGCGGGAGATCGGACGTACCTACCGCTACGTCGCCAGAGAGCTCGATCTGAGGATCCTCCCGGCCAAGCCGCAGGACCACATCCCGCGGTTCGCCGGCAAGCTGGAGCTGTCCGGCGAGGTGCAGGCACGTGCCCGGAAGATCATCCAGGAGGCACGTGAACAGAACCTGCTCTCAGGCAAGGGTCCGACAGGCATCGCCGCGGCCGCACTGTACATCGCAGCCGTCCTCGAAGGCGAGAAGCGGACCCAGCGCGAAGTCGCCGACATCGTCGGCGTCACCGAGGTCACGATCAGGAACCGGTACAAGGAACTGGTCGAGAACCTCGGCCTCGAGGAAGAGATCGAGAACAAGCAGGACTAAGCATCCTGCTTCCCCTTCCTCTCCTTTTCTTCTTTCTCTTTTTCCTTCAGCCAGTGAACGCTGCGTTCAGCCCTCGAAGCCGTACTCGTCGACCTCTCTGATGGCCTCCGCGATGTCGTCGCTGTCCGGCAGGTACTCGTCCTCGTTCTCGTACAGCGGCATCGTGGTATCGTACCCGGTGACCCGCTTGATCGGCGCCTCCAGGTACAGCAGATCGTGGTCGTCCTCCGTGATACGCGAGGAGATCTCCGCCCCGACACCACACGTCTGCGGGGCCTCGTGCGCCACGACCAGCTTCCCGGTCTTCTTGTAGCTCTCCTCGATCGTCTCGAAGTCAATCGGGCTGATTGACCGCAGGTCGACCACTTCCGCGTAGATGTCATCGTCCTCGAGCTCATCCACCGCCTCCAGCGTGTCCTGCAGGGTCGCGCCCCAAGAGACGACCGTCACGTCGTCACCCTCCTTCTTGACGTCCGCCTCGCCCAGCCCAACGGTATAGTCCTCGTCAGGATCGGGAAGCTCCTCCCGGGCGCTGCGGTAGATCTTCTTCGGCTCCAGGAAGACCACCGGGTCGTCGTCACGGACCGCCTCCTTCATCATGCCGTACGCGTCCTCCGGCGTGGACGGCACCGCGACCTTGAGCCCCGGCGTGTGAGCGTACAACGTCTCATCCGACTCGGAATGGTGCTCCGGTGCCTCGATCCCGCCGCCGTACGGTGCCCGGACCACCATCGAGGGCTCGTACTTGCCCCGGGTCCGGTTCCGGTACCTGGCGACGTGGCCGATCAGCTGGTTCATCGCCGGCAGCATGAAGCCGGAGAACTGGATCTCCGTGACAGGCCTGTCACCGTACAGCGACATGCCCAGCGCGGTGCCGACGATGCCTGCCTCGTCCAGTGGCGTGTCGATGACACGTTCATGCTCCAGCCGCTCCGAGGGATCGTCCCAGTCCTCGTTGAACTGGTCGTCCAGGCCGTCGGTGACGCGGAACACGCCGCCGTCCTCACCGACGTCCTCGCCCATCAGCACGACGTCCTCGTCGCGCTCCATCTCTTCCTCCAGGGCACGGTTCAGCGCCTCGACCATCGTCTTGCCGCTCATCAGGCATCACCTCCTGTCTCGTCTTCCGTCGCAAGCAGTTCCTGTTTCTGCCGCTCCAGCTCGGGCGGGGTCTCCGCGTAGTGGTGGTCGAACAGGTCCTCCAGGTCCTGATCCTCCATGGACTGATACGCATCGATCGCGTCGCTGACCTGTTCCTCAGCCAGCTCCTGCTGCTCCTCGAACCAGTCGTCCGGCACGCCCTGGTCCGCGAGGAAGGCTTCCAGCCGGTCGATCGGGTCCTTCTCCCGCCATTCCTCGACCTCGTCCTCGTCCCGGTACTTGGAGGCGTCGTCGGCCGTGGTGTGGTCGCCGCGGCGGTACGTCACCGCCTCGATCAGCGTCGGCTCGCCGTCCTCCCGGGCACGTTCCAGCGCCTCGTTCGTCACCTGCCAGACCGCTACCGGGTCGTTGCCGTCGACCTGGACGCCGTCCATGCCGTAGGCCAGCGCCTTCTGTGCGATAGTGTCCGCTCCGGTCTGCTCGTCGCGCGGCACCGAGATCGCGTACTGGTTGTTCTGGACGAAGAAGACAGCCGGCACGTCGAACGAACCGGCCCAGTTCATCCCGCTGTGGAACGCGCCCTCGCTGGTCGCGCCGTCGCCGAGGTAGGTCAGTGTCGCCTTGTCGTCGCCGTGGCGCTTCATGCTCATCGCTATACCGGCGCCGTGGATCACCTGGCTGCCGACCGGGACCGACGGCGGCAGGTTCTCGTCCTCGCCGTCCATCTCCGCGCCGCGTTCGTCGCCGCCCCAGTACTGCAGCAGTTTCTCCATCGGGACGCCGCGTGTGAAGTAGCTGGCGCCCTCCCGGTAGGCCGGCACCATCCAGTCATCGTCGTCCATCGCGTAGGCCGACCCGACCTGTGCCGCTTCCTGGCCTTTCAGCGGTGCATACGTTCCCATGTCGCCCCTCCGCTGGAGCTTGACCGCCCGTTCGTCGAACTCGCGGGCGGTGACCATCTCCTGGTACATCTCCTTCAGGTCGTCCTCCTCGAGTCCGTCAGGCAGTTCGCCGTCAAGGTCGCCGTCCGCGTCCAGGAGCTGGACGTACTCCACGCTCCCGCTGTATACTTCGTCTCGCATCGTGATTCTGCCCGTGTATCCGCTCCGAGCATAAAAAGAATAGGGGCGTCTGCCGGGAACGCTTAACATCCGTTCGCCCGGACGGGCCTGAACTGTGGTTCCTGAAGCAGGCCGTGGCCGGACATCACCGTGCGTTCACCGGGGTTCGGGCGTCACTCCCCGCCCTTCAGGTCGCGGATCACGTCTTTCAGGTCCTCGATCGGGGCGTTGGTACGGATACCCATCGGTGAGAAGTGTGTCGGGGCCGCATTGTACCCGATGTCATGCAGCTCGTCCAGCAGCTCCTGCTTGGTCGGCACAGGCAGCCCGATGGAGCCGGCGATCTGGTGGGTGTCGTAGTACGGTGTCTTCAGCAGGCACTCGCCGTGCAGCATCTCCACAAGCTCCGCGGCGTCGTCGTATTCCCGCTCGTCCAGGTCGTCCCGGACATCCGCCAGGAAGTCGCGCCTGCCGAGCTTGCCGATCCACAGCGGGCCGAGCAGGTGGAGGTGGCTGCCGCACTCCGGGCAGTCGCCGTGGACGGGCTCTTCCTCCAGGCTGCGGTAGCCGCAGTCGTCGCAGTGCCGCAGGTAGCCGACCTGGTCCAGTGACCGGTTGACGCCTTTCTTCGACTCCTGAACCTCGCCGAGCACCCGGTAGTAGTGTTTCTGGGCGAACACGACCTTCGGGCGGAACACCTTGTCGAACCGGGCGAACGTCTCGAACAGGAACTTGAGCAGCACCCGGAGCCCGATCTCGTGGCAGTAGCTGGTGTTCAGGCTCCACGACGCGTACCGCCGCTTACAGGTCTTCCGGTAGCTGCCGCACAGCGTACCGAGGTCGGTGGCGGTGACGCCGACCACCCCTTCGTGCGAGATGCAGCGCGCCGCGGAGTCCGCATAATCCGCGGGCGAGCCGAACGGGTCGATGTCGATGTATTCGTACCGCTTCCGCCGGTCGGTCATCAGCAGGTTGGCGTCCTGCTCCGTGACCTCGATGTCGCTCAGCCCGTTCAGCTCCATGTTGCGCCTGACGTTGTCCGCCGCTGAGGGATTGATGTCGTTGACCGTGACCGCTTCCAGGCCGCTGACTTCCCGGCGGTACCGCAGCCCGCGGATCCCTGTGCCGCCGAACGCATCGAGAACGTTGACATCGAGGTCGTGCCGGTCGGTGAACGCCTGCAGCGCGGCGACGGAGACGTCCCGGTTCAGCTGCTGGTCGTCGTTGTAGAAGACCTCCGAGTCCTTGTCCGGCTCATCCTCCAGGTCGATGTCGAGCCTGATGCCGCGCTCCTCGATCATGTGGTAAAGCTGGACGGCAACCGTTTTAAGCCCGGGCGGTGACCGGCTCCTGACATGGCTGTGGTTTGAAAACCAGGCGGCGGCAACATCAAAGGGAGATGCGACTGGCGTGGCTCGGTGTGTTGCTTGTCACGGTATCGGTCACCGCTGCCGCGAGTCACGGCCCTGTGGAGGACACGCTCTCCGTAGAGGTCGGGATGGACGAGTTCGGATGGACGTTCCACGCTGTCCATCCTGAGGCGGGAGTGGTGTCGTACGTCTCCGCGTACGAGAACGTCCCGGTCAACAACTCGACCGCGTATCGACGTGAACCGGTGATGTACGGCAACACCTCGATGGAGCGTTGGGCGGCGATGGAAGGGAACGACAAGGCTGTCAAGCGGATTGGCGCGCTGATACGGGAACAGTTCGGGAACGAGACAGCACGGAACGTCTCTGTGACGGTTGACAGTGCCGAAGGTCATGAGTACCGGATCGAGCTGCATGTTCCCTCCGGCAACACGACACTCACGAAGGAGAAACTCCGCCGCGTGGTACCAGACGAGGTCAGGGCGACGGTCCACTACCCGGAGCAGTCGGTGACGGTAGTGATGCCGGTCGTGGTGCAGGACGCTATATCGATCGGCTTCGGGACAGAAGACAAGATGAATAAATCAACGGAGTTGGACAACGAAAAAAGGAATGAGCCCTCACCGCTCTCAAGTCTGATCAAGACGATCCAGCACTTCATCTCCTGGCTCCTGCCGTGGTGACTCCGTAATGTCTGTAGTCCGTGTCACTCCTCGTCTTCGTCCTCGATCTCCTGGTCCCGGATCTTGGGTGCGGAGATG
>JAXINV010000056.1:0-8643 GCA_034190465.1 Asbonarchaeum danakilense (SeqCode) | reverse complement strand
TCACTCCTCGTCTTCGTCCTCGATCTCCTGGTCCCGGATCTTGGGTGCGGAGATGCCGCCACTGCCTTTGGCGTTCTTCGCGATCTTGTCCGTGTCCAGGGTCGGTGTCATGTCCTTGGCCTCGTCCTCGGCCTTCTTCTTTTTGATGTCCTTGCCGATCTCGGAGGCGAACTCCTTGGTCTTCTCCTTTAGCTCGTACAGCCGCTTCTCGTTGATCGAGTCGATGTCCTTGTCCTTGACCTTGGCGATGATCTCCTCCCAGTCCTCGAACATCTGGCGGTGCTCCTCGCCGACGTCCAGCGTCTCCGCCACGACATCGGGAAGATCCTCCTTGTCCTCAGGCGGCTCGACGCCCTCCGACTTCAGCGCGGCGACGTTGGCCTTGAGGAACGTCTTGTAGTCGTCGACGATGTCCTTGACTTTCCTCCTGGAGCCCAGCTCGGAGACCAGCTTGTGCATCCTGCGGATGAAGTCGTCCGCCTTCTCCATGTGCTCCTCGACGTCCTGGCCGGAGACCTCGTCCGGGTGCTTCTCAGCGACGTCGTTGAACTCGTGCAGCTCCTTCGCGATGTCGACGTACTTCTCGTCCAGCATGTCGTTCTCCACGAACAGCTCCTCCAGCGCATCGGCGACGTCCTCCTTGTTCGGCGGGGTCTTCCCGGTCAACATGATCGGTGCCTGCCCCGCGTTGGCCATCGCCTGCTCCAGGTTGTGCGGGATCGACGACCTGAGCCGCTTCTGCGCCTTCTTCATCCCGGCCCCGGCCATCTTCAGCCGTTTCTTGACGGCCTCCTTCGACGATGAGATGTCGCCGCGCTCCAGCATCCGCTTGGCCGGCATGAAGATGCCGACGTCGTACACCGGCTCGCCCTTCCGCAGCACAGCGACGATCAGCGGCTCACCCTTCGAGACAGAGTCCCAGAACTCGGTGAGGAAGGAGAAGTACTGGATCGTAATGCGGTCGTCCGTCTCCTTGGCGAGCTTCGTGACCTTCTTCCGGATCTTGTCCTTCGCGTCGCTGGAGACGCCCTTGTCGAGCTTGGTGTCGTCCAGCACGACGAACGTATCGATGTCAGATTCGTGCGTGTGGCGTCCCTCAGGCACGGAGCCGTAGACGGCGACACACATGACCTTGTCGCCCAGCTTGTCGACGAGCAGGTCCGCGAACTCTTCGACCTTCTCGATCCGCCGTTCACGCGATTTTTCCCGTGCCTCCTGGAGCTTGTCAGTAGAAGCCATCGTTGGTCACGGGGGAGTCTCAGGTTCCCACGCTTATAAGACTGTGCGGTTCAACGGTACTCTTCTTCCTCCCACTTGTCCGGCTGGGTGCCCTGCTGGATGGGCCGTTCCCCGCTGAACGTCTTGTCCGGTGTCTCCATCTCCAGCAGACCGTCGAGCGGGTCGAGCGCGTGCTCGTGGATCTCCTGCCACTCGTGGTGCCATTCCTCGTCGGTCAGGCCGAAGAACTTGAGGATCATGTAGTCCTCCAGCTCGATGTCCTTGCCCTGGTCGTACCGTTCCCAGACCTCGTCGACGCGGTGTGACTCCAGGTCGTCGGACCGGATGTCCTTCTCCAGCATGTTCAGCATCAGCCGCAGCATGAACGTCGACTCCGCCTTCTCCTCGCCGAGCTCGTACATGACGACCGCGGGCCGGTCCTCCCGCTGCGCGAACCCGACATCGACCAGCGCTTCCAGGTGCCGGTAGACCAGGGTGTCCCCACGCCTGATCGGCTGGTGGTGGTGCCCGGTCTCGGACAGCGCGGGATGGGTGATGTGCTGCTTGGTGATCATCCGGCCATCGCCCTCGTCCAGGCCGCGGTAGCCTTTCTCGTCGTTGCCCTCGATCAGCCACAGCGGGTCGACACCGTTCATCGCCAGGTGCTCCATGTCGATCGTGCAGAACATGACCTCGTGGGTCTCGCCGTTGACAGGCGTGTTGTTGATCGCGCGGCAGACTTTGATGATGTCATGCGGCTTCCAGAGTTTGCCGTTGCCCTGGTTGCCGACGTTGTGGGACTCCCAGTCCATCGTCAGGCCGTACTCGTCCAGCAGCTGGACGAACGGCTTCTCCTGGCCCCGGATCGTGACCTGGGTGAAGTGCCCCCAGACGTAGGCGCCTGCACCGGCCGCCACGATCCTGTCATAGTGCTCTGATTCTTTCAGATCCTCGAGAGCCTCCTTGAAGTCGTCGATGTTGTTCCTGCTGTACTGCGAGGACTCGATCCCGGTGATATCGTCCCAGATGGAGCGGATACGGTCGTTGTCGCTGAACGGCATCCAGTACGGGAGGACGTACCAGTAGATGACGGACTCACGGCTCATGTTGTCGCGGAACTGGCCGCTGCGGAAGTTGATGATGTCCCGGAACGCGACCTCGCCGACGGACAGCTCCCGGTTCAGGTTCTGCATGTACTCCCGGTGGCCGTCGTAGGTCTCCTCGTTCTCCAGTCGTTCCACCATCGCATCCTTCAGCTCCTGCTTCACGTTCTCCACGACCGCGTCCATCACGTTCTGGAAATCCGCCTGGTCCCGCAGTGCCTCGTCGTCGTCCAGCTCCCAGAACTCCTTCGGGATGAGATGGACCCAGCGTGCGTTGGAGTGAAGCTCGGGGTCGAACCGCGGCATGTTCTGCGCCACGCTCTGCCCTTCACGGTGCTCTTTCAGGTCGTCAAGGTTATCCGGCACGTCGGTCCGGACACCGGCGATGTTCTGGATGGCGGAGGAACGGTACATGTCGATGTTGCTCATCGTCTTCTGGATGTAGCTGTCAAGGAACGCGTCCAGATCATCAAGTTCATCGAGGAATTCGGCGTGATCGCCGTCGTTGATCATGCCACGCAGCTCCTCCACCCGTTCCTGAAGCTCCTGATACCGCTCTTCGTCTTGTTCCTGTTCTGCCTGTGCGATTTCATCCTCGTACAGTTCACCGACAGACATCTCTGCCTGGCGGACGCTGAGGTTGATGAGGTCCGGCCTGTTGTCCTTCAGCCACTTGAGGTTGTCCTTGATCTGGTCGGCGTCGTCGATGTTGCTGACGGCTTCCAGCAGGCCGTTGTCCAGATAGCCGTTGTCCGACATGTAGTCGATGATCTCACGGCGGAAGATGACCTGGTAGTCGGTGAAACCTTCGATGTCCGAAGCGATGGACTGCAGCAGGTTGAAGTTGTCCTGGAACTGTTCCTCCCACAGATAGTCCTTGAAGAACCCGACACGGAACGTCTGGTTCTGGAATATCCGTGATTCCATGATGTCCTCACCGAACGGGTCGACGGAAACCGACCCTGCCATCCGCTCCTCCATCGCCGGGATCGTGGACTTGACGAGGTGTGAGTTGATACCGTACACGTGCTGCTGATCACCGTTAACATCGGTCTGGCTTTCCATCGCCTGTTTGAATTCGCCCCAGGCCTTGATGAATTTGTACATGAACTCGTGGCCGTAGAAGTAGCCGATCTCCTCGCGCTGCTCCCGGTACGGGTTGGAGTAGTCGAACGGGACTTTGACCGGGAAGTGGCAGTCGTAGCTCAGCCCGAGCTGGCGTGACATCGCCAGCAGGTCGTCCCACTCATTGTAGATCTGGGACGGGCCGCCGATCGAGACCTCGATGAAGCTCGCGCCCTGGTTCGCAGCCCAGGCAGCGCGCTTGTACGCCTCGTCCGGGATCTCGTTGACCACGTTCAGTCCGGAGGAGACAGCAACCACATAGTTCAGCAGGTCGTCCTTGTGCTGGCCCTGGTTGATCAGCTCCCGGTACCGTTGCCTGACCTCCTGTTTCGATGGCATGCTATCACTTCATCACGTAGAGCCCGATGTCGTACTTCAGCGTGATGTACAGCTCCGCTGCCCCGCCGAACTTCGGGCCCAGCAGGTGGTCGTTCAGGTCGCCGGGGTCGGGATGGAAGTACTCGTCCCCCAGCCCGAACCAGCGCATCACGTTGATCTTCAGCTCCCTGAGGAACGACTGGTCGTAGGGCTGGAACGGTTTCTCCGTGTGTTTCTCGATCTCGCCTGGAATCTCGTCTCCTACATAGCTGTTGACGTATCGTTTGACCTCGTTCTCCCGTTCCTCGATCTGCGGCTGGAAAACCTCGTCGAAGATATGTTCACAGACCACGTACTCCGAGAAATCCATGATCACGACCTCGGCACCCTGTCCCGGGGCCTGCGGCTGCTCCGAGCCACCCAGCGAGATATGGGCAACGTCGATCGTGATGACGGCGCGGTGCGTGACGACCTCCTCCCCCTCGTCGTTCTCCGCCTTCCTGACCGGTTTATGCGCCACGACCTTGATACCGCGGACAGATGAGGCGTAGCCCTCCATCATGTACGGGTCGGTCATCTCCTCCAGCCGTGACTCGGGATCGCCCTCCATCTGCTTGACGGTCTGGACATAGGGCTTGATCCAGTTCTCCGTCTGCTCGATCGATGTGTGTACCGAGTCCAGCCGACGCTGCAGGTCCTCAACCTTGTCGTGGACCGCGGAGCCGAACTTCTCCTTCCATTTCTGGTACAGCTTCCACTTCTTCCGCAGCACCGCCTTCTCCTGCTCCGGCAGGTCGCTGAGGTGACCGTCCGTCAGGTCGTCCAGCGAATTCATCGAGTAGAAGTCCGCCGTGATCGACGGGAAGACGTCGTTCGCCTGCATCTGCAGGATGCTGGACCGCCCTGTGTGCTGGTCGACGTTGTCGACGAAGTCCGCCTTCAGCGCGTCCTCATCCTGGTCCTCGAAATGCTCCGCCTTTTTCTCCAGCGTCCGCAGATCGTGCTCGAGCAGGTGTTTCTGCTGGTACAGGTCGGAGAGACTTGACAGCACACGGTTGATCTGCTGCTCAGCGTTCTGCCGGCGCTGCTGCATCTCCTGGTGCATCTGTGATCCCGGATTGGCCTGCAGCCATTCGCCGACCTTCTTGACGGTGTAGTCGAACTTAGTGTCCAGGTTGTCCACGGTGGCGATGTATGCGTCGACAGGGATGCCCTGGCTGCCTGCGGAGATCTTGATCTTGCGCTGGTGCGCTTCATCGTGTGTGGCGCCCACGTGCGGTTCGCCGGAGGGCTGATTGTCGTCGATCCATTGTTCCGCCTGTTCCGGTCCTTCTGTCCGTGCGATCTCCCGGATCTTGTCGATATCGGCAGGATAGCATCCGTGCATGCATCTGCCGGCGTCGTTGTCCTCCATGATGGGCACCCGTTCGCGCGTCCAGCGCGTTGTCACGACAAGATTAGTATCATGCGGTTAAAAATTTGCCGGCACGTCTGCGGCGCGGAACTACCTGCGCGGCTGTGCCAGCGACGAAAGTTTTAATATCGAAGGATGAGACAGTAGGACGTAGGATGGGACTTGTCGACGATATAAAGGATAAGGTGGGCGACAACGGTGGCGATAACGATGACTCTTCTATAAACCGCCCTCCCGGCCAGTCACGCGGTGAGCCCGGGCGGCAACAAGACCAGCAGTCCAGCCCACCAGGCCAGCAGGCCGGCCCATCCAGACAGTCGGGACCCGGACAGGACAGTGGCCCCGCTCCGGGCCAGGGTGAACGCTCCGGCGGCCGCGGTAATCCCGGCAGAGGTCCTGGACCTGGGGAAGGACCCGGAGGTCAGCAGGGCGGCGACCGCGCCCCACCAGGGCCCGGTGGACAGGACCAGGGCGGACGTGGACAGAACCAGGGCGGACGGAACGGACCAGGCAACAACCAGGTCCAGCGCAACCAGCAGGGCCCCCAGGGCAACGAGCCAGCACAGGGACCTGGCGCCAACTCAGGGCCGCCAGGCGATCAAGGACCATCAGACCTCTCCGCACCCGGTCCAGGAAGCTCGGAGCAGAGAGGTCAAGGTGGACAGCAGGGCGGCGGTTTCGGCAACGATACTGATCTCGGTCCTCCCGGGCCCGGCGGCATGGACGACCAGGGCGGACAGGGCGGCTCGGATCTCGGCCCGCCGCGTGCCGGCGACCGGGGTGGTCAGGGCGGACAGAACGGTCCGGAACAAGGCGTTCCAGGCTCCCAGGAAGGGCCACCGGGACAGGACAGCGGCCCTGGTTTCGGTGACGGCATGGGCGGCCCAAGTCCAGGCAACGGCCCTACCGGCATGGAAGGCCCCCAAGGCGGGCCGCAGGGACAAGGCGGCGAACTGGCGGATGAACTGGACCATCTCTCCAACCAGAACGAACGTATCATCGAGCTCCTGACGGCGATCCGGGACGCACTGCAGCAGGGTCAGCGACGATGAGTTTTCTCGACCGTATACGGAACAACGACGACCAGGAGGTGGAGCTCAACCCCTCCAACGTCCACGACGGTGGCATGGCACGGGAGCCGGAGTCCGATGAGGTCGAACTGCAGGACGACAGCGAGCAGGACAGCAGCACAGGGAAGGGTTTCCTCCCCGGCATGGGCGATCAGTCAAGAGGATCGACGGCCTCCACAGGCAACAGTCGGTCAGCGGAGAAAAGTGATAGGCTTGAAAAGATAATGGAGCAGAATGAACGGATCATCGAACTCCTGGAAGAGATCGCAGGGACCAACGAGCGATCGAACCCGGGAAATGATAGTGAAGAACTCTGGTGAACACTATGGCGTTCTACGACAGCGTCAAGGACAGAGTAAGAGAGGAAAACGACGAAACGGATGAAGACGTACAGGATGAGCAAGCAGAGGGTGATAACGTGGCATTCGACGAACTGATCAAGAACGCACAGGAACGCGCTGAAGAGGAAGAACAACCGGACGAGGACGAACAGCAGGGCGACGACACCGAGATCGAGGACCTCAGCCAGGGAGGGGCGAGCAATACGGATTATGGTGATCCGTCCAGCATCGAACTGAACGAGGAAAGCGAGCAGCAGGCAGGTGACGCTCGTCAGGGACAGGCAGATGAGTCCGGTCCGGATCGAGAGGAGCGGCCAGGAACTCCGGCAGGACAGTCCCGCGAAACAGGCGGCCAGGAAGAACGTCAGGAGCAGGACAGTCCTGCGCCCCAGCAGGGACAGGGCGACCGCCGGGAGGACCAGCCCCAACAAAAGCCCGGTGACGACGCCGAGGTCGAACTGCATCAGGACGGGTCCGTCGGCGAACCCGGCAGCGAGCCGGAGGAGACCGTCCAGCGCGAGGAGGATGAACTCGCCGTACTGCAGGAGATCCGGAACCAGAACGAACAGATGCTCGGCATCCTCCGTGGCATCAAGAAAAACCTGGATCAGCAGTGATCGCTGTGACCGATGCCCTCTACATGGAGGACTGCTACCTCCGGTCGTTCACTGCCACGGTCAAAGAAGTTGGTAGCGGTTTCATCGTCCTGGACGAGACAGCTTTCTACCCCGAGGGCGGTGGCCAGCCCGCGGACCAGGGCAATCTATCCAACAGCGACCACAGTACCAGCGTGACAGACGTGCAGAAGGAGAACGGACAGATACGGCACTACGTCGACTCGACGGAGGAATTTGAGGCGGGCCAGGAGGTCGAGGGAAGCATCGACTGGGACCGTCGCTACACCCTGATGCGGATGCACACCGCCCAACACCTACTCTCCGCGGTCGTGCTCCAGGAGTTCGACGCCGAGACCGCCGGCAACCAGATCCATGAGGAGTACTCCCGCATGGACTTCAGCCCGGTCAGCTTCTCGGACGAGGACCTGGAACGGATCGAGAACCGTTGCAACTCGTTGATACAGGAGGAGATCCCGGTCAAGATCTACGAGAAACCGCGGAACGAACTCGAGGACGAGATGCATGTGGGTCGGAGCAACCTGGATCTCATCCCGGACAGCATCGACCCGCTCCGCGTCGTCGAGATCGAGGACGTCGACCTCTGTCCCTGTGGCGGCACCCACGTCGAGAACCTGAAAGAGATCGGTCGGATCGAGATCACCGGCCGGCAGAGCAAGGGCGAGGACACAGACCGCGTCACCTTCGAGATCCGTGATGCATGAGTTCGCAGAGCTCGTTTCGGAGGTACGTGAACAAAGCTTCGACAGTGACAGGCGACGCTACCACCGTTTCCGATATTCATCTCACGACAACACCGTCGTCGCAGACTGTGTCGGCAGCAACCTACGGTGCGCCCATGAATGGGGATGGTGCGAAGGCATCCTGGACGACCCCGCAGCAGGCCAGCTCCACACCCCGGGTAAGGTCGTCGAACGGCTAGAGGAACTGGCTGACGACCACGGGACCAGAACCGCACGTTTCTCAGGTATGGAACCAGTGATAGGCGACGACCACCTGGTCCGGACGCTGGAACGGCTCGACAGCCAGGGGTTCGAGGTCAGGATAGACACCAACGGCATGTTGCTCGATGAATCATACGCTGAACGGCTGGAGACCGCGGCAACACCCGGGGTTCGGCTGTCGTTCAAGGGTTCGAACCCGGAGAACTTCTCGAAGCTCGCACGGATCGCACCAGAGCACTTCCAGCGTCAGATCGACGCGTTCCAGGCATGCATCGATGCAGGAATCGACCTGGAACCGGTCCTGGCAGGCGTGTACGGAGAGGAGGAACGTGCTGAACTTTCCCAACGACTCGGATCCATTGACAGGGAGGCAGCGGAGCGGCTGACCGTTGAACCGCTCCACCTCTGTCCCGCGAACCGGCAGAAGCTCGAGGACGCCGGATTCGACCTGGATGATATGCTGGTCTGACACCGC
>JAXINV010000018.1:49347-52951 GCA_034190465.1 Asbonarchaeum danakilense (SeqCode) | reverse complement strand
CCAGATCGCTGAGGGACTTTACTTCCGTGTTCGGGATGGGTACGGGTGTTGCCCCCTCGCTGTGGCCGCCAGCATCCATACCCTATCCACCAACTCTTATATAGGCAACCCTGTTACAGCAGGTGCTCGTCCACCAGCGTGGCATCGATCCGGAGGAACAGCTTCTCCCCCTGGTCCACGCGCTCGACCGCACCGTCGTCCAGCAGCTCAGCGAACACCGCCTCCCGGTCCACCCCTGCACGGTCCGCGATACGGTCCAGACTGGCCTCCTCCCGCAGCGGGAAGCCCTCCAGCAGCAGGTTGCGGGTGAACGCCTCCGGGTCCTGCTCCGCCTCGAACCGGTCAGAGCCCGCGATGTCCTCCTTCACCATCGCCACCAGCGCCTGCAGGAACGCGCGTTCATCCTCCGTCAGCTCTGTCCACGTCGTCATACCAGCTCCTCCACGATCTCGTCGTCGAACACCAGCCGTTCACGCTCCACGCGCAGCTCCTCAGCGTCCTGCCCGACCTCGTCCGGCAGCCGGAAGAACTCGTCGACCTTCCGCTCCAGCACACCTTTCCGCTCCAGCTCCTCGAACACCGCGGCAGGGTCGTCGATCCCCGTCCGGTCCGCCAGCTCAGCCAGCTCATGGTCCGACGGCGCATCGAGACCGCCCTGCAACCCGTTGCGCAGGAAATCCTGACGTTCCTCCTCTGTTGCATCGTCCGGGAAGCCCCTGTCCAGCAGCTCCCGGAGCTGTTCGACGTACGCCGCAAGCAGCGTCCGTTCCTCGTCCGTCAGTTCAGGCATGACGCATACTTGGGACCGGGACGTCTTCAAACTGACCCCTCACTCCAGCATCGACTCCAGATCCTGCGCCCGGCCCTTCGGGATCTGCGTCTCCAGACCCCGGGACGACACCAGCCCGCAGCCGATGATCCTGCCGCGGAACCGCAGCGCCACATAGCCGCCGTCCAGCTCCGTTGCAAGCGTCTCGCGGTCGAACACCAGTCGTTCCAGCTCCGCCTCGTCCAGGTCGACGACCCTGTCCTGCAGCTCGTCGGCCAGCACCTGCAGCCCGTACGTCGTCGGCTTCAGGCCGATCCCCGTGTCCCTGAGGAGCCGTATCCCGACAGCGACGAACTCCTCCCGTAGCTCCACGTCGTCCGACACCAGCCAGATGTCGCCGCCGCGCTCGTGGAACCCGTACCCATCCCAGGCGTCCTCGTCCACGCCGAACCTGTCGGCGAAGTAGTCCCTAGCCCGTCTTTCGCAGCTTCGCAACGAAAATCCCTCCGGAATCCAGATGGTGCGGGTACACCCTCACACAGTTTGCCAGCTCCGGGGCGAACTCCTGCCCCTGCCACGATGTCACCCCGTCCGCGTGCGGGAAGTCGAACGCCAGCGGCTCCACACTGGCGCGGTCCAGCACCCCGTCGACGATCGCCTCGTTCTCCTCCGGGGCGAACGTGCACGTCGAGTAGACCACGACCCCGTCGTCCCTGCACAGCCGGAGCGCCTTGTCCAGCAGCTGCTCCTGCAAGGGGACCACGCCGTTCCGCGTGTCCTCGTCGGCGCCGTCCTCCAGCCCGTCCTCGGTCCGGACATTGCCCTCCGCCGAGCACGGCACATCGACCAGCACCCTGTCGAACCGGCGGTCCTCCGGCAGTTGCCGTCCATCGTGCTGCACCACCTGGGCGTTGACCACGCCCTGCTGGTATATGTTCGCGAGCAGTCCACGTATCCTGCCCTGGCGGACATCGTTCGCAAGTATTTCGCCGCGGTTGTCCATCAGCGCCGCCACCTGGGTCGTCTTCGAGCCCGGTGCCGCGCACAGGTCCAGCACCGACTCCCCGGGCTGCGGGTCCAGCGCCAGCGGCGGCACACCGGAGACCGATTCCTGGACATAGTAGTAGCCCAGCCAGTGCGGGAACGTCTTGCCCGGCCGTGCATCGTGCGGGAACCGGAGAAAACGGTCGTTCCAGTCCAGCCGCTCGAACGTCAGGTCTTCCTCCTCCAGCAGCTCAACGACCTCCGCGACCGACGACGTGATCGTGTTGACACGGACATCGCGGGGCTGCGGCTCCGAGACGGCCTGCTGGAACGCCTCAAACTCAGGGATAATCGACCTGTACCGTTCCATCGTCACTGCCTGCGTCCCGAACAGCCCTCGGTCCGGCCGCCACGAGCCGGGGAGCTACGCATCGTCCAGCCAGACCGTGTCGTCCGGCTCGTACATCAGTTTGACCACGAGGATGCGGAACACCTGGTCGCTGTCGTTCAGTACTGCGTGCTCCTCGCCCGGCTCACAGACGATCACCTCGCCGCGCTCCGGCGTGAAGGCGTCACCGTCGATGACCAGCGTGCCGCCCTCCTGCAGGATGTAGAACACCTCCTCCGTCCTGTCGTGGCGGTGCGGCTTGACCTCATCGTCCGGGGCGACCGCCACGACCTCGACCATGGCGTCGTCCTCCAGCAGATGCTCCGGGACCAGCTCCTGCTTGCTGTAGCCGTCCCGTTCCTGCCAGTCACCGGGTGCCGGCCGCTTCATGCGTCCTCACCCGCCAGCCGTTTCGCCTCCTCGATGTTCTCCTCGAAACCACGGCCGTCGCTCTCCGGGGTCTCCAGGATCAGCGGTTTCCCACGTATCTTCTCGTTGCGCAGGATCGCACGCATCCCGTCCTCGCCGATCTCGCCCTGGCCGATGTGCTCGTGCTCGTCCTTCTCCGAGCCGTGCGGGTGCTTCGAGTCGTTGAGGTGGATGGCGTGCACGTTGTCCCAGCCGATGTGTTCGTCAAAGTCGTCGACCAGCGCCTGCACGTCCTCCTCGCTGCGGAGGTCGTAGCCGGCGGCGAACGCGTGGCAGGTATCGATGCAGACACCGACCTGGTCGAACCCGAGCGACGACCGGTCGATCATCGCACGGAGCTCAGCCGCGTCCCGGCCCAGCGACGTGCCCTTGCCGGCGGTGTTCTCCAGCAGCAGGACAACGTCGTCCGGGATGTCGTCCGCCAGCTTGTCCAGCCCGTCCGCGATGTTGTCCAGTCCGTCATCCACGCCTGCTCCGGTGTGGCTGCCCGGATGGAAGTTGACGTACTCCATGGCGAGCCGCCCGGTCCGCTGCAGTTCCTTCCGCAGCGTCTCCACCGACCGCTCGTGCAGATCGTCCTTCGGTGTGGCGAGGTTGATCAGGTAGTTGGAGTGGACCACGATCGGGCCCCAGCCGCACTGGTCGTACGCGTCACGGAATGCCTCCGCCTCCTCGTCGGAGAGATCGGAGAAGCCCCAGGTCCGGGGCGAGTGGACGAAGACCTGGCCGCAGTTGCCGCCGAGGTCTTCCTCACGGTCCAGCGCGTTGGTGAAACCGCCGGCGATCGAGACGTGTGCACCGATACGGAGTGTCATTGGTATCACCCGAGTATTGGAGCGGCACCATCTTAAATTCGGTGGCACCGTAGACGGTCAGGGAGAAAAATCCCTTCCCCCCGATTTGAACGTGAGGAAAATCGAAGATTTTCTGAGCCGCCAAATCGGGGCTGGTAGGAAAAATCCCTCCCCCCCGATTTGAACGGGGGACAAGTCGCTCTACAGGCGACCGCTCTGCCAGCCTGAGCTAGGGAGGGA
>JAXINV010000018.1:0-49247 GCA_034190465.1 Asbonarchaeum danakilense (SeqCode) | reverse complement strand
CGGGGGACAAGTCGCTCTACAGGCGACCGCTCTGCCAGCCTGAGCTAGGGAGGGATACCTACACAGTCTGGTAGGAACATCTGGTAGAGAGACGGGGACGCTTAAATAAATTGCCAGTGCTCAGCTGAAGTCAGCGGAGATCGGGTGGGACTCGCGCGCCTTTTCCTGGCCCTTCTTCTCGTACGTGACCTCCGCCTCCGGCAGTGAGATGTAGCCCTCGACCTGGACACGGGGTTTGACCTTATACGTGATGATGCGTTCCTCGCCCGGCTCCATCATGCCCAGCTTCCAGACCATCTTCGTGCCGTCGTCCGTGCTCTGGATCTTCTCCGGGCTGCGGGAGTCGAACTTTTCGATCAGCGAGGCGATGCCGGGCACGAAGTCCTCGACCTCCACGTCCTCGATCCTGGAGCCCGTGTTGTTCTTCACACGGAGATGGATCGACAGGCGGTCACCGGAGCGCCGGCCCGACTTCACGAGCGTCACCGAGCGGAACCTGCGGACGAGCACCGCACCCGCCGCGACCAGGATCAACAGCACCAGCACCAGCGACCAGTAGCTGACCGTGTAGGAGAACGAGACGGACTCGCCTGGTTCAAGGCGTTCCACTGTCCAGACGTACTTCCGCTCACCGTCCACGTTCACGATCTGGTCCGGCTCCTGGGGGAACGACACAAAAGGATCAATGTACCATGCGGCCGACTTCGAGACGTTCAGGTCCTCCACGACGACGTTGCCTGTGTTCGTGACCCTCACAGTCTTCGACGAACTCAGGAACGACTTGGAAGAAGTATGATCGTAGCCAAGCCTCCGCTCCTTCGTTACCTCGATCTTCGCCTGCTGTGTGCTGTGGACCTCACCCCCGATCTCGCGGATCTCGACCGTGAGGTCGTAGATACCTGCGCGGTAGCTCTCCAGCTCCAGGGCTGCGGTGATACGCTCTGTCTCACCTGCCTCGATGGACGGGACAGGGCGTGTCGTCTGGTCGCCGTTGACCGTCATCACGACCTGATACCGGTTAGCCGCGATGTCTCGCTGGATCACGTTCTTGACCGTCATCGAGACGTTGACTGTCTCGCCAGGCTTGTACATGGCCTGCGGGCCTTCGAACGAGATGATCTCCAGGTTCGTGTCACGGATGACGGAGAAACTCACAAGCTTGTTGAACCGGTTGTCAGGGTCATCCAGCGGGAACACGATGATACGGGGCCCCATCGTCCCTGCCTGCGCTGTCATGTCTGGCGTAGCATACAGGGTGGTCATCTCGGTCTCGTTCGGCTCCAGCGTGATGAACGGGTTCTCCAAGTAGTACCATGCCGGATCGGTCGCTGTCCCGGTTATATAGGACACACGGAACCGCTGCTGCTGTTCCGCGGTGTTCGTGACCGTGATGTGGAACTTGGCTGTCTCACCCTGCGCCGGGCGGACCGTCGTATCCTCGCTGCTGACAGTGACATCGAACCCGCTCTGTGCCGCCGCAGGAGCAGCGAACAGAAGCACCGCCAGAACGATCAACCCGGAACCACGTCGCCAGTCGTCCATACAGGGTAACACTTCCCCGCGCAGGTTAATAAATATACGCGTAACATCGGCCCGGCGGCGGCAGAACCCGGCGTAGTCAGCACCTCCTCCAGATCCGAACACCTGCCAAACGAAGCAGGCGGCAGTTCTCGGGGCCCGGATTTGTACCTCGGAGGTTCTCGACTGAGAACCGGAGTGTGAAAATCCGCCAGCTGCCGAGCGAAGCGATGGCAGGGCCCGGATTTGAACTCGAAAATCAAAGATTTTCTTGGGGTTCAAATCCACAAGCCTTTCAGTGGGTTCGCTTGCGAACCCGCTCTTGCGTGTCGACCGAGCGTAACCAGTCGGATGGCAGGGCCCGGATTTGAACCGGTCGCAGATCACAGACCATGCTCAAGGTTCAAAACACGGGCTTGTCAGCGAACGAACGTGAGATGGCAGGGCCCGGATTTGAACCGGGGTCCACAGCGCCCGAGGCTGCGATGATAGTCCACTACACCACCCCGCCACATGACACTCAACACGCGGTGATGATGGCCGAACACAGCGGTTCGACCAGTCCACCACCCCGCCATTTACTGACATTCCGGTGGTTGGAAGATTCGAGGACCTTCCGTTCCCGTCACCTCAAACGAGGAACCAGGCACACCACCACGTTACGCACCGGTACCTGCAACGTCCAGGCTTATAAGTTACGGCCCTATCCCTCGATAAGACATAACGGCGTCACACGAGGGCACCCTCTCCCACGAAGCGCTCATCGTCAGAACAGCAACGGCACCGCGATGTTCACCGCAAACAGGAAGAGCGTCCCCAGCGTCGCGAACCGAACCACAGGGCGCTGCCACGCCGGTCTGATCCGCTCCATCACCGTCGACAGCATCCAGCCACCGTCCAGCGGCTTGATCGGCATCATATTCGCCGCACCGATGCCCGCATGGATCATCACCATGAAGAAGAACAGCTTCAGCAGCACCTCCGCGATCGGCACCAGCGGCGCCATGCCGGCCTTGACCGACGTCGCCGACACGATACCCACACCGAGGAACGGCTCAGGACCATCCTCCAGCTTCGCCTCCAGCGCATCGATCCGCTCCGATGCGCGCTGATCCATGCCCTCATAGTTCCGCCGGATCCACCGCCAGCGCTCCAGCTCCGTCCGTATATCCTCGCCGACGACCCAGTCATTGTACGCCGCATAGTTCTCGATCGTGCCCGGCACACGCCGCTCCAGCGCCACAAGCAGCGGGTCGATCGGGGCAGGACGGTACGTGAAGTTCCGGACCTGCCGCGTCTCGATCTCCGCCGAGATATTGAACCGCGAGCCGTTGTACGTCCCGGCCATCCACACCGTCTCATTCACCGAGAAGTTCGAACCGATCCGGAGGAAGTCGCGCACATCCGTGACCGTGTGGCCGTCCATTGAGGCCACCACCATCCCCGGCTTCAGTCCCGCCCGATCCGCAGCAGTGTTATTGTAAATCGAGACGATCTCAGCGCCGTTGTACTCGTACAAACCCTTGATCTCGCGCTGGCCGTGCGCCGTCGTCGTCATACCCAGCATCACGCCGAAGATCAGCAGAGCGATCGTCAGGTTGGCCGCGCTGCCGGCAGCCAGCACGCGCAGCTTCGACTTCCAGTCACCGTCGCCCCACGGCCCCTCAACGCGGAGCGGGCCGTCATCGTCCTCGTCATCATCAGCGTCCTCATCTTTATCATCGTCAGCTTCCTCCTCGTCATCGTCCGAGGCATCGGGCAGCATCTCCTCGCCCTCCGGCTCCACGAACGCCCCGGGAAGGATACCCAGCACAAACCAGCCGACAGACTTGATCGGGAAGCCCTCGTTCCGGGCGATCACACCGTGCATCATCTCGTGGAAGATCGCCACCGTCGAAATCCCGACGATCCAGTACCAGAACGGCACCAGGAAGTAGCCAGGACCCATCGACGCCTGGCCGCCGACCGTCGGCAGCAGCAGCCCGACCGCAGGGACCGCCTGGGCGCTCATCAGGACCTTGAGACCGTTCTTGAACAGGAAGTAGACGATGAAGCCCATCACGACGAACGAACCGATCACACCGAGCGTCGACCAGACCTTCCACAGCCGTGGCGCGCGTTTGGCCACGCGGTCCAGGAACTCGATGCCGTGCTCCGTCCTGCGCACGATCAGGATCGAATGCCGCTCGATCTTCTCCCTGTCGCGCCACAGCAGGGCCGCGACACCCGCCACAAGCAGCAGAATCGCGACGATGTTCATGTTCAAGAATCCCGGCAGCATCAGGCCAGCACTTCCCTGCCACGTATATAAATCTGATCCGCGGCCGCTCACGCACAGATTTTTAACCACCCGCGCGCCACCAACCACCATGGAACAACCGCTCTTCTGGTCGGACCAGATTGCGTTCGGTGTCACGAAGAAGTTCGAGGACCGGGACATCTACGTCTGCGCCTCCGGGATCTCCCCGTCAGGCACGGTCCACGCCGGCAACTTCCGCGAGATCATCACCACCGACTTCGTCGTCAAATCACTCCAGCACCTGGGCGAGGACACGCGGTTCATCTACTCCTGGGACGACTACGACCGGTTCCGCAAGGTCCCGGACAACGTCCCCGACGAATGGGAACAGCACATCGGCAAGCCGCTCGCCGAGGTCCCCGACCCGTGGGACTGCCACGACAGCTACGCCGCACACTTCGAAGAACAGCTGGAGGACGAGCTCGCCGACATGCACATGGACATCGAATTCATCAGGCAGTCCCAGAAGTTCCAGGACGGCGACTACGCCGAGCTCATCAGGCAGGCGATGCAGCACCGGGACACGATCAAGGACATCCTCGACCAGCACCGTGAAGAACCGCTGGACGACGACTGGTGGCCGCTCCGGGTCTACTGCCAGTTCTGCGGCAAGGACTTCACCGAGATAACATCGTACGACGGCGAATACAGTATCGAATACCACTGCAACGAATGCGACGACGACTTCGCCATCAACTTCAGAGACCGTGACAGCGTCAAACCACCGTGGCGGGTCGACTGGCCGATGCGGTGGAAGTACGAGGACGTCGCCTTCGAACCCGGCGGCAAAGACCACTCAGCCGCCGGGAGCTCGCGTGACACCGGCAAGGAGATCGTCGAACAGGTCTTCGACCATCCCGCCCCCGTCTACCAGATGTACGACTTCATCTCCCTCAAAGGCCTGCAGGGCAAGATGAGCAGCTCCAGCGGCGACGTCGCCACACTCAGCGACCTCAAGGAGGTCTACACACCCGAGCTGATCCGGTTCCTGTTCTCCGAGACCAAGCCCAACAAGGAGTTCGACATCGCGTTCGACGAAGGCGTCATCAGCCGGTACGAGAAGTTCAGCAGGATCGAGGACGTCTACTTCAACCCCGACCAGCTGGACAACGACCGGAAGCGGGAGCACTGGAAGCGGGTCTACGAGCTCGCCATGGTCGACGTCCCCGACGAACAGCCGGTCAGACCCCCGTTCGACCATCTCGCGCTGCTCGCCCAGACACGGCCTCGGGACGAGTGGCGCAGCGGGGTCATCGACAGCCTCCGCAGCACCGGCCACGTCGAAGGCGAGCTCAGCGACGACCAGATCGACCGGCTTGTCGCCTGGCTGGAGAAAGCACAGACCTGGGCGCGGGAGTACGCCCCGGACAAGTACGTCTACAGGATCCAGGACCAGGTCCCCGACCACGTGCAGGACGACCTGACCGCCGAGCAGCGGGAAGCGATGCGCGCGATCGCCGAGGAGCTGCGGGAGCACGACTTCGACAGCAACGAACTGGACGACCGGCTGTTCGGCATCAAGGACGAGACCGGGCTGGACACCGGCGAGTTCTTCGAGACCGCGTACCGCTGCCTGCTCGATCAGGACGACGGCCCGCGGCTCTCAAACTTCATCATGGGCCTCGGCCAGGAACGGGTCGCGGATATCCTTGGAACGGTCTAACCACTACCTCGCGCTCTGGATCAGCGGGCTGCTGATCGCCGTCTACATCGGGCAGCTGCTCTATCCGCCGCTCACAGAACTGCTCGTCCTCCGTCCAGCAACCATCGCGGAACGGCCGTGGACTCTCCTCTCAAGCGTCTTCATCCACAACCCCGGCGACTACATGCACCTGCTGAACAACCTGTTCTTCCTCGTCGTCTTCGGAACGATGCTGGAACTGTTCATCGGCAGCAGGCGGTTCTTCCTGGTCTTCATCCTCGGCGGCATCGCCGCCAACCTGTCCGCCTTCACCCTGTTCGACTACACCGGACTGCTCGGCGCATCAGGAGCGATCTCAACCGTCATCGCCGCGCTGGCCGTCTACCGGCCGCGGAAGATCGGCCTGTTCTGGGGTGTCCCCGTGCCGATGTGGGCCGCGCTGCTGGGCTGGATCATGACCAACCTGGCAGGGGCCGGCGCCGCGTCAGGCATCGCCTACGGCGCACACCTGTACGGCCTCGGGTTCGGGATCGTGACCGGGGCAGTGCTGCGGCTGCGGTACAGGGAAAAAGAAGAGACAGAGGAAAACGAAGAGCTACGGGTCGACGATGACGCAATCAAGCGGTGGGAGGACCGCCACCTCCGCTAGTTCCAGGGCTCGTCGCTGTCATCGTCGTCGATACCGAAGCCGCCCTCGTCCTGTGAACCGTCACGGCCCTGGTCGCCGCCAAGGCCGGCCCTGTCCGGCTCATCCTGTGACTGGGAGCCACCGCGCTGGCCACCTCCTGTTCCACCGTGCTGGCCACCCTGTTGACCGCCCTGCTGACCGCCGCGGGACTGCCGGTCGTTCGAGCTGCGGTCCGCACGGTTCTGCCTGTCACGGCGTCCGCCGCCCTGGTTGCCCTCCTGTTGACCGCCGCGGGACTGGCCGCCCTGCTGGCGCTGGCCTCCTTGCTGTGCCTTCGCCTGGTCGGCGCGCTGCTTCTGCTCCTCAGCGAGCTGATTCAGGTATTCCTCCACGTCAACGCCCGCGTCCTGCAGCGCCTTCGCGTGTTTCTCGATCAGCGAGTTCACGATCTGGAGCAGGCGGGAGAGTTCGTTCTTCTCATTGACCAGGGCCTCGAGCGCGCCCTTGTGATAGCCGACTTGCTGTTGATCATCCATGACAACCACGCCCCACCATGGACGCCCGATTTTTAAATAGGTTGGAGACGCGGAGCAAAAAGCCGCAGCAGCCCATTCCAGCGACTCGAAGAAAGAAAAACGTCTCAGGGCCAATCAGGGTCGAGGAGGCGTACCAAGCGGCGTAACTTGTGCTTTAAATTTCTCCCCGGCCACTCACCATGGCGGCAGGAATCGTAGGCGTGCTCTTTGGCCATCACTATCTGCCATTCACTGTTTCCTGTGTGGCAGGGTGGAGCTTATATACCTTTCCAGACCCCCTGAGAAGGGGTCGTCTGCGTCTTGTAATACAAGCGTCTCGCGTCCACTCGGGGGCATTACCCTCCTCTATCGGCATCTGCAGGAGCAGGATAACTTCCTTGTCTCCGAAACCGGCAACAGAGACCTCGCGATCCTCATCGGATGGACGCACCTGTCTTCAGCGCCACCCCACGTCACTCCTCCGTAACCTGTTTCACCAGTGTAAACCTTCTGCGGGACACCCCCGCATATTTAACAGCTTCCCATCCGCCGCTGCAATTGGGAATACACCATGGACGCCAACCGCAAAGCTATCCTCACCGACACACGGAGAGGCGGATAACGATGGAGCCGTTCATCAACATGTACAAGCAACAGAAGCGGATGTACGAGCAGGGGATGGAGACCCTGTCCGATATGGGCCTGCTCCCGGACTACGCCGACACCATGGTCAACGTCGAGGTCGGGCCGACCGACAGCGAGCAGGTCTGGCAGGAGCACCACATGCAGCTGGAGCACTACACCGATGACAGTGAGGAAGACACACCGCTGCTCATCGTGCCATCGATGGTGAACGAGGACTACATCCTCGACCTCCAGGAGGGGCGAAGCGTCGTCGAGACCCTGCAGGACGAGGGCCACGACGTCTACATGCTGGACTGGGGTGAGCCGGACAGGACCGAGAAGTCGCGGCGGCTGGACGACTACGTTTCACGGTATCTGGACGACGCTGTCGACGCCGTCCGGGAGGACGCGGACAGCGACGAAGTCAACCTGCTCGGCTACTGCATGGGCGGGACCATGGCAGCGATGTATACCTCGTTCAACCAGGACAAGGTCAACGCACTCGGTCTCATGGCATCCGCGTTCGAGATGGACGGCAGCGGCGGTGAGATCGAGGAAGCGGGCCAGCACATCGACCCCGAGCTGCTGGTCGAGGAGTACGGCAACATGCCAGGAGAACTCCTCGACATCGGCTTCACCCTGCAGGATCCCGTGGAGAACACCGTGACAAAGTACATCGACCTCTGGGAGAACAGAGATGACGAAGAACGTGTCGAATTCTTCGCCGCGATGGAGAAATGGCTCAACGACTCCAAGGACGTCCCCGGCGAGGCATACCGGAAATTCGTCGAGGACATCTACCAGGACAACAAACTGGTCGAAGGCCGGATGCAGCTGGAGCAGGACGGACGACACCGCGAACCCGTCGACCTCGGCGCGATCGACGTTCCGCTGATCCAGGTGCTCGGCGAATACGACGACATCGTCCCCCCAGAAAGCTCCAGAGCGCTCAACGACCTCGCTGCGACCGACGACACCGAGACCATCGAAGCCTCTTCCGGCCACGTCGGGCTATCGGTTTCAGGCAGAGCGCACGAAGATGTCTGGCCTGAGGTTGCGGACTGGTACAGTGAGCGCTCTTGAAAAAGGCCGTAGTGCGTGACACGCTGCCGCCCGTCCGACGATGGAAGCGTTTTTGAATCTGTCCTGGGAACCGTCAGGTATGACCGACAGCGACGTGACACTGGACGAGCTCAAAGACGAGATCGGTGAGTTCTGCGGGGAGCGGGACTGGGACCAGTTCCACGACGCCAAGGAACTGGCCGTCGCACTGTCCATCGAGGCCTCCGAGCTGCTGGAGCATTTCCGGTACATGGACGAGGACCAGGTGGCCGCGACGATGGACGACCCGGACCAGCGCGAAGACGTGAAAGACGAACTTGCCGACGTATTCTACCACCTCCTCAGGATCGCCCAGTTCTACGACATCGACCTCGCAGACGCGTTCCACCGCAAGCTGGCCAAGACCGCGGAGAAATACCCCGTCGAGAAGGCAAAGGGCTCCCGGAAGAAGTACACCGAGTTCGACGACTGACCCCTATTTTTATGTTCCCGCGGTGACACATGCTTCACAGGTGGCTGCGATGGGCGACGACTACCAGCAAGACGAGCAGGATGACGGCGACGACGGACGGTTCCTGCTGGAGCAAGGCGGGAACCTCGAGGACAAGGACTACGACCGGGCCTACGTCGCACAGGCAGAGGACAACGAAGGCCGGTTTGAACGGCCGGATGAAGAGACGTTCGACCATCTCAAGGAACGGTGGGACGACCTTGACCCCGAACAGCGCCAGCGCGTCTACGACAGTCTCAGCCACCGGCAGCAGAAAGAGATAAGCAAGGAATACGGCACACTGCAGGGCGGCTCCAACCTGCGGGAGTACGACGCCGACAACGAGGGCCTGGACGAGGACCGTTTCCAGCAGTCATACGAGAGCTGGGACGAGCTCGACCCCGAGGAACGCCAGGAGAGATGGCAGCAGATGAACGGCGAGCAGAAGCGCAAGATCAAGAACGAATACGCCAGCAGCTCGTTCAGCGATGACGACGGGTTGGACGAAACCTACGAGGACTGGATGGTCAGCCCGGACGAATGGAACCAGAAAGACCCGGAGGAACGCGAACAGCTCTGGTACAGCGGCCGGCTCAGCCTCAAGGAACGCCGCACCATGGCCGCCAGCGACGAGTACCGGCTCGACGACATGGAGATGGACCCGTCACAGTACGAGGACGAGAGCTGGTTCAACATGACCAAACCAGAACAGCTCGCCATCGTGGAGAGCGATGAATACGACGTCGAGGACTTCGGCAAGGAGGGTTACCGGCCGCGAGGAAGCGACGGCTCGCTAGCCGGCATGTTCACCGGTGCAGCGACAGGCACTGCCACCATCAACTTCACCTGGCCGATGATCACCTCAGGCAACCCTGAGACAGCGATGACAGGTGTGGCGTTCCAGACAGCGTCGAGTCTCGGCGGTTTCGCGCTCGGTTCCATCGCATCAGGCGGTATGTCGATCCCTGAGAAACAGCAGACGTTCTCAGACGACGACATCCAGGAAGCATACCGTGAGAAGCAGCGGCAGCTTGAAGAGGAACAGGAAGAGCCAGAGGACCAGGACTGGAACCTCGTCGGCAAAGTCGCACAGGCGGTCAGCGGCACGAACGATGAACCCGACGAGGAGGCCGGCGAAGGATGAGCGACAAGAGTTCTGCGAACAAGGACGAGTGGAAAGATGAGCTGACCGACGAACAGTACCAGATCCTGCGGGAGAGCGGGACCGAGCCAGCGTTCAGCGGCGACCTGCTGGATGAGGACCGGGACGGCACCTTCGTCTGCGCCGGCTGCGGCCAAGAACTGTTCGACAGCGACACCAAGTTCGACTCCGGATCCGGCTGGCCCAGCTTCTACGACATCATAGACAGCGACCGGGTCGACCTGGAGCAGGACCTTTCCAAGGGCATGGACCGGACAGAGGTCGTCTGCAGCAACTGCGGCGGCCACCTCGGCCACCTGTTCAACGACGGGCCGGATCCAACCGGCGAACGATACTGCGTGAACTCCGCAGCACTCGAATTCAGGCCAGAGGAGTAGCGTCGTTCACTCACGCATCCAACCGTCGACGATCGGATCCCCTGTGATCGTTCGCCCCGTCCCGAACAGCAGCCACGGTCTTTATCAACGCCAGCGTCCATTGTTCTTCCGATACCCATGCACAAGACACTGCGCAAGCTCGGCGTCGTGACAGCAGCCCTCCTAACCCTCTCATACACAGCAGCCGCCGTCGTCGGGGGCCCCGACCCTGGCAACGGCAGCATGGCCATCATGGGGCACGGGTCCACGTCACAGCAGAACACCTCGGACCTGCTTGACCGGCACATCGCCGATATGAAGATCGACGTCTCGTTCGGCACCATAAGCACCGCATCATCCACAGCACGGGCTCCAGCCGACACCAGCGGCAACGCCGCCACGTGCCGGAAGGAGATCGACACCGCACAGCAGACAGCAGCCGGCAAGGCGTGCACCATGCAGACGATGAAGCTCCGCTGCCCGCACGACAGCGGCTTCGTCTACCAGGCACCGAACGGGTGCGTCATCAGCGCACTGCAGGAGCAGGGCTGGACCGCAGCCGGAGTAGCGGGACCTGACCCGGTCAACGCCACGCAAAGCTACCAGGCGAAGCTGCATGCGACCATCCAGTTCAGAGACACGGGATACAGGGTCAACGTCTCGAAGTCCGTTGACAACGGTACAGCACATTTCACAGTCCGTATCACCCCTCCCGCAAGACCGGCAGCCGATGTCATCGATGTCACAACGCTGCAGCGCACCGTCTCCGCTGACGACACAATCGAGGAGGCGGTCGTCACCGTCATGATCGACGGCAAGCAGGCGTACCGGAACAGCTTCCCGAGAGACCGTGTCACGCCTCATCCCGGCCTGCCCCCGGTCAAACCTCCCGAACAGGGCCTCAGGCAGCGGGTTGAACAGCTCGAGCAGCAGGTACGGTTGCTGCAGAAGAAGGTACACGCACTGACCAGCCTGCTGACGCAGCTTCATCCGAACATGACGGACACGATCCGGTCACAGGTCCCTAGACCCCGTGACCTGTACCAGGAGAACGAGACACAGGACACCGCGCCGGATAACCGGACGAGCCGGCCGACCGCCGGGCAACAGTCCAACACCGGACGGCAGGAACGTGGCCCGCCGAGCGACTCCCCGGCACGCGGCATCATCGACGCCATCACCTCTTTCCTGCCATAGGTGGCGTGGCGGCCACCGCGGCCGCCTCCCCTTTTTCCGGTCCCAGGCATCGGCCCGACTAACCAATAAAAACGTTACCACATAAACTCTCGTCCCATGGAGGCGAAACCTGCGGAGGACATGTTCTTCTCCGTCCGAACAGTAATCAAGTACGGGTCGATTGCGGTCCTGATCCTCTCTCTGGCATTCCTCCCTGCACTGTTCAGCCCCTTGTATCTCAACGTCCTGAACACCCTGCTCCTCATCGCCATCCTCACGCTCATCATACGTTCGTTCATCGGTATCCCACTCTCCTTCCAGAAGACAAAACCCCCCGACTACAACGGAGAATGGCCAGGCGTCAGCATCATCATCCCCGCATACAACGAAGGCAAAGTCCTCCCCGACACGATCGAGTCCCTCCAAGAACTGGACTACCCGCGTGACAAGCTACAGGTCATCATCTCTTATGAGACAAGTTCCAGCGACAAAACAGCGGAGATATGCGAACAGGCCGCCAGAGAAAACGACTTCATCACCGCCGTCGCCAGCGACGAGCCGAATGGCAGCGCGGCAGCATTCAACGACGCGCTTGAGCACGCCGACCACGACATCCTCACCGGCATCGACGCCGACCACCAGTTCAAACCCGATGCCATCAAACGTGCCGTCAAGTGGTTCGAGAAGGACGACGATATCTGGTGTGTCAAGGGGCGGTGCTACGGCAGGAACCCCGACGAATCACTCCTCGCACTCAACGCCACCGTCGAGCGGCACATCGCGGAGAAGCTGGATATCTACACCCGAGACCTCATCGACGGGTACACCTTCTACGGTGGCAGCGCGTTCTTCTTCCGCAAAGAGGTCATCGACGAAATCGGCGAACTGGACGAAGAGATCCTCGTCGAAGACATCGACATGTCGACCAAGATCCACAAACACGGCAAAGACATACAGATCGACCCGTACGTCATCACCTACGAAGAGAACCCGGCCACACTACGTTCATGGTGGGCGCAGCGGAAACGATGGGCCCGTGGCTGGATGCAAGTGACAGAAAGGTACCTCTTCGGACTCTTCAACGACAGCAACATGACCTGGCGCAAGAAGGCCGATGCCGCGTACACCCTCACCTACGCCATCGTCCCGACGTTCCTCGTCCTCCTCATCCCTCTCTTCGTCCTTGCCATGATGGGGCACGGGGCCAGCACCCTTCTCCCGTTCGGATCAGGGCTTTGGACGCTCGTCGGCGTCAGTCCAGCCATCCTTGCCGCCGCAATCTTCCTCCAAGACTTTCGGGACGGGGAGACCCATCACTGGCAGGAGTACCTCGCACCGATCACGCTCTGGTTCTACCTCATGCTGCAGAGCACCGTCTACCTCACCGCTTTCATCGAAGAATTCATCCTGCAGAAGCCCAGCGTCTTCGTCACCACCGCACGGACAGGATGAAGTAAATAAGCGTTCATCTCAGACCGGATCCAGCTTTATAATTTTTATATGTCCGCAGGAAAAGCGTACCGATGCCACGCGATATCGCGTTCTGGCTCGGTGAACGTCCCACCGATACCGGTCTCTCGACGATAGACGTCGAACTGCCGGAAGAATGGCTGGACGACGGTACAATCAGCAGCGATGAACTCGGACAGATCCGGGAGACCATCAGATCAATGGATGACCACTACAGCGAGATCCAGTACACCTTCACAGGTATCAACGTCGAGGACGACGGTGACGGTAACCGGTATCGTGGAAGAGATGGTAAACGGCCCCAGATCGCGCTGACAGACTTCCACTCCCCCGCCGGAACCCTGGCACACGAACTCGGCCACGACATCGAGAAATACCACATCGGGCGGGAGCAGCGGGAGGAAAGCCACGACTTGCTGGCCTCCAAGACGTTCAGCGAGTTCTTCGCCCACCTCAACGCCCTCCACTTCATGGATGAGCAGGGACGGGAGTACAGCCAGCACTTCACCTGGGACCCGGCAAAAGAGAAATACGCAGACGCCTGGGAGACACTGGACGAGCTCATCGACCTCGACCATCGGAAAAAAGAGTATAAGAAGCTTCACAGCCTTGCAAGCAACGATAACGACGAAATAGATGATATCAAGACACAAGCACACGAGATAGCGTCCATCGGACCAGCACCATACGAACTGAACGGTCACGCCCTCGACAGCAGCGACCAGCAACAGGACATGTTCCTCATCAACCTCCCCTACGACGACATCGCCGGACAGAAAGAAAGCCTGGCGCGGCTGACAACCCTCCTGGAGGACGTCCAGGCACGTGACAACGGCCTGGCAGCGAACTACGTCAAATACGCGAACAACAGAGAGGACACTACGGACGACCCATTACACCAGACCATCGCGGACGCGACCGACGACTACCTTGACAACCACCCCGTCTACAGCGGGCTCGAGGACCACGTCGAGGACGAGGACGAACCCGCGGCCGACCTGGACGACGCCAGGACAGAGATCATCGAGGCCGAGGGTGTCGAAATCCTGGAATACGCCCTCGACATGAACCTGGAACAGTTGAAGAACGATGTCGCCGCGTGGCGACGGACCCTGGAACAGGAAGCCCCGGTAGACCACATCTACGACGCGATCAGCGACGAAGAGTACGGCTACAAGCGGAACGGCTCATCGACCGACCACGACAGCTACGTCGACTTCCCGCACAACGTCGGCGGCCAACTGGCAGAGGAATACCTGGAGGCCGGAACCGAACCACTCGACGTCGTCAAGGACCCTCAACCGTATCTCGACGCCTGTCAGAACGCCATCAAGCAGGAGATAGCGGACCAGATTGGCATGTAGAGTTCTTCTGAACGTGGACACCAGCATTAGGACCCCGTGCCGACAGGAGCACAACCCCCTTCTCCTTACCCCGTGCGTCCCTCGTACAGCACGAGTGCCACGCTGAACGCGTACAGCGTCAAACCAAAATCACGGACGGCTATGTCGTAGGAACCGCCCGCAGCCGTTACAGCCGTGATCGAGAAGAGCCACAGCCCCGTCAGGAACGCGGCGATATGGCCCCAGCGCCGGGTCAGGATGCCGAGAGCAAGAGCTACCTCTCCGACGCTCACCACGTGCATCCATGTCACCAGTCCGACAGGGAGCATCGCAGCGACCCATGGAGGTGTGTAACTCCCCCATATGATCGGTTCAAAGAACTTCGCGGCCGCAGCGAGGAACATAGTGGCCGCGAGTCCGTAACGCATAAGCCGGGAACGCTGCGCTACCGCCCGGTCGACCAGTTCCTGCATGGTAGGGGATGGGCGGAACCGACATAAAAACCGTTGCGGTCACCCGTCCAGCGGCTCCCAGCACTCCACATTGTCTCCTTCACCCATCCGCAGCACCGTGTTATCCACCGTCTTCTGCCATTCCTGCTCCAGCGGCACCGCATAGACCTCCGCGCCCTGC
The DNA here is from genome assembly GCA_034190465.1 of Asbonarchaeum danakilense (SeqCode). GTDB lineage: Archaea > Nanohalarchaeota > Nanosalinia > Nanosalinales > Nanoanaerosalinaceae > Asbonarchaeum > Asbonarchaeum danakilense. Next base: position 34,329 of record JAXINV010000018.1, on the reverse strand, counting down.
GACCTGAAATACTCCCCGGTCATGGTCAGCGTTTCGCCGGTCAGGACCGCATCATCCACGAGCAGGACCTCCGCATCGTCCAGCTCCGCGCGTTCCTCCATCCGGGGCGAGACATCGACCGCATCGTCGTCCCGCAGCGTGGAGTACTTCACGATCAGTTCGTCCGCATCCAGGTGGTCAGCCGCCACGTACATCGGCGGGATTCCGCTGGAGTAGATACCGACCACGTAGTCGAACCTGTCCGGTTCAACCTGATCCTGCAGACTGTCGTAGAACGTGTCAAGCCGCTCATCGCCCGGCGGTACCTTGTAGTCGCGGTACAGCCCATCGAGCTCGTCCGCCCCGCCGATCTCTTCGTCGATCCGTTCGATGTCGTCCGCGTACCTGGCCACCCAGTCCTCCAGCCCTTCTTCATCGAGCACCGGTTCGTCACGGTCGCCGTGGAGGTGCTGGACCACCGGTCGGCCGAACGTCTCCAGTGCGTCGACCGCTTCTTCATGGTATCCTCCCTCTTCGTAGGCCTCCTCCACCAACAGCTTCGCAGACGCGAATAGCCGCCGGGAGAACTCCTCCCAGTCATCCAGGTCCACCAGTTCCTCCGGCCGGGCGTCACCCATATGCATGCGGTGAACGGAGACGGTATTTGTACCTTTGGCATAACACCGCAACCCTCTGTCCCCAGAGCGATTATTAAGCCGCGGCGCTCATAGACAGGTATGGCAGCACGGATCGGCGTCCTCCCCGACATCCACATGCGGACCAGCCACCACGACCAGATTGCCGACGCACTCCGCACGGCAGTCGAACGCCTCGACCAAGACGACCCCGACATCGTGGTCGCGCCCGGCGACATCATCCAGCACGGCGACAACGAACACGAAGACCGCTCCAACCTGGAGGACGTCCGCGCCATCCTCGACGAGCTCGACTGCCCGGTCCAGTTCCTCGCCGGGAACCACGACGTGATGCACATCGACCGGGACACGCTCCCCGACCTGTTCGGCAACGAGCTCTGGGGCAGGGAGACCGTCAACAGCGAACAGCTGATCTTCCTCGACTCCTCATCCCCGTGGCTGTCCGGCTCCCGGGGCGAGATCACCGACGAACAGCTCGAATTCCTCGACGAGACACTTGACGACGTCAAGGAGGCGACTATCTTCATCCACCACCCGATCCACTACCACGACGTCCAGGGCAACTACTGGTGGACCAACTACCCTGAACGCGCGTTCTGCGGCAACAAGAAAGAGATCAACCGCGTCATCAGCCGACACGAGAACGTCAGGGCCGTCTTCAACGGCCACCTGCACGAGCCCGACAGGACCCTGTACGCCGACATCCAGCACGTCACGTTCAACGCCTTCAGCAGGGAACTCCCCTCCAAGCCCGTCACCGGCACCAACGCCACCATCGACCTCGGCGAGACAGTCACGGTCGACGTCTACGAAGGCAACGACGAGATGCGGAGCTACGAGTTCTGATCGAGCGCATCCCGCAGATCGGCTATCGAGTCAAGCACGAAGTCGGGTTCCACCGCGGTCGCAGTTGCTTCCTGCCGGTCCGTGACACCGGTCAGCACCAGGACGGTCGTCATGCCTGCGTTCTTACCCATCACGATGTCCGTGTTGCACCGGTCCCCGATCATCAGGCAGCCCTCGGGCTCCGCGTCAACGAGAGACGTCGCGGTCTCAGCGGCTGTCAGCGACGGCTTGCCGATGACCTCCGCTTCCTCCCCCAACATCGCCTCACATGCAGCGACGATGGTTCCTGTGCCAGGAAGCGGGCCGTCCTCCCCCGGCAGGGTCTGGTCCGGGTTGGTGGCGATCAACGTATCGTCGTCGAACCCGCGGAGCATCTCGGTGAGCAGTTCGTAGTCCACCTCACGGGTGTAGGACAAGACGAAGACGTCTGCCTCGTCAGGGACAGCGGTGAGTGAGAGATCCTGCTCCCGAATCTCGTCCCTGAGCCCGTCCTCACCGACAACGTAGACCGTGCTGCCCGGCACCGTGTCCGCGAGATGGCGGGCGGTGAGGTAGCCGGACGTGATGATCTCGTCACGCTCCGCGTCGATGCCGCAGTCAGCAAGCCGGTCGACGTAGGTCTGCCGGTGCCGGCTGGCATTGTTCGTCAGGAAGAGCGGTGTGATACCCTGCTCCCGGAGCCATGAGACGGCAGCTGCCGCGCCGTCGATGGCCGTGCCCTCCCGGTACAGGGTGCCGTCCATGTCGATGATCGCCGCGTCGTGTACCATCGTCGCAGAGCCACATAGGGTGCCGCGTCTTTTATCTCCACCGGCACCAGATGATTTATAACGTTCCCGTGACGACACACCGGCATGACGCGGGACCTCGTGCTCGGCGCCACAGGCGACATCGGGCAGGAACTGCTGGACCGGCTGGACGATCCTCTCGGGATCGGCCGGTCACAGCCGGATACGGAGGAGGCGGCGATGCTGCGGGCCGACGCGACGGAACAGCTGCCCGTGGACCTGTCAGCGTTCGACACCGTCTACCACGCCGCGACCCTGAACTCGTACGGCCACCCGGCCGACGCCGTGGACTCGCCCGACGTCGAAGGCACGCGACAGCTCGTCGAGGATCTGCAGGACGTCGAGCCGGACGAACGGCCGGGCCTCGTCTACGTCTCGTCGGCAGCGGCGGTCGAGTCAGAGCCAGGATTCGACGGTGCGATCGACTACGCCGAGGCGAAGGCCGCCGGCGAACAACTGGCCGACCGGTACGAGGATGCCTCCATCGTCCGGCTGGGAACGGTCTACGGCGACGGCAAAGGCACTATCAGCTACTTCTTCAGCTGCGCCGAGAGCGGCGACGACCTGAACATCTACGGCGACGGCGAACAGCTGCGCTCGTTCGTCCACCTGGACGACGCAGTCGACGCCATCACGGACGCGCCGTCGTACGGCGACCTCGAGGTCGCGGAAGGCACGTACAGCCTGAACCAGGTCGCCGACAGCTTCGAAGCAGCGGCGGACATCGGCCGGCAGTACGACCGGGACCAGCCGACTGAGGACGTCACCCTGTCAGGCGACTGGCAGCAGTACGACACAGAGCGGACGCTGGACGACTACATCAGCGACAAGCTTCAGGACTGAGAATGTCTATCTACTCTTCTCGAAAAAGCGCGAGACATCGGTTGATCGAACAGCGTGAGCGAAAGCCGTTCATTACCCTCCTGGAAACAAGACCGTTCCAAAGTGCGAGACACCGCCTTCCTGCCGCAGGCAGATGGCGGTTCCGAGCATTTTCCGGAGGAAAATGCGAGGGCGAGGATTCGAACATCTCACCTGGCGGTGATCAGGTTCGAATCACTCGCGAAAGCACTGCAAAGTGCGAGGGCGAGGATTCGAACCCCGGAACCCCTGCGGGACAGCGCCCTCAACGCTGCGCCTTTGGCCACTTGGCTACCCTCGCATGCGTAGGATAAACGTACAGGTCAGGAGCGACTGTCGGTCCCGTGACCGCGTAGTATTCGCTGGACAGGGAGATTTTTAAACCATTCACCTACACTGGCATCAGGAACTCGCCGCCCGTCTGGACCGCCGTGGACGGCTCCACCGTCAGCCACAGCACCGCAATCACTATCAGCCAGGCAATTACCGCCAGGAACGCAACAGCCAGCGACCGGAAGAACGACAGATCGTGCGCCTCCTCCAGGCCCCGGACCAGCACCATCAGCCCGTACAGCCAGACGAAAAGGTTCAGGAACGGGATCCATGACAGCAGGAACAGCGCCGACATGTTCGCGCACAGGTTGTACGTCGTCCGCAGCCCGCGGCCTCCCAGCAGGAACACAAACACATGGGCCGTGCCCGCGAACAGCGCCACCGACACCATCGTCACAGCACCGAGCGCACCGACGACCGCCAGCCCGCCCAGTGTCAGCCCGCCGGACAGCAGCACCGCGCCGATCAACGCAGGCAGCAGTGCACCAATCGCCAGCAGCACCGCAACGTTCACAACCATGATCTCCGTCGCCTGCACCGCCGACTGCTCCGACAGGTTGCGGAAGAACCGTTCCTCAACGCCCAGCACCGACCGGACAGACCGGCGGTAGACCGTCCCGAGATCATCCTCAAACAGGGCACCGTTTGCTCCGCCACGTCGCCGGGCTTCACCGCTGTCGATGATCGTATCCACAAGCGTCAGATCGTCTATGTCCTCGCTCAGCTTGCCCTTGATCTCCTCGCGGCTCATCCCTGCTTCGTACTTGCGGATTACCCAGTTCCTGATCCCTGGATCGATGTCCCCCAGCCGGTCATCCGACATACGAAATCCTTTATACCAGCCAGCGTTAATAACTTCCGTGGTACCATGACAGCATTCGACTTCGCGGACCGCGACATCATCGCGACAACATCTCACACCGTCGAACATCTGGACGTCCAGGAATACAAGGGAATCGTCGTCTCCGACGTCACCGCCGGCCGTCACGTCGGCAAAGACTTCCTCGCCGGCATCAGGAACTTCTTCGGCGGCAGGTCCAAGTCCTGGGAGAAGACCCTCCGCGAAGCACAGCAGCAGGCACTCCGCGAACTCGTCGACGAAGCAGAGAAACAAGGTGCCAACGCCGTCATCGCCATCGAGATGGAGGACGAAGCCATTGGTCAGAACGGCGGCATGATGAACGTCAAAGCGACCGGCACAGCCGTCGTGGTCGAAGAAGAGTGATACCATGGGGTCGACCACCTACCAGGGCACCATTATCACCTGGCTGGACCACGCCTCAGTCAAGCTGCGAGACGGACAGACAGTCTGCATCGACCCGTTCAGCGACGCGATGCCCGGGACCGTGGACGACGCCGACCTCATCATCTGCACACACTCCCACTTCGACCACTTCGACCCCGAGACCATCAACGACCTCGTCACCGAGGGCACTGTCACCGTCGCACATGAAAGCTGCGACATCGGCCAGCTCAACTGCGAGGCACGGCTCATCACCCCCGGCGACAAAGAAGAGGTCGGCGACACCGTCATCCGCGCCGTCCAGGCGTACAACGACCACCGGTTCCGCAACCCCGGCGAGCCCTTCCACCCGCCCGGCCAGGGCATGGGCGTCATCGTCGACTTCGAAGGCACACGGTTCTACCACGCCGGCGACACCGACTACATCGACGAGATGGACCGGCTCGACGTCGAGGAGATCGACGTCGCCTTCCTGCCGATCGGCGGCACCTACACCATGGACGTCGAAGAAGCCGTCGAAGCCGCGAAAGCCATCCAGCCCGACGTCGTCATCCCCATCCACTACAACATGATCGACGGCACCGAGGCAGACCCGCAGGCGTTCAAGCGAGAGATCGAACGCGACACCGCGATCACCGTCCAGATACTCCAGCCCGAGGACTAGACCATACCGAAGAAATTGTCGAACACACGGCGTGACTCCCTGGCCGCCGCCACATTGTCGTCCGTGAACGTCGCCCGGACCGCCTCCTTCGCCGCCGCATCCATCTCCTTCTCCCGGAGCAACTCCTCCGCCATCTCCCTGCTGTACTCAGGGTGGAACTGGATCCCGTACGCGTCCAGCGCATCCACCGCGAACGCCTGGATCCCGTAGCCGTTCTCCGCCAGCACCACAGCGTCCTCCGGCGGCTCAGCGACACGGTCCAGGTGCGAGAAGAACGACGTGAACCGGGCATCGACCCCGTCGAACAGCGGGTGGTCCCGGCCCGCGTCGGTCAGCGTGGCCTGCCGGTAGCCCATCTCTCGTTCAGCCATTTCCTCAGCCGCGCCGCCGAGCGTGTCCGCCAGCAGTTGGTGGCCGTAACATATCCCTAACACAGGGATCTCTGATCGGAGTACCGCACGGAGGAACGTCCGCGACTCCTTCACCCACCGTTGCTCATCATAGACATGGTGCTCCGACCCCGTCACCACGACCGCATCCCAGCCAAGTCGTTCCGGGATACCGCCGTCATGGGGCTTGAACCGGGAGAACGACGCGTCAAACGGCGTCCGATCCCTCACGATCCCCTCGATGATACCGCTGTAATCGAACGTGTCCGTCGGACAGAGACAGGCGACATCCACCGGAAATCCCTCCTACTCACGCATTACGGCATCGAACACAGTGTAAAGGGACGTGAATCCGAATGCCGAGGCAAGCAGCACCATCACCGCCTCCACCGCTTCAATCGAATCAGGATCGAGCAACGGGCCAGGCAACCCACCAACATTGCTGCCGTAGAGACAGACCACCCCCGCGCACAGAACATGCGTATACGCAAGGATCGCAGCGAATATCGTCGTCAGGCCGAAGAAGAACCACACATCCCGCCCCTTCGTCCGTTCCCGGTAGACAAAATAGCTCAGGATGAACGCAGCGGTAAACAGGATCGAAGCCGTGACAGACAGCACCAGTTCAGGCGTGATACTCACCATCAGTGCATCACCCTCTCATACTGCTCCTTGAAACCATAAAGTATCATCACAGCCGCCAGGTTCAGCACGAGCAGCGGGATCAGTTCAGTAGAAAACACACCACTGAACTCGATGATCCCGTACACCGGGAACAGCATCACCCCCAGTGCGACGAACCGTCGACCGTTCCGCTCCGTCTTGAACTCTGTTCCCCGATAATAGACCACGGCACCGATGATAAACGCTGCCGACAGAGATACCGTCAACGCTGACAGAGCGAGATTAGACATACCCCTAGATGACCCGACACTGATATTTAAACCCTACTCACTTCACCGTCACCGACTTCGCCAGGTTCCGGGGCTTGTCGATCGGCAGATCGCGGCGCTTCGCCACATAGTACGCCAGCAGGAACCCTATCGTCGTCGAGTACAGCGCAAACTTCGACGGCTCCTCAGGCATCTCGAACTCCCCGTAGAACGGCGAGACACGGATCGAATCGGCATCGCGTGCCTCGACCTCCTCGACGTTCGACAGGATCGCATCGTCTTCCTCAGGGATCAGCGACACCACCGGCGTCCCCTCCTCGATCAGTGCGAGCGTCCCGTGCTTCAGCTCCCCGCCCATCATCCCTTCAGCGTGGATGTACGGGATCTCCTTCAGCTTCAGCGCAAGCTCCCGCGAGATCGGGTACGTCGGACCCCGACCGATGACGTACATATCGTCCGCGTCCTCCAGCTCCGCGGCAAGCTCCTGTACGTATCCCTCGTTCTGCTCGATCACCCGCTCGATCTCATCGCCGACCGACTCCAGGCCGATGTCCAGGCCCAGGCCCTCAGCGACAGCCATCAGCGTCACGACCTGGTTGGTGAACGACTTCGTCGCCGCAACACAGATCTCCTGGCCGGCATGGACCTCCAGCGACACGGACGACTCCCGCTGGATCGTCGAATGCGGCACATTCACGATCGACGCGATATCCCCGCCCTTCTCGCGCGAATGGTCGATCGCCTCCAGCACGTCCATCGTCTCTCCTGACTGCGAGACCGCGATCACCAGCGTGTCATCATCGACCCGTTCATAGTTCTGGAACTCCGACGCGATCAGCGCCTGGGCCTCGATCCCCGCACGCTGGAACAGATACACGCCGAGCAGCGCCGCGTGGTACGACGTGCCGGCCGCCGTGAAGATCACCTTGTCCGCGTCCTCAATACGCTGGACCATGTCCTCCAGCTCATCCGCCTGCGACGTCTCAAGCGTCTTCAGGAGACGGCGGATCGCCTGCGGCTGCTCGTGGATCTCCTTGATCATGTAGTGGTCGTAGTCCTGCTTGCCGCGTTCCTCTTCCTCCCACTCGAACGTCTCCGGTTCACGCTGGACTGCGGCTCCGCCACGTTCATAGATATCGTAGCCCGACGACGAGACGATCGCGTACTCACCGTCCTCCAGGAAGATAGCCTCATCGGTATGCATCGAGAACGCGTACAGATCAGAGCCGAGGAAGAACTCGCCGTCACCGATACCCAGCGCCAGCGGCGATTTCCGCTTCATCGCGAACAGTTTCTCATGCTCCCTGTCCAGGATCACGACGGCGAACGTGCCCTCAGCATCGTCCATGAACGACTCGATCGCCTCCTCGTAGCCCAGACCCTCATCCAGCTTCTGCTCGAAGTAGTGGGCCACGACCTCCGTATCCGTCTCCGATTCGAACGTGCAGCCGTCAAGCTCGTCGGCGAGCTCCTCATGGTTCTCGATGATCCCGTTGTGGACCAGCGCCAGACGCTCATCGCAGTCCGTGTGCGGGTGGGCGTTCGCCTTGGTCACACCGCCGTGCGTGGCCCACCGGGTGTGGCCGATGCCGATCGAGCCCTCCATGCCGTGGAAACCATGCTCCTCATGGATCTCCGCGATCTCCCCCTCATCCTTCGTCACCTGCAGCCCCGGGTTGCCGGACAGGGTCGCTATCCCGGCAGAATCGTAGCCCCTGTACTCGAGTCGTTGCAGTCCATTGTGGATGATCTGTGATGCCTCGTCGTCACCGATATAGCCCATGATGCCGCACATTGCTTACACCCTCCATTCTTCCAAGCCAACACATATAAACCCTTCTAAAACATATTGTAGTATGCTACAAAACGTACCAAAACGGTTTATAGTGCCACGGCCCTCTCACACCGACGGAACCGGGGCAGCCACGGACCGACTACAATAAAGACTACAGCGGTGATCGGCGTGGCGCAGCTCATCCAGGAGACCGACGGGACGAGATACGTCAAGGAGACGCAGGTCGAAGAACAGCCGGAAGCGCTGCGCGGCCTCCTCAACGACACCCGGTGGAAGATCCTCCAGCACATCGCCGAGAAACCATCCTATCCCGCAGCCATCGCCGACGAGCTCGACATCAACGACCAGAACGTCTACTACCACATCCGGGAGATGCGGGACAGCGGCATCATCGAGGTCGCCTCCCGGGAGGAACGTGGCGGCTCGCTCGCCAAATACTATCAGCCGACAGCGCAGGCGTACGCCCTCGACCTTCCAGGCGAAGGAAAACCAGCAGACATGCCTATCAGCGGGACATCCAGCCCCGTTCGCGATTTCCTCCACCCCTTCATCAGCAACGGCACCATCGACTGCCGTATCATCGTCGGCTCGCCCGATCCCCACGGCCCGCACCAGGTCCGGGGACGTGACGGGCACTACGCCGTCGACATCGGCGCCCTGCTCGGCAGGCACGGCAGCATCGAACGCGAGGTCGCAGAGCTGGACACCGAGGTCAAAAACGAGGACGCCTACGACGACAACCTCGTCCTCGTCGGTGGACCCCTCACCAACACCATCACCGCCGAGTTCAACAGCTACCTGCCCGTCCGGTTCGACCAGGAGAACTTCCCGTACCGACGACTCCTCTCCGACCAGACCGGCGAAGAGTACAGCGACGACAGCATCGGCCTCATCGCCAAGGCCCGCAATCCCAAGAACCAGGACCATTTCATCATCGTCATCGCCGGCATCCGGAACACCGGAACCACCGCCGCAGTCCTCGGCCTGACAGAGCACGCTGACGACATCCTCGACGACTACGAGAACGAGGATACCTGGGCACGGGTCGTCCGCGGCCGGGACATGGACAGCGACGGCAAGATCGACGAGGTCGAAGTCGTCGAATGACCTCGATCAGTAATCCCCGAACATCGCATCGAACAGCCCATCCGCCCTCTCAGCGACACGGTCGGCGTCCGTCCCGTTGACGATCAGCCGGACCTTGTTCGACGTCCCCGACGGCCGGACAAGCGCCGTAAAGCCGTCACCGGTGAACTTCACCCCGTCGATCGTCGACACGACCTCGAAGTTCTTCGCCGCGTACTTGATCGCGTCCTGCACAGCATCGTCCTTCTCCTCCGACGACGCCACGTGGAGCACGCGGCGTTCCGTCGTGTAGGCCGACACCTCGTCCAGTAGCGCCGGAAGATCGTCGTGGTGAAGCGCCAGCAGCGCCGAGCACAGGATCCCTGAATTGTACCAGCAGAACTCCGTCACCGCGTAATGGCCGTTCGGCTCCCCGAGCAGGTCCGCATCCATCTCCGCGCCCAGCGCCGAGACGAACACGTCGCCGACCCGGGCGTACTCCACCGCAGCGTCCAGCTCCTCGATCAGATCCGAGGTATCGATCGACGCAGCGATCGTCTCAGCCTCCGTCAGTCGGCCGAGCAGATAGAACAGCTCGTTGCCGTCCATCCCTCCCTCATCAGCGTGGAACGCATACACGCGGTCGCCGTCCGGGTCGTAGCCCAGCGCCATCCCCGCGTCGTGCTCCTCCATCGCCGCCTTGATCGACCGGCGGTTGTCCTCGTCCGGTTCCGGGTCGACCCCGCCGCCGGTCGTCGCGTCGTTCACCGTCACGACCTCGAAGCCAAGCTCCTCGAAGATCTCCGGGGCCAGCCGTGACGCGCCGCCGTTACAGCAGTCCAGCACGACGGTCCCTTCTGCGTCGCCGTGGTCGTCCAGGAACGACAGCGCCGCCTCGACGTACTCCTCATCGAACTCAGCCTCCATGTCCAGCGCGTGGCTTTCCCCCGTCGCGAAGTCCTCCTCGCGGAACAGCTGCTTGACCTCGCCCAGGTCCTCGTTCCCGAAGCCGTAGCCCTGCTCATACAGGAACTTGAACCCGGTACGCGACCATTCATGGTGCGATGCCGTCACCATCGCTCCCAGGCCACCATAATGCTCCGCAGCAAGTGCGACACGGTCCGTCGTCCCGAGCCCAACCCTGACCAGCGAGGCGCCCGTCGAACGGACGCCCTCCGCGAACGCGTCTGCCGCCTCCTCGGAATGCTCACGTGTATCGTGGCCGATAACCACCGTGTCATGGGCCTCGCGCTGTGCATAGGTGCCGTAGGCCCTCCCCAGGCGGCGTGAAAACTCCTCGTCGATCTCCTCCGGCCAGTCGCCACGGACATCGTACCGGTTGAAGACCTCGTCCGCGTTCATAGCTTCTCGATGATCTGCTCCAGCTTGGCGAGTTTATCGATCACAAAATCTGGGTCGCCGTCAGCCTCGTCCGACAGCAGCACCGTGACCAGCCCCATATCAGCCGCCGGCTGCAGGTCCCGCTCCCAGGAATCACCGACCACGACGACCTCCTCTGCCTCCAGATCTTCCTCAGCCAGGATCGACCGGTAGAAGTCCTTCGACGGCTTCATGCTGCCCGCAGACTCCGGCGTCACCAGCATGTCGAAATACCTCTCCCAGTCGCCCAGCATATGGTTCAGCTTCCGTTCCAGCGGTTCACGGAACTCATCCGACGCCACGGCCACCATGTCCAGGCCCTGCTGCCGCAGCCGGTCCATCATCGCCTCCGTCTCCTCATCGTACTCGATATCGTCCACCACATGGCTCCAGAACCGTTCGACCGCCTCCTCCGCAAGCTCGCCGCGCTGGTCCGCCGGCAGCTCCGTCTCCATCAGCGTCTTCTCCAGCACAACCTCGCGCTTCCGCTTCTCCGGGTCGTCCGCGTTCAGCGCCTCATCGACCTGCTCCTCCCAGATCGACCGCAGCCGGTCCTGCGACACGCCGAGCCGCTGCGACAGGTACTTGAACTTCTCCCGGTATGCCTGCTCCGTCCTCGGCACATAGATCGTATGGTCCGCATCGAAGATGACAGCCCTAACCATCGTATCCCTCTCTGACACGTTCGAACACCTGTTTCGCCTTCTCCTGGTGCTCCGGCATCACTTCAAGCACCACATCACCGTCGTACGACGAATCCAGCACCTGCTCGATCATCCGCTCCACGTCCATGCCGCCTTCACCGAAGCCCAGTCCGTCCTCCAGCAGTGTCGCGTCACAGAGGTGGACGTGGGCTGCATGTTCCAGCAGCGCCGCGAAATCCTCCTCGAAGTCTTTGGAAGCGATGTAGAGGTGCGCAGCATCCAGCACCAGTTTCCTGTTCTGCCCCAGCACGATGTTCTCGATCGCATGGCGTGAGACCCCGGGGTTCGCCTCGTACGCCACCCTGTCGTACCCCAGCTTCCGCCCCTCCTCAAGCGACCAGCGGAGCGGTATCTGGCCGCTGTGGAACACCAGCAGCGCGTCGCACCTGTCCGCCAGGTACGCCGCCCGCTGCAGGTACTCACGTTCCGAGCGTGGAACATGCGGCGTATGGACCGACACAATCTCCAGATCCGTATCCTCAAGGTGTTCAACAGCCACCTCGTACCGGTCCAGGTGCTGCTTCTCCAGGTACAGCTCCACGTGCTCGTAGCCAAATTCCTCTGCCTCACGTAGTTCATCGCGTTCCGGTGGACGTTTCGCAGCAATCCTCATCGTTCCCGCCTCACGTTCTCAAGTTTCGTATACACAGTTTGCCCCGCATCGACGTTGTTCCGGACCATCGTCGACGGACCGACGAAACTGTCCGGCCCGATCTCCACGCCAGGCATGATGTTGGCCTGCGTCCCGATGTCCACGCCATCGCCCACAATACCGCCGAGCCGGTCCCGGCCCGTGTCCATGTCCTCCTCCTTCAGCTGGACGTGAACCGTCACGTTGTCCCGGCCGTCCTCACTGCGGACGTTCCGGTTGGCGAACACCGTGCCTGCACCGATCCGCACGTCACGGCCGATCAGCGAGTCCCCCACGAACGCCTGGTGCGTGTGGCTGTCCTGCTGGATCACCGAGCCGCGGACCTCACTGTTCGCACCGACGACCACGCCCCGCTCCAGATCCGTGTAGGCGCGCACCACCGCATTGTTGCCGACGACGCAGTCCTCGCCGACGTAGCACGGGCCGCGGATCACCGCGTTCTCGTAGATCGTTGCACCGTCCTCGACCACGACCGTGCCGTCGAGCGTCGCCGACTCCGCCACATCGGCCTCCGGCGAGACGGACCGTTCCATGTCGTCGAACACGTCACGGACCACACCGAACAGGTCCCACGGGTACTTGATCGACGCCGTATCCTGCTCCGTGAACACGACCCCAACATCGCGCTCATCCATATAGATGTCGAGCGCATCCTCGTACTGGTACTCGTGCTCCTCCACGCGGTCCAGATAGTCGAAGAACCCCGTCTCCAGCAGGTACATCCCGACGACACGCTGGTCAGAGGGCTCCTCACCCTTCGCCGGCTTCTCCACGATCGATGCCGCACGGTCGTCGTCCGTCTCCAGGACACCGTACTTCCACGGCGTCTCCGTCTCCCTGGCGATCAGCACCGCATCAGCGCCCTCCTCCTGCTTCGCAACCATCTCACGGATGAACGACCCCGTGTTCTTCCGGTACGGCGTCAGCACGAAGAACCGTTCATCCAGCAGCTCCTCCGCCTGGCGGAGCGCATGTGCCATCCCGCGCGGCTCCTCCTGGACCACGTACGAGACGTCGAGGTCGAAACCATCGTCAAGCTCCTGCTCCACATCCTCTGCCGGCGACTGGACGACGATGACTTCATCGAGCCCGGCCTCCTCCAGACTCGCGATCGTGTGGCCGATCAGCGTCCGTCCAGCGACCCGGCACAGACACTTGTGCCTGTCCGCACTCAGCGGCCAGAACCTGCTGCTTGCACCGGCTGCCAGGATGACTGCCTGCATCACGCATTGATTGCCAGCCAAGGAATTAAAAGCCACACGGCAGCGCATAACGGTGTGATTTTTAAGTCGCGGAGCAGCATACACAGCCATGATCAACCCCGTCTCAGAACCCATCATCAACGAGGTCCTGCCGGCGCTGCGGAGCTTTGTGGCGCAGGAGCTGGACTCCCGGGGCTACTCCCAGGACGAGATCGCCGAACTGCTTGAGGTGACGCAGCCGGCGGTCTCCCAGTACCTGAACGAGCAGCGCGGCGCGGCGTTCGACGCCATCCGGGAGGACGATGAGCTCCACACCAAGGCCGACACCATCACATCGTACATCGCGCAGCGGAAGCGGGAGCAGGTGCAGGACGCGTACAAGGATTTCATCACCGCCCTGATCTACCGGCCGGACTTCGAGGACATCGTCGACTACGACAAGCAGTACTTCATGGATATCTAACGAACGTTAACCCTTCTCCGGGCGGCCGGATAGTTTAAAGTGTGACCGTGAGGTAGCGATAGGCGTGGTGCCCCATGAGTGACAGCAACCCGTTTGCAAGCCTACACGGTCAACTCGACGAAGCAGCCGACTACCTCGACCTCGATGACCAGGTGGTGGAGCGACTGAAACAGCCGGAACGGTTCCTGCAGTTCGAGATCTCCGCGGAGATGGACGATGGCAGCTACGAGAACTTTACAGCATACCGCAGCCAGTTCAACAACTCGCGCGGCAGGACCGCAGATGTCGACGAGCTCGATGATGACGTTAACGGACCGTACAAGGGGGGAATCCGCTACCACGAAGACGTCAACCCTGACGAGGTCCGGGCGCTGTCCGGCTGGATGGCGTACAAGACCGCGGTCGCTGACATCCCGATGGGCGGCGGCAAGGGCGGGATCAGCTTCGACCCGCATGACTACTCGGAGGACGAGGTCAGGCGGATCACCGAGGCGTACACCGAGGCGCTGGCACCGTTCATCGGCGAGCAGACCGACGTGCCCGCGCCCGACGTCAACACCGGCCCCGAGGAGATGGGCTGGCTGCGAGAGACGTACGAAGAGGGGACAGGCAGCGACGCTCCCGGTGTCGTGACCGGCAAGGACGTTGCCGACGGCGGCAGCGCCGGCAGGGTCGAGGCGACAGGCCGCTCGGTCGCGATCACGTCCCGCGAGATGTTCGACTACCTCGGGAGAGACCTGGACGGCGCGACGGTCGCGGTCCAGGGCTTCGGCAACGTCGGCTCGATCGCCGCTGACCTGCTGGAAGACAAGGGCGCAGACATCGTCGCGGTCAGTGATTCCAGCGGCGCGGTGTACGACGCGAACGGGCTGGACGTCGATGCCGTGAGACAGACCAAGGACCAGCAGGGTGCCGTGACGGCGTATGACGCCGAGGAGGAGCTCACCAACGACGAACTGCTGTCCCTGGACGTCGACCTGCTGGTGCCGGCAGCGCTCGGCGACGTGATCCACGAGGACAACGTGGACGACATCGAGGCGGACATCGTCGCGGAGGGAGCGAACGGTCCGGTGACGTACGCGGCGGACGACGACCTGGACGCCCATGTCGTGCCGGACATCCTGGCGAACAGCGGCGGCGTGACGGTCTCCTACTTCGAATGGGTGCAGAACCTGGCCGACGAGACCTGGGGCGAGCAGGAGGTCAACGACCGGCTGGAGGACAAGATGGTGGATGCGTTCGACGACCTGACAGCGGTGTACGAGCGCGAGGACCTGGACAGCTTCCGAACTGCGGCGTACATCAACGCGCTGGAGTCTGTCGCGGACGCGTACCTGGAGGAGCGGGGATAGCCCCCGCCTCCTCATGTGTAGCGTTCGAAGACGTCCTTCACGTCCTCAGCAGCGTCCGATAACGCGTCGCCAGGGACGCCCCAGACCTGGTTGAAGGCATCGATCAGGTCGCCGGAGAACGCTCCTTCGACGATGTAGGGATCCTTTCCGTTCTCGCTGTAGTGTTCTTCCGAAGCAGCGACGGTGAAGACGACGTCATCGATGTCCTCCGTTGCGTTGCTCAGGTTGCGCTGGACACGGGGGGCGTGGTCCTTGCTCGTCACTGTCGTGACCTCGCCAGCGCCTTCCTCCTTCGCGATGTCGTAGATGTTCTCCACGAACTCCTGCGTATCGGTAGAAGCCTCCTCGAGGTGGAGCGTGTAGTCGTCGGTCAGTTCGGGGAGCTCCTCCTCCGCGTAGTCACGGACGATCTCGGCCTCGGTCCTGCCGTCGTAGTCGCCACCGCCGGAGATCCCGACCGCGACATCGAGCCCCATGGCTGTACGTGTTTCCGCCAGTTCGTACGTCTTCTCGAGCCTGTCCTGCCAGACGTCTTCCGGTGCACGGCCGCCGTCCATCCCTTCCGGGTCGTAGCCGTGCATCATGATGAGTGTATCTGCCATCGTTGATCACCGCGTGGTTAAAACGAGCCGGATGTTTAAATCGAGTCTGTATCAAAGTATTTTAAATTCAGGCCATCAATTATCAAAATAGTAATACAATGTTCGACTACCTTGTGGCGAAGGACGAGTTCCTGCCCGTCCAGCAGCTCGATACCGGCGGGATCGAGGCGCTGGCGAACCCGGACAGACGCAACATCCTGAAAATCTGTCGGAAACGGTCGATGACCGTCGAGGACATCGCTGATGAGATAGGGAAGGACCGCCAGACAACGTACTACCACATCCAGCAGCTTGAGGCAGCCGAACTGCTCGAGAAGGATGGCGGCCATCCGTCCTACTATACCGCGTCGGACACCGCGTACTACTACCGACCGGAAGACCTCTCGCCGCTGGACAACCCCGTCATGCTATCCGACGTACCGCCGATCCTGGAAGGGTTCATCCGGGAACGGCGGGTCAGGACGAAGATCGTCGTCGGGGCGCCGTACCCGCACGGCCAGCACGGGAGGCGACACCAGACAGCCTACAAGGCCGGAGAGATCGCCTGCACGCTGGGAAACTACGGGAAGAAGAGCACACAGCTCATCTACACCGATGAGGACGTGGCAAAACGGGATGAACTACGGAACAATCCGCTGATCAGCGTTGCTGGGTTCCGCGTGAATACGCTCTCCGCCGAACTGAACGACGCGATGCCAGCACGGTTCGACCCTTCTGGCGACACCATCCTGACGGAGGACGGCGGCACGTTCAGCGGGGGTGAGACCGGTCTCATTGCCCGGACGGAGATCGACGGGCGGCGGCGGATGCTTGTAGCCGGTATATCAGGACTCGGCACCAGCGCCGCCATACGGGCGTTGGAGCACCGTCCTGAAGAACTGGGAGACACGGGTGCTGTCGTCCAGGGCTACGGGACGAAAGAAGAGATCGAGGATGTCTCCCTCCTTACAGAGCTCTAGGCCTCTGGACTGTAGCCGCCCCAGCCCTCGGGCTCTTCCTCGTCCCCTCTGTCTGAGCGGTAGTCGCGCATCAGACGGGCGGCCTGTTCCTTCCGGTGTTCCAGCCGCTCGCGGAGCCGTTCAAGGACTTCTTCGCCCCTGACCTGGAGCGGGTGCTTGCCACCGGGCCTATGGATGAACCGTTCCGCCTCACCGCGGAAGCCCTCCTCGGGCGGCGTGTACCGGTGCCAGAGCACGGCAGCGGTCGTGATGATGAGGGCGATGGCGACAATGATGATATTCCGCCTGTTCCGTGCCTGCTTGAACTGCCGGATCTGTGTATCCAGGTCTCCTCTGGCCTCCTCAACGTTCGCCGCCAGATCGTCGGCTACGGACCTCGCATACCGGTAGTTACCGACCTCCATCGAATCCTGCGCCTGCTGCAACGTGCTGTTCAGATCGGCTATCCGCTCCGTGATGTTCTGGATGACGTGATCGCTGAGCTGCTTCTTCCAGTTGTTCTTCCGCTCCTGAAGTCTCTCGATACGCTGTTCCAGGTCGCTGAACGTTCCATTGATCGCCGCCCGCGTCTCCTCGTCTGCCTCGACCACAAGGGTTGTCGAAGTATTGGCGAGCGTTGAGGACGTCGAGGCGACGAGATCGACCGTATAGTTCCCGATCGAGGTGTTCTCTGGCACAGAGACGTTCACGTAGAAGGCACGGGTCGCACCGGCCTGCAGCAGCCGGTTGTTCTTCACCACCTGGGCGGGGAACGGGGCGTCCACAGAAAGGTTGACCTTGCCCGGAACCTTCCCGGTGTTTTTTATATCGATCCGGGTCGTGGTGCTGATGCCCTGAGTGCTCCTGATGGCCGGGACGGAGGCGAACGCGATGGCTGCCTTCAACGACCTGTCAAGCGCGAAGCTTATCTCCCGTGTCTCCGACCAGTGCTGAACGCCGTCCTTGACCCTGACGTGCAGTGTATAATTGCCGTTCTCCAGGTCGTTGACATCGATCGTCTCCTCGAACGTCGTCTCCAGCTCGTTCCGTTTCGTCACGGTCAGCGGGTTGGCCTGGCCGGTGCCGGGATCGTCGCCAATGTAGTACTCAGCCGCCAGCACCTGTGTCGCATCGTCACGTGCCGTCACCTGGAGTCGGGGCGGGACGTTGGTCGGATCAGGGAACAGGTCGGTGTACGTAATCCGTGGCTCCTTGTTGTCGACCGTGACCTCGAACCTGCGGGTCCGTGTGTTGCCCGCCGCGTCGTACGCCGTCACCTCCAGCGTGTGGGTGCCGTCGCCGACCTCGGTCGTGTCGATGTGGCCGCGGAACTCGTCCTGTATCTCCTCCGAGACCTCGTCCTCCTCATCGGCTATCTCCATCGTGACACGCGTGACGCTCGTCGTCGCATCGCTCGCCGTGACGAAAATCGGCATATCGCCGGTGTAGGTGTCGCCGTCGGAGACGGAGATCGAATCGAACACCGGCGGTGTCGTGTCCACCGTCACGTTCCAGTCCAGCGTAGCCGTGTTCCCGTTGCTGTCCTGCGCCGTGAGGTTTATCCAGTGGAAACCATCAGACAGTTCGACCGGGGTATCAAGTCTGACATACCATGCGGTGTCGTTGATTTTCTCTGTGGAGAACGTCTCGTCCCCTCCATCATAACGCGTTCCGTGGAACCAGTAGTGAGTATCCGAAGAACTGTCAGTCGCAAGTGCCGACGGATCCAGGTAGGTTGCCTCGAACGTCGGCCGTTGCTCAGTGATGACGCCTGTCGGCCGCGGGTTGCGGAGGAGCGGGGCCACGGCAAGGGAGAACGTCCAGTTCACCCACCGGTCGTGGCCGAACCTGTCGACCAGGTAGAGCGAGACGTTGTGCCGGCCCTCGGCGAGGTCGTCGGTAGGATCGTAGCTGGCGCTGGTCGTCGAAAACGATGAATTATCCGTAATGTCGGTTCCGTCGAGGAAGAGACGGAGCTCCGCCGTATCGACACCGATGCCCTGGCCGTCGCTGAACGACGCCTCGATGCTCGGTCGGTCATCCGTCAGGTTGACGCGTGTCGGCTCCTTCGACGAGACCTGTGGCGCGGTGCCGTCGACGAAGATCGTCCCCGAGTAGCTCTCACCGTTGCTCAGATTGACGCCGAACGACTGCCCCTGCGGCCCGGCACCGCTGTACGTGATGTTCACGGAGAGGGAACCACCACCCGAGAGCGTGTTATCCGTCAGCCGGACCGCATCGTTTGTGCCGTCACCATCCCGGTTGAGCAGCGTGATGTTCCATCCCTGGGGCGCGTCCACCTCGTTTTCGGACAAGATGTAGAACGCCTCCGAGCCACCGTTCGTCAGCGGAGATTTGATCGTTACCTCGTTCGTCTGGCCGCCATCGTTCGTGATCGAGAACTCGAGCGTCACCGGTGGATTGTCGTTGACGACATCGGGACTGATCGTCGCGCCTGCCAAGCCGGTGCTGGCACAGGCGGCCACCAGCACTGCAAGAACGAGACGTTTTGCGTGACAACCCCCGAGCATACATGTATAAACCGTCTGGATGCTTTTTATGCTTTCACCAGCCCCGGCGCGATATTTTTAAGCCTGCCCTGTCAGAACCTTGTCCATCGGTACCGTGGGCCCGTAGCTCAGCTGGACAGAGCGACAGCCTCCTACGAACCCTGGCGGATCGTAACGCGGGAGTTCGGCGATAGCTGTAGGTCGTGGGTTCGAATCCCACCGGGTCCGCTCCCATGGACCTTTCACTGAACAAGCAGGCGGTCATCGACTTCAAACAGGCCAGCCTTGGATGGCTTGCCGGTATCATCGGCATAGCGATCATGGGTCAGTTCACCGACCAGCAGATCTTCAACCTCACCTTCCTCACCGGCTTCACCGCCTTCTACTTCCTCGCCTCCATGGTCATCTGGTACCTGGCAGGCGGGGACGCCGAATAGCTCAATGCAGATTGACGTCGTCATGGACGTTGTGAGGCACGAAGACAGACTCCTCATCCTCAGCAAGGCCAGGGACTACCGCGAGGAACGGGAACGGTACAGCAGGAACCCGTGGGAGATCCCAGGCGGCAAGATCGAGGCAGAACCACCGTACAGCTACCAGGACATCCGCGACGCGGCACGGCGGGAACTCCGGGAGGAGACCGGCCTGGACGGCACAGTCATGTCGATCGGTGGAACGTACGAACGGACGCAGGACGAGGACGGGCAGCGTCTGGAGATCACGTTCCACCCCGTCCTGCTGACCGTCGGACAGCTTGACCTCGAGCTGAGCGACGAGCACGACAGGGCGCGATGGATCGACCGGGAGACGTTCAGAGAGATAGTCACCGCGAACGAGACCACCGCGCTGGAACGCGTCCGATAGCCCGCACTAGTTCTCATCCACGAAGTGCCGGAACAGCAGACTGGCGACGAACACCGAGAGCACGGAGAGGACGATGAACGTGTTGTACAGCTCCTGCGAAAGAACGCCCTGAGCCAGTCCGATCTCTGCCGCCGCCACGCTGATGCTGAGCCGTCCTGGCATCGCCGATGCCAGTAAAGCCGTCGTCTTCCGGCCCATGCCCGTTATCCATCCACCGATAGCCGCCCCAACCATCTTGGACAGCAGGCCCAGCGCTATCACCGCCACAAGCAGGAGCGGGGCACCGGACACCACCCCTCCGAAACTGATGTTCATCCCGACGTAGAAGAAGAACACAGGGGCCGTCAGATCCAGGATCGGTTTCATCGACCGTTCAACCCTGTGCCCGGCATGCGTTATCTCAGCTATCAGCAGCCCGGCGAAGAACGCTCCCAGGATGGCGTGGATACCGATGACCTCCATCAGGAACGACACAGCCAGCATCGAGAGCACCCCAACCTTGACAGGGTTGTCGAACACCTTTTCCTCCAGCAGCTCCGACAGCCGATCCACCAGGAACAGCGGCGCAGCGACGAAGACAAACAAAAGTACCGCCGTCACAACGACAGCGCCCGTCACCGGGCTCGACGACACCATGAATGTGATCCCGTAGGCAAGAGCGACCATCGACAGGATATCGTTCATCACCGTCACCGACAGAATCACCTGTCCCCGTTCCGTCTCCAGCATCCCGTAATCCTCCAGCAACGGGTAGACCAGCCCCATCGAGGTCGTCGATATCGTGATCCCGACCAGGAACGCGGCGAACAGACCGAGCTCCAGGAACAGCGCCAGTCCGATACCCGCCAGGAACGGCAGGAAGAACGTCAGCACCGCCAGCTTCGAGATCATCCGCGGGTTTTCGAGCACGATCTCCGGATCAAGCTCCAGTCCAGCGTCGAACATTATCATCATCAACCCGAACGACGCCATCGCCATAAGGACCTCATAACCGTGTATTCCTGGCCCGACAAGCCCCAGCATCGATCCGAAGACAAGCCCGGCAAGTATCTCGACCGCGAGCACCGGGATATCGTACTGCTCAAGGAACTTGAACGCGTACGTCGTGGCATAGACGATAGCCAGCACCAGGACGAATTCAAAATCAAGCGCCATCCTCGTTCACCACCAACATCGACAGCCAACCCCGCCGATATCAAGATGAACGAGATTTTTATGACTTCGTGACAAAGAGACTGCATGCCAGACGACGGGCTGTTCATCGTCATCGAGGGGACCGACGCATCGGGGAAGGAAACACAGGCACGCCGCCTCACAGAACGCCTGGAGGAGAACGGCCACGATGTCAAATACGCCGAGTTCCCCGCCTACGACACCGAGTTCGGGCAGCTCGTCGCCGACTACCTCCGCGGCGAGTACGGGGATATGGATGACCTCCCTGTCGAGCTCCGCTCCCTGCTGTACTCGCTCGACCGGTACCAGTTCAAAGACGAGTACCAGGACTTCCTCGACAGCGGCGGCATCCTGATCGCGAACCGGTACTCCCAGTCCAACTTCGCCTACCAGACCGTCGATGTCCCTGAGGACGAACAGGACGAGCTCGTGGACTGGATGAAACAGGTCGACTCCCGGCTGCCGCAGCCCGACCACGTCTTCTTCCTCAACCTTCCGATCGAGGCAGCACGGAAGTTCATGGCGGAGAAGGGCGAACGCGACTATCTGGACGGGGAGAACAAGGACATCCACGAGAAAGACGTCGAGTTCCAGCGAAAGGTCGCGGAGCGGTATCTCGACCTGGCGGAACAGGAGCACTGGACAGTCATCGACTGCGTGGAAGATGATGACATCCGTTCCATTGACAACATCCACAGCGACCTGGTCGACCGTCTCGAAACCATGCTCGAAGCAGACCTGCAGCGGTGATTCCGTGGACGGGAAGCTCGTCGTCATCGAGGGAATCGACGGGGCCGGCTGCGGTACACAGGCCAAGCTGCTGCACGAACAGCTGGATGAGCAGGGCGACGCATACTTCTACACCTATCCCGACTACACGCGGGCGACCGGCGACCTGCTCGACCGGTTCCTCGACGGCGCGTTCGACCTGACCACCGAGGAACAGTTCCTCATCTACACCGCCAACATGGTCCGTGACCTCGACACGATCCGAGAGCAGCTGGAAAGCGGCGCCACCGTCGTCTGCGACCGGTACCTCACCTCAACGCTGGCCTACCAGGCTGTCAACGGTATGGAGCTGGACGACATGCTGGCGTTCGCCGAGCTGTTCGACTTCCCCGTCCCCGACCTCGCCATCTACCTCGACTGCGACGTCGCTACCGCCCAGGAACGGAAACAAGGTGAGAAAGACGAGCTGGACCGGTACGAGGAGGACACCGCGAACCAAAAAGCCGTTGACCGGTCGTACCATGCCCTGATCGACGACGGCGTCTTCGCGGAACAGTGGGCGATCGTGGACGCGGAACGCGACATCGGCCCGGTGCAGGACGATATCAGGGAGCTGGTAGCGGACGATGGAGCTTGACGTGCTCGGCACCAACGTCACGGTCGACGCGGACCTGATCGATGCGGAAACTGACGCCATCCGGCAGCAGGTCAACGCGTACCTGGACGGGCGACGCCACTCATTCGACCTGGCCGTCGCGTTCCCGGACTCGTTCCTCGGCAGGGCGATGCAGGCGATAGCGGAGATCCCGTACAGCGAGAAGCGCACCTACGGAGAACTGGCCGCCGAGCTTGACACCGCAGCGGTCGCGGTCGGTCGGGCGTGCGGCCGGAACCCTGTCCCGGTCATCGTCCCCTGTCACCGTGTTGTCGCGGCGGACGGGATCGGCGGCTACCAGTATCCAGGACTGAAAGAGAAGCTCCTTGAAACCGAACGCAGCGGTTAGACGTGTTCGTCGAACGTGTCGTCGCGGTACATGTCCTCCAGGTAGTTGGCAGCATTCACGGCAGGGCCGACCGCGTACCCGGCGAGGAAGACCGGGTTCATCGTCGCCGCGTACAGCAGACCCGGCGCCATCAGACCGCCGAACTGACCGGCGGCGAACGACAGCGACTCCGTCATATCTCGCCACCCGCCGTACTCCTCCCTGTCCAGGAAGCGGTCCATGGCCTTGCCTCCTATCGTGTACGATGCATCGTCGTCAAGCTCATCAGCATATGCTTCTTCTCCAG
Organism: Asbonarchaeum danakilense (SeqCode); assembly: GCA_034190465.1. GTDB lineage: Archaea > Nanohalarchaeota > Nanosalinia > Nanosalinales > Nanoanaerosalinaceae > Asbonarchaeum > Asbonarchaeum danakilense. Next base: position 10,958 of record JAXINV010000018.1, on the reverse strand, counting down.
TATAGGCGGATGCCTGTTCCGCAAGGTATGAAGGAAAGTCCGCGCCGTGGAAGCCGCCAAGAACTCCTGCACGCGTCTCCTGCTGCGGGAACCGGTCTGCCGCCTCCAGCAGCGTCTCCTCCAGCTGATCAACCCACCGATCGACGATACCTGACATGTGTTAAACGCAATAGGTAAAGCTTTAAACACTGCTGAAAGAAGGAGGATTCGTTAAACGCTCGTTAATCCTCCATCAGCTTGGTGTCGATGACCGCGAGCGCCGACTCGATGACCTGCTGGAAGAACTCGTCGATGAACGCCTCATCCTTGCTGAACTCCTCTACGTAGAGCTCCTCGATGCGCTCCATCTCGTAGGCGGCGTCAGGGATGTTCTGCTCGTAGCACTCCTCGATACGGGCCTCGATTTCCTCGGCCTTCTCACGATCCAGTCCCTTGAACGGGAGCCATGACGGGATGAGCTGCAGTTCGAACGCGATCGCTTCCTCCACCTCTTCGAGCTTCTCCTCCTCGCTGTAGAAACGGGGGAGCGGGCAGTAGTCGTCGACGTCCAGCATCTCGTAGTAGTACTCCTCCAGATCCGCGGCGAACCCCTGCTCGATCAGCTCGGCGTTGGCGAACAGGTCCTTGAGGCACAGCACCGCGGTCGAGACCACGGTCCGGAAGAAGCGGAGCGCCTCGTCCTTCGTGTAGCCGCGGTCAGCAAGCTCCTCTATTATCCGTTCAGAACGCTGCAGGGCTGCTTTCTGGATCCTCTCCTCCAGCTCCGTGTCGCGGTGGACCGTGTGCATCAGCTCATGGCCGATCAGTCCCCGGACCGCCGCCGCGTTGTCCCGGAGGAACGGGCTGTCCACATCGATGACCAGAAAGTCCTCATCCGCTAGGGCGAAATTGGACGATCCTTCCTCCTGCAGCTTCTCCTGCATGATCCTGCTGTCCTCGTCGGACAGGTCGAGCTGATCCACTATGCCGTCGATGTCGTTGGGGCCACGGATGAAGAGGAACGTGAACTCCAGCCCTTCTTCCCCCTCCAGCTGCTGCATGACGGCCTGTACCTGCTTATCGTAGAACTCAGTGTCGAGGCCGGGGGGCGCAACACAACGCATAGTCGCACCTTTTCCCTCGACGAATAAATGAGTTAGGTCCGCCGCTGGCCCGGCAAGCACGTGCTTAAGCTTAAAAGCTTCAGAACCTGCAACAGCAGTGTCCCGCCAGGTGGCACTATGAAATCCCTCAATGAGATCTCAGCAGAAAGCGTCGCGGACACCGATTTCGTTTCTGTCGACCCTGAACAGCCTCTCTCCAAAATCAAGGCAACCATGGAGGAACACGGCCTCCGTGAGGTTCCTGTCGTCGACGGCAAGAGGTTCAAGGGGATGGTCAGCTACACCGAACTGATGCGGAACGTCCATAACGACCCGACGAACATCGACGCCGAGGCCGTGATGTACCAACCAGCGGAGGCGGACCCCGAGGCGAACATGGTCGAACTGGGCCGCCTGCGGAAGGACTCCGGCGACAAGAAGTTCGTCATCACGGACGGTGACCGGCTGAAGGCCGTCATCAGCGAGGAAGATATGGTCTATCCGCTCGGGGACGGGATCGAGGAGTTCCGTAAGATGAACGTCGGCGACCTGATGAGCCACGACCTCGTCACCCTCACGGAGTCCGACAAGCACGACAAAGCCGTCAAGAAGATGCAGGAGCACAACATATCACGGCTCCCTATCGTCGACAGCGACGGCAAGCTTTCCGGCATCCTGTCCAGCAAGGACGCGATGCGGGCAATGGTCCCGCAGCAGCAGATGGATCGAGGTGACCTGAAAGGGCACAAGGACGAGATGTCGGACATCCCTTGCCGCGAACTGATGGACCCGAATCCGCTCACAATCGGCGACCCCAAGACCACGATCACCGACGGCATCCGGAAGATGCGGAGCCGGGGATGCAGAGAGATGATCATCACAGACAACGACGACCGACCTCAGGCGATCCTGACGCTGAAGGACATCCTGGACTACGCCGCAAGCCTGGAAGCGGAGGAAGCAGTGCTCGTCAACCTAATCAACGTCAAGGAAGAGGGCGAGAAACAGCAGATCCATGAGAAGCTCGAGACCGCGCTGAAAGGCAAGCTTGGCCGTGTCGTCGAGACCCCGCGGGAGCTCAACATCCATGTCAAGCGGTACGATGAAGACGGCGGGAACCAGAAGAAGTACTCGCTCCACGCCCGCCTGTTCTCAGAACTGGGCATCACGATGACAAAGAAGCACGGCTGGAGCCTGCCAGACACCGTCGACGAGGTCATCGACGCGCTCCGTGAACAGTGCCGTGAGGCGAAGGAAAAGAAGCGTGATCAGGTCCGTGAGCGATGGAAGGAGGGCAAGTACCAGCAGTAACGCCCTCCGCACGGTTTTTACTCATTCTCCAGCATGTCCGGCAGCTTCTCGGCAAGGAACGTGACGACATCATCCTGACGCGGGATTGAGAAATTGCTCTTGTACCGCTTATCTCCTTCCTCGTTCACATAGCCACGGGTCAGCGAGATGAACTGATCCTCGCCTTCACCGGAGACAGCGCGTTTCACAGCGACCTCGATGAACTCACCGTCACCGAACTCGACCTCATCGCTCCGTACCGTCTCGAACTCGACCATGGTACCATCACCGGTCCCTGTCTTTTTATGAATGGGTGGTCAGGGCTGGGACGCCACAGCTATCAGCTTTGCCTCCACCGGATACCGGACGACCTGTTCCAGCTGCCCTTCAAGCTGCTGTTCCGTCACGTTCGGGGAAACGACGACCAGCGTGACCGAGGACAACCGAGGATCGACAGTCACCTCCTGGCTGATGATCCGATCACCGAACTGTTCCTGCAGCTCCCGCTCGATATCCTGCCGGGCGTAGCTCCTGTCAAGCTCCTGCCAGGAAACGTACGCCACGAACGAAGCGATGACGACCAGTGTGACGGACGAGATGATCAGCGCCCTGCGGAGACTGGTCTCGGAGACCTTCTTCCGGTAGTACGTCGAGGGCTTGATTCCCAGCAGCTTGAAGGTCAACGAACCCGCCAGGATGAGAGACATGACGTTGCTGACGATCACCAGCAGGACATCGAACAGTATATCCATGTTGCTCATCGCAAGCGCCAACCCAGCGATCGCTGACGGCGGAACAAGCGCGATCGCAACGGCAACACCGGCAAGAGCTTCACGTGCCTCGGTCGCGAACGTCAGGGCCGCGGCAGCTCCCACCGCCAGTGACAGCGGGACCGTCGTGAATCCCGGGTTGGCGATCAGACGGATCAGCGGGTTCGGTTCCAGCGGGATCGGCAGACCGATCAGGAAACTGACCGCCATCGCGAACAGGATGCTCATCGAGCCGTAGAACACGCTCTGCTCGATGATCTTTCTATCGCCGATCACCAGGCCGAACGACGCCGACATGAACGGGCCGAGCATGGGCGCGATAACCATGGCTCCGATAACAACCATCACGTTCTGCGTCACCGCTCCGAAGACAGCGATGCTGGTCGCCAGCGCGATCAACGCCCAGGTCGTCCTGTTGAACTCTGAGAACCCGAACGCCTTTGTGTACATCTCCTGGACGGACAGCGCCTGCGAACCGCCCTCCCGGCGCTTGCCTTTCTCGATGAACGCCGTCTCCTCCAGGACGTTGATCGTCAGCTCGCCGGTCTCCAGGTCGGTGAGCGCCTTGACCTGTTCCGTCAGCTCGTCGATCTCCTCCGAATTGATGGAGAGCTCGAACTTGACGAACTCGCGGTCATCCTTCTCGATCTCCGAGACCGCCGGCTCGTCGAACTCAGTGATGACCTCCTCGACCTCTTCCTCGTTCTCCGCCGGGACGGTCACCTCGATCCGTTTCATGCCGGGAACAGGTTGGCAGCCGGCCGTTTTAACGTTTGGCCTAGACACCCCAGATAGTCACAATACCGGTGAGGACCACGATACTGAGGAGGATGTTCAGCGGCAGGCCGACCTTCAGGAAGTCCTTGAACGAATAGTCGCCCGGTCCGAAGATCATCAGGTTGGTCTGGAAGCCCATCGGTGTCAGGACCGCCGTCCCCCCGGCGAACAGCACCGCCATCAGGAACGAGAACGGCTCCGCGCCGATGTTCCTGGCGACCTCGATCGCGATCGGCGCCAGCAGGACCATCGCCGCGTTGTCGTTCATCAGCGAGGTTGTCAGCTGTGAGGCAAGGTACACTAACACTAGCACAGCCACAGGCGAGAGCGATGATCCCGCGCTTGTGAGTGCTCCAGCAAGTGCGTCAGCCATCCCTGTCTTCGCCATCGCGATACCGAGCGGGATGACACCGGAGATGAGGAAGATGATGTTCCAGTCAACGCTCTCGTACATCTTGCGGGGCGCGATACAGCCCGAGAGCACCATGCCGAACACCCCTGCCAGCCCGGCGATCTCGACGGGCAGGTAGCCGAGCGCCGTGATGGCGATGACCCCTGCGACGATGCCGGCGGCGATCGGCGCCTTCTCCGACCGGTACGACATCCGTTCCGAGCCGTGGGCCAGCACGAAGTTGGTGTTCTCCGCCAGATTATCGAGGTTCTCCTCCGAGGTCTGGAGCAGCAGGACGTCACCCGCCCGGAGCCGGGCGTCCTTCATCTTCGACCTGATGACCTCAGCCTCACGCTTGATGGCGAGGACGCTGGCATTGTAGTGCTGCCGGAAGTTCAGACCTCCCAGGGTCTCGTCGACCAGCGAGCTGTTCGGCGGGATCATCGCGCTGACCAGCGTGTAGGCGTGCTCTTTCTCCTCCAGTTCTTCGTGTTCCTCCGTCGTCTCGGGAACCAGGTCGATGTCCTTCCTGTCGATGACGTTCATCAGACTCTCCCGGTCCGTCTTGACCTCGAGAACGTCGCCCGGCTGCAGCCGGTGCGCCTGCCGCGGCACATGCTGCTGGCCGTTCCGCGTGATCTGCAGCACCTCCAGCTCGACCTCCAGTTCCTCCATCACGTCCTCGATTGTCTTGCCGACGAACGAGGATCCTTCGGGGATCGTCAGTTCGGTGAGATAGTCCTTCAGGTCGAACCGCAGCAGGTTGTTGCCGCTCTCTCCCTTGTCCGGCACCAGCCGGTAGCCGACCGTTATAAAGTAGAGGATCGCCACGACCATCATCGAGAAGCCGACAGCCGTTAGCTCGAACATGCCGATCGGGTGCTGGAGCAGCCGTGTGGAGATGTCGCTGATCACCAAGTTGTCGGTCGACGCGATCAACGTCAGCTGGCCGGCGGAGATTGCGACGAACGACATCGGCATCAGCAGCTTCGACGGCGAAACACCCGCCTTCTCCGCCAGGTCGTTGACCACGGGGATCATGACGCCGACGACCGCAACGTTGTTGATGAACCCGGAGAACGTGCCCGAGATACTGGTGACGGCGAACACCTGTTTCTTCTCACTGCTGCCGGTGAACGACGCGATCTTCCTGCTGATCATCTGCACCAGCCCGGTCTCACGGACCCCCTCACTGATGATGAAGAACGCGATGATCGTGATCGTGGCCTTGCTCGCGAATCCCGTCAGCGCGTCCTCGGGGGTCACCCTTGTCCAGCGCTGGAAGACAACGAGCGCGACTAGAATACCGATCGCGGTGATGTCGATCGGCACGATCTCGGTGTAGAACAGGAACAGTGCCACCAGCACGATACCCGATACCACGGCCATGCCTGGATCTATGCCTGCTAGGAGGGATGAGAGCGCCATGGGGTGCTGTTACGCCGGCCGGCATAAATATGTTGGAACAGCACATCGACAGCTCCGCTGCCACTGCTTGAACAGCATTCTCCTGAAGGAGAAGCGCTGTGCGGCGCATCCAGAAAGTACATTCGGCCGGCGGATACCACACCTTATAAGAAGTGGAACTGCGCAACTGTAGGTATATGTCCGACGACGAATGCGCCATCTGTGGTGGTGAGGTCGAGGAAGAAGAGATCGAACCTGAAAAGCTCGAACGGCTGCAGGAGGACAACGAACATCTCGAAGGCGAGGATATCCACAAGCTGGTCTGCCAGGAATGCGGCCACACGGCCTATGTCCGGCGTTAAGCCAGGAAATCCCGGACCTTGCGCCGTATCAAGTCCTCGTTGTCCTCGATGAAGGTATCCTCGTACCCTTTCGACCTGAGATGAGACTTCACCTTCCGGACGGCCCTGTTGATAATCCTTCGACGCCTGAATTCTTCGTTTTTCTCCGTCTCGCTGCTTGAAACACCGCGCTGCGGGCGTTCTGAACTCCGCGTGATGTCGACGCGTTCATCGCGGTCGTCGCCCTGCTCCGTCCGCATAGCGTCGACCTTCCGGTCGATCAGTTCCACGTCCCTGACCGATTCCTCGATGTCCCGGTCCGTCGAGGAACGTTCAGTATCCCGGACCATCGGCTCTCCGCCAGCCGTGTCGTCGGAAGGGAGCGGTACCCGTTCCTTCTCAGGGTTGAAGCTGTAGCCGTGATCCGCGTCCCATTCACCCGATTTGTTGGCCATATGCTCCACTGTGCATCCCGGCGATATAAAACATTTTAAGACTCAATGTGGCAGCACGACGTGAACCTACGATGCCAAGCAACGTACACAAAGACCAGCGAGTAGCTGTACAGGTCGACGTACAGAACATGTACTACTCCGCGAAGAATCTATACGATACTAAAGTAAACTTCGACAGACTTCTCAAGAGTGCCGTCGCAGGCAGGAAGCTGACACGGGCGCTTGCATACGTCATCAAGGCAGACACACCCGACGAGGACAACTTCTTCGAGGCCCTCCGCAAGATCGGGTACGAGGTCCGCATCAAGGAACTGAAGGAGTTCCACGGCGGGCAGAAAAAGGGCGACTGGGACATGGGCATGGCGATCGACGCCATCAAGATGGCGCAGAAGTTCGACTCCCTGGTCTTAGTCACCGGTGACGGCGACTTCGCCTCGCTCGTCAAACACCTCCAGGCACGCGGTGTCCGTGTCGAGGTCATGTCGTTCGGCAAGTCGACTGCCAAGGAACTGCGGGAAACGGCGAACAAGTTCATCGACATGGACCAGAACGAAAGCAAGTACCTCATATGACGTCGTTCGGGCTGCGACGACGGCACTGGGAGATCATCTCCCTCGCCGCCTCCTTCCCACCGACGATAGCAGTCACAGCAGCATTGATGGCTGTCTCCGTCGGCGGGTCGCAGGCCCTGTTCCACGCCAGCGTGTTCACCGCCCTGTTCGCCGTCCTGCCGGCGCTCGTGACGCTTTATCTCCTCTGGCAGGGGAAAATCTCCGACATCGAGGTAAGGGAAAGGGAGGAACGTCACCCCTTGTTCCTCACCGGCCTGGCGTCCTCTTTGCTCGGACTGGCAGCGCTGGAGTACCTGAACGCTCCCGGGCTGCTCCTGAAGCTCGGGATCGTCCAGACAGTGCTGGTCCTGATCGTCGCGTTCATCAACCGGTCATGGAAGATCAGCGTCCACACCACGACCTGGGGAGCGTGCCTGACAGCGCTTTACTTCACGTACGGGAACGTCGCACTGCTCGCCACCCCGCTTGCCGTTCCCGTCGCCGTCTCACGCCTGGCGCTCGACTGCCACACCCGGAAACAGGTCGTCGCCGGGTTCGTCGTCGGCACGGTGCTGACGGCCCTCATCATGCTGAGATAGTAGGATATTTCAACCAGCAGCGACAAGGTGCAAGCAGAGGACAGTGAAAGCGATCCAGACCCACGACCTGACGAAACGGTTCGACGATGTTGATGCCCTGAAAGGGCTCGACCTCAGTGTCGACAAGGGCGAACTGTACGGCTTCATCGGGCCGAACGGCGCTGGCAAGACGACGACGATCAACGTCCTCACCGGCCAGCTCAACCCGACGAGCGGGACTTCCTCCGTGCTTGGGATCGATCCGGTCCTGGCACCGGTCGATGTCAGGTCGAAGGTCGGCATCCTCCCCGAACGTGAAGACCCGCCCAGCTTCATGACGCCGCGGGAATACTTCGAATTCGTCGCGGAGGTCCGGGACATCGACGGCATCGAGCGCCGCATCGCGGTCTGGGCGGAACGGTTGAAGTTCGAGGAGAAGCTGGACTCACTGAACAAGGATCTGTCCAAGGGCGAGAAACAGAAAGTGATGATCACGCAGGCCTTCCTCCACGAGCCCGAACTCGTCTTCATCGACGAACCGTTGATCAACCTGGACCCGATCATCCAGGAACGGGTGAAGGACTTCTTCCAGGAGTACCGTGACGACGGCAACACCCTCTTCCTCTCCACCCACGTCCTGAGCCTGGCGGAGGACATCTGTACCCGGGTCGGGATTATCGACCAGGGCGAGCTGGTGGCGGAGATGGATCGGGACGAGTTCGAGGACCAACGCCTGATCGAAATCTTCCTCACGGAGGTCGAAAGATTTGAGTCTCCTTCGACGGATGCTTAGGGAAGAGTGGCGGATGCACACGCTGCTCTTCGGGAAACGGAACTTCCTGCTGTTCCCGCTCATCATCCTGTTGCTCTCCATCCCCGGCTACTGGGCGCTTGTCGCCTCAGGGTTTGCGCTGGCCGAGGTCAGGATCGGCCTCCACTACATGACGTTCTTCCTCGGACTCAACGTCGGCGCAATCGGCTTCGTCAGCCGGGACGCAATCAAGAACCTGCTCGGAGAGTCCAACCTGCTCATCTTCTCCTCGCGGACGCTGCCGGTCTCACGGTTCCGGCTGGTGGCGACGTTCCTGGCGAAGGATCTGCTGTACTACTCCTTCCTGTTCCTCATCCCGTTGATCGCCGGCATCGTCCCTGTTACCGTGTACAGCAGCGGTTCGGTTGGTATCGATCTTGCACTGCTGTGGTTCACGGTCTCCGGCATGTTCCTTGTCGGTGTCGGGGCTAGCTTCATGCTCGCCAGCCTGTACAACCGCGGTAAGCTGTTCCTCCTTGCCGGTCTGACGGGGTTGGGTCTGCTGCTCTGGTACTTCCGGTCCGGAATCCTAGCGTTCACCCCGCTCAGTTTCTACCATGAGCCGTTCCTCAGCAACCTGTTCTTCGGTTTCACCCCGACGCTGGTGATGATCATGGTCGGGCTGATGCTGTTCAAGCCACGGTTCCGGCACATGCGGCGGACGTACCGGGCGGTGTTCAGCGGCCTGCATCGACGACTGGAACGGATCGATGACACAGGACTGGTCACCAAGTTCCTGCTGGACATCCGGCGGAGCAGCGGCGGGCTGCTGAAGCTAGTGTTCTCCGTCGGCGTCATCCTGGCCGTCTTCGTCTTCCTCGCGGAACAGATCTTCTTCGCACAGGGCTTCATGGCGGCACCTGCACTCTCGTTCGCCCTGATCCTGTCTATCGCATCGGTGTCGGTGTACAACTGGATCAACCGGTTCGACAAGGGTGACAACTACCTCAAGTTCCCTGTCGGATTCGAGAACGTGTTCTATGCGAAGTACGTCACGTACTTCCTCCTCGCGACACCGATAATCGGCCTGTACCTGTTGCTCATCGGCTACATGTACGGTTTCCAGGGAGGAGTCACCGGTGCTGTCGTGCTGCTGCCGCTGATGCTGTATCTGCTCGGCACCACCGCCTACCTGACCGGCCTGGAGCCGAATCGACTGCTATTGAACGGGACGTACTTCCTCGCCTACACGCTGGTGATGGGTGTCGCGTTCGTCCCGTTGTTCATCTGGTCGCTTGTCTACAGCCTTGTCCCGCTCTGGGCGTCAGGGGTCATGGTCCTGGGCTCGTTCATGCTGGGCTGGATCGGCTACCGACTCTGTCTGAAAGCTCCTGGACGATGGAAGGAACGAGAACTCAGCGGTTGAAGATGTCACGGTACACAGCGTAGAGGACACAGGTACTCCACGGCAGGTACAGCGAGACGTAAACCATATCGAGCACTTCGACAAGGCCTTCAGGGAACAGATCAAGGAACAGGAACGACGCGGCCCCGATTCCAGAGAGGATGAACAGGACGACACCCGTCTGCAGGACGTGACCGGACGCCCTGTCCCAGCTCTGGCCGAGAGCGGTGAACGAGGACTCACCGGCAACGACGCGGAACGGGAAGAACGCGAGTCTGACACCGATGTAGATGCCGGGCACGATGAATGCGAGCAGACCGATTCCGACAGCGACCGCGTAGAGGACTGATGCGAAGACGAGGGCAGGGTACCGGATAAACGCCACGGTCCACGGCCCCCGTTCACCCTCTTCCTGACTGGCAAGGATCAACGCGATGAGGAGCCCTGTGAAGAACACTGACAGCATCGTATCCATCGTCCCAAGGAAGACGATGTCAGCCAGACCCGCCAGGGACAGCTGGGCTGCCCTCTGCTCGATGGTGAACCCGATCAGACCGCTGAAGAATGAGCCAAGAACGGCGGGGACGATGAACTCAGGATGGCGGAGGAAACGGTCTGTACCCTGCTGCAGGCGGTCACCTGCGGTCACCTTCCTCTACCTCCCTGATAGCTTGCTGAAGCTTCTCCAGCTGCTCGTTGATCTCGCTTACTTTTTCAACGGCCTGCTGATGCTTGACAGGTTGCCTATCAGCGTCGCCTGACTCCTCAAGCTCCTCAAGTTCGCCTTCGACCCTGTCGACCTTCTGCTGGAGTTCTTCAAACGTCTCCTTGAACACCTGCAGGCGGCGCTGCTTGTTCTCGTCCTCAGGCACGGCCGGTCACCACAGCCCCATTGCGGGCGGGGACCTAAATGGGTTTCGCCACCGGTTGCCAGGAAGCAGGCGACAGTTCCAGCAGGAACGTTCATGCAGGCAAAGAAGAACCGAACCGGACTCGAGCGATAGCGAGAGTGGAACCTGATGGACCTCACCTGCTTCACGAGGAAGCAGGTTCGAACAGCACCGAACGGTGCTGTGATTGCTAAAGGAAGGGTCCGCTTTACAGAATGGGTCCGAGCGGATCGAAGATCAGAGATCTTCTCGCCACCCGTTCCCTGCCGG
>JAXINV010000060.1:47557-55172 GCA_034190465.1 Asbonarchaeum danakilense (SeqCode) | reverse complement strand
ACCGGGGCTGAAAAGGTTCCGGGCTGGGTCCGGTGGGACGGCCACTGTTCCTTCTTCACACCCGTACAGCAGCCGCGGTCAGGCGCGCAGCACTTAAAAATCCTGCTCCAAGAGCCAATCCTATGACACTGATCGACCGCGTTCTCGGACGACAGGACTACGACAGCATCGACGAGTTCGTCGACGACATCGAGAAGCAAGACCTCGACAGCGTCGCCATCGCCGTCCACGAGGAACACGAACCGTACCACTCCTACGGCACAGCCCTGCAGCGACCGGTCGGGAAGGGGTGGTGGGTCGTCGAGGCGGACGCCGGCGACAGCTCCTACCAGGAGACCGTCGGCGGCTACCTGCTCGCCAGGGACACCGACACCCCGCCCGAGGAATGGCCGTACCTCACCGACAGCGCCGAACAGGACGCATACGAAGCGCTGGAAGAGGCCGAGCAGCTGGCGCAGGACTGGGCCGAACGGTTCAGCGACGACATCGACCCCGACATCGTCCTCAGCTGATACCCATGGATCAACGATCGCTCCTTCTCAGCGTCCTCGCACTCGCCGTCGCAACGGCAGGCTGCACAGCGCCGGGTCTGGAACCCTCCACCGGCCCGCCGTACAGCTGCCCTGAGCAGAAACGCATCGACTGCATGCCCACCGTCAACGGCAACGCGCACCCCGCATGCAGCGGCAACTACAGCGACTGGGTGCAGCAGAACTGCAACGTCTCCTTCACGTACTGACATCGCCGTTCCTGATGTGGTGGAACAGGTACTCCTGCGCATAGCCGGGATGGGCCGCGAAGAACTCCCGCAGGTTGTCCGCCATCGCGTGGTAGTCATCGTCGTGCAGCTGCGGGTAGTGCTCTTCCACCGCCGTCCGGATCCACGTATCGATCGGCACCGCCTCCAGGTGGCCGCAGCCGAACAGCGCCACGCAGTCAGCCACCTTGTCACCGACACCGTACAGCTCCGTCAGCTCCCCGTGCGCCTCGCGGTAGCCCCTCTCCGCCAGCCCGTCCAGATCGACCAGACCGTCCCGCAACTGGTCCGTCGTCTCCGCGATGTACTTCGCCCGGTAGCCGACACCCAGGTCGCGGAGCTCCTGCTCAGATGCCGCCGCCAGCTGCTCCACCGACGGGAACTGCAGGAACTCCCGGCCGCCCGCCTCGATCGTCTCGCCGTACTCCCGGGCCAGCGTGTCGTACAGCTTCTTGATCCGTGGGATACGCATCTGCACGCTGCAGAGATACGAGATCAGGCAGGGAAAGACATCGTCGTTCAGCACGCGCAGCCCCCGGTACCGGTCCAGTGCCTCATCCAGCACCGGGTCCGTGCCCTGCAGCCGCGACGTTATCTCGTCCAGCGACTCGTGCAGGCGGAGCCGGTCCTCGATCTCGTCCTCCATGCCGCCGGTCGCCCGGTAGTGCAGCAGGTCGTCCTTCTGCCACAGCACCAGCACATCGCCGTCCTTCGTCGTGTAGTAGCGGTCCTCCCCGTCTCCGTACAGGTTCGAACCGTCCACGCGGTGCCAGGCGAACGTCTGCCCGACCTGCATCGTTGTGTCCAGGTCTAACTCCTCACGGCCGACCTGCAGCGTGCCCTCTTGCATAGAAGTGTGTACTCGAGTGCAAGGTTTTTATCCGGCCCGGTCACTCGTACTGGAAGAATCCCGTCCCCTTCTCCTCATCCGGGGACTTCTCGACCACCTTCGCCGTCCGGCGCTTGTAGCTGCGGTCGCAGCGGTGGCACTTGATCCGTTTCTCAGCCTGTGAACGCTGCTTGAAGCCACACTCCGGGCAGACATAGTACTTCCGATCCGTCGCCAGCGCCCGGTCGATATCGATCGTGGTTGATCCCATCACAGGGGCATGTGAGGCCCGCATCCTATAAAGGATGGCGGCGCCCGTTCCGGCAGTTCCGTCAGTGCCGGTCCTCGAACACGTGGTCCTCCACCGTGACCAGGATCGCCGTCAGCACCGTGAACGCTACTAGACTGCCGCCGATCTCCAGCCACTCCTTCACCGCCAGCGGCACCACGCCGAAGAACTGGCCGAGCGGCGAGTACAGCACCACCAGCTGCAGGAGGAACGAAACCGCCAGCGCCAGCAGCAGCCAGTGGTTCGAGAACAGCCCGAGCTCGTACCTTGACCGGATCGCCTGGACACGGACCAGCTCAAACACCACTAGCGCCGTGAAAGCCGTCGTCTGCGCCAGCGCCAGATTGCCACGGTTGATATAGAACAGCGGCAGGATACACGCCGCGATGAGCAGCCCTATCCCGCCGATCGACGTCAGCATCCGGTCCGTGATCACGCCAGTATCGCTCGACCGTGGCTGCCTGTCCATGATCTCGTCCGACTTCGGGTCCACGCCCAGCGCCAGCGCCGGCAGCCCGTCCGTCAGGAAGTTGATCCACAGCAGCTGCACCGCCGTCAGCACTAGGCCCAGCCCACTGATCGAGCCGAGGAACACCAGAAGCACCTCACCGGCGTTCGCCGACAGCAGATAGTTCACGAACTTCCGGATATTGTCGAAGATGCCGCGACCCTCCGCGATCGCGTCCCGGATCGTAACAAAGTTATCATCCAGCAGCACCATGTCAGACGCCTGCTCCGTCACATCGGTCCCGCGTTCACCCATCGAGATACCGACGTCCGCCTTCTTCACCGCCGGGGCATCGTTCACACCGTCACCCGTCATCGCCACGATGTGATCGTTGTCCTGCAGCAGCTCCAGGATCCGCGACTTGTGCTCCGGCGACACCCTGGCAAATATCTCCACGCCGTCGTCCTCGATGACGCTGATCAGCTCCTCGTCCGACATCGCCTCGATCTCGCTGCCGGTGTACGCCGTCTCGTCAGCGAAGCCGAGCTTACCGCCGATCACCTTCGCCGTCATCCTGTTGTCGCCCGTCACCATCACGACCCTGATACCGGCGTCACGGCAGTCCTTGATCGCGTCCTTGACCTTGGCACGCGGCGGATCGATCATGCCCTGGAGCCCCAAGAAGACGAACCCTTCCTCGATGTCCTCCGAGACACCGTCAGGATCGTCCTTGTACGCGAACCCGAGGACACGGAGCGCCTGTTCCGCGAACTGGTTGTTCCGGTCCAGCACCTCCTCGCGGCGCTCATCGGTCAGCTCCTTGACCTCGCCATCGATCTTGATGCGGTCGCAGCGCTCCAGCACGACCTCCGGCGCGCCCTTCATGTAGGCCCGCTGCCCGTCCTCCCGCTCGCGGACGACCGTCATCCGCTTCCGGCCCGACGTGAACGAGACCTCACCGACGCGGGGCTCCTCCTCGTTCAGCTCCTCCTTCTCGAAGCCCGCCTTCGTTCCCGAGACAAGCAGCGAGATCTCCGTCGGGTCGCCGAGGAACGTCTCCTCGCCTTCCTCATTCACACCGCGTTCAGCATTGTTGCACAGCACACCGCACCGGAGCAGCTCCGCGAACTCGTCCGGCTCAACCTCCTCGTCCTCGTACAGGAACCTGCCCTCCTCCGAATAGCCGCCGCCCGTGACGTCGTACTCCTTCCCACCGTGGTACAGCTTACGGACCGTCATCCTGTCCTCGGTCAGCGTCCCCGTCTTGTCCGTACAGATGACGTCGACCGAACCGAGCGACTCCACGACAGGCAAACGCCTGACAAGCGCACTTTTGTCCACCATCTTCTTCGCTCCCAGCGCTAGCGCCAGCGTCACGACGGCAGGGAGCCCTTCAGGAACAGCAGCGACAGCGAGCCCGATCGAGGCGAGCAGGATGTCAATCGGCTGGGAGTTGCCTACCGTGAACTCCACCAGCGCCACGATCGCCGATATCGCCAGGACGCCGATACCGATCTTCTTACCCATCACGTTGACCTCGCGCTGGAACGGCGTTTCACGGTCCTCTGACTCCTGGATCGACGTCGCTATCTTCCCAACCTCCGTTTCCATCCCCGTCGCCACCACCACAGCCTTTGCCGTGCCCCGCTCGACCACAGTGTTCTTGTACACCATGTTCCGGCGCTCAGCAAGCGGTGTATCCGCGTCCAGAACCTGTTCCTCCTTGTCCACACCGACCGACTCGCCTGTCAAGGCTGATTCGTTCACCTTCAAGCTCTCCTGGGAGATAAGACGGGCGTCAGCAGGGACCGAATCCCCTGCCTCCAGATAGACGATATCACCGGGCACGACATTGCGGGAATCGATTTCGCGTTTCTTCCCGCCACGCTCCACCCGGGCGCTCGACGACGACATCTTCTTCAGCGCCGCGATGCTCTCCTCAGCCTTGTAATCCTGGAGGAACCCGAACACACCGTTCGCCACCAGGATCAAGCCGATAAGCGCAGCATCGACGACCTTCCCAAGAAACATCGAAACACCGGCAGCCGCGAAAAGTATCCATATCAGGAAGTCCCGGAACTGATCGATGAATATCTGGATCGGATGGACCTCATGACCGGACTGTATAGCATTTTCACCGTGCTCCTCCAGTCTTCGGGCTGCTTCAGCGCTGGAGAGTCCGTCACCCGACGTCCCCCACTCTTCGTAGACCGCCTCAAGATCCTGAGAATGCCATTCCTGGTCAGGCATCGTTGACTGAACCAGTACTATAATAGGGCGGGACCGTTTAAGAAAGTGGCCGCTGCACAGGGTTTTTTGTCGCTGCACTCGCAGTATCATGCATGGTCGTCTACGAACTCAGGGACCAGGACAAACCCTTCCTCCGCAGCGGTGTCGGGACCCTCTACAGCAGCAGCGAACCCAGGGAAAACGCCGCAAAAGCACTTAAATACGTAAAAAAACAGCTATACACCGTCGGCGACTTCTGTACCGACACCGTACTCCAGGCAGGCGGCGAACCCGACCTCATCGTCTACGACAACCGGACCAACCGCACCGAACAGTACGAACTCTCATTCGACCGTTCCTCCTACCTCCACCTCCACGCCGCGAACCCTGCAGGCAGTATCACGCACGAGGCGTTCAGGAGACTGGGAGAAGCGCTCGACAACCTGCCTGCCGCCCTCAAGATCGACGGCGAAGAAGATCTAATCACCGCAGCCCTCATCGTCCTCGCCTCACCCGGCGACAGCATCATCTACGGCGACCCCGGCATCGAGGGCGACGAAGGACTCCGCCTCGTCCACGTCGACCAGCATATCCGGGCGCGGCTGGCCGCGATGCTCGGGCTGGCGGACGACGCGGAACCCCAGCCGTGAGCCTTTAAAGCTTGCTTTTTAAAGACAGAGGCGATGCAGGTCAGCGACCTCGACGAACACGGCGTGCCCGGCTATCTCATCGACAGCTTCCTCGAACAGGGCATCGACCAGCTCAACCCGCCGCAGCAGCAGGCGATCCGCGAAGGACTGATGGACGGCGAGAGCATGATCGTCTCCGCCCCCACAGCATCCGGCAAGACCCTGATCGCCACCATGGCGATCGGTCGGGCGCTGGAGCAGGGCAGCAAGGCGCTGTACCTCGTCCCGCTCAAGGCCCTCGCCTCCGAGAAGTACCGGGACTTCAAGGAACTGTTCGACGACTACCGGGTCGCGATGAGCGTCGGTGACAAGGACTCCGGCGGCAGCAGGATCGCCTCCAAGGACCTGGTCATCATGACGGTAGAGAAGCTGGACGCCGTGCTGCGGCACAACCCGTCCTGGATCAAGGACGTCGACCTCGTCGTCGAGGACGAAATCCACCTGCTCAACTCCGAGAACCGCGGCCCGACCCTCGAGGTCACTCTGACACGGCTGCGGGAGCTGATGGAGTTCCAGCTGCTCGGTCTGTCCGCCACGATCTCGAACAGCGACGAACTGGCGGACTGGCTGGACGCAACCCACGTCCACTCCGAGTACCGGCCCGTCGACCTGCACGAAGGTATCTACTGGCAGGAGAACATCGAATTCTACCACAACGCCGACGATATCGACCCGCCGGACCAGGACAGCGGCCAGGACCAGGACGTGCCTACTGACGAGGACGAGTTTTCCTTCACCACCGGCAAGGAGAAGCTGGAGCAGCAGAGCGTCGAGGAGCGACTGGAGACCAGCACCGTCCACATCGACCAGGACCGGTCCCGCGACACGTTGAACCTGCTGAACGATACCTGGAAGGACCAAAAACAGGCGATCATGTTCGTCCGGAGCCGGAAATCCGCCGAGGCCGAGGCAGAGAAGGCTGGCAAGGTCGCAAAGGAGTTCCTGTCCAGAGACGAGAAGCAGCAGCTCGAGGAGCTGGCCGACGACATCGAGCACGTCCTCGGCAGCCCGACCGAACAGTGCAAGCGGCTGGCGAAGTGCGTGCGGAACGGGACCGCGTTCCACCACGCCGGGCTGCTCGCCGACCAGCGCCACATGGTGGAGGACGCGTTCCGCGACGACCTGATCAAGTCGATCTCCGCAACACCGACCCTCGCTGCCGGCGTCTCGCTCCCCGCGTACCGGATCATCATCCGCGACGTCAAGCGGTACACCAACTCCGGCCTCAACTTCATCCCTGTGCTGGAGTACAAGCAGATGGCCGGGCGCGCTGGGAGACCCGAGCACCACAGCGAGGGCCAGGCGATCGCGGTGGCGAAGGGCGACGGGATGAAGCAGGAGATCCGTGACAGGTACATCCTCGGCGAGCCGGAGAACATCTACTCCAAGCTGGCGGTGGAGCCCGTGCTGCGGATGCACGCGCTGTCACTGGTCGCGACACGGTTCGTCAAGGACTTCGACGGCCTGACATCGTTCTTCACCGAGACCTTCTACGCCCACCAGTACGGCGACATCGCGGAGATCGAAGACAAGCTGCAGGACGTGGCGGAGACGCTGGAGGAGTACGGCTTCATCGAGATCGACGGCGAACGCCTCACCCCGACGAAGATCGGGAAGCGGGTCGCGGAGCTGTACATCGACCCCGACTCCGCCAACCACATGATCGAGGCCGTGCAGCGGTCCGTGGCGGAAGGCGACGAGCGGAAACCCCTGGCGATGCTTGAGATGCTGTGCGAGACCGTCGAGATGCGGCCGCTGCTCCGCGTGAAGCAGGATGAGATGCTGGACCTGGAGGACGTACTGGAGTCATCCCGCGAGTACCTGTTGACCGACCCGCCGGAGCCGTGGGACGGCCACGAGTACGACGGCTTCCTGGAATCGTTCAAGACCGCGCTGATGCTGCAGGCGTGGATCGAGGAGAAGGAGGAGGACGAGATGATGGAACGGTTCAACGTGACGCCGGGCGGGATCCGTGCCAAGGTGGAGAACGCCGACTGGCTGCTGTACGCGCTGGAGGAAATCGCCGGGATGAAGGAGTGGAAAGACGTGAAGCGTGACGTCCAGAAGCTACGGACACGGCTGAACCACGGGATCAGCGAGGAACTGGTCAACCTGGTCAAGTTCAACCAGATCGGCCGGGTCAGGGCACGGAAGCTGTACGACAAGGACATCAGGTCAGCATCGGACATCCGCGACGCCGAGTACACCCAGCTCAAGAAACTGATCGGCGAGAAGACCGCCAAGAAGCTCAAGGAACAGGTCGGCCAGGAGAACGTGTTCGACAAAGAAAATGTTCTCGACTACCTGAATGATTAGCCGCCCACGACCTGTTCGAAGACCCAGCCGAAGTTCTGGGGCTTGTTGAGGAACGCGA
>JAXINV010000060.1:0-47457 GCA_034190465.1 Asbonarchaeum danakilense (SeqCode) | reverse complement strand
CCCACGACCTGTTCGAAGACCCAGCCGAAGTTCTGGGGCTTGTTGAGGAACGCGAGGTTGTCCGGGTCCTGGATCATCTTGTACATCGGCTTGTCGTTGGTGATGCCGAGGTCGGGGACCTGGACCGGTTTCCGGCGCCTGAGTTCCGGCACCTGGTCGTAGTGGTCGTTCTCCACGAACTCGCCGTCCGTCGTCTCGTAATAGACACCGCCGCGCTTCTCCGTGATGTCCTCGTAGATCGATTCGAACTTCCGCGACACCCAGTTCGCCATCCTGAGCTCCGTGTCGCTCGGGTTGATCGTGATGTGGCCGTAGTTCGGCGGGATGATCACCTTGTCACCCGCCTCCGCCTCCACAACGATCACATCCGTGACCTCGTTCTCCTCCTTGCGCTGCAGCAGGTAGTGGGCCTCCCCCTGGATGACCTCATAGATCTCCGGGTACGAAACGCCTGGTGCGGCCTCCGGATGGTAGTGGCCCTTCGTCTTCACGTACTCCTTGCCCAGCGTGTTCGGTGGCATCACCGTGATGTCGTACCGCGCCTTCGCCCCCTTAATCGCCTGCCGATGCTTCTCCAGCATCAGATCGCGGTACATGTAGTACAGCGGCATGTTGTCAGCGTCACGGAGCCAGGAACGATCCCAGACGACTTCCTTCATATCGTACAGCATCCTGATGTCCGGCTCCCGGGTGATGTCACCGAACTTCAACGTGCGCTCAGCCATCGCACAAGAAAAGGGCGACGCTGGGTTAAAAATCTCGCGGTGGTTGAGAACGGCAAGGACCTCAGTCGTGCTTCACGCTCTGGTGGATGTGGAGGCCGCGCTCCGAATCGAACTCGTCGCCGCAGACATCACACTCGTACGTCTCCGTCTTCACGCTCGTCGTCTCCGCCGATGCCTCGGACGTCCCTGACGAGGCCGACGCGCGTTCCTCACTGCTGTGCCTTTTGCGGTGGGAGAGCAGTCCGCGGCGGGTGTCGAACGTCTCACCGCAGACATCGCACTCGTACTCCTCCGGCTCCTCGTGCGTCTCCTCCCGGTCGAACCCGCACTCCGGACAGGTCGTCGCGGCCTCGTCCACACGGGCACCGCACTCCGGGCACTCCACCAGCCGCTGCTCGTGGCGGTACACCGTCGCCAGGTAGATCACCGCGCCCAGCACCGGGACAAGCACCGTCAGCAGCAGGATCAGGAACAGCTGCCGGTCCGGGAGCCAGTCCCGCTCCGTCGTCGCATCGTACACGATCAAGAACAGGATCAACAGCTCGACCGCGAACAGCACCTGGAGGTCAGTGACCATACGGTACCCTTTTGCCAGCACGAGCTATAAAACAGTTGGCGTGGATGCCGCGCGAAGGACTTTAAAGGCTGGACGAGGAATACTCGGACGCGATGAAGACACCACTCCTCATCGTCAACTTCAAGACCTACAAGGCTGCATCCGGCGAGCACGCGCTTGATATCGCCTACAAATGCGAGAGAGTTGCCAAGAGTACCGATACAAACATCGCCATAGCCCCGCAGAACGCTGACATCGGAAGGATAGCAGAGAAGGTCGAGATACCTGTCATCGCACAGCACACCGACCCAGAGGGTTACGGTAGCAACACCGGCAGCGACATCATCGAAACACTCGCCCACAACGGCGCCGACGGTACGCTGATCAACCACTCCGAGGACCAGGTCTCCCTGGACACGATCGAGGCCGTCGTCAAACGGTGCAGGAAACAGGACATAACCAGCGTCGTCTGCGTCGACGAGGAGACACTCGCCGAGAGCGTCAAAGATTTCAAACCCGACTTCATCGCCTACGAACCGCCCGAACTCATCGGCGGCGATGTCTCCGTCTCCCAGGCAAAACCCGAGATCCTCGAAGGCGTCGTCGACACCGTCGGCAGGGCAGCGCCCGTCCTCACCGGCGCCGGCGTCAAGACCGCCGAGGACGTAGAAAAAGCGCTCGAACTCGGATCAGAAGGCATCTTGGTCGCATCAGGAGTCATCAAGGCAGACGACGTCGAACAGGCACTCCGCGACCTCGTCGAACCGTTCTAACATGATAGCGCTCTTCATCGGCCGGTTTCAGCCCCTCCACAAGGGTCAGTACAGGGCCATCAGACAGCTGAAGAAGAAATACCGGCCCGTCATCGGCATCGGCAGCTCCGAGAAGATGAACACTTTCGACAACCCGCTCTCCTTCTCCGAACGCCGCCAGCTGTTCAACGCCTGCCTGCCCGGGTTCCGCACCTTCCCCTTACCCGACCAAGACGACGACAGCGACTGGGTGGCGAACGTCGCCGACACCGTCAGCTTCAACGTCATCGTCACCGGCAGCGAACACACACAGCACTGCTTCCGTAACGAGGGCTACACCGTTGAGGAGCCATCCACCTTCCGTGAAGAAACATACAGCGGAACCAACGTTAGAACACTGGCCGCAGACGGTGATAGCGGGTGGAGAGAACTCGTCCCCGGCGACACCATCGACCTACTGGAACAGTTCAACTTCGTCGAACGGATGCAGCGGTTCAGTCCTCCTGCCTGAGCTCCTCGATCGCCGGCCCTATCTCCTCCAGCATCTCCTCGATCGTGAACGACTGCTTCGACTCAGCAGCGACCCGGTCACCCGCTTTCCCGTTGATCTTCGCCGCCAGGTAACCCGCCGTGATCGGCTCCGTCCTTCCGAGCAGCGCGCCACAGATCCCTGCCAGCGCATCGCCCGTCCCGCCCTTCGTCATGTACGGGTTGCCCGCGAACACGCCGTAGACATCGCTGCCGTCCGACACAACATCCACCGGCCGCTTCAGCACCACCGTACAGCCGAGCACCCGGGCTGCCTTCTCCACTTGCTCCTTCACCGCAGCCAGTTCCTCCGCCGGCTCGCCGTACAGGCGCTCGAACTCGCCGCGGTGCGGGGTGATAACCGCCTTCCTCCCCTCCAGGTCCATCCCGCGGACATCCGCCTTCAGCGCATCCCCGTCCAGGACCAGCGGCACCTCCGTCTCCGCGACCAGCCTTTCCACCGCCTCGATCGTCGCCTCGTCGTCACCCAGGCCGTTGCCCACGACCAAGGCGGAGAGACGGTCAACCTCGTCCAGGATAGCATCGACATTGTCCAGTTTCAACCGTTCACCGTCCAGCGGCGTCGTCATCAGGTCCGGAGCGAAGCCGGCACAGGAGTCCGCCGCCCGCTCCGGCGCAAAGATCACGTTGAGGTCCGCACCAGTACGCAGCGACGCCAGGGCACAGATCGCCGGCGTGTTCGGGTACTCCTCCGCACCGCCGACAAACCCGACCGTGCCGAAGTCGCCCTTCTTCGCCTCCTCCAACCGGTCGGTGAACAGTCGTTCAGCCCAGTCCATCAGCCCATCTCCTCGATCGCCTGCTCCAGGTCGTCAGCGAACCGCTGTTTAAGCTCGTCCGCCGCATCCTCTGACTCGGCCTCCACCGTCAGCCGGATCTTCGGCGACGTGTTCGACGCCCTGACCAGGATCCAACCGTCGTCGAGATCCACGCGGACGCCGTCGATCGTGTTCGTGTCCTCATACTCCTCCGCGTATCGTTCCTGCAGCGCAGCGACCACGTCGAACTTCGTGCTGTCCAGGCAGTCGAACGCCTCCCGGTGGCCATGGTACGTCGGCAGGTCGTCGACCTGCTCCTGGATGGAGCGTTCAGAATCGGCGAGCAGCGAGGCGAATACAGCGGACGCCGCCACCGCGTCGTCCAGGTTGAAGACGTGCGGCACCGCGAAGTGTCCTGCCTTCTCCACGCCGAAAACCGCGTCGAGCTCCCTCACGGCATTGTACAGGTAGGGATGGCCGACCCTGATGCGTTCAACCTCGCAGCCGTGCTCCGTCGCGACCTCCTCCACCATCCGGGAGCACTCCACATTCGCGATCACCGGACCGGGGCGCTCCTCCAGCAGCTGATCCAGCACCAGGTAGGCGGTCTCGTCGGCGCTGAGGACCCGTCCAGACGGCGTTATCAGGCCACAGCGGTCCGAGTCGCCGTCGTACGCGATCCCGAGGTCGTGGTCGCCGACCTCCTCCTTCATCGCCGCCATCGACTCGTCCGTGATGTCCGAGGCGCGGTTGGGGAAGTCGCCGTCCGGCTCTTCGAACAGCGTGTCCACGTCGAATCCCAGGCGCTTGAAAAGGTGCGGCGCGGTCAGACCGCCGACACCGTTGCCACAGTCCAGCACGATGTCCAGATCGCCGCCGTCGATCGTCTCGACCAGGTAGTCCAGGTACTCCTCGCGGGGACTGGCCGCCTCCAGCTCCGCGTCGCCCTCTGCGAAGTCCTCCGCATCAAAGATATCGCGTATCTGTTCGTTCTCGTCGGCCTCGTAGCCGACACCGTCCGGGTGGTAGAACTTGACACCGTTCCACTCCTTCGACAGGTGGGACGCGGTGATGAACGCTGCCTCGTTGCCTTCACTCCATGCATGGTACAGCACGACACCGAACGGCTGCAGGCCCAGGTCGTGGATCGTGCCGACCGGCGTGGTCCGCAGCCCGTTGATGAACGCGCGGTGCAGCTCGCGTGACGTGTTCCTCGCATCCCGTCCGACGCTTACCTCGTCGTGGTCCGCCTCCCGGTGGAGGAACGTGCCGTACGCCTTCCCGATCCGTTCCATCACCTCCGGTGTCAGTCCCTCGTCCGTGTTGCCCCGTATATCGTACGCCCTGAACATCGCGCGGATTTCCTGGTCCATACCCCTTATCCTGTCGCTGCACGGTTTTAATTGTTCGACCCCCTGCACCGGAGGATTTATGTGCCTCCGGAGCCAAGCCGAATCTGACGATGGACGATATCCCGCAGACCAGCGACAGCCAGGACGGCAGAGACGACGCCCAGCGCGTCGAGGAGCTGGAACAGGTCAACCACGAGTTCGCCGAGCTGGTCGAGCTCCTGCTGGACCGGCTGGAAGGCGAGCAGGACGACGAACAATACGCATACAGCTTCCAGAGCGGGTGGAAGGAGAAGGAACAGGACTCGGTCAAGGACGAACTCGCGTCCGACGACCTGGACGCCCAGCTGCGGGAGATACGGCAGCTCAAGCAGAAGTACCGGTGACCCGCGGAGAACCTTTTAAACGTTGGCCGGTGTTCTCAACGCATGGTCGAGGGCAAGCTGCTGCAGAACAAGGTCCGGGTCTTCGAGGAGTACGAGAGGATCCACGACGACCTGTACTACGGCAAAAAGTTCGACGACCACCTCGACCTCGCACTTTCTGAAGCCATGCACCTCGTCGAGCGGGACGAACTGACCGTGACCGAGGACAGCAGGGAGCTGAGCGAGGACGAGCTGTTCGAGCGTTTCTCGGAGGCCGACAAGGAGTTCCCCCAGAAGTACGAAGTCTACAGCGACCTGCGTGAGCGGGGCTACATCCTCAAGTCCGGGTTCAAGTTCGGCACCCATTTCCGCGTCTATCCGCGCGGCGTCAACCCGTACAAGGAGGGGCCGAAGAGCCAGAAGGAGCACACCAAGTGGATCGTCCACGCCGTGCCAGAGAACCACCAGCTCAGCTACGCAGAGATGTCACGCGCCGTCCGCCTGGCCCAGAACATCCATGCCACCATGCTGTGGGCCGTCGTCGACGCGGAGAAGGGCGTCACCTACTACAAGGTCGACCGGATCACGCCGTGACCCTCCTGCTCCAGCGGGTTTATACCTGACCTTCCGCCCTGCGGATGGTTTTATACCAGACCATCCGGCTCCGGATGGTTTTATACCGGAACATCCACAATTTCAAAGAGATATGAAGGCTCTCCCGCGGACACGTGACAGGGACGAGGGACGGAGCGGGCAGGCAATCGGCATCGATTTCGTCATCGGGCTGAGCATCTTCGTCGTCACCGTCACCATCGGCCTGTTCTACTCCAACACCCTCGCCGTCACCTCCAGCCCGTTCAGCCAGAGCGTCCAGGCCGCGACAGCAGAGGCCTCCCAAACGTTCCGGGAGGAGACGGAGTGGAACGTCTACAGTCTTCCCGTCGAGCTCAACACGTCCTACGTCGAGAGCAGATACCCCGTTGAAATCAGGTACGTCTACCCTGCTGACGTCGACCCGAACTCCACCGTCGTCATGCACGAAGGCGGCCACATCCCCTCCCAGATCGACTACCAGCTCAACGCCACCGTTTTCTACGCCAACCTCTCGGGGACCGGTAAGGAGTACCGTCCCACCTACACGCGGAACACCGACCTCACGAAACTGAACTACACGAAACACGTCTTCAAGTCCGGCAGCGAGATCTGGAACGAGGACGTCAACGTAACCGTCGCCACGGCCGGGATCGCGGACCTGACGTTCCAGGGCCAGACACTGCTGACCGGTGCAACTTTCAACACCGGCACACCGACGATCAACTACACAAAAGGTTCGCTCCGCGTCCATGTCCTGTACAACGGCAGCGACAGGAACGAGCTGCGGCTTTTCGGCCAGGACAACCGAGTCAGGCTGGCACAGGAGGACCACAGCGGTGACGCCACCTACACGTTCGACCTTATAGACAGTTTCGACGAGGTCTACGTCGCCAACTACAGCGGGGACAGCCAGACCAACTCGACAGGGCAGAGCGGCACCATCTACAGCGGCGAGGCCGACATCGCCGACTTCCACCTGGGGAGTGGCGGAACAGCGGACAGCCTGGCGTTGATGAACGAAGACATGCAGCTCACCGTGGCAAACAACTCCGGCGACCTCACCGCCGACGTCACGCTCGACGAACCCGATGAACGGCTGCTGCTCCTGCCACATACCGGCGAGGAAGGCGACATCACGACACAGACCGACCTGTTCTTCGACCCGCCGACGGTCACCGTCTACCCCGTCGAGCGGCAGACCGGGCTCTCCCTCCAGCAGATCAGGGGGTTCAGCCAGCTGGGGCAAGAGGTGCTGCGGACCACGCTAGGTCTGAGCGGGCTGGGGTTCAACCTCAGCGTCGGCACCTACGTCAGCCTTGGGGAGGAGTTCCCCGGCAGCCAGCAGGTCGCCGTCCAGCAGCAGCCTACGACCCTGCTGGGACGGTACGCAAACACGACACAGACAGAACTTAGACTGGCGGTGTGGCTATGAACAAGGGATTCGTCTCGACACTCGAGGCCGTGATTGCGTCCAGCCTCTTCCTCCTCTTCCTTGTCAACGTGCTGCCCACGTTCGCTGGCACCGGCGGGACAGAAGCCTACAGCTCCACCCAGATGCAGGACATCCTCCAGTCACTGGATCGGGCCGGCGAGCTGCGGGAACCGATGGTCACACACAACGTGACGAAGCTGCACGAGATGCTCGACGACTACGCACTGCCGCTCAACAGCGCTGTCAGCCTGCTCTACATCAACACGTCGCGGGGCACATTCAGCGGCGGGAGCGGATCGTTCACATTCCAGCATGAGGAAGAACAGGAAGAACGGACGGTCCTCCACCTCTGGATAGATCAGATTGATAGATTGACTGTCAGCGTCAACGAACAACAGGTAGCCTCGATAAGTACCGCCGGCCACCGAGCGATCAACATCGAGGACGAAACGACACAGGGCCAGAACACAATCAACTTCACAGCGCAGAACACCGTGCTCGACTACACCCTGGACCAGTACTTCACCAAGCGAAGCCGATCGCTGCCGCAGTCAGGAGAGATCACCAGCGTCAGCCACCACATCTCTGGTATAAACACCACGTTCAGTCCGACGGAGATCAGGGTGTTCCTATGGGAGTGAGGGACGGCCAGTTCTTCATCATCGGCACCATCGTCATCGCAGGCCTGATCATGGGCATCGTCAGCATCAGTACCGGCGTCTCCACCTCGTTCACCACAGACAGCATCACCAAAGCGATCTTCGATGACAGCGTCAACGAGTTCCCACGGGCCGTCTCCCGGATAGCACACACGGCGGACACGTCAGAAGGAGTCGAACGAGATATCAGGCGCTATATCGACTTCCAGAAATACATCGCGCTCCAGCACGGCGTCACCCTTAAGACCAACTTCCTCATTGGACTACCGATCCCCAACGGCTACAACGTGACGTTCGGCAACTTCATGGATGGAACGATGCAAGACGTCAGCATAACGCTCGACAACACGACAAGAGATCTTGGCGATGTCCCGGCCGGTAATATCACCACGCTCAGCTTTGCACCAGACAGCGAGGTCTTCCAGGTCCGTCTCGCCTACCGGAACGACACTTCCACATTCTACACATCGACGAAAATCACCTCTTACATCAGCCTGCGCGCCCGGTCCGGCAGCACCGTGTGGCGGGAGACGCGGGTCAACTAGAGCCCCATGAAGTTGAACTGCTTCTTGATCCGTCCCTTCAGCTTGTGGCCGTAGTACAGCCCCACGACAAGACCAGAAAGGTGGGCGGCGGACGCAATCGGGACGCTCGTCGACAGGAGAAACACATCCAGCAGCGCGAACACGATGAGCGCCGTCCGGATACCCATCGGGAAGATAAAGAATGCCAGAACTCGTATCTCCGGAGCTAATATAGCAAGTGCTGCAAAAACGCCGTATAGTGCTCCAGAAGCTCCGACAGCTGGGATAGCAGTGTTACCAAACAGCTGCATGAACCCTGCGAACCCAAGAGCCGCAACAAGCCCTGCCGCGAAATATATCTTCAGGAACCGTTTCGTCCCGACACGTTTCTCCAGCTCAGCGCCGAAGAAGAACAGCACCATAGCGTTGACAAGCAGATGCAGTGAGTTGGCATGCATGAACATCGATGTCACGATCCGCCACGGTTCCGCCGCCAGCATCGACGGCACAAGCCCGTACTGTACGATCGACGTCCGCACACCGATCATCTGCTGGGCCAAGAACGTCACAAAGATCATACCCAGCAGCGTGAACGTCGCGACCTCCGGGAACGCCTGCCGCATCGCCCCCGCCATCGGCGAGCGCCGCACCTGTTGCCCAGGCATAAACGACCGCTGCGACCGTCCGCCGTTCAACCAGCGTTTTGCCTTCCGCTTCCACGACCGGAGCTTCGCCTTCCCACGGTCAAAGACGTTCCTCTGTCGCTCTTCCTGTTCCCGGTGCTCCTCCTCCTTCCGCTGGATGTCGTACGTAACCTCGGAGCTCTCCTCCTTCTCCCGCCGCTTGTAGTCATCGAGACCATCGCAGTCGTGGTTCTCAGGGAGCCGGTGTGTTGAACAGAAACTGTCACCGCAGAACTTGCACGTGAACGGCATCGAGATGTTCTTGCCACACTTCGAGCATTCAGCCATACCGATATAACCTGCGGGAACGACGCTTTAAAACACGCGGGTCCTAGACCGGTTCGCCAAGGTCCTCGAACTCCATGTCCGTGTACAGCCACCGCTCCAGTTTGTCGCCGAGGTCCTCGATCTCCGCCCGGACCTGCTCCTCACTGTTCCGGTCCCGCATCGTCACCGTGTCGTCGTCCTTCGTGTCGAAGTCCACCGTGATACAGATCGCCGTGCCCTTGGCATCGTTCCGGGCGTACCGCTTCCCGATGCTGCCCGAATCGTCGTACTCCACGTCGAACTTCTGCTCATGGAGCTGGCGGTAGATCTCCTCCGCGATCCCGGGCAGCCCCTCCTTGCTGACCAGCGGGAACACCGCAGCGTCCAGCGGGGCGACGTGCTTCGGGATGTGCAGCTCCTCATCATCCGCGTCGAAGAAGATATCAAGAAGCGCGAAGACCGGTCTGTCCGTCCCGAACGCGATCTCCAGGATGTGCGGGATCACCTCCTCGCCGTCACTGTTCCGCACCGTCATGCTCTCACTGGAGTGCTCCTGGTGCTGCTTCAGGTCGTAGTCCGTCCGGTCGTGGACACCGCAGACCTCCGTCCAGCCGAAACTGTCCAGCCGGATCTCCACGTCCCACGCATCCTTCGCATAGTGCGCCTTCTCATCCTCAGTGTGCTCCCGCAGCCGAATCCTGTCCTCAGGGATGCCGACCGACGTGAAAAGATCGTACGCAACGTCGACGCACCACGCATAGGCGTCAGACGTCAGGATGCCATCTTGCCTGGCTTCCTCGATCGTCAACTCGTCCCAGTCGTCATCGTCCTGCTGCATCGCCGCCGTCCAC
The DNA here is from genome assembly GCA_034190465.1 of Asbonarchaeum danakilense (SeqCode). Taxonomy (GTDB): domain Archaea; phylum Nanohalarchaeota; class Nanosalinia; order Nanosalinales; family Nanoanaerosalinaceae; genus Asbonarchaeum; species Asbonarchaeum danakilense. The sequence goes on along the minus strand of JAXINV010000060.1, from coordinate 37,393 downwards.
AGCGGCAGCTCGTTGTCCTTGATATCATCGTACTCGTCCCAGTCATCCTTCATCTCCGGCGTCACGAAGATCTGGCCCTCCGCCTGGGTGAACTCCCGGCCGCGCAGCACGTGCTGCCTGGGCGAGACCTCATTGCGGAACGCCTTCCCAATCTGGAACACCTTGATCGGCATCTGCTTCCGGAAGAACCGCCAGTACCGGCGGAACGGTAGATACGTCGTCGTCGCAGTCTCCGGCCGGTTGTACGACTCCTGGCCCGCGACCTCGGTCTGCATCATCAGGTTGTAGTCATGGACCTCGTCCTTGAACACGCCGCCGCACGACGGACAGTGGATATCCTCCTCGTCGATCACGCTGAGCAGCTTCTCATCGCTGAAGCCGTCAGCGGTCTCAATCTCCGTCTCCTCCTCGATCAGCTTGTCCGCGCGGAAGCTCCCGGAGCACTGCGAGCACAGCACCATCGGGTCGACGAACGTCTCCAGGTGGCCTGACGCGTCCCAGACCTTCTCCGGCATGATTATCGGCGCCTCGACCTCGTAGAAGTGGTCGCCCCGGAACACGTCCCGCATCACGTCCTCGACCTTGTTCTTCAGCAGCTTGCCCATGGGTCCGTACGTGTAGAACCCCGAGAGGCCGTTGTAGATCTCCGGCTCCGGCCCCCAGATGAACCCGTTTTGGACGACGTGCGAGATCAGCTGCTCCGAGTACTCGTCAGACATGTGCACCACACCGGGGCAGAGATTTTTAAAATGTGCTCCGGCATGCCGGGTACACCATGCGCGTCGAGACACGCGGACCAGGCCAGCCTGAGATCGCCATCATCACCCTCGTCCACGGCGACGAGGTCTGCGGCAAGGAAGCGGTTGACAGGCTGCTAGAGGAGGACAGGGACTTCCAGAAAGGCGTCAAGTTCGTCTACGCGAACGAGGAAGCATACGAGAAAGGGCAGCGGTACGTGGACAGCGACCTCAACCGTGTCGCGCCCGGCGATCCCAACAGCAGCGACCACGAGGAACAGCTCGCCGCCGAGCTGCTGAAGGAGGTCGTCGGTACGACTGTGCTCGACCTGCACTCCACCGTCTCGAGCGACGTGCCGTTCGCCATCTTCTCCAACCCGACAGGGCCGGTCGCCGACGTTGTCAGGGCGACAGGGCTGGAGTACACGGTCGACAACAGCCTGCTCGACGGCGCACTGGACGCCTACTACAACGGCACCTGCGTCGAGTGCGGTAGGAAGGGAACCAAACAGGCCGCAGAGAATGCCTACGACGTCATCACAACGTTCCTCCGGAACCTTGGAGCGCTGGAAGGCGACGCAGAGCGGAGCGACCCGGTCGTGTTCAATGTCTTCGACCAGGTCGACCGGCTGGACGGCATGGAGTTCGTCGGCACCAACTTCGAAAAAGTCAGCCCGGGCGAATCGTTCGCCACCATCGAAGGCGACGAGATCACCGCCGAAGAGACCTTCTACCCCGTCCTCATGTCCAACAAGGGCTACGAGAACATCCTCGGCTTCAAGGCAGAGAAGCTCGGCAGGACCTCGGAGCTGTAGGGCAATATTTTTAACCCTGCGCCGCGGACTCGTTCCCATGCAGCGACAGGGTGGACGTGTTTGGCCCGTACGGGCATGACCTGATCGACCTAGTCGCTCTTCTCCGCGGGATCGATACCACAGCCCGCACCGCATTGTTCCGTATCGCAGCCATAATGAGGAAGGCATGGCAGCGAAGTTCTTTCTCCGGCAGCTATACACCCCACATGAATCAAAGGCTCCGATAGACGTTTCTATGCCGCTTTAAAAGCCTCATTGCTCCGGAAAGTATTTAAATCGGGCCGAACATTGTTCTTCCCGGTGTTTCAGATGACAACTACGCCAGACCCTGACAAGGGTGGATGTTTTTGGACAGGAGCGGCAGTACGCTCCGGAAGAACTCAGCCGCAAGGCTGACCAGTACGAGACCAAAACACTTCTCAAGGAACACGGCTACATCGACGAACCGTTCGGGTTCGAGGACGCCTATCTCCTCGGCTGCCAGACCCTCTACGGACTGGGGAACAACGAGCTCGAGGATGTCTTCGACCAGAACCGGGAAGAGGCCCGGTACCAGAGCCTGACTGCGCTTTCCGTCCTGCATGACCAGGAACTCTACAGCCATGATGGGGCGGCCGAGCAGATCGCAGGTGTGACAGCAGCAATCTTCGAGTACGACATCGGCGAGGACAGCACGATAGCGCCGGACGCCGGGAACGCCATGGACAACTGTGGGATGGGCGGCGACATGTACCGGACGCCGAACGTCTCCACACTGGCCGCCCTCACCGTCGCGGCCGACGGCATCAAGATGTGCAAGCACGGCTCGCCCGGCAACACAGACAGCACCGGCAGCAGCGACTTCCTCGAACACCTCGGGTTCGACCTGATGACCGATCAGGAGCTGACGGAGGCGGGTGTTGAGCAGACAGGTTTCGGCTACTCAGAGGCCCTCAACACCGACTACAAGGACATCCACCGGCAGACCCACGAACACGCCGACCTGCCGCACATGAACGACATCATCGGCCCCATCACCAACCCCCTGCATCCGGCCACGCACAGCAGGCGGGTGGTCGGTGTCAACCACCTGATGGACCCACAGACCGTCGCCGAGGCATACCGGGAACTCAACGAACGCGGGATTACCGCGACGGACCACCTCATCGCGGTCCGCGGCTTCGTCGAGCCTGGAGCGGACAGTGGGATAGATGAGGCCTCCGTCATGGAGGGTGGATCCACCGTAGCAGAACTTCAGGACGGCGAGATCACGACCTACGATCTTGAGGCCGGCGACTTTGGCCTGGAACCCGTCGACTACGAGGAAATCGATCCCGGCGCGTACGAGATGACCAAGCCCGAGCTCGGTGAGGCCATCCTCCGCGGCGAGGTCGAAAACGGTGCCCGTGACCTGATCGCCGCCAACGCCGCACTGCTGTACTACCTGGATGACGGCACCCCGCTCGACGAAGGGACGGAACGCGCCATCGAGGTCCTCGAATCCGGCAGGCCGTACGAGAACGCAAAACAGGCAAGTGCCGTCTCACAGAGGGAGAAACAGTGACAGAGGCCGTGGTCCTGGACTTCGATGGCACACTGTACCGTGACAGGGATTCAGCCTATGAGGCCTTCCAAGAGGCGGTCCTCGACCTCCTTCGGGACATGGGGCGAGAAAATCCGGAGAGGATCTTCAGGGAAGCGCGCCGTGCCGTCAGGAACCGGCGGTACACCACCACGCAGATGTTCCTCGAAGCGAAAGACATCCCGCGGCACAGGTTCGCAGAGACCGTCTACCCTGCAGTCTGCGAGGTCGCGGCACAGACCGACCGCTCCCGCATCATCGATGCGTTCCAGGACGAGGGATACAGGGTTGACGTGCTCACCAACAACAGCGAGCGCCTCGTGGAGCTGTACCTGGACAGACAGGGGCGGGAGGCAGCATCAATCATCGGTGCCTCCTCCCTTCCCGTCCCGAAACCCCAGGAGGAGGCGTTCACGTTCTTCATCAGGCAGGCGCCGTACAGCCCCGAAGCGGCAGTCTACGTCGACGACGAGGAAGAGAACACCGCGGTCGCCGCTTCGATGGGGATGGACGCCCACCATATCGAGGCGGATGCGGCCGCGGAGACCCTCACGGGGGTGATCGGATGCACGCTGTGATCGACACCGACCCCGGCCATGACGACGCACTCGCACTCCTGCTCGCCCTCGGAAGCAACAGGATCGACGTCGAATCAGTGACGACCGTTGCCGGCAACGCCCGCGTAGAGGCGACGACACGGAATGCAGGCCGTGTGCTGCGTATGGCGGGACGCAGCGGCGTCCCCCTCCACCAGGGCAGCGACCGGCCGATGGAACGAGAACTCACGACAGCGACCGTCCACGGTGAGGACGGTCTCGACGGGATGGACAGCCGGATCGACCCGTTGCCGGCCGGAGCGGATGCCATCGACCAGCTGGCAGACGCCGCAGATAGGGGAGCGACCATCATCACGCTCGGCCCCCTCACCAACATCGCACGCGCCCTCGGAACGTATCCAGACCAGATGCGGAACGCAGATCGGATCGTCTCCATGGGGGGCGCCCTCGAAAGTCCGGGCAACCAGAACCGGGTCGCCGAGTTCAACATGTACGTCGATCCGGAGGCAGCCGCCACAGTGATCGGGTCGGAACTCGACACGACACTGGTCCCGCTTGGACCATGCAACGACATCATCCTCAAGCCGGCAACGATCCCTGAAGACTGCAGTATCAGAAACGAGCTCGTCAGCCTCCTCGATCCGTTCATCCGTCGTCTCAGGGAACATCTCGATGTCGAGGGGGCGCTGGTCTACGACGCGATCGCCGCCTTCGCTGCCGCCTACCCCGAACACATTGAGACCGACGAACATGACATCGTCGTCGAGACCGGGGGAGAGCACACCCGGGGCATGCTGGTCCAGGAAGAACGTGACTACGTCACGGCTGAGCCAACGACCTCCGTCGTGACCAGGATCGACGAGGCAGCGTTCAAACAGGAGTTCAGGCAGAGCCTGGAGGGACTGTGATGCACAGCGAGATCATCGGGGACGGGGCGCCCGATCTCTGTGTCGTCAGTTGCCTGCACGGCGACGAGACCGGAGGGAGGGAAGCAGCACGTAGCGTTCTCAACGACCACGACAGGGATCCGACCGTCCAGTACATCGAGGCGAACCAGGAAGCCGTCGAGGAAGGCGTGCGATACATCGATACCGATCTGAACCGGGCGTTCCCCGGCGACCGTAGCGGGGACGCCCACGAACGGCGGCTGGCCGCCGCCATCCTCAAGGCCGTCAGGGCCCCTGTCATCGATCTGCACACCACGCCGTCGACCGACCAGCCCTTCTGCGTCATCGCAGGGGATGGCCCGCAGACACCCACGTTCTGCAGGGCCACCGGGCTGGAACGGGTCATCGACATCGGCTACGAGTCAGGCGGCCTGATCCAGCACGTGCCGGGCATATCGGTCGAATGCGGCCGCCGCGGGACGGACAAAGCCGTCGAGAACGGGGTAGCGATCCTGCAGAACGTGCTTGACGCCTGCAGTGATGGAGGAGCTGTACCGGCATCCGACCCCGAGGTCTACCGAATCACAGGCGAGATCGAGCGACGGGAAGACATGCAGTTCCTCCGCCAGGACTTCGAACCGGTGGCCGAGGGAGAGGTCTTCGCAACGGCCGGGGGCGAGGAAATCATCGCAGAGGAACCGTTCTACCCCGTCCTCACCGCGACCGACGGATACGAGGATAGGCTCGGCTATACGGCGGAGCGGGCCGGCACGCTCTCAGAATATAAAACTGTCCGGGAACAAGGTGGTCACCATGGCTGATACCGAGGCAGGGATTGACCCGTGGGGCGACGTCCAGGCCGGCGACTACGACGACAAGATGGAGAAGTTCGGCATCGACCCGTTCGCCGAGCACAAGGACAAATTGCCCAACCTCAACCACTACATGCGGCGTGACATCGTCTACGGCCAGCGCGACTTCGGCACGGTCGCCGACGCGATCGCGGACGGCGACGACTTCGCCATGATGACAGGATTGATGCCGTCCGGCACCTTCCACTTCGGCCACAAAATGGTCGCCGACCAGATGACATACTACCAGGAACAGGGCGCAGACCTGTACGTCGCCGTCGCCGACCTCGAGGCCTACGCCACACGCGGCATCGACCTCCAGGAGGCGCGGGAGATCGCACTGGACCAGTACCTCATTAACTACATCGCCCTCGGCCTGGAACCCGACAACCTGTACTTCTACTTCCAGTCCGAAGGCACACCGCACTACCACTCCATGTCCAAACAGTTCTCACGGCACGTCACCCAGAGCGAGGTCGAGGCCATCTACGGCGACGTCTCACCCGGCAAGACCACCTCCGCCCTGACACAGGTCGCCGACATCCTCCAGCCCCAGTTCGAGGAGAACGGCGGTCCCAAACCGACCGTCGTTCCGATCGGCACCGACCAGGACCCGCACATCCGGCTGACACGGGACATCGCCTCCAGATACCCGTCCCAGGACTTCATCAAGCCCGCCGCCACCTACCACAAGTTCATGCGCGGGCTGCAGGGCGGGAAGATGTCGTCCAGCGACCCCAAGTCCTACATCGCGCTGACCGACTCCGTCGACGACGCCAAGGAGAAGATCGACCGGGCGAAGACCGGCGGCCAGCAGAGCCTGGACGAGCACCGGGAGAAAGGTGCCGACGTCGAGGAGGACATGGTCTTCGAGCTGCTCGCCTTCCACCTCATCGAGGACGACGAGCGGCTTGAGGAGATATACAGGAAGTATGACAGCGGCGAGATGCTGTCAGGCGAGCTCAAGCAGATCGCCAAGGACGAACTCGCCACGTTCCTCGAAGAGCACCAGGCGAAGCGGGAGCAGGCGAAGGACCGGCTGGACGAATACCTGGCCTAGAGCCACTGCTTCCAGACCACGTAGCCCGCGACAGCGAGACCGGCCGCGACCAGCGTCAGCGGGCCGAAGTACGTCTCGAAGAACGACATGATCTCCTCGCCGTACAGCATGAACAGGATCGCCTCAGCGAAGAACCGTGCACCGCGTGACAGCGTCGAAACCGTCACGAACGTCGGCAGATCCATCTCGAACGTGCCCGACGACACCGCGAACACCTTGTACGGCACCGGCGAGAACCCTGCAAACCCGACGGCCAGCGCCCCGTACCTGTCGTAGTAGCCCTCCACCCTATCAATGTTCCGCTGCGACACCATGCGCTCCAACACCGGCCGGCCGCCGCGCCGCCCCAGCTCGTAGCCGAACATCGCGCCCGTGACCGACCCCGCCGTCGCGATCGCTGCCAGCAGCAGCGCCTGATGCGGCGACGCCAGCACCAGCGGGATCAGCAGCACGTCAGGCGGCACCGGGAAAAACGACGACTCGATGAACGCCAGCACGAACAGGCCCAGCGGGCCCAGCGGCATGAACGTCTGCCGCGTCCACTCCACCACCGACGCGAGCGACATGCCCCACCATGCCCGCCGGGCTTTAAACCTGTTTCCGCGGGGCGGTGTAAGATACAAAAAAACACGCTGCTCACAAAGGTGTGCACATGGAACTCCACCCCAGGGCAGCCCGGCTTCTGAAGCGGTTGATGCAGGAGGACGGCGAGGCCCGCGTCGACGAACTCGAGGAAGACATGGGGCACGCAGCCGTCATCCGGCCGGCGAAATGGCTCGAGGACGCGATGCTCGTCGACATCGGTGAGGAGAGCGAAGTCCACTACGTCATCACCGGCGACGGCGAGGACGCCTACATCAACGGCCTGCCTGAAAAGCGGCTGCTCAGCGAGATCGAGGACGGACCCGAACGCATGGACCAGCTCCAGGACCTGATCGGGCCGTTCAACATCGCGCTCGGCGAATGCAAGCAGCATGGCTGGGCGGAAATCATCGAAGAAGGCGGCTACAAGAAGCTGCAGATCACAGACGACGGTCGCGACAAGCTCGACGAGGGCTTCAGAGAGGAGGACGTACTCGAAGCCGTCGCCGACGCCGACAGGTTCCACGGCGACGACGTGGAGGACGAGCTGCTGGAACGCCTGCAGGAACGCGGACTCATCGAACGGAAGGAACAGAACTGGCGCATCCTCACCGTCACCGACAAGGGCGGGAAAGAATACCACGAACTGAAGGAACAGGAGGAACGCGAGGAAGAACTCGAACAGCAGAAGGTCGGCAAGCTCACCCCAGAGATCATCCGGAGCGGCGACTGGAAGAAGCGCGGCATCCGCGAGTACAACGTCGAGGCCGACGTCGAGCGTGAGCGGCCCGGCAAGAAGCAGCCGTACCGCAGCTACTTGGACAACGTCAGGGACGAGTTCATCGCCATGGGCTTCCGCGAGGCCAAGACCGACCTCGTCGAGATGGAGTTCTGGAACTTCGACGTCCTGTTCCAGGCCCAGGACCACCCGGCACGGGAGGTCCACGACAAGTTCGAGCTCGAGGACCCGGCACAGGGCGACCTGATGCACGACGATATCGTCGAGCGCGTCAAGAAGATGCACGAAGGCGGCTGGAACATCGAATCCAAGGGGTGGGAGTACGAATGGAGCAAGGAGCAGGCATCAAAGCTGATGCTGCGGAGCCAGACCACCGCGACCACGATCCGGCACCTGGCAGAGGGCGTTGAGTCCCCGGCCAAGGTGTTCGCCATCGACCGGGTCTTCCGGTACGACGAGATCGACGCCACCCACTTCATCGAGTTCAACCAGGCCGAGGGCATCGTCAAGGCCGAAGACCTCTCGCTCAAGGACCTGCTCGGCTACCTGAAACTGTTCGGCGAGGAGATCGCCGGCGCGGAGAAGATACGGTTCAGGCCGGGCTACTTCCCGTTCACCGAGCCCTCAGTCGAGCTCGACGCCTACCACCCCGAGCTCGGCTGGGTGGAGCTGGGCGGCGCAGGCCTGTTCAGGCCCGAGGTCCGGCACCCGCTCGACGTGGATGATCCTGTCATCGCGTGGGGCATGGGCATCGACCGTATCGCCATGTTCAAACTCGGCAAAGACGATATCAGGGAGCTGCTCTTCCCACAGGACATCCAGGAGCTGCGGAAGAGCCCGATCGTGGACGTGATGTGACATGCCGACGATAGAGTTCAACAAGCACGACCTGTTTGACCTCATCGACGAAGAGATGAGCGACAGCGAACTCGAGGAAGTCCTCACACGGGTCAAGGTCGAGGTCGAGGAGATCGTCGACGACAGGGTCGAGGTCGAGGTCACATCCGACCGCATCGACCTGCTCAGCGTCGAAGGCATAGCGCGCAGCGTCCGCACGTACCGCGATACGCAGTCAGGCCTGCAGAAGTACGAGATTCATGAGGGTCCGTACCAGTTCACCGTGGACGATGTCCCGGTCCGGCCCCATGTCGTCACCGCGGTCGTCAGGAACGTCGATCTCGGGACCGCAGCGGTCAAATCCCTCATCCAGCTGCAGGAGAAGCTGCACGGCACGTTCGGCCGTGACAGGGAGCGTGTCTCCATCGGCATCCACGACATGACCGAGGTCGACTTCCCACTGACGTACAAGGCCGTCGCACCCGACGAGTACAGCTTCATCCCGCTGGAGCAGGATGAAAAGATGACACTGCAGGAGATCGTCGAGGACCACGAGAAAGGTAAGAAATACCGCGAACTGGTTGAGAGCCACGACAAGTGGCCACTGATCGTCGACGACAACGACGACGTCCTCAGCTTCCCACCAATCATCAACGCGCGTCGGACCGAGGTCACGACCGCGTCAAGCGACCTGTTCATCGACGTGACCGGGACCGACCCCACGTCGTTGCACTACGCGCTCAACGTCATCGTCACCGCGCTCGCGGAGCGTGGCGGCGAGATCTACGGTGTCGAGATGCACGAGTCGGGCGACCGGTACACGACACCGGACTTCTCCACCGACGAGATGCAGGTCGACCTGGACGCGATCGAGGCGGTCACCGGCATCGAGCTGGACCGTGACAGCGCCAGGGACTACCTGGAGAAGATGGGCTACGGCGTCGTCGAGCTGGGCGACACGCTCGAGGTCGTCGTGCCGCCGTATCGTGCGGACATCCTGCACGAGGTCGACATCGCAGAGGACGTCGCCATCGGCTACGGCTACAACAACATCGAGCCCGAGCTGCCGAACATCTCCACCGTCGGCGAGCCGGACCCGGTCGAGGACTTCATGCACAGCGTCCGCGACCTGATGACAGGGTTCGGATACCAGGAGATCATGAACCCGACACTGACCGACGAGGAGACGCTGAACCACGACGCGAACCGGGACTCCGACGACTTCATCCGGCTGGCGAACCCGGTCTCCGACAAGTACACGGTCGGCCGGGACATGCTGCTCCCGCAGATGCTGCACACGCTGGCGGACAACACGCACAACGAGTACCCGCAGAAGGTGTTCGAAGCCGCGGACGTCATCACGAAGGACGAGGACCAGCCGAACAGGACGCACACCGACCGGCACCTTGCAGCGGTCCGCGCCGGCCAGGACGTCGACTACACGACAATCAAGAAGGTGGCGGAGGGCCTGTTCGAGTCACTCGGCGTCGAGCCTGAGTTCGAGAAGGAGTACCACTCCACGTTCATCGAGGGCAGGACCGCAGAGATTCTGATCGACGGTATCAGCGTCGGCACGATCGGCGAGATCAACCCCGCGGTGCTGAACAACGTCGCGCTGGAGATGCCGGTCGCCGCCTTCGAAGTCAACCTGGACAGGATTCACGACCTGGTCTAGAGGCCGAGCGCTTCCTTGACGCGGCTGACGACACCGCGCTTCTTCGGCTCGTAGTCGATGCCAGCGACATCCGCCGCGAGCTCCTTGAACCGTTCAGCCATGTGATGGTCCGGCTTGTAATGGACAAGAGGCGTCTTCTTCGCCACCGATTCCCGCAACACGTCGTGTTCAGGTAGCTCGGACACGACCGGGTGGCCAACCATCTCCTCGACTTCCTCAGCGCTGAGCTCGTCCTCGTTGTCGTTCTTCCTATTGAGGACGACACCGAGCACGTGCGTCCCAGCTTCCTCGGCGATGTTCGCCGTCTTCAACGCGTCCGTGACCGCAGGCAGGTTCGGGTTGGTGACGATGAGAAGTTCATCGCTCGCTTCGATAGTATTGATAGATTCATTACCCAGGCCGGCCGCGGAGTCAATGACAACGTACTCCGGCTCGCCGATGACATCCTCGAGCACCTCATCAATCTTCTCCGGCGACGTGTTGCGCAGATCCTCGACCGAGAGACCAGCAGGGACGACACGTAGCCCAGAATTGTGGATGTAGGTCGCTTCGGTGATATGCGCCTCATCACGCAGCACGTCGTGCAGCGTGGTGGGGTAGAGCGGTATACCGAGATGGAACCCCAGGTTCGGGTTCGTCAGGTTCGCATCGATGACCATCGTATCCAGGCCGAACTCAGAAAGCGCGGAACCCACGTTGCTCGTCACGGTTGTCTTGCCAACTCCTCCCTTGCCACCGGAAACAGTGATGAGTCGCGTCATAGCTACCTGTCATGTTACTTACGGCCCCAGCCTTTAAAACGTTAGCATTTTTACCACCGCGAGATAATCAAAGACGGTTGTGCTCGACCGCACCAGTCCATGAGAGTTCGTCCTCAATGAACAGTCCTCGGCGGGAAGGTGACTTAAATGTTCCCGGACGAACAGTACGGTCATGGGCTTCGAGGACAAGCTGCACGACTTCGAAGACAGATGGCAGGCCGCCTGGGAGGAGCAGGAGGTCTTCCAGCCGGATCCCGACGAACGCGACAAGTTCTTCATCACCGTCGCCTATCCCTACCCCAGCGGCGGCATGCACCTCGGCCATGTCGGCACCTACACGCTGCCCGACGTCTTCGCCCGGTTCAAGAAGATGCAGGGCTACAACGTCCTGTTCCCGATGGCCTGGCACGTCACCGGCACCCCGATCATCGGCGCGCTCAACCGCCTGAAGAAGGGCGAGGAAGAGCAGCTGCACGTCCTCAAGGATGTCTACAACGTCCCGCAGGAGGACCTCGACGCGATGGAGGAGCCCATGGACTTCGCCGAATACTTCATCGAGAACAGCTACAAGAAGAACATGCAGGACCTCGGCTTCGGCGTCGACTGGCGCCGCGAGTTCACCACCAACGACGAACGGTACAGCAAGTTCATCCAGTGGCAGTACCGCAAGCTGAAGCAGGCCGGCTACCTGGAGCAGGGCAAGCACCCGACCAAATACTGCCTCGACGACGACAACCCCGTCACCACCCACGACCTGCTCGAGGGCGAGGACGCGGACATGCAGGAGTACACCCTCGTCAGGTTCCGCAAGGACGACAAGATCTTCCCCATGGCGACGCTGCGGCCGGAGACCGTCTACGGCGTCACCCACGCGCTCGTCGACCCTGACGGCGACTACGTCGAGGTGGAAGTCGACGGCGAAGCTCGCAGCTCCGCTGGAGCTTCTAAGAGCACCGACGCGGAGCGATCGGTGCGCGGCGAGACCTGGATCGTGTCCGCCGCGGCAGCTGAGAAGCTCGAGCACCAGGAGCACGACGTCGAGATCGAGCGGGAGTTCACCGGCGACGAGATCATCGGCGAGGAAGTCATGAACCCTGTCACCGGCGACGAGATCATGCTGCTGCCAGCGACGTTCGTCGACACCGAGTCAGCGACCGGCGTGGTCATGTCCGTGCCGGCGCACGCGCCGTACGACTGGATCTCGCTCCAGGACCTGAAGCAGAACGAGGCACTGCTCGAGGAGCACGGCATCGACCCCGCGACGGTCCAGGACATCGAGCCGGTCTCGATCATCGACGTCGAGGGCTACGGCGAGTTCCCGGCGAAAGAGGCATGCGAGGAGTTCGGTGTCACCTCCCAGGACGACGAAGAAGCGTTGGAGGAGGCGACCGAGGAGATCTACAAGAAGGAGCACCACACCGGACGGCTGAAGAGCAACTGCCAGGAGTTCGCCGGCCAGTCGATCAGCGAGGCGAAGGAAGAGCTGAAGCGGCTTTACGCCAACCAGAACAAGTTCGGCGAGATGTGGGACTTCTCCGAGGACGTGGTCTGCCGGTGCGGCGGCCGCGTGATCGTCGCGGAGGCCGACACCTGGTTCCTGACCTACGGCGACCGCGGCTGGAAGGACAAGGCGGACAAGGTGCTGAACCAGCTCCGCACCATCCCGGCGAACACCCGGGAAGACTACGAGCACACCATCAACTGGCTCGAATCCTGGCCCTGCATCCGGAACTACGGGCTGGGCACCGAGCTGCCGTTCGACGAACGGTTCAAGGTCGAGCCGCTGTCCGACTCCACGATCTATATGGCATACTACACGATCAAACACCTGATCGAGGACATCGACCCGGAGCAGCTGAACGAGGACTTCTTCGACTACGTGTTCCGCGGCGAGGGACCGGTCGAGGACGTCGTCGACAGCACCGGCGTCGACGAGGAGACGCTGAAGGAGGCCAGGGAAAGCTTCGAGTACTGGTACCCGCTGGACTGGCGGACCTCCGCCAACGAACTGATCCAGAACCACCTCACGTTCTTCATGTTCCACCACGCCGCGATCTTCGACGAGAAGCACTGGCCGCAGGGCATCGCGACCTGGGGCATGGGCCTGCTGGAAGGCGAGAAGATGTCATCGTCCAAGGGCCACGTCATCCTGCCGGAGAACGCGATCGCGGACTACGGCGCGGACACGGTCCGGTTCTTCATGTTCGCGTCGTGCGAGCCGTGGCAGGACTTCGACTGGCGGGAGGACGAGGTCGTCGAGTACCGGAAGAAGCTGCAGCGGTTCCACAAACGGACACTGGAGCTGTACGGCAGCGGGGAGCAGCGCGAACCGACCAGGATCGACCGGTACGTCCGCTCCCGGCTCAACCGCATGATCCAAAACGCCGAGGACGCGCTCGAGGACTTCCAGACGCGGAAGGCCTCCATCAACGCGTTCTTCGAGCTGAACAACCTGATCAACTGGTACCGGCAGCGCGCCGACACCCTGAACCAGGACGTCATCGAGGAGGTGCTGGACGCCCAGATCCGGATGATGGCGCCGTTCATCCCGCACCTCTGCGAGCAGCTCTGGGACGAGACCGGGCACCGCGGCCTGGTCACCGAGGCGGACTGGCCCGAGGTTGACCCCGACGCGATCGACGACGAGGTCGAGGCCGGCGAGGAACTGCTCAAGGCGACGATCGACGACATCCAGGAGATCGAGGACATGGTCGGCGACTACGACACCGTGCACGTCGCGCTGGCAGCGGACTGGAAGCGCGAAGCCGTGCGGCGGATCAAGACATACTTCGACGAGCACGGTGACATCGACATCGGCGCGCTGATGGACGAGCTGACAGGCGACAGCGAGCTCCGGGAGTACGCGGACCAGCTGTCCGGCCTGGTGAAGGACTACAAGCAGAACCCTGGCGAACTGCCCGGCCAGGTGCTGGCGACGCAGGCAGAGAGCGAGGTGTTCGAGGAGGCGCAGGGCTTCCTCGCCGACCGGTTCGACGCCGACATCGAGATCGAGCCGGAGGACGTCTCCAGCCACGACAAGGCCGAGCGCGCCAGACCCGGCAAGCCGGCGATCATTCTGGAGTGAGACCATGGCGTTCCTGACAACCGAGCGGCTGGAGATCGATCCGCTGGAGACGGAGCAGGCGTCCGAGGTCGCGGCGATCAACCACAGCGACGGCATGCAGCAGTACGGCGGGCTGCGGAAGCCTTCTTCTGTCGACGACGTCGAGGAGTGGATCGAGGAGACCGACGACCTGCTGTTCGGGCTCTGGCGGGACGACACGTTCATCGGCTACGTGGGCGTGCACCAGGACAACGAGGTCTCGCGGACCGAGGAGATCTTCGCCTACCTGCGGGACGACGAGCAGGGCAAGGGCTACGGCCCGGAGGCGGTGCACCGCGTGATCAGGTACTGCTTCGACGAAATGAACATGCACAAGATCGTCGGCAGGGCCTTCGAGCACAACGACCCGTCGCAGAAGATGCTGGAACGCCTCGGCTTCCAGCACGAAGGCACGTTCCGCAACGAGCTGTACAAGCAGGGCGAGTACCGGGACGTCGAACGGTACGGCCTGCTCCGCGGCGAGCTCCAGGAGCCGGAGTGAGAACGGTTGCCGGTAACCCATAAATGCCGGGCGTGGCAATACCTTCGCCATGGAACCGGTCGACTCGATCTGGATGGACGGTGACTTGGTGGACTGGGACGACGCCCAGGTCCACGTCTTAACACATGCACTGCACTACGGCTCCGGGGTGTTCGAAGGCATCCGGGCCTACGACACCGACGACGGTCCCGCCGTGTTCCGGCTGGACGAGCACCTGGAACGGTTCCTCGACTCCGCCGAGATCTGCGACATGGTCATCGACTACGAGAAGGACGAACTGGTTGACGCCATCGAGACGCTCATCACGGAGAACGACCTGGACGCCTGCTACATCCGGCCGCTGGCCTACCGCGGCTACGGCAAGATGGGACTGAACCCCGAGGGCACCGAGGTCAACACCATGATCGCTGTCTGGCCGTGGGGCGCCTACCTCGGCGAGGACGCGCTGACGAACGGCGTCGATATCACCACCTCCTCCTGGCGCCGGCACAGTCCCGACACCATGCCGACCAAGGCCAAGGCCACCGGCAACTACCTCAACTCCGTCCTTGCGAAAGCCGAGGCGGTCCGGGACGGCTACGACGAGGCCATCATGCTGACCGAGGACGGCAAGGTCTCCGAGGGCACCGGCGAGAACGTGTTCATCGTCCGTGACGGCGAACTGTACACCCCGCCGCGGACCTCCGTCCTCGAAGGCATCACCAGGAAGTCGGTCATCCAGATCGCGCAGGACCGGGGCTACACCGTCAACGAGGAACAGCTGACCCGGGACCAGATCTACAAGGCCGACGAAGCGTTCTTCACCGGAACAGCCGCCGAAGTCACGCCGATCGCCTCACTGGACCAGCGGGACGTCTCCGACGGCCGCGGCCCGATCACCGAGGAGCTGCAGTCCGCGTTCATGGATGCCGCCCGCGGCGAGCTCGACGACTACCGTGACTGGCTGCACGTCGTCTAGACCGAGTTGAACGCCCGCTGCACGACCTCGTTCAGCGCCGGATGGATGTGGATCGTGTCTCGGATGTCATCAACCGTGCCCGAGCCCGCCTTCATCGCGACCAGGACCTCGTGGATCAGTGTCGAGGCCTCCGGGCCGATGATGTGGCAGCCCAGGATCTCGCCCGAGTCGTTGTCCACCAGCACCTTCACGAAGCCGTCATCCTCCTTCAGCGCCAGGCCCATGCCGGTCTTGCCGTAGTCGTACGTGCCGACCGCGTAGTCGACGCCCTGTTCCTCCAGCTCCTGCTCGGTCCTCCCGACACCGGCGACCTGGGGCGCGGAGAAAATCGCGTGCGGCATCGCGGTGTAGTCAACCGCGTCGTCCATCCCGAGGATGTTCCGCAGCACGGTCTGGGCCTCGTGGTTCGCCGAGTGCTTGAACATCCACTCCCCGGCGATGTCGCCCAGCGCGTAGACACCGTCCTGCGAGGTCCTCATGTGGTCGTCGACCTCCAGGAAGCCGCGGTCATCCGTCTCCAGGCCAGCCTCCTCGACCTTGAGTTTGTCCGTGTTCGGGACGCGGCCGGCAGCGACCAGCAGCTCGTCGCCGGCGAAGGAGTGTTCGTTCCCGTCCTCGTCCTCCGCGTGGACCGTGATCCTGTCGCCGTCCTGCTCCACCTGGCTGGCCTTGAGCCCGAGGTTGACGTCCCACCGGTCGCGTTCCTGCGCCAGCTCGGTGAACGTCGCGGCAATATCCTCGTCCTCGCGGGAGACCAGGCTGTCAGCCATCTCGATGATCGTGACCTCGGTGCCGAGCGCGGCGTAGAAGTGTGCCAGCTCGACAGCGATGTAGCCGCCACCGATAATCACCAGCTCGTCCGGCTGCTCGTCCAGCGACAGCGCCTCCTTGCTTGTCAGGTAGTCGACCTCGTCCAGGCCGTCGATCGGCGGGATCATCGGACGGCTGCCCGCCGCCACGACGATCATGTCGGACGATATCCGTTCATCATCGACCTCGAGTGTCTTTTCGTCGACGAACTCCGCCTCCGTCTTGTACAGTGTATGGTTGTCGGACTTACGGACACCACGCTCGATGGCCTCTGCGTCCTCGCCGACCGTCTCGTTGACCTCGTCCACGATCGTGGAGAAATCTGCGTCGTTGAACTCGGCGTCGATGTGGAACTCGTCGGCCCCGCGGATCGTCTCCGCGACGTCCGCGTGGTGGATCAGCATCTTGGACGGGATGCAGCCCCGGTTGAGGCACGTGCCCCCCAGCGGGCCGGGCTCCACCACTGCTACCTGCCAGTCACGGTTTGCGAGCGCCGACGCGACGTCGAGGCCTGAACCTGCACCAAGAACGATTGCATCGTACTCCTCCATCAAGACACCGCCATAGAATTGGCGGTACCGATTAATCAAAGCTGTCGTTACACCAGCGGAACCTGGTAACAGTACATTCAGTACTGCTTCAGCGAGTCTGAGAGCTGATCATCTTGCATCTCTCTAGCCTCCTTCTCATGGATCTCGCTGAGCAGGCGTTCGATGTGGATGAGACGCTGGTTCATGCGGTCGACCTGGATGTAGACCTCCGCCAGCGCGACCCAGAGCTGCGCGATCGACTCATGTTTCGACTTCTTGTACGAGTCCTCGAACGGCTTGATGCGCTTCAGAAGCTTCTCCATCTTCCGCGCGATCTCCGGATCGAGATGGTCGCGCCAGTCCTCGTCCGAGAACACGCGTTCAACGATTCCCATGGTCCTCTACTGCGGGGTCACCTATAAAAGGATTGTGCGTGAACGGACGGGCGAGTGATAGCAGTGACATTCCAGGACGGCGACATCGTCGAGATCAGCTACGTCGGCCGTGTCAAGGGCACAGGCGAAATCTTCGACCTGACGGACCCGGACGTGGCAGAGGAAGAGGACATCGACACCAGCGACATGGAGCTCGGACCCGTCAAGGTCCTGCTCGGTGAGGGCTACGTCCTCGAAGGACTGGAGGAGAAGGTCAAGGAGATGGACGTCGACGAGGAACGCACCGTCGAAGTCCCGAAGGCCTTCGGCTCACGGAAGAGCGAGAATATCAAGACCGTCCCCAAGCGCGAGTTCGACGAACATGACGTCCGACCGCGCCGCGGTATGCCTGTCGAGGTCGACGGTCGGCGAGGCACCATCATGAGCGTGTCGAGCGGCCGTGTCAAGGTCGACTTCAACCACCCGCTCGCCGGGAAAGACGTGGAGTACGACGTTGAGGTGCTCCGGAAGATCGACGACCCTGGCGAACAGGTACAGGCGATCGCTGAGTTCCACGTCGGACATGACTTCGATGTAACGTTCGAGGACGGGACTGCGACCGTCATGATCCATGCCGATGTCCCCGAGGAGGCAAGAGACAAGCTCGCAGAAGAGATCGAGAAGCTTGAAGCCGTCAACGAGGCCGTCGTCGAAGCGGAAGAAGATGAGGGCGCTGCTTAGCTTTAAATATCTTTATTTAAAACACAACATCAGTCAGAAACCCGCACAGATTCGCGTTCACCCCGTCACACCAAGGAGATAAGCAATGGAAGACATGGTCCAAGAGGCTAAACGGTCAGAAGACGACGAAGAAACACTACCATCAGAGAAAACAGAGGAACACGAAGTCGATGAAGAACTCCGACAGATCATCGAAGACAGAAAGGCAGACATCAAGGTCGTCGGCACCGGCGGGGCCGGTAACAACACTATCTCCCGCATCATGCAGGTCGGTATCGCAGGTGCAGAGACGGTCGCAATCAATACAGATGCCCAAGATCTCCTCTACTCCGACGCGGACCACAAAGTCCTCATCGGCAAGGAACTGACCAACGGCCTCGGCGCAGGTGCGGACCCCTCCGTCGGCCGTGAATCAGCCAAGGAGAACAAGGACCAGCTCAAGGACGCGCTCTCCGGTTCAGACCTCGTCTTCGTCACATGCGGGCTCGGCGGCGGGACAGGTACAGGTTCAGCACCCGTCATCGCCGAGGTCGCGAAGAAGATGGACGCCCTTACCGTCGGCATCGTCACGCTCCCCTTCAAGATGGAGGGCCAGCAGCGTGAGGAGAACGCACGACAGGGCCTCGAAAAGCTGGAGGGCATCGTCGACACACTGATCGTCATCCCGAACGACAAGCTGCTCGAGATCGTCCCGGACGTCTCGCTCAACACCGCGTTCAAGATCGCGGATGAGATCCTCGTCAACGCCGTCAAAGGCGTCACCGAGCTCGTCACCAAGCCAGGGCTCGTCAACTTGGACTTCGCGGACATCCGTGCAGTCATGGGCGAGGGCGGCATCGCCATGATAGGCATGGGGCAGTCAGACACCGAGAACCGTGCCAGCGAGGCAGTCCAGAAGGCACTGACCAACCCGCTGCTCGACGTCGAGATCGACGGCGGCGACGGCGCCCTGATCAACGTCTCAGGCGGCAATGACCTCAGCCTCAACGAGGCACAGGAGGTCGTCAACACCGTCTCCGACAAGCTCGACGACACAGCCAAAGTCATCTGGGGCGCACAGGTCCTCAAGGAACTTGGTGACTCCCTCCGCGCCATGATCATCGTCACCGGCGTGCAGAGCCCGCAGATCTTCGGGCCTGACCAGACCTACAAGGAGGAGTACACCAAGGAGATCGAGCAGGAGCTGGGCATCGAGTTCGTCTGATCGGGCTCGGCCCACCCCCTCTTCTCTTCTTTTTTCTTCCACCCAGTTGCTGCCATCGGCAGGTTTAAAAGCCAGCGGTGCGGAAGGACAGTGCCCCGGGTGGAACCATGACCTACACAGCCAACCTCGACCAGATCGAAGCGACGCTCGACCACCTCAAAACCGGCGCGGTTGACCGGATTCAGACCGGCGACGTCAGGTACGAACAGAGAAACGACGACATCGCCATCGACCTCCACGTCGGCGAGGAGTTCGGTGTCGACGACCTGGAATCGGCCATCGAGGCAGCGTACCTCGGCAACACCCGGAACAGGCACGGCTCCAAGCGGTACAGCATCCGGGACGCAGGGGTCGACGACCCGCGCGGCTTCTACATCGACGACATCGAGGGCGGGTTCACGGCCTACACCGAGCCGGAGGACAGAGAACTGCACCTGGCGTTCACCGGGCATAAGCCCGAGGCGGCGATCGAGGAGGCGTACAAGGTCGCGCAGGAACTGGACCAGTGAACCCCAACACTTTTTAGTTTGTCATCGACAGGTACTAACCATGATCCACGACAGGCTCGCCTCGCTCTATGACACGGCAGCAGACGTCCTCGAATACGCTGAACTGGATGAACTCGCTGAAACGGCCGAGCGGAAGCAGGGCGAACACGAAACCCGGTACCGCCTCTCCATGGCACACCTCGACCGCGAAGTCACGACACAGTCCGTCTACGGCGCCAGCAGGAGCTGGTATCGCGGTGCGCTTCGCGAAGCACGTGAATACGGCCTCGACGACATGGAAGAGCAGGTCATCGACGACATCTGGGGCGAGGTCAGGACAGCAATCCGGTACGACCATCAGCGGACCGCCGTCGACCATCTCGACTACTGGTCTGACAGGGGAGAGATCGACCTTGACGAGGCGCCTGACCGCCTCGACGAAGAGCTGCTGGAGAAGGCGCCACTGCAGGAAGAAGACGGCAGCTACGAGCTCCAGCACATGGGATACACGCCCGAGCACAGGCGCCACGATCCTGACTTCTCCCCGGAACCAGAGACCCCGCACCACATCTGAGAGCAGTCGGGCCTGGAGAAGGCGGCAGACCCTTTAAAAGAGTTGCCGGTCAACCAACGATAGCCTCGTCAGCACTGTCCCTGCAGGGACAGGAGAGGATCAGCCAGCTATACCTGATTCTCTCAGACGTCGAGGCAAGGTGCACGCTATGAACATCATCAGCAGGCTACGGTCCGAACTGAAGCAGTACATCCGCGTGCTCAAGATCACAAAAAAGCCCGACAGGGAAGAATTCCTGATGTCGGCCAAGATCACAGGGCTCGGCATCCTGTTGATCGGTCTCATCGGCTTCGTGATCTACCTCATCGGCACCTTGGCGCTCTGACCATGGAGGCGGAACAATGACAATACTCACACTCAGGACGACACGGGGACGGGAGAAGACTGTTGTCAACTCCCTCAAGGCACAGATCGACAACGAAGACTACGAGATACAGGCCATCCTGTACCCGCACGACCTCAAAGGCTACGTCTTCATCGAAGGCGAGGAGGTCGACATCCGGGAACTGGCCAACGGCCTCCGCCACGTCAAGGGCGTCATCGACGACGAGGTCGAGATCGAAGACCTTGAGAAGTTCCTCTCCGAGGAGCCGCAAGAGATCAAGCTCGAGGCCGGCGACACCGTCGAGGTCACTGGCGGCCCGTTCAAGGGCGAGGAGGCCGAGATCGATCGTATCGACGAATCAAACCAGGAGGCAACCATCAAGCTACTCGAAGCAGCGGTCCCAATCCCCGTCACGATCAGCGTGGAACTGCTGCGGAAGCGTAGCAACGACTGAAGGTGATACAGCATATGGGCGAAATGACAATATCGGCACTGGTGGACGGAGGCAACGCATCCGCAGGGCCTCCCCTTGGGCCGCAGCTCGGTCCGACACCGGTCAACATCGGTGAAGTTGTCAGCGCGATAAACGAAAAGACCGCCGCCTACGACGGCATGGAGGTCCCCGTCGACGTCATCGTCGACGACGAGACCGGCGAGTTCGAGATCGAGGTCGGCACACCGCCGACAGCAGAGCTCGTCAAGGAGAAGACGGGGATCGACACCGGCAGCGGCGAACCGAACAACACAAAGGTCGCAGACATGGACTTCGAGACCGCACTCGAGGTCGCGGAGATGAAGCTCCCTGACCTCGTCGCCACCGATCTGCGTGGCGCGGTCAAGGAAGTCATCGGCAGCTGCCAAGCGATGGGTGTCACCATCGAGGGCAGGGACGCCTACGAGGTCCAGCAGGCCATCGACGACGGCGAGTTCGATGACCAGATCGCGGCCGCAGAGGAGGGATAACACATGGCAATGGACATGGCAGACGCTATCAAGAAAGCCAAGGAGGCCGCCGATCCGCGTAACTTCACACAGTCGGTCGACCTCATCGTCAACCTGAAGAACGTCGAACTGGACAACCCCGAGAACCGGTTCGCGGAGGACATCACCCTCCCGTACCAGGCCTCGGAGGACACCACGGTCGCCGTGATCGGTGACACACTGGTCAAAGAGGCCGACAACGCCGACATCACACTTACAGGCGACGAACTGGAGGAACTGTTCGACGACCAGGACGAGGCCAAGGACCTCGCCGAAGAGGTCGACTTCTTCATCGCAGAGGCACCGCTGATGCCGGACATCGGCCAGCACCTCGGTCCCATCCTGGGCCCGCGGAACAAGATGCCGAAGCCGATGCCGCCAGGCAGCGACCCGACCGACAGGATCGAGGAACTACGGAAGACCGTCTCCGTCAAGGTCCGGGAACAGCCCTCTGTCAAATCAAAGGTAGGCCACGAGGCGATGGAGGAGAAAGAACTCGCCTCCAACGCCGACGCCATCCTAAACCTCATCACCGACAACATGCCCCGCGGTGAGCACAACATCAAGGACATCTACGTCAAGCTCACCATGGGCCCCGTCGTGGCGGTGAAGTAAGATGAAGCTCAGCAGAGAAGACAAGGAACAGATCGTCGACGACCTCCAGCAACGGATCGACGAGAGCCAGGTCGTCGGCATCCTCGACATGCACTCCCTGCCGGCGAAACAGCTCCAGCAGATCCGGAAAGAGATGACTGGTGACGCCGACATCCGGATGGCGCGGAAGAGCCTCATGTATCTCGCGCTCGACCAGTCCGACAAGGACAACATCCAGGAACTGAAGGAGAACAAAGCAATCCAGCCAGCATTCATCTTCTCGGACGCCAACCCGTTCCGGCTGTACAGCATCATCAAGGAGAACAAGACCTCCGCAGCCGCTTCAGGCGGCGAGATCGCGCCCAACGACGTCGTCATCGAAGAAGGCGACACCGGCATCGGCCCAGGACCGATGATCGGCAAGCTCAACCAGCTGGGCGCACAGACCTCCGTCGAGGACGGCTCCATCAAGGTCATGCAGGAGGCCGTCGCCGTCGAGGAGGGCGAGGTCATCGACGACGAAACAGCCGACATCCTCAACCAGCTCGGCATGGAACCGCTCGAGGTCGGACTCGACCTCAAGCTGGTCCACGAGAAGGGCGAGATCCTCGGCAAGGACGCCCTCGACATCGACGAGGACCAGTACAGGCAGGACCTCGAAGGCGCGGCATCCCAGGCGTTCAACCTGGCGGTCAACGCTGGCTACCTCACCGAGCAGACAGCAGAATCTGTCGTCGTGGACGAGCTGCGCAAGGTCCGCAACCTCGCGGTCAATGCAGCCCTGCCCGAGAAGGAGGTCATCGAGGACATCCTCGCGAAGGCCACAGGTGAGGCACAGGCCCTCGAATCACAACTCGACCTCGAAGCGGCAGACGAAGCCGACGACGGGGATGAGGACGACGAGACAAACAGCGAAGACTCCGAGGACGACGGGTCTGAGGAGGAGTAAACCACGCATACATCACAAGGAGGTGAACATCAATGGAATACGTACACTCAGCCCTCCTGCTCCACGCAGCAGGCAAAGACGTCAACGAAGAAAACGTCAGCAGTGTCCTCGAAGCAGCTGGAGTCGACGTCGACTCCGCTCGTGTCAAGTCGCTCGTCGCCGCTCTTGACGGCGTCGACATCGACGAGGCGATGAACACCGCCGTCGCAGGCGGCGCAGCTGCTCCCGCACCGTCAGGCGGTGACGGCAGCGAGGCAGACGAAGAAGCTGAAGAGGAAGCTGACGAAGCCGAAGAAGCCGACGAGGACGAAGGCGACGAAGACGCAGAAGAAGGGCTCGGTGACCTGTTCTAAGGTCCCAGCCCGCCTTTCCTCTTCTTTTTCTTCCTCCGCCCCCGGACTTTTAAGCCTGTATTTCGCGCCTGTTTGAACGTATGACCGACGGCAGCATCTGGGCGCGGCTCGACCGCCTGATCAAGGACTGCAGCAGCACGATCGACCTTCTTGCACACGTCACCCCGACAAGCGAAAGCTTTGAACGGGAGAAACAACGGTTCCTCAACGGAGAGACTGACGAACCAGACTTCGACTACGATGACCTGCAGTACGACCCAGAGCGGATGGAGCAACGGCTGGAGGCCGTCGAGGTGCCGGACGGCCCGGTCGGCGACCTGTACCAGCGGACGATCCAGGAACTCAAGGCGAAGAACGAGCTTGTGCGACACCGTGGCGAGCCCGGCACCGTCCGGGACCGGGCCAGAGAGATCTACGGCGAGCCGAGCGACGAACTCCTCGACCACGCCAGACGGCTCCTGGAGGATCACGAACCTGACGACCATGAACGGACCCCCGTCAGCGCTGAAGACGCCAGAGAGACGTTCGAATCGGCCCTGGAGCGGATGGAGCTCACGGACTGGGAGACCAGGTACACCGACACCACCACCGTCTCAGTCTCACCAGCCGACAAGACCATCAACGTCCCCGAGGACCGGGACTTCGGCACGATCGAACCGATCCGGCTCGCCGTCCACGAGATGCTGCACGCCGTCAGGTCAGCGAACGGTTACGCGCAGGACTACGAAATTTTCGGAATCGGAATCGCAGGCTACCAAGACACAGAGGAAGGCCTCGCAACCTTCCTCGAGGAGGCGACCGGTTACCAGGACCGGCGAGAGATGCGGAAGTACGCCGCACGGGTCATCGTCACGAACAACGTCCAAGAGGGGAAGAGCTTCGACGAGACATTCCAAGAGCTGCACGAAGACTACAGAATCGACGAAGACCGGGCGTTCCAGTACACCGCGCGGGGCTACCGGGGCGGCGGGTTCGCGAAGGACCACATCTACCTGCAGGGCTACAGGGAGGTCAAGGACTACGTGGAACAGGGCGGCGACCTGCGGAAGCTGCTACGTGGCAAGATACCGCTTGAAGACGTGACGGCAGGGAAGCTCGACAACATCGACGGACTCCACGAGCCCGTGTACGACCATCTCGCTCTCGATCAGGGCCTGGAGCCGCTGTTCACCGGAGAGGGTGACGCCCAGGACTGACCGCCCCGCAGGAACTTAAACCTTGCTGACGAAAGACCCGGCATGCCCTCGCTGGAGGAACTGAAGGACCGCATCGAGGACCAGGCGTCCGACAAACCTGAGCAGTTCTTCGCCGTCGAGAAGATCAAGCAGCACGGCTTCACACGAGGCCAGTGCGACAACTGCGGCAAATACTTCTGGGCGCAGGACGAAGACAGACAAGTCTGCGGCGAACCCGCCTGCGCCGACGGCTACACCTTCATCAACGACCCGCCGACCGAGAAGACGTTCGACTTCACCTCAGCCTGGCAGGAGTTCAGTGAATTCATGGACGACCGTGGCTACACCCCGATCCAGCGGTACCCGGTCGCCGCCCGGTGGCGTGACGACACCGACTTCGTCCGGGCCTCCATCTACGACTTCCAGCCGTACGTCGTCTCCGGCGAGGTCGACCCGCCCGCCAACCCGCTCGTCGTCCCGCAGTTCTGCGTCAGGTTCAACGACATCGACAACGTCGGCATCACCGGTCGGCACTACACCGGCTTCATCATGACCGGGCAGCACGCCTTCACCGCGCCCGACGAGTACGAGCAGAATCGGTACTTCGAGGACATGCTCGCCTGGATCACCGACGGCATGGAGCTCCCTGAGGACAAGATCATCCTGCACGAGGACTCCTGGGGCGGGGGCGGCAACCTCGGCGCCTGCATGGAGTTCTTCGTCGACGGCCTGGAACTCTTCAACCAGGTCTACATGCTGTACAGGGTCGACCCCGACGCGGAACAGGGCTACAGCGAGCTCGAAAGCACCAAGGTCCTCGACATGGGCATGGGGCATGAGCGGATCGTCTGGATCACGCACGGCAGCGAGACCAGCTACGAGGCCAACATGGAACAGGTCGTCGAGAAGCTGTACGACGCGACAGGTGTCAAGCCCGACAAAGACATCTGGCGGAAGTTCCTGCCGCACTCCGGCCTGCTGAACATGGACGAGGTCGACGACATCGAGGAAACCTGGCAGCACATCGCCGACGAGATCGGCGTCGACAAAGAGCGGCTAAAAGACGAGGTCAAACCCGCCGCCGCGCTGTACTCCATCGCCGACCACACGCGGACGCTCCTCATCGCCTTCGTCGACGGCATGCTCCCTTCCAACACCGGCGAGAAGCACTCCCTGCGGGTCATCGCACGGCGGTGCATGGACTTCATCGACCGGTACGACTGGGACATCGACCTGGCAGAGGTCATGGCCTGGCACGCCGACGAGATGCAGGGCGTCTTCCCCGAACTGGCGGAGAACCTCGAACAGGCGCAGCGCATCATCCGGCACGAGAGGGAGCAGTACGACAAGATGCGGGAGCAGGCCGAGCGCGAGGTCGAAGGCCTCTCCGACGACGACCTCACCGAGCAGAAGCTCGTCGAACTGTACGACTCCCACGGCATCTCGCCCGAGATGCTGCAGCGGCTCGGCTTCGCTATCGATACCCCGAACGACTTCTACGCCAAGGTCGCGGAGCGGCACGACACGGAGCAGGAGCACGCCACCGAGAAGGACGACGAGTTCGACATCGGCAACCTGCCCGGCACCGAGTTCCTGTTCAGGCAGGACGAGACACAGACCGAGTTCGACGCCGAGGTCCTCGCAACGTTCCAGCGCGACAGGACGACCTACGTCGTCCTGGACCGGACCTGCTTCTACCCGACCAGCGGCGGCCAGCTCCACGACGAGGGCGAGCTCGGCGGCCACCAGGTCACCGACGTCTTCAAGCAGGAGGGCGTCATCCTCCACGAACTGGAAGACGGAGACATCGAAGTGGGCGACGAAATACACGGATCGATCGACTGGGAGCGGAGAAAGCAGCTCATGCAGCACCACTCAGCAACCCACCTCGTCAACGGGGCGGCAAAGCAGGTACTCGGCAACCATGTCTGGCAGGCAGGAGCCAAGAAGACCGAGGACAAGGGTCGGCTCGACATCACCCACTACCGATCCGTCACCGACGACGAGCTCCAGCAGATCCAGGACCTGGCCAACCAGTGGATCGAGGAGGGCCTGCCCGTCGAGAAAGAAGTCATGGACAAGTCCGACGCGGAGCAGGAGTACGGCTTCCGGCTGTACCAGGGAGGCGTCCCGCCCGGCAACGAACTACGGGTCGTCAGGGTCGGCGACGACCTTGACGTCGAGGCCTGCGGCGGCACCCACGTCGACAACACCAGCGAGATTGAGGAGGTCGTCCTGATCGGCACCAAGAACGTGCAAGACGGCGTCGTCCGGCTCGAGTTCAAGGCAGGCGAGGCCGCGCGGGACTGGCGGGACTTCCGCGCCGAGCTCCGCGAGGAGCTGGAGACGTGGATCGACGTCAACCGGGACTTGGACGAGATCGCCGCGATCTTCGACGTCGACGTTGCCGACCTGCCCGGCGTCATCGAGCGGTTCGTCGACGAATGGGAGGAGCAGAAACACGAGATCTGGGATCTCGAAGGCAAAGTGGAGAAACCGGTCGACCACGAGTACGACGACCGGCCACACGACCCCAAGGAACTGTTCCAGCAATGGAAGCAGCAGAAGAAAGACATCGAACGGCTGGAGGACATGATCGAGGACCAGATCAAGGAGGAACTCCTCAAATCAGATGACCAGGTCGTCCGGGACGAGATCGGTATCGACGACGTCGGCACCTTGATCAGCATCGCCCAGCACGTCACCGGGCAGGACAGCGACAAAGCGGTCATCCTGACAGGTGAAAACGCCGTCATCGCCTCCCGTGGCGAGGACTCCGACCACGACCTGGAGGCAGAGGTCAAGGAACAGGCAGAGGTCGTCCAGGGCGGCGGCGACCTGGTCAAGGGCTTCAAGCTGAAGCGTTAATCAAGCAGGTCTCGGGCCTGCCGCTGGATATCGTCGACCACCTTCTCCTCCAGCCCGAGATCCTGTTCCTCCTCCTCGTCGAGCCCGATCAAACCCTGAATCGTGAGGATATTGCGCTTCGAGAGCTCCTTCTTCACGTGCGGCGGCAGGTCCAGGATCGTCACCGGGTAGGCCTGATGCCGCTCCACCATCGCGTCCAGCCCCTCCCCCTCCGGATACTTCCACGCCGTCATCCGCACGTCACGGCACTCCGCGTACTCCTTCGCATGGTCGGAAAGCTTCGTGTTCACCACCACCCATGCCCCGTCCACGTCCAGCGAGTTCTCCACCCCTTGCCTGTGGCCGCGCCGGAGATCCTCCAGTCGCGCCCACTGCCGCATCGGCACATCCAGCCCTGTAAAACGGTGGTGATGGAAATGGTGCTTGCACTCAACCGCATACGTCGCATCATCAGTCTCCGCAACAACATCAATCTCATGGTCGATGCACTCTCCCTGTGGCTTCGGCCGTGGAGACCACTGGGCGTCGATGCCGTCCATCTCCAAGATACGGACCACATACTTCTCGAACTCGTGATAGTCCGGGTTCAGCGACGCGATCGCATCACGGAGCCGATACCGGATCGCGTACGACTCATCCCTTTCCTCCATCTCATCGAAGACGATGCCGTGCAGCTTCTTCGTCGTTATCCCGTCCCAGGCACGGCCCTCGACCGCGTCCTCAATCTCTTCCGCCACAGAACGTTCAAAACCAGAACGGACCGCCGCATCGATGATCTTGTCCGGACTGTACTCCTGCATACCGCCCCGCGCATCCTCGACCTTCATGACAGCCAGATATTGGCGCGGCTGGCTTTTATGAGTTGGCGCAGCCGCCGCGCACCAAGCTATTAATGGCCGCCGCTCCAAATACCGCATGGTGGTAGCATGACAGAGAACGTCGTCATCATGGGCGCAGCAGGACGAGACTTCCACGACTTTAACACATACTTCAGGGGCAACGACGACTACGAGGTCGTCGCCTTTACGATGCTGCCGGGGCAGAACCTCGGCGAGCTCGACGACGACAAGCAACGGGTCTATCCCTCGAAACTGGCCGGCGAAGGCTACGACGACGGTGTCCCCATCGTCCCCGAGGCCGAGCTGGAGCAGGTCATCGAGGAGAAGGACGTCGATCGAATTGTTCTCAGCTATTCTGACGTCTCCCATGACCACGTCATGCACCAGGCCTCGCGGAGCATCGCCAACGGCCCCGACTTCATGCTTATCGGTGGCGACAACGTCATGCTGGAGGCAGATGCCCCCGTCGTCGCGGTCGACGCCGTCAGAACCGGCTGTGGGAAGAGCCAGACCGCACGGAAGACCGCCAGCCACCTCAAGGACATGGGCTATGATGTCGTCATCGTCCGGGAGCCGATGCCCTACGGCGACCTGGAGGAACAGGTGGTCATGCGGTTCGAAGACCTGGACGACCTCGACAAGCACGACGCCACCATCGAGGAGCGGGAAGAATACGAGCAGCACATCGAGGAAGGGCACATCGTCTACTCCGGCGTCGACTACCAGAAAGTACTTGAACAGGCACAGAAGGAGGCCGACGTCATCCTCTGGGACGGAGGCAACAACGAACTGCCGTTCTTCAGACCAGACCTCCACTTCGTCCTCACCGACCCGCACCGGGCCGGCCACGAGATCGAGTACCACCCTGGCGAGGCTAATCTCCGTCTCGCGGACTACGTCATCATCAACAAGGAGAACACCGCTTCGGAGAAGAGCATCGAGATCATCGAACAGAACGTCGAGGACTATAACCCAGACGCGGAGATCATCCACGCCGACTCCGTCGTCCAGGTCGACAAGCCGGATCTGATTGAGGGCAGGCGCGTTCTCGTCGTCGAGGACGGTCCAACACTGACACACGGCGGAACCTCGTACGGCGCCGGGACCGTCGCCGCGCAGAAGCACGACGCTGAGATCGTCGATCCACGCGACCAGGCCGTCGGCTCCATCGCAAAGACATTCCGCGAGTACCCGCACCTCGGTAAAGTCGTCCCCGCGATGGGATACGGCGACGAGCAAATCAAAGAGCTCGAGGAGACGATCAACAAAGTCGACTGCGACGCCGTCATCCTTGGTACCCCTGCAGATCTTCGCAACGTCCTCGACGTCGACAAACCCGTGGCCCGGGTACAGTACAACCTGGAGGAAAGGAACATAACCCTCAGAGAAATCCTCGAACGGGAACAGGACAGGCTGGGATAGATGCTACAACGGGAGATTGAGAACCTCGGGCGGCTCAGAGAGATCATCGACGTCTTCCTCGAGGCAGGCTTCTCAGAGCTGCTCGAACGCACAAAGCTGGACCAGAACCTGCCACTGGTCAACCGTCTGCTCAAGCACCGGGACCGTGAGCCCTCCCCCGTCCGGCTGCGGAAGGCACTGGAAGACCTCGGCCCCACCTTCATCAAACTCGGACAGATGCTGGCGCAGCGGCCGGACATCGTCCCACAGGAATACGTCGAGGAGCTGGAACAGCTCGAGGACCATGTCGCACCGATCGACGGTCAGGAAGCACTCCGGATCGTCGAAGAAAGCCTCGAAAAGGAAAAAGACGATATTTTCCGCTACTTCGAAACAGAACCTGTCGCATCAGCCTCGATCGCGCAGGTCCATCGCGCCGAGCTGCTTGACGGTGAACAGGTCGCCGTCAAGGTTATGAAACCCGGTGTCCGGGACCAGGTAAAGACCGATCTGCGGATCCTCAATTTCCTCGTCAACCAGGCAGAGTTCGCCAGCACCTACCTCAAGAAGCGGCACATCGCCGACATCTTCGACCAGTTCGAAGACTGGACTCAGAACGAACTCGACCTGCGGAAAGAGGCCAAGAACGCAAAGAAGCTGAAGAAAAACCTGGAGAACGACGACGAAGCGCGGATCCCATATATCTACGACGAATACACATCAGAGGACGTCCTGACCGCAGAATTCATAGAGGCCGTCAAGATAGACAACACGGAAGAACTGAAGCGGCGAGAGATCGACGTCCAGGCCGTCGCAGAGAACGGGATCAACGCCCTGCTCAAGATGGTGCTGCGCGATGGGTTCTTCCACGCCGACCCACATCCCGCCAACGTCCTCGTCGATCCGGACGCACGCATCAGCTACGTGGACTTCGGCATCGTAGGTTCTATCAGCCCGCGGAAACGCCGATACCTCGCCCTCATGCTATTGAACGCAGCGAACCTTGACGCCGGCGGGGTCGTCGACTCCCTGACAAAGATCGCCTACGTCGAGGACAGTGCCGACCTGGAAGCATTCGAAGACGAGGTCGAGGACATCCTCGTCGAGATGGAAGGAGCCTCCATCCAGGAGCACTCATTCTCCCGTGCTTTCCTCGATATCGTGCAGGCAGCAGCACGGAACGGTATCGTCCTCCCGACACAGTTCGTCGCCGCGGGCAAAGGATTCGTCCAAGTCGAGGGCGTCGGCCTCACCATCTACCCCGGCTTCAAGCCGCAGCAACAGCTGAAGAAGATGGTGCGGCGGATCGTCCTCAAGCAGAACCGGCCACAGGAGGTGGCGCGGAACTTCATGATGAGCCTGCTGGAAAACCGCGAACTAATTGAGGACGCCCCTCAGCAGCTCGCAGAGCTAATCGACGCCGCCAAGGGACGTGGAAAAGGCAGCCAGGCGGGAGCATCGCTCGCCCTTGGGACACGCAAGATCGTCGGCGCCATCCTGGCCTCAGCACTGATCGTCTCCGGGACCGCGCTGCTCGGGCTGTCAAGCGATCTGGTGCTGCGGCTGATCGCCGCCGGCGAACTCGGTATTGGCCTGTTCCTCGGACTCATGCTGCTCCGCTAGTCCCCGACGACGTCCGACTCCCAGCCCTCGCTGTAGATCCGGTCGTCCGGCACGTCGTTCTCAGCAAGCAGATTCTCTGTCTGGACCACCATTTTCGGAACGCCTGAGATGTAGTAGTCGTAGGACGTGATCTCCGTAAGCACGTCATCGATGTGCTCCTGGACGAATCCTTCACGTCCGCTCCAATCCTCGTCGGATAGACTGTAGACGACCGTCAGATTGTCGTGCTCCGCCTCAAGCTGGTCCAGTGTCTCGCGGTACATCAGGTGGTCCTGCGTCTTCTCACCGAAGAAAAAGTACGCGTCGCCGGTCCCGTTGTCCAGATAGTCCTTCAGCATCGCCACCATCGGCGTGATGCCCGTCCCCGTCGAGACGAACACCACATCGCTGTCGTAGTCGCGGACGTACAGGTTGCCGTCCGGCTCCTCCACCTCGATGACATCGCCCGGCTCCCGTTCATGCATGTAGACCGAGGCCGTGCCGTCGTCGTACCGCTTGATCGCCAGCGTGAACGTATCCGTCCCCGGTCGGGAGGTCGGCGTGTACGGTCGTGCAACCTCCTCGCCGTCCTGCTCGAAGTGGATCACCGTGTGCTGGCCCGGCTGGAACTCCCATGTCCCTTCCTCCAGCTCCAGCTGGAACTGTTTGACCGTCGGTGTCATCTGGTGGATCGACCGGAGAGAAGCGTCCTGTGTCATAGGGTAGTGTTGGGTGGCGAGGATTTTAAAGCTGGACGCGACCGGTAGCTTGAAAATGTTTTATGCACATGCACAAAAACAGTGGTTACCATGACCCGGCGCAACGACCCCTTCCGCGAGATGTACGAACGCATGAACCGGATGTTCCGCGACCTCTCCGCCGAAACAGGCCTCGACGTCGAGGCCACCAACCTGCCTGTCGACATCGAGGAGACCGACGACCAGGTGGTAGTCACCGCCGACATGCCCGGCATCGCCAAGGACAACATCCACGTCCAGGTCCGCGGCGACCGGCTCCACCTCGCCGCCGAATCCGAGACCGAGGTCGAGGAAGAAGGCAAGGACTACGTCAGGCGAGAGCGCAGCACCAGGAGCTATTCCCGCACCGTCCGCCTGCCCGCCCCGGTCGACCAGGCGAGCGCCGAGGCGACGTACGACGACGGCGTGCTCCGCGTGGAGCTCGATAAGCTCGAGAAAGACGGTGGCACAGAGATCGACGTCCAGTGATCACTCGCACCGCAGCTCGTGGAACCCGTCGCGTTCCTCCAGGCTGAACGAGACGTCCAGGAACCGTTCAGCCGTCCCGATGCTGGTCCGGAGATGGTCCGTCGCCTCCGGCACATACACCGCGCCGGACGACTGTGCGAGGAACGGCACGACCTGGTCCGCCATGTGGCGGTCGACTGCCGCACCGGTCGTGATGTCCTCGAACAAATCATCGGCCGCGTCCTTCGCCACCTGCTCCGCCCGCTTCCCCTTCTCTCCCAGGCAGTCAGCCGCCAACAGGCCGTCGGCGAACTCCGCGACCAGCAGGATCATCGAGCCGGGCGACAGACTCTGCTCGTACCGCGCCTCGACATCGATATCGTGCTCCGGGTACTCGTTGCCCAGCAGCCGCCGGACCTCGGACCGCTGCCGCTCAGCCACGTTCGACTCCCGGAGGTGCTGCGACGCGATCGACACGCCGGAAAGACCGCGGACCTCGCCGCGGTCCTCGAGGAACGTCTCATCCAGGTCGGACGGCTCGACGTCAAGCCGTGCGCGGCCGCCGCCGTCCGGGTAGAAGCCGTGTCGCCCCGTCTTCACGTCCAATGCAGCGCCGAACCGTTCCAGCAGCGGGACCGCCGCGTGCTCCAGGTACGCGGTCGGCGGCGACCACTTCACATCCGTGCCGCCCTCAGCCGTGACCGTGAACGCCTCGTCCGTCCTGCCGCACAGCGGCATCACAGTCTGGAACAGCAGCGCGATGCTCCCCGCCGTCTCGATGTCCGCCGTCACGTCCCGCGGGGTGAAGCCCTGCGGCACAAACTCCAGTTCCGTCGCACCGACCTCGTTGCCATCGACCTCCGCGTCGGACAGCTGCTGCATGACCTCGACCGCGGTGCAGTGCTGCTTCCGCAGCCCGGGGTTGGATCGGGAGCCACGGATGTCCGTGATCCGGAATGACCGCTGGTCCATCACTGCGTACGACAGCGCGTTGCGCAGCACCTGGCCGCCGGGACTGCCGTCGACCTCGATCACTCCTCGAACACCTCAGGGACGCTCTTCTCGTACAGGATGTCGAGCGGCTCTTGCAGATCGTCGAGCGAGACCTCGACGACCTTGCGGCCGGTCAGGCCATGCAGCGAGCCCGGCAAACGGATCAGGGTCTTCTCCCCTGCCGTGATCTTCTTGTCTATCGGGAACCGCTTCGCCATCTTCGACGCGAGCTTGTCCCGCTCGATGTCATCCATGTCGAAGCCCTCCGGGTCCTTGACGTGGATGTGGAAGCCGCGGCCGGAGAAGTAGGCCTTGACCGCGTCGAAGTGACGGTCCAGCAGCACGACGAGCTGCGCCGTCTTCTCCGCCACTTCAGAGAAGCATTCCTCGCAGAACGTGTACGAGGCGCGTTCCTCGTCGTCCATGTGGCGGCGCCGGTTCTCGCAGCGCGGGCACTCCACAAGCTCCGGGTCCAGGTCGAAGACCAGCTGCTTGCCGGTCGGCCGCTCCCAGACCGTGTTCGACTGTCTTGGATCGTTCTCGTACGTCCGCGTGTCGTAGTACAGGTCCTCCGGCGCGTACGTCACGAACTTCTCCTGCAGCTCCTCCAGGTCGTCGTACTCCTTGACGTACACCAGCTTGCCCTTGTACTTCTTGAACCGTCCCTTGTACAGCGTCGTCTCCGTCCCGATGTCCAGCGCGAACACCGGCTTCTTCCACCGGTAGTACAGGTCCTGGACCGACTGGAGGTCGAACTCCTCATCGTAGAAGCGCTCCCGCTCCTCGACCGAGGGCGGGCTGATACCGTCCGGGAACGAGAACCTCATACCATGCATTTAAACGCGCCGGTAAAAATTGTTTACGGTACGATGAAGGAAATCAGGCAGGCAGTCCAGCAGATACAGTACTCCGTCAGAGACATCTCCGAACGCGCAGCAAGCAGGGACGACGTCGTGCGGCTGGACATCGGACAGCCGGACTTCGACTCGCCTGACGCCGCGAAACAGGCAGCGAAGGACGCCATCGACCGCGGCAGGATAACATATACCTCGCTCTGGGGCATCGACGAGCTGCGGGAGGAGATCGCCTCGTTCGAATCCCACAAGGCCGACTACAGCCACGACAACATCATGGCGACGACCGGCGGTATCGGTGCACTGTACTGCATCTTCTCCACGCTGTGCGAGCCAGGGGAGAACATCGTGTTCAACGACCCGTGCTGGTCCGTCTACCCGATGCTGGCCAACGCCTCCACCGCCGAGCTGCGGCAGGTGCCGTACTTCGACGGCGGGGAGGTCGACGTCGAGGCAGTGGAACAGGCCGTCGACGAGGACACGAAGGCGCTCGTCGTCAACAGCCCAGAGAACCCGACCGGCAGGGTCTACACCCGCGACGAGATCGAACAGCTTGCCGGGATCGCGGAGCGGAACGACCTGTACCTCATCGGCGACGAGGTCTACGACCGGCTCACCTACGGCAAAGACCACGTCTCCGTAGCCGAGGTCGCGCCGGAGCGGTCGCTGATCGTCAACAGCATGTCGAAGAACTTCGCGATGACCGGCTGGCGGCTGGGCTGGGTGGCCGCCGACGATCCTGACTTGATCCACGAGCTGGGCAAGGTCAACCGGGCCACCACCGCCTGCCCCAACTTTGCGGCACAGCACGCCGCGCTGGGGGCGCTGCGGAACAGTATGGACTACGTCGACGAGATGCGGCAGGAGTACGCCGAGCGCAAGGCGCTGATCGAGGACGAGCTGGACCGGCTGGGCCTGGACTACGTGGAGCCGGAGGGCGCGATCTACATCTTCCCCGACGTCGGCAGGGACTCCTGGGAGTTCGCGCACGACCTGCTGGACGAGGCAGGCGTGTCGGTCGTTCCGGGCGCGCCGAGCGGCAGCGACAGCAGCACCAACGTCCGGATCTGTTTCGGCTCGGTTGGACAGGACGCGATCCGGGACGGGATGCAGCGGCTGGCCGACTACCTCGCATAGGGACAACCTATTTCAACGCCGCGGCGAAAGACCCGCGTATGGACGAACTGAAGCGGCGGCTTGCATCCATCTTTCTGCACTTCGACGACCAGCTCGGTGTGTTCAGCGCGCTCGGGTCCGCGGTCGCGGGCGGCGGCCTGATCGCGGTGCTGTCCGAGCCAGGGTTCAACCCGCCCGGGAGCGGCTTCCTCGCCCTGCTGGCAGGGCTCGCGCTGATCGTGCTGGACTACTTCCGGTGACAGCGACGAAGGATATTTAAATCCTGCTGGGAGAGTCACACCCATGACAGGGTTTTCCCGCCAATCAGCACGGTAGGCCGCGGTTTCTTCCCGCCTAGCCGTTGTGCTGCGCCCTGTCCACGACTTCTTGACGGCCGCCTCAGCCAGCCGTTCTGCCGCATAGGTGATCCTCAATGATCGACATCGAGACATTCCGCAACGAACCGGAGACGATTAAAGCATCCGAGAAACGCCGCGACAAAGACCCTGAACGCGTCGACCGCGTCGTCGAGCTCGACGAGGAGTGGCGCGAGACACTCCAGAAAGCCGACGAGCTACGGCAGGAGCGCAACGAGACCTCCGAAAAGATCGCCGAGCTGAAGAAAGAGGGCAAAGACGCCTCCGACAAGATCGAACGCATGCAAGAGGTCAACGAGCGCATCGAGGAGCTCGAGGAGAAGGAAAAGGAGCTGAAGGAAAAGCGCGACGAGCTCCGATACCGGATCGGCAACATCATGGACGAATCCGTGCCCAAGGGCGAGGACGAAGACGACAACGTTGAGATCAAGACCTGGGAGCCGGAAAACGGCACGAAAAATGGTGGCGAGCTTGCCGCCGATCTCCTCACCGAGCACGACCTGGTCGACAACGAGAAAGCGACCGAGATCGCCGGGGAGCGCGCCTACTACCTGAAGGACGACCTTGTCTACCTCAACCAGGCATTGATCCGGTTCGCGATGGACTTCCTTGACGAGCAGGGCTACCGGCCGATGCAGACTCCGTTCATGCTGAATCGGGAGCCGATGGAGGCCGCCGCCGAGCTGGAGGACTTCCACGAGCAGCTGTACAAGCTGGAGCGGGAGGACCGGTACCTGATCGCGACCTCCGAGCAGACGCTGGCCGCCTACCACTTCGACGAGATCCTGGAGCCCGACGAGCTGCCGAAGAAGTACGCCGGGTTCTCCACCAACTTCCGGAGAGAAGCCGGCAAGCACGGCAAGCAGACGCGCGGCATCTGGCGGCTGCACCAGTTCGAGAAGGTCGAGCAGTTCATCTTCGCCAAGCCGGACGAGTCCTGGGAGCTGCACGAGGAGCTGCTGGACAACGCCGAGACACTGATGCAGGAGCTCGGCCTGCCGTACCGCGTCGTCAACGTCTGCACCGGCGACCTGGGCGACACCGCGGCGAAGAAGTACGACATCGAGGTCTGGCGGCCACCGCTGGAGGAGTACGGCGAGGTCGTCTCCTGCTCCAACTGCACCAGCTACCAGGCCCGCAAGATCGGGGTCAGGATGCGCGGCACCGAGGACAACGAGACCATCCACACCCTCAACGCCACAGCCCTCGCCACCCAGCGCGTCATGACCGCCATCGTCGAGAACAACCAGGAGGACGGCAGGATCAAGATCCCCGAGCCGCTGCAGGACTACATGGGCGGCCAGGAATACATCGAGCTGGAGGAGGACGAACCGGAAGACGACGGTGACAAGGCGTGATCGCGGCGTGAACCCGTCCATCGTTTAAAAGTGTTCGCGGGAATAGGGGCAGGTATG
>JAXINV010000036.1:28657-48447 GCA_034190465.1 Asbonarchaeum danakilense (SeqCode) | reverse complement strand
CAGCCCGCGCAACCTTTTAAAAGTTGCAGCAAAAATTCGACCACGCTCCGGGAAACGCGAGGAGTACTGAGCGCGGTGATACACAATGCAACTTGTAGTCGGTACGACAGACGGAACAACCACTTCTTTCGAACTCGACGACAGCCAGGAACAGACCGTGCAGGGCCTCAGCGTCGGCGACACGTTCGACGGCTCCGCGGTCGGTCTCGACGGCTACACCCTCGAGATCACCGGTGGCAGCGACGAGGACGGTTTCCCCATGAAGCGCCAGCTCCAGGGCACCGGTCGGAAACGGATCCTCGTCGAGGAAGGCACCGGCGTCCGCGACCTTGAAGACGGCGAAAGACAGCGGAAATCACTCCGTGGCAACACCGTCGCCGACGACATCGCCCAGCTGAACTGCACCGTCGTCGAGGAAGGCGACAAGAGCATCGACGAACTGCTCCACGGTGACGAACAGGACGACGAAGAGGGCGGTGAGTAGAAACGCCATGGCCGACCACCCAATCCCTGAGGTCAACATCGGACTCGTCGGGCACGTCGACCACGGCAAGACCACGTTGACGCGCGCCCTCTCCGGCAAATGGACGGACGAGCACTCGGAAGAGCTGAAGCGAGGCATCACCATCCGGCTCGGCTACGCCGACATCGTCCTGCGGCAGTGCACCAAATGCGACACATACACGATCAACGACGAATGCGAGTGCGGTGGCGACACCGAGGTACTGCGTGCCGTCTCCCTTGTCGACGCACCCGGACACGAGACACTGATGGCCAACGTCCTGTCAGGCGCCAGCATCATGGATGGAGCCCTGCTTCTCATCTCCGCTGCAGAAGACTGCCCGCAGCCTCAGACCCGTGAGCATCTCGAGGCACTGGACATCGTCGGCATCGACAACATCGTCATCGTCCAGAACAAGATCGACCTCGTCTCCGAAGAGGAGGCAAAAAAGAACTACCAGCAGATCAAAGAGTTCATCGACGGCACCGTCGCAGAGGACGCCCCGATCATCCCCGTCTCCGCCCAGCACGGCGTCAACATCGACAAAGTCATCGAAGCGATCCAGGAACGGATCGCGACACCGGAGCGGGACAACGAAGCACCGCCAAAGATGCTTGTCGCTCGGAGCTTCGACATCAACAAGCCAGGGACAGCTGCAGAAGATCTCAAAGGCGGGGTCGTCGGCGGCAGCCTGATCAAGGGCGAGCTCGAGGAAGGTGACGAGATCGAACTCAGGCCCGGCGTCAACCGCGACGAGGAAACGTGGGAGACCGTCGTCACCGAGGTCCAGAGCATCATCCAGGGCGACCAGCAGGTGGAGAAAGGCACGCCCGGCGGACTGCTCGGCGTTGAGACCGCGCTTGATCCCTCCATGACCAAGTCCGACAACCTGGCCGGCAACGTGCTCGGTCGGAAGGGCGAGCTGCCGGACGTCAGGGAACAGCTCTCCATGGACGTCACATTAATGGAGCGCGTCGTCGGCAGCGAGGAGGAGAAAGAGATCGAGAATATCAAGCAGAAAGAAGCCCTCCTCCTCAACGTCGGGACGGCCAAGACGTCAGGGGTCGTCACCCAAGCAGGCGACACCGTCAAGGTGCAGCTGAAACGTCCAATATGCGCTGAACCAGGTGAACGCGTCGCCATCTCACGTAGAATCGGTGCAAGATGGCGCCTCATCGGCCACGGAGTCATCAGCGACGGCTAAAACCACAGAACGGCTTTAAAAGGGAAAAGGTATATAAACCACGGCCG
Source organism: Asbonarchaeum danakilense (SeqCode) (assembly GCA_034190465.1). GTDB lineage: Archaea > Nanohalarchaeota > Nanosalinia > Nanosalinales > Nanoanaerosalinaceae > Asbonarchaeum > Asbonarchaeum danakilense. Next base: position 46,694 of record JAXINV010000036.1, on the reverse strand, counting down.
GTGCTTAATACCGGTGTGGGGACACATGGCTACCTCTCTTCAACAGCTCTCAGCATTCGCCTCGATGCTCATCCAGCAACCCACCGGCATCAAGATAGGTATAACCCTCACAATCCTGCTTGCTGGCTTCCTGTTGAGCAGATTGATCAGCCGTGTGTTCAAGCGCGCCTATAATGCATACAAGCCGGACGAAATCATCGAACAAATCAAGCAGCGAAAAAACCATCCGGTCAAATACGTCGAATACCTTGGCTCCATCACCACGATCGGGTTGGCTCTCCTCTATCTCAACTCCTCCGTCACCAGCCAGCTGTACAGCCAGCTGTCGACCTATCTGCCCGCCGCGCTCACCTCCGTCCTCATATTCTTCCTAGGCATCATCGTCGTGAAGCTGGTGATGAACCTTCTGAACGCCTTCATCGACACCGTCGGATTTAAAGAATACGTCAAAGACCTCGGATTCTCCATCAAGGTTGCTGAGGCATTCCTCCACGGCCTGAAAGCGTTCCTCTACCTCGTCGTCCTGGAAATCGCCATCATCCAGATGGGCGTCTATTCCTCCGACATCATAGCTAACACCCTGACAGCCGCATCGTACGGCCTCGTGGCGTTGCTCGGTGCACTGGCATTCTTCGGCTTCAAGGACCTAGTGCAGAACTACGCCGCAGGCATCTATCTGCGTGGCTCAGACATCCTGAAGCCAGGTAAGAAGGTGAAGCTCGACGGCGAATCAGGCGAGATACGCGAGATCTCCGGGTTCAGCACCACGATAACCACCGACTCAGGCTACTTCATGCTGAAGCCGAACAAGGAACTGATGGACACCGATATCATGTTCAAACGGGTCAAGGCCGACGTCGAGACGCTGGAAGATATCAAGAACTACTTTGTCGCGCAGGAACCATCCTACTGTGGCCCCGCCTCAGCAGAGATGGCGCTGGCCATGTTCGGCTACGACCTGAACCAGGGCACACTGGCCGAAGAATCCGGGACCAGCCAGCCAGGCGGCGTCCAGCCCGACGACCTAATCCAGGCCATCGAGAGCCGGACCAACGGCAAAGTCAAGGCAGAGTTCGTCGAATACGATAAGATAACCGACCTGGCAGAAGAGCTGAAGACCTGGTTCAACGACGGAGGGCTCGTAGTCGTCAACTTCGCAAAGCCCCTGCTGTTCCCCCAGGCGGATACCGGCCACTACTCCCTTTCCGTGGGCGTCGAGGGCGAAGAGATACTGATAGTCGACCCAAGCGCCCACACGATGTCCGGCGGCGTCTACTATGTCGACAACAGCGAGATGTACGACGCCATGTCTGAATGGGAAGGTAGGAAACGCGGCTACATCATCATGGCGCCGGAGGGCACCACCGCCTACTGGCGTATCAAGGAGGGGCTGATCTATTCCGACTCCAACGTCTACGACCAGCTCAGTAAGAGCCTTGAACTCCAGCTCGGTCGTATCCTGCGGAGAGGCCGTATCCTAAAGAACGCCATGCCGGAAACTGTCGAAGACTTCCTCGGCCGGTGGCGCAGAGAAGAACGAGTACAGCGGGTCTGGAAGGCCGACAACTCGCCTGAGGGAGGTGAGAAAAAACTCGATGAATTTACTGGTACTGACGAATGACAAAGATGAGGCCGCAGGATTCGAGGATTACGTTGAAGACGTGGAACGCCACTCCCTCGCTGACATCGGTATCGAGACAGGAGAAACAGCCGATGTGGAAGTCGAAGGCACACCGCTAGAGGAATACGATAGCGTCTACCTAGACCCAGAGCCCAAGGCAGCTATCTATGCCCGCGTCCTGCTGGAGACCATCCAAGAGCACCGCATCCCCTGCAACCTCAATCCGACTGCATTCTTTATCATGGCGAAGAAGCATTACCTGTTCAAGGTACTGACAGAGAAGGATATCGCCATCCCGTCCACCGTCGCCATATCGACCGCCAAGGGACTGAACAACATCGAAGAAACCATCGACTTCCCCGCCCTGGTCACCACATACGAAGGATTCAAAGAAGCGGAACGTTCCCTGGTGAACAGCACGGATGAGATATCTTCCATGGTTGAGTATTCGGAACACGGTACACACGTCACCCTGGTCCAGGAGATGGAGGAAGAAGACATCTACGATGCGCTCTACCTGAACGGCGAGGTCATCGCCCTGAAGCTCGACAGGGACAACTGGCCTGATGGGTCGGCCAGCAACCCCCAGTACCACAATCTCTCCACCGAACAACAGGAAATCCTCGAGGATACCGCGCAGTCGATAGGGACGAAGATATGCCGGGTTAAACTTGTTGGAACAACCGTGCTCGACGTAGAAAACAGGCCCGAACTCAACTACTTTGAAGAAAAGAGCGGTAAAAACGTGTATGGACGCGTTTCAGAAGTTCTTCGAGGTGATAACGATTAAATGCGCGGTTATATATGGTAAAAAGTCAGCCCAGCACCATCATTTCATCGAGGCAGGCAAAGAACACTTCGAAACCGTGCTGGGGGTCCCTCTGGAGAATGTTCGGACGGTCTATGAGGACGGCGACACCCGATTGATGTACCAGGATACCAATCTCTGCAATTTCGACTGCGTCCTGACCCGGTTCCTGGGAGACGATCTGCTCTACGGCGAACATATACCAGAGATACTGAGGAACCACCGGGTCTATACCCAGCTTGACATGGACTCGCTGGCAATAGCATCGAACAAGTTCTACTCAATGAAAGTACTGGCCGAAGGTGGTCTCCCCGTTCCCGTATCAACCTACACGTTATCCACACGGGAGACGGAACGGTTCGCAGAGCGTCTCGGATATCCTGTGGTCATCAAACTGATATCCGGATACGGCGGCAAAGGTATAATGAAAGCCGAGAACGAATCAGACCTCAGTCCCATCATCGACACGCTTACACTGTTCGAACAAGATATCTGCCTCCAGGAGTACGTCGAAAATCCTGGAGAAGATGTCAGGATAGTGGTCGTTGGAGACAAGACGTACAGCTACAAGCGAGTCGGCGGGGAGGAAGAATGGCGGTCGAACATCTCAGCAGGCGGCTCCCGAGAGGAATACGACGCGCCGGAGGATATGCGCGAGATAGCCGTCCAGGCCAGCAAGCTCTGTGGGTTCGATTTCTGCGGCGTCGACATCATGGTCAACGAAGACGGCGACTACCACATCGGCGAGATCAACATGTCACCGGGCGTCGCCGGCGTCCAAGAAGTTCTGGGGCTTGACCTGGCAGAAGAGGTCATGCGTTTCATCAAGCAGAAGACGGTTGAAAAACAGTCCGAGGAAGGATTATAGCTCCTCAAACCGCTCTTCAATGATGTTCGCCGCTTCTTCCATGTCTTCGTCACGGAACGCGTTCAGCGCCTCGACGCCGACACTGTCCTCGACCTTCTCAACACCGGCTGTCGTGTCTGTTATCGGTCCGCAGACCATGTCAAGCTCATAATCCTGCTCCTGGAGGATCTTCTTCAGGCCATATGCTCCTGAAACATCCAGAGCAGTCGATGCGATGGCAAAAACCGTTTTACGGACATCAAGATCTTTGAGAACGTCCATCACATGGTAATTACTGATAACGCCCGCACCGAACTCAGCGACGATCATGTCCACGTCCTCAGCATTCCACGCCTCGTGGATCAGGCCTTTCGCCGCGTCGATGACCTCGTCCGGGTCCTCGACAGTGGACGGCAGTCCTGCATCCACGAAGTCCAAAGAGACAAGCGAGCCGGCGTCGTACATACTCACCCTGTCACGTTCTCTGGCAGACCCAGTCAGCTTGACGGAACCCACCTTGTAGCCACGCCCATCCAGTTTTTGGATAAGCTCTGAGGCTACCGTGGTCTTCCCAGCGTCCATCCGTGTCGCAACCACAGGCAACAGCCGCGGTTCCTCACCCAGTTCATCGCGGTGGTCGATTCCATACTCCTTCGTGTTGAGTATCTTGTCATCCTCCGCTACATACCCCAGAAACTCTGCTCTGTACGGCAGACCGAGTTCCTTCGTGGCACTGACGTATTCGCCGAATATACCGCCCGACCCAATGAAGAACACGTCATCGCTCTTCTCAATCCGGTCCGGAACCCGTCCTATATATCCTTTGACCCCTGCACGGTTTCCGAACGCTCCCAGAACAATATCCCCCTCCTCAAGCTCCTCCAGTTCACCGCCAGGAAGGTCGACCTCTCCGTAGTTGCCCCGTTTCTCGGTTATACGTACCGCCACAACATCCCCGCTCTGAGGCTTGTGACCGCTTTTCTCCACGTCTACGTCATCATCCAGTTCAATCCGTTTCAGAACAGAGGCCTTGTAATCATAGTTCATACGCATTGATCCACCACTCCATTGCCCGGTGCAATATTTAAGGTTTGGGCGAGCCTCTGAGCGGCTAGTTATGCACTATCTTGGCGGCTCTACTGCCCTCGTTGACCACCCTTTTCCGGTTCAACGATTCCACGGTACCCGTCACAGGCGCCCTGACCTGTTCCTCGGGTGTGCCATCCCGTCCCCGCACCTGCGCAAGCACGTCGCCTTCTTCCACGACATCACCGATATCTGCGCGAGGCTGGAACACGCCCGTCTCAGACGTGTACACCGTGCGTATCCCCTGGTAGAACTCCACGCGTCCCTGCTCCGGCTCACTGCTCACAACCCCTAGATAGGCCAGGATGTTCTCCACCGTCCGTGTATACGTAACCCGGTCCTCATCATCGAAGTGACTGGCACCGCCTATCTCCAGGGTGACCGCCGGCACACCATGCTTCGGTGCGACAGCCGCAAGCACACCCCCGCCTATCTCGCCCGGATGCATCTTCAGGACCGTAGAAAGGCCGGCATGCATGGCCATCCGTTCCATCTCAGCGACCGTCGCCCCATCAAACGCCTCATCGACCTTGATGCGTGTCTGCGGAAGCTTCTTGTCAGGCCATGTCGCAGTGTGGAGATCGATGACATAGTCCGCAGCAAGCGCCTGCTCCAGCACGCTTTTTGCCATACTCTCCGTTAGGTTAAGCGATACGTCTTCTCCTCTGATCTTCCTGCTGGCAGCCTCAAAACACCTGTTCATGTTCCGTTCCTCACTCTCGTGGTCCTCGTACTTCGGCCAAGGGGTGTCACGGGTGTTTTCCTTACAGGCAAAGACGTTGGCCTCCGGTATCACGTTGAGCGTGCCGTCAACACTATCAAGCCTGTCACGGCACCACTGAGCCACCTGGATGGAAGGCGTCTCATCGCCGTGGATGCCGCCGACCACCAGGACCGTCGGGCTTCCAGAACCGCGCTCGTACATCAACTGTTCGTGGTCGCCGTCGAGCATGCTAAACGAGACCAGTCGTCGCTCGCGCATGCACTGTACCTCCACGATCACACATAAATAGGCTTCGCACAGAGTAACTCCCATGCAGCCACACCTCCTGCTCGACGGCGGCCTCCTCGTCCACGCCTGCTGCGAGCAGGCAGCACCCAGAGACGGGCTGCGATGCGGACCGCCTGAAGGTGATAGATGATGACAGTCGATCTGCTGCTGGACGCCAACTTCCTCGTCCTCCCGTTCCAGTTCAACGTGGAGATATTCGACGAATTCGAGCGGCTGGTCGGTGCCGGCTACACCGCCCACACCCTGGATCGGACCCTGAACGAGGCTATCAACCTGGAGGACGGCGAATACGCCCAGCTCGTGGACCGTCTCGTCGACCTGAAGGATATCCACGTCATCAACGCCCCGGCAGACCAGTCAGTGGACGATCAGCTGGTCACGTTCGCCGAGCACGGTTTCGTGATCTGCACCAACGACACCGAGGTCCGGCAGCAGCTCGACGAGCAGGAGCTGCCGCACATCTACCTCAGGCAGGAGAACCACCTGGAGGCCGCGCGCCTCCGGTGACCCGACAATAATTTATATCGCCGATGCAGATAAGAAAGAGGTGATCTCCATGGAGACCGCAGTCGGTACATCCTCCCGGTCTGACGCAACACAAGCCGGAGCCGGAGCTGTCGAAGAGGCCCTCTCCGGGATCGACGACCCGAAACTTGTATACTTCTTTGCCTCCTCTCAGTACGACCTTGATGCCCTGCTTTCGGCAGCGGACGAACAGCTCGAGGAGGTGCCGCTTGCCGGTTGCTCCAGCATGATCGAGATAACACCCGACGGACCGGAAAAGGAGAGCGTGGTCGCATTGGCCATCGGCGGGGACGATGTACACGCACATGTCGGGTTCAGGACCGGTCTTGAGGAAGGTAGTGAGGAGGCAGGATATGGAGCTGCCAGTGAAGCGCTCGGCGGCGTTGACGAAAAGAAGAACACGTTCCTCACCGTGCTCTCAGACCCTCTCCACGGGACAGGGGTGGACATGCTCGCAGGGGTCAACAGGGCGGCAGACGGAGATGTCCAGATAACAGGAGAGTTCGCGGCCGACAACATGGAATTCGAACACACCCACGTCTTCCATAACGGTGAAGCACATGAAGACGCTGTCATCTGTGTTGCGGTGTCGACAGATCGGGAAATCGCCACGGACAAGGCCCATGGATTCCAGCCAACACCGAACAGCTACACCGTGACAGAATCAGATACGAACGTCGTCAAAGAACTGGAGGGACGTCCGCCGCAGGAGGTCTATGCGGAGATATTCGGAGACGGCGAATCTGAAGATCCTGCATTCCTTCTTATGACGCCGTTCGGTCTCGATGTTGAAGGTGAGGATGAATACATGCTCCGTGTGACACTCGACGTCGATGAAAAAGGGTGCTATGCGTGTGGGGCAAGCGTCCCAGAGGGCGACGAGGTCCATATCATGATGGGGCAGAAAGAAGACCTGCTCGACGCGGCCGCGAGCGCCTCCGGTTCCGTTGCGGACCAGCTCGGCGGCACGGGCAACGTCGAAGCCGCCCTTGTGTTCAGTTGCGTGGGACGGGACGCGATCTATGACGATCCTGAGCTGACACAAGAGGAAGTGCAGCGCGTCCATGAACAACTTGGCGAAGGGACCAGCATCATCGGACTGTACGGCTTCGGCCAGATAGCTATGAGCGGTGGGAACGGGATGTTCCATGAGGAAACCATCTCAATACAGGGCATCGGCAGCAGGTAGCGAGCACCGTGAGCTATCGCGATCTCATCACCGCGACCATCCAGTCCCAGAAGAACCTGATGGGCGAGGCAGCGGAGGGTCCTCCCCGCCAGATTGAAGGCCTGGAGATCGATGAAGAGGGGACTGTGACCGAGGTCACGGGAGACGGATACGAGATCATCACAAAGCTCGTCGAGGCATACCACGACCTCACGGGCCCTGTCGCCTATTCGACAATCGCGACCGCGCTCGGGGAGGAGTACAGCGGCGAGGAACGGCTCCCGGACGCGATAGAGGACCAGCTCTAAGAACCGCGAGAGAGGTTTTAAAACGTTCACACTGGAGACCCGAAAGAAACACTTAAAAAGGTCGGACGTGGCTGGTACAGTGTTCTGCTCAGCAGACGAGGCGATACACATGACCGACGATCACTGGAAAGACCTGCCGACGGGGCCTGACGTCCCGGACGTAGTGTACGCGGTAATCGAGATCCCGAAGGGAAGCAGAAACAAGTACGAATACTCCAAGGACCTCAGTACGTACGTCCTTGACCGCGTGCTGTACAGTCCGCAGCACTACCCAGGCGAATACGGGTTCATCCCGCAGACGATCTACGACGACGGCGATCCGATGGACATCATCGTCCTCATGGACAAACAGACCTTCCCTGGCTGCATCATCGAGGCCCGGCCCATCGGCCTGATGCGGATGGTCGACTCCGGCGAGAAGGACGACAAGATCCTCGCCGTGCCCGAGGAGGACCCACGGTACAGCGACTACCAGGGCATCGACGACGTCCCCGAGCACGTCAAGAAGGAGATCGCACAGTTCTTCCGGACCTACAAGGATCTGGAGGAGGGCAAGGAGGTCTCCGTCAACGGCTGGGACGACCATGAAGACGCAATCAAGGCAGTAAACCATTCCGTCGACCTGTACAAGAGAAAGCACGGGAACTGATCGATGTACAAGAAACTCACCATCGAAGAAGAGGTACGCGTCTCCCCCGAGCTGCTGGGCCGTGACGTCGAAGAATCCGTCCGGAAGAGCCTCGCCAAGCAGCTGGAAGGCAGCATCGAAGAGAACCTCGGTGTCGTCCTCGCCGTCACAGGCATCGACGACATCGGCGACGGCGACATCGAACCCGAGGACGCAGGCGTCTACTACCCCGTGACCTACAAAGCGCTCGTCTACCAGCCCGAACTGCATGAGATCATCGAGGGCGAGGTCGTCGACATCACCGAGTTCGGCGCGTTCGTCCGGTTCGGCCCGATCGACAGCCTCTGCCACATCTCCCAGATCATGGACGACTACGTCGACTACGACGAGAACCAGGAGATGCTCGTCGGCGAGGACGGGAGCAAGACCCTGATGAAGGGCGACACCGTCCGGGCACGCGTCACAGCCGTCAGCCTCGAGAAATCAGCCGACAACAAGGTCAACCTCACCATGCGGCAGCCCACACTCGGCAAGCTGGAATGGGTCGAAGAGGAACTCGAGGAAGACGACGAAGAAGACGAGGAGGAGAACTGATATGGCAGACAAAGCATGCAAGGACTGTAAACGGATCATCGAGAGCGGGACAGAATGTCCCGTCTGCAAGAACAACGACCTCACCACCGCCTGGAACGGGATCATCATCATCTACGACGAGGACTCCGAACTGGCGGAAGAGGTCGGCATCGAAACGCCCGGGCGGTACGCGATCCGGGTGAAGGGATAAAAAACTTGCCATCGAAAGGTGCGACAACAATGGAAATAGCAATCAAGGAGCGTAGAGACAACCCCTTGCTCGAACGCGAGGAGTTTGAGCTTGAGATCGAGCATGAGGGCGACGCCACGCCGTCCAATAAGAAAGTACGGAAATCTTTCGCGGCGGAGAACGACCTTGACCCCGACAAGATCGAGGTCGACCACATCTACACCGGGCACGGCCACAACGTCTCGACCGCCCTGGTCCGCGCCTACGAGAACAAGGTCGTCGTAGAAGAGGACGACGGCGCGGACGAAGAAGCACAGGAAGAAAGTGAGCCCGACAACGAGACAGACGGAGAAGCAGAGGCCGAAGAAGAGGCCAGCGACGACGAAAGCAAAGCAGATGAAGGTGATGCATAGATGGGAAAGCACGCTGACGTGAAACGCTGGGAGAAGTACAGCGACGACGGAGAGCTCGACGGCAAGAAGTGTCCGAAGTGCAGATCGCTGCTCGCCCAGCACGACAGCCGTGAGAGCTGCGGCAACTGTGGGTACACCAAGATCCAGAAGTGACCGCGGCACGGTACATTGAAAACCCTGCAGCGCCTTGTTCTAACCTATGACCATCCTCGGGATAGAGTCCACCGCGCACACCTTCGGCGTCGGCATCGTCGAAGACAGCGACATCCTCGCCAACGCGCGGTCCGCCTACGAACCGGACGAGGGCGGCATCCATCCGCGTAAGGCATCCGAGCACCACTACTCTCGGGCGAAGAACGTCGTCGACAACGCTATCTCTCAGGCAGGCATCGACAGGGACGGCATCGACGCCATCGCCTTCTCTCAGGGACCCGGCATCCCGCAGTGCCTGCAGATCGGCGGTGTCGTGGCGCGGAGCATGGCCCAGCGGCTCGACGTCCCGCTGGTCGGCGTCAACCACCCGATCGCCCACATCGAGATCGGGAAACTGACCACCGACGCCAACGACCCGGTCACCTTGTACGTCTCCGGGGGCAACTCACAGGTCATCGCCCGTGCAGCCGGCAGATACCGCGTCTTCGGCGAGACACAGGACATCGCCATCGGGAACGCCATCGACAAATTCGCCAGAGAGCTCGGCATCCCGCATCCCGGCGGTCCCGAGGTCGAGCGGCTGGCATCACAGTCAGACAACCTCATCGAGCTTCCGTACGTCGTCAAGGGCATGGACTTCTCCTTCTCCGGTCTCGTCACCGAGACCAAGGGCATGGTCGGCGACCACGCCGAAGAGGACCTGTGTTACTCGTTCCAGGAGTACGCGTTCGCCATGCTGGTCGAGGCCACCGAACGAGCCATGGCGCACCTGGAACGGGAAGAGGTCCTGCTGACAGGCGGTGTAGCCGCCAACGAGCGACTGCAGGAGATGCTCGACACCATGGCGGAGGAGCGTGGCGGGGCAGCGTACAAGGTACCGCACGAATACTGCATGGACAACGGCGCCATGATCGCGTACGCCGGCCAGCTCAAGTATCAGGCAGGCGGCACAACACCGCTCCAGGACTCCGGCGTCCGTCCGGACTGGCGCACCGACGAGGACGAGGTGACATGGGAGGCATGAACCAGGAACAAATCGACGAAGCCGTCGAAGCACTGCGGAGCGGCGGGACAGTCATCTACCCGACCGAGACCTGCTACGGCATCGGATGTGACGCGCTGGACGAAAAAGCGATCAAAGAGATATACGAGATCAAGCAGCGACCGCAGGACAAGCCGCTAACCGTCATCGTCGACAGCCTCGGGATGGCGGAACGGTACTGCACTCTCTCTTCCCTGGAGCAGCGGCTCTGCGAACGGTTCATGCCGGGACCGCTGACGCTCCTCGCGGCCAAGAACGACAATGTCCCGGGCGTCCTGAACGACCGGTTCGCATTCCGTGTCCCCGCAAGCGAGCTCTGCCGCAACCTCGCTTCAGGCCTTAAAAGGCCTGTCGTCGCCACCAGCGCAAACCTCTCCGGCCAGCCAGCCTCATACAGCGTCGACGAGATCGATCCGGCGGTAATAGAGCACATCGATGTCATCCTCGACGGCGGACGGCTGGAAGAACGGCCGTCGTCCACGATCGTCGAGGTGACGGACGGCGAGCTACACATCGTACGGGAAGGCCCCATCGACGGGGACGAACTCAGAGAGGTGATAGACGATGACTGAACCGTTGATGCTCGATCTCGGTATCCTCATCGCCACAGTCACCGTTTTCACCGTCGTCGGCAGCTGGATCGGTCAGCCGAACGTGCTGTCCTATATCATCGCCGGTATCGTGCTCGGGCCCGTGCTCGGGGCGATCGAGAACCATCTCTTCATCGAGACACTGTCCAAGCTCGGTGTCTCCTTCCTCCTGTTCCTCGTCGGGCTCAGGATCGACCTCAGCGAGCTGCGGGACATCGGCAGGACTGGTTTCATCGTCGCCGCCGCCCAGATGATCGCTACAGGGGCACTGACCTATCTCATCGCCTGGTGGTTCGGGATGGGGCTGCTCGACGCCATCTACGTCGCCATAGCAGTGACGTTCTCCTCGACCGTCGTCGTTGTCAAAATACTGGAGGAGCAAGAGGAGATGGACAAGCTGTACAGCCGGATCAATGTCAGCGTCCTGCTGGTCCAAGACATTGCCGTCATCTTCATCCTTGCCGCCCTCTCGACCCTCGGCCCGAACATCGGGCTCGGATTCCGGACAACCAGTCTCCGGCTCCTCGAGACGACAGGCCTCGGCATCGCGATAGTAGGAGGAACATTGATCGCTGCACGGTACGTGCTTCCGCGGATGTTCAGCGTCTTCGCCGAATCCGAGGAATCCTTCCTTGTCGCCAGCATCGGCTGGTTCATGGTCTTGATCACCCTTTCCGAGGCGGCGTCGCTGTCCCTGGAGATCGGCGGCTTCCTCGCCGGACTCAGCCTGGCGCAGCTCCCCTACAATCAGGAGCTCAAAGAACGGGTCCGGCCCTTGACCGACGTGTTCGTCGCCTTCTTCTTCGCATCACTCGGCCTCCAGCTGACCATGGGAGCGATGCAGGCTGTTATCATCCCGGCGCTCCTGCTTTCCGTGCTCGTCATAGCGGTCAAGTTCGTCACGATCTTCGTCAGCCTCAACCGGCTGCGCTACTCGGTCCAGACCAGCTTCATGTCCGCCATCTCACTGGCACAGATCTCCGAGTTCTCGTTCATCCTCGTCGGACTGGGCGCATCGCTGGGCCACATCGGCCCGGAGACCATCGCCCTGATGACAATGACCGGCCTGATCACGATCGGGACATCCAGCTACTTCATAAGCTACAGCAAACGGCTCTACGATATTTTCGAACCTCATATAACACGTCTGGAACCGAGCAACATCAACGAACTTTCCTTCCGGCCTGAGTCGATGGATGAGCACGTCGTGCTTGTCGGCAGCCACGTCCAGGGCCACCAGATCCTCGACAACCTGGAAGAAGAAGGGGAGGACGTACTCGTCGTCGACTACAACCCACATATCATCGAACACCTGCTTGAACACGGGCATCAGGCGGTATACGGCGACATCGGCGACCTGAAGGCACGGAACGACATCAAACTGCACCGGGCTAAACTCATCGTCTCCACCATCCCCAGCGTGGATGACACCAAGCTGATCATCAACAAGGCGAAGAAACATGACGTCCCCTGCGTCGTCAAAGCCGAATCCATCGACACCGCCCTGGAACTGTACGATCACGGCGCAGACTACGTCATCTTCCCCGACATGCTCTCCGCCCAGAAGGTCGCCGGTTTCATCGACGATGCGATGGACGACCCGTCAACGCTCGACGACATCCGCGAGCAGCATCGCGAGAAACTGCAGCAAGAAAAAGTCAATAAAAGCCGGCTCTACGAGGTTCTGAACCAGTGAGTGCAGCAGGCGCAGTTACATCACTATTGCATAATCTTGCAGCCGTCTTCATTGCCGCAGGGGTGCTACTGTACATCGGGAAGAAGCTTGACCAGCCCAGCATCCCGCTTTACATCGTCGCAGGGATATTTCTCGGCCCGAACGTGCTCGGTCTACTCCAGAACAGTGCGGACATCATCACCATGGCGGAGCTCGGTATCATCTTCCTGTTATTCACCGCCGGGCTTGAGACCGACATCGAAGAGCTGCGGAGCCTCGGCAAGGCCATCTTCACAGCCGGCGCCAGCCACACCGTTATCGTCGGTATCGTCGCTTTCCTGCTGGCCTATGGGCTCGGTTTCAACAGCACCGCAGCCATCTACATCGCGTTGTTCGTCTCATTCTCCTCCACCATGGAGGTCCTCAATATACTGGAGAAAAAATTCGAGCTCAACACCCTGCACGGCAAGCTCATCGTCAGCATCCTGCTCATCGAGGACATCCTCGCAATCATCGCCATCTCCAGCCTCGCCAATCTCGGTGGCGGTCTCCAGCCCCTGTTCTCAGCCATCATCAGCGCGCTCGGTATCTTCTCCATCGCCATTGTTGCGAGCCGGTACGTGACCCTCACGATCTTCAACAACCTGGAACCGTCCGTCGAACAGACAATCTTCGCCGCGTTGACGACAGTATTCCTGTTCCTCGGCTTGTCGAGCGTTTCGAACCTTCCACTAGCCGTCGGCGCGTTCACCGGCGGGATCAGCCTCACAAAGTTCCCGTACGGTATCGAGGTCAAGAACTCGGTCAAATCCCTGCGTGACTTCTTCGGCACAGTCTTCTTCGTCTCAATCGGCGCCCTCGTCAACTTCCCGCTGATAGGTGACGTCCTCGCCGCCTTCCTCCTGTTCACCGGCCTCGTCATCCTGGTAAAGCCGTTCCTCACCTACCTGATGATGAGCTTCTACGGGTACGGGCAGCGCACCTCATTCCTCACCGGGCTCGGCCTGGGCCAGGTCAGCGAGTTCTCCCTCTTCATCCTGCTGGAGGGCTTCATGGTCGGGGCAATCTCCGAGACCGTCTTCGCCCTCTGTCTCGGCATCGCGATCACCACGATCACCATCTCCTCCTACAGCTACAAGAACCATCGCAGGATGTACGAGCTGTTCTCCGACAGCCTGATCGACATCAGGAAGATCATCACACCGACAGAGATGCAGGAGTACAGCAACATCCCCGACGACATCTCCGACCACATCCTCCTTGTCGGATGCCACGTCCAGGGACAGGAGGTACTCGAACACCTGCAAGAGCACGGACACGAGGTCCTCGTCGTTGACTACAACGTCGAAATCGTCAGTCGGCTCGGCGAAGCCGGGACAGCGACCTACTACGGCGACATCAAGAGCATCGACTTCGAAGACCTCCACATCGACGACGCACGCATGATCGTTTCCACCGTGCCCATGCAGAACGCCAACATCCGGTGCATCGAGGCCGCCAAGGACTGGGATCTCCCAGTCATCGTCCGGGCCGAAGACATCGACGATGCACTGGAGCTGTACAACCTGGGTGCCGACTACGTCATCTTCCCCGAGTTCCTGGCCGCCGAGCGAACCTCCGAGTACATCATCGACTACATCAACGACAGCGAAGGACTGCAGCAGGCACGGGAGGACGAACTCGCGTACCTGGAGTCCCGCGAAGAGGACCTTGTCCTGCTGGAGTACGGCCCCACCTTCCTCAAACACTTCCGGAAAGACATCGCGGAAGAGGACTCCTGATGATCGACCGAGGCGCAGAAGCCGTTCTCCGCCGAGAGGGCGACAGACTGATCAAGGAAAGGATCAGCAAGGGTTACAGGCACCCACAGATCGACACCGCGCTGCGGCAGGAACGGACGGAACAGGAGGCCCGGCTGCTGGAGAAGGCGCGGCAGGCAGGTGTCAGCGTGCCCGAGGTCCACGACAAGGACACCTACACGATCACCATGTCGTTCATCGACGGCACCAAGCTCCGCGACATCTTCGAGGAGCGAGAGGAAGACTGGCCCCGGATAGGGCAGGATATCGGGCGGCTGCACGGCCGCGACATCATCCACGGCGACCTAACCACATCGAACATGCTGCTCGACGGCGACAAGCTGTACTTCATCGACTTCGGGCTCGGCTTCTTCTCCCAGCGCGTCGAGGACCGGGCGACCGATCTGCAGCTGCTGCGGCAGGTCTTGGAATCGACGCACACCGCTGTGGCTGATGAAGCGTTCGACACCATCCTGAAAGCCTACCAGGACCAGTACGAGGACGGAGCATCGGTGCTCGAGCGGCTCGAAGAGGTAGCGTCCCGCGGCCGGTACAAGGGCTGACCCCCGGAAGCATATATAAAACTTCGGCAGCAACAGTCCGTAGACCCGACTACCCGGTGATACAGATGGCACGGATGCATTCAGCACGACGCGGAAGCTCAGGTTCGACAAAGCCCAGAAACCCTGACACGAGCTGGGTCGTCTACGACGAAGACGAGATCAGACAGCTCGTGGAAAAGCTCGCAGATCAGGGCTTCAGGGCATCCGAGATCGGACGGAAGCTCCGTGACCGGTACGGCGTGCCTGATGTCAAGGAGATCACCGGGCAGAGCATCACCGACATCCTGGAGGAGCAGGACAAGGCCCGGGAGATCCCCGAGGACCTGTACAACCTAATGGAGAAGGCCGTCGCGATCAACGACCACCTCCAGGAGCACGGCAAGGACGACGAGGCCAGGCGGAACCTGAACCTGACCGAGTCCAAGATCAGGCGGCTCGCCGACTACTACCGCGGCGACGAGCTCCCCGAGGACTGGAGCTACAGCCTGGACGAGGCACGTCTCCGGGTCGAGTGACTTTCTCGTGACCCACGATGGATGACGACCTGCACGAACTCGCCGTAGAGGCAGCTAACTTCCTGAACGATACAGACGGACCCATCCTCCTGTTCAGCCACTACGACTGCGACGGCATCGCCTCCGCCATCATCGCCCATCAGATGCTCGAACGGGCGGGCAAGGAGTTCGAACACGTCTTTCTCGACGAACTGACCGAGGCCAAGCTCAAGGAGGACCTGTTCGACCGGGAGCAGCCCGTCGTCCTGTTCACCGACATCGGCAGCGGCCAGCTGGAGACCGTCCGGGACGTCATCAACGACCGGCAGATCGCCGTCCTGGACCACCACGAACCGCAGGACGAGGGCGATGAACTGGCGGCGCACGTCAACCCGCACCTGGTCGGGATCGACGGCGGCGAGCAGATCTCGGGAGCGGGCGTGACATACCTGGTCGCCGAGGCGATGGACGAGAACAACATCGACCTGCTGCCGTACGCGTTGATCGGCGCGACAGGCGACATCCAGACAGACGACGACACATACCTCGGCCTGAACCAGGAGTTCGTCGACAAGGCCATAGAGCACGACCTGATCGAGGTGAAGAAAGGCCTGAAGATCTTCGGCCGGCAAGGCAAGAAGCTGACCACCGCCCTGGCACGCACTACCGACCCGTACCTGCAGGGCATCACGAACAACGAGTCCGGCGCCGTCCAGTTCCTGCGCAGCATCGGCCTCGAGCTGAAGGACGACGGCGACTGGCGGTCGCTGGCGGATATCTCCTTCGAGGAGGAGAAGCAGATCGTCCACGGCCTGATCACACGGGGCTACGGCGATATCGAGGACCTGCTCGGCGATGTCTACATCCTGGACAACGGGTGGGAGATCCGGGAGTTCGCCTCGCTGCTGAACGCCTGCGGGCGTCTGGAGCGGCCTGAGGACGGGCTGAAGATCTGCCTCGAACGGGACTTCGACCTGGCCCGGACGGTGAAGCAGACCTACGGCCGGAAGATCGGGCGCTACCTTTCCTTCGTGGAAGACAACGTCGACAACAGCGAGGTGGTTAAAGATATCGGTCCCGGGACGCTGATAGATGCGGGAAGCAAGATACATGCGAATATGATCGGCACGGTCGCCACTATATGCATCAAGTCGGACATCCTGTCAGGCCCTGTCGTCATGGGTTTGGCGGAGAAGGAAGAAGATCATCTCAAGATCTCAGCCCGGGCGACGGACGAGGTCATCGGCGACGACTTCGCGGTGAACTCATTCATGGAGGACGTCTGCGCCGAGGTCGGCGGGGAGGGCGGCGGCCACCAGGCAGCGGCTGGAGGGAAGATCCCGCGCGAGAACCGAGAAAGGTTTATAAACGTCGTGGAGGAACGTCTGACAGAGTCAGTCCAGACAGGGGAAACAATCCTCTAACACGGCTCTGAGTGGTCAACAATGGCACAATCAGTCATCCAGAAGGATTGGTACGAACTCGTCGCCCCAGACCTCTTCGACAACGAGGTAGTCGCAGAAACACCGGCAGACAAGTCAGCCAAGGTTGACAACCGGACGGTCAAAGTCAACCTGAAAGACCTGATGCCGGCGTCCGACAAGTACTACATGGACGTCTACCTGCAGGTCAAGTCGGTCGACGGGAACAAGGCGAAGACCGAGCTCGTTGGCCACGACACTTCGAAGGAATACATCTCAAAGATGGTGCAGCGCGGCACGGACCGTATCGACCACGTGGTCGACGTCGAGACGAAGGACGGTCAGACAGTCCGCGTCAAGCTGATCGGCACCACGATCAAGAACACGCACTCCTCGGCTAAGACCGATATCCGGAAGCGGATGGAGGAACTGGTCACAGACCATGCATCCAAAAAGAACACCGACGACTTCATGCGCGACATCTTCCAGAACGAGGTTCAGAAAAAGGTCAACGAGGAATGCAAGGAGATTTACCCACTCAGGACGGTCGAGATCCGGAAGACCGAGATCCTTGAGTAAGAGATCCCATGGACGCTGAACCAGCATCCCTGGTCTCGCGGTCACTCGTCGTCGTCGACCATCTCATAGCAAGTTTCATCGGACTCCTGGTCGGCGGACTACCTGCAGTTCTCTTTACAGAATATCTTCCCCTCGACGGCCTCCTGCTCATCGCAGCGGCCGTCGGTCTGGCCAACGTCGGCTACTTCATCTACTTTGAGGGGCGGGACGGCACCACCCCTGTCAAGCAGCGGTTCGGGCTCCAGGTCGTCACCCGGGATGGCTCTCCGATCGGCTACCAACAGGCAGCAGTTCGGAACATCGTGCGGCTGGGCGAGCTGGCGACAGCGTACCTCGTCGGCATCGGGCTTGCAACAGCGACAGCGTACAGCCAGCGCCCTGGCGACATCGCGGCTTCCACCGTCGTCATCGAACCCGAGGACCAGGCAGACAGCTACCGTCTGAAGGCACGTGAGGTCTCAGAACAGGACCGGATCGTCGGCTACCTCGTCGCAGGTATCGGCGTCCTGCCACTGATCGGCATGCTCCTGCAACTTGCTACC
>JAXINV010000036.1:0-28557 GCA_034190465.1 Asbonarchaeum danakilense (SeqCode) | reverse complement strand
AGCCCGGTGGTGTAGCGGTCAAACATAGGAGGCTTTGGCACTCGCACGCTTCGCGACACAGCAGGTCCGAAAGACTGCTGTTCGAACTTGCTTCCTCCAGAAGCAAGTGAGTAGAAGGGACCGGTTCGCTCCGCGAACCGGCCGGAACCCTGACACAACGGCGTGTGGTGGAGACACCTCCTGCCCCTGGTTCGAATCCGGGCCGGGCTATTGCTGCCGATCACCCACATCCTGGCGCCGATCGTCGCGCTGCGGCTGTACGGCCTCTGGAGGGGCGTCAATCACTCCTACAGGACCGTACTGCTCGTCGGGTTCTTCGGCGTGCTGCCCGACCTGGTCAACCCGCATATCGCTCTCGCAGAGCGGGCTTCATGGAGCCACTCCGCCCTCCTGCTGCCAGTAATCGGTCTTGCCGCCATCCTGCTTGCAGACCGGCTCCAGAAGTATGCACGGCTGCTGCTCGGCGCTTTCTCCATCCACCTCCTGTTCGACACCATCTCCAACCCGTACAACTTCCTCTACCCGCTCGACTTCAGCTACGGCACCGACCTCTACCCTGAATGCGTCAGAATGGGTATTCCCGTGTGCTGGTACGGGATGGACGTCCTCCTACTCATCGTCTTCCTGCTTATCGAGACCTACCGGGACTGATACTGCTGCATCCGGTCACGCATCCGGGGAAGGTACCACAACGCACCGATCCCGGACGAGGCAGTGATAGCGAAGATGTATGCCTGCTGAGCCGATACACCGACAGCGTGCTCCAGCGGCATCCCGAAAAGGTGGCTGATATTGATGCCAGCGGCGAAGAGATGAACAAAAACGTTCGAAAGCCCCACAGCATCGCCGAGGATGCCGGGAAGGTAGAGCAGCAGCATCACAGCGAACAGCGGCACCGCCATGAACAGGACCTCCCCGACGAACCCGAACCTGGCGAGCATGGCCAGCGGGTTGAACTCAGTGACAGACAGCCCTGACAGGTAGAGCAGATAGATCGTCGTGACCGTGTCCGCAAACACTGCCGCGATCGCCGCCGCACGGACCCTGTAATCGGGGGCCGTGGCCAGGACCATATATCGGATCTTCTCAACGTCCATATACCAATAGGGGTACCGACCGCTTAAACCAGTTGGCGAGTGTGCCCTCCAAACGAACAACCCATCATCTTTTTACCTTCCTCCCCAAAAAGGAGACACAGCCATGGAAGAACTCGACGTCGACACAGCAGTACGGGGCGATTACAAGTCCGTCGACCTGTACCTCGTACCGAAGCCAGTCCAGTACGCCAACCTCGTCGAGGACGTCTTCGACGCATTCGACGAGGACACCCTCGAACTCGTCATCGATGAATCCAGCATGCCACTCCCATACTACGACGCACTGGAGATCCCACTCGACGTGTTCGAGGAACAGTACGAAATCGAGGACGAGACCGAGATCCCTCGAGAGGACGCCATCGGACTCTGCCGCGACCTGCTCGGCCTCGGACTGTTCGACATCGGGTTCCGCGGTGAGAAGGTCGCCGTGTTCATCTCGCACGACGGCTACCTCAACATAAAACCTTTAAACGTGGACAGCGAGGACTTCCAAGCAACGGTCGAGTCACTCGGTGATACAGATGACGAAGAACAAGACCAGTAAGAAGGAACAAAAAGAAAAGATCAAAGGCTACCTGGGCGACCGCGCCGCCGAACTGATCGACGAGGACGACGAAGACGAGGGGACTACCCTCTAGTCCACCGCGTCCCCGTCGAGGTATCCTCCAGCTCGACCCCCTTCTCCGCCAGCCGGTCGCGAATCCAGTCAGCCAACTCGTACTGCTCCGACTCCCGGGCCTTCTCCCTGGCATCGACCGCCAGATCGATGAACGCGCTGGCCTCTTCACCGGTCTGCGCCTCCTCACCGAGCACACCGACGACCCAGGCCAGTTCATGCAGCTCCTTCAACGCGCGTTCAATGACCGGGCGCTTTGACGCCCTGTCATCGTTGACGTACGCATTCGCCCTTGAAGCCAGCTCGAACAGGTTCTTCAACGCCTCCGGCGTATTGAAATCATCGTCCATCGCGTCGATGAACCGCTCCCGGAGCTCGAACACCTTGTCAAGCGTCTCAACATCGTGGTCGTCCAACTTGTCGGGGACGAACGCGACGTTGTTCAGCTCAGCCTCCAGGTTGTTGCGCGCGTTCCGCAGCTTCGCCAGGTTCTGCTCCGCCTCCTCGAGCTTCTCTTCAGAATAGTCAAGCGGCTTGCGGTAGTGCGTCGAGGCGACAAGCAGCCGCAACACCCCTGGATCGTACTCCTCCAGCAGCTCGCGGGTCGGGACGAAGTTGCCGAGGGACTTGGACATCTTGTCCTCCTCCATCCGGACCAGCCCGGAGTGCATCCAGTACTTGACCCAGGGCTCCTCGCCAGTCGCGCCTTCCGCCTGCGCGATCTCATCCTCGTGGTGCGGGAACACCAGATCGCTGCCCCCACCGTGGATGTCGAACCGGTCGCCGAGCAGCTTGGAGGACATAGCAGAGCACTCGATGTGCCAGCCCGGCACGCCCTCGCCCCAGGGACTGTCCCAGGTCGGGCCGTTCGTATCGTCGCTCGACCTGGAGCGCCAGAGGACGAAGTCCTCCGGGTGCTTCTTCGCGTCCATCGCCATGATGTCGTCGCGGTCACCGGAGATGTCCTCCAGCTCCTGGTTGGACAGCTTGCCGTAGTCAGCGAACTCCCGGACGTCGAAGAACACGTTGCCCTGCGACTCGTACGCCAGCCCCTTCTCGATCAGGGCCTCGACCGTCTCGATCATCTCGTCGACGTACTCCGAGGCCTTCGGGTAGGCGTCCGCGTGGACGCCCAGTTCCTCGAAGTCCTCCAGGTTGATGCGGGCGTACTCGTCCGCGACCTCGCGCGGCTCGCGGCCTTCCTCCTCCGCGCGGTCGTTGATCTTGTCGTTGACGTCGGTGATGTTGATCACCGTCTTGACCGCGTAGCCCTTGAACTCCAGGTAGCGGCGGATCACGTCGAACGCGATGTACGTCCGGCCGTGGCCGATGTGCATGTAGTCGTACACCGTCTGGCCACAGACGTACATCGCGACGAGACCGTCTTGCAGCGGCTGGAACGCCTCCTTCTCGTTGGAGAGCGAATTGTAGACCTGCAGGGTCATCGAGCACCACCGCTGGCAGAATCAGTCATCGTTTGCATCGTCTCAGAGCCGTCGCGGACAAAAACGTCCACCCTTGCGCATGGCGTCCATCTGTATCGACCTGTCTCACAACGGGACAGGCAGGCTTAAAAAGCGTGCGGCAGGAGGTTGTTGTCACTCGAGGATAACAATTAAAAATGTTGGTCGGGAACCAGTGAGCATGTCCTCCCGCATCGATGAGGTCATCGAGACCGTCGAACAGAAAGTGGAAAACGGTCTGGAACGGCTGGTTGAAACAGATAAGGTCAAGTTCGAGGACGCCGCAGCAGGCGGGACAGTCATAGCAGGAACAGGAACAGCTGCTGCAGCCAGTTCAGGCGAACCGGTCGTTGCATTTCTCGGAGGTCTCTGGACGACGACCGGCGCTCTCATCGCTGTCGGCGAGGGCAGCTACCCGTTCCGGGCAGCACGACCGTTCTACAGGGCGCGTGACATCGGCCGCGGCCAGGTCTACGACACGTTCAGGGCCGACCAGGTCCGGGATGAGATCGATATAGACGCAGTCCAGGAAGAGTACGACGATATCGACATCGAGGAACGGCTGATGGCGCACTACGACGCCGAAACGGCAGCAGAAGCATACAACGAATTCCAGGACCATGCCGTCGAGGCAGGGCGGCAGCACTACGTCAATGACCTCACAGACCCTGCCGCCATCGCCGACCAGGTCCTCAACGATGGGCTCCGCGGCGTGCTGCCCGACTACCGGGTCGCCAGCGACGTGGAACAGGTCTACAGAACCGAGGACCTGGACCCGTACAGCATCCAGGAGGAACTGATCGCCGGCCTCGGCGACTTCCTGCTGGACGAGATCGACGGCGACCGGGCCGAGCAGGTGGCAGATGGGCTGGACGTCATCCAGGACGAGCCGGATCCGGACTACCTTGACGAACTCGGTATCGAGGAGGACGCCGACCGGGACGACCTCTACGACGAGGTTATCGACGACATGGTGTTCCAGGGCCAGTGCATCGCGCAGAACAAGGACGAATCATTCCAGGACGAGCTGCAAGGACGGTACAACGCGGCGAACAGGTTCGACGCCGCCGCGGCGGTCGATGCACTGGAGGAACACGACTACGAGATCTTCGAGATCCAGGACCCGTCCATCATGGCAAACATCCACAGCGACCTCGGCACATGTAAGCGCAACTATAAGGAAGACGACAACGAATTCCAGGACTGGGCCGAAGACGATGGAACCACGATCCTCGGCTTCAGACGCGGGGATGAAGATGAATGGGTCGGCATGACACGAAACTACGACCTCGACGCCAGTGGCAGAGACGTCTTCGGCGTCGACACCTGGGAGATCCCGTACAAGCCCGGCAGAGAGGGGGGTGCACCGGACGGCGCCTGCGACTTCGAGAACTACGGCGACGTGCTCCACGCCGAGGCGCTGGCATCGGTCCGCTGGGGCCTGGACAACGGCCACGACTACGTCGTCAGCGGGACCAGGGACGGCAGGATCAAGCACGCCCGGGAGATCAACCCGAACCGGGACACCTCCATGGCGCTGCGCGGGCTGAACGACAAGAAAACGCATTACAGCTTCAGCCCGATGATCAGCAAACAGGAGCAGACCGTCCACGTCCTGATGGAGGACGACTTCGATGGCTACCGCGCCTGATCTGGCCGACGAGGACATCGCCCGGCTGGCAAACACCGTGTTCAGCAGGGCGAAGAGCGAGCTCGACCCGGCGTACCACAGCGACACCTCAGATGAGGCCGCTGTCGCGACCTACGAGGACGACGGACGGCCGCTGCTCCATTACCTGCACGGCGAGGCCGACCTGCCGGACATGGAAGAATACGAGGACGACTACGACTTGGAAGCGATACAAGAGGCTGGCGGCCGGATAAGCAACAGCGACTACCGGATCGAGCCGGGATCGGAGGAACTCGACGACTTCTACGACGAGATCCGGGAGACGTTCGACGAAGACGAGTACGATACCGTCATCGGAATCTACGGCAGCGGCATCCCTCCATTGTACGTCGCGACCGATCACCTGGACGCGGACGAGGTCGTGATGCGGTACTCTCACTACTCTCGACACGATCAAGATGTCAGCATCACGGAGACCTGGGACGAACGCGCCGAACTCGACGGCGACGACGTATTGATCGTCGACGACGTCATCGCATCCGGCAAGACCGTCGGCACCGTGGCACAGGAAGTGTACGGCCGCGGCGCTGACAACGTCCACGCCGCGTCGGTTCGGGGCGGCGATGACTTCCCCGGTAAAGGCGACGTACTTGCGGTAAATCATCAACCTGAAAATTTCCTGAAACGGATCTGGGACGCGGTCCGTGGGTTCGAGGTCTCCATCACCAGCAACGCGTTCGGCGACATCACCGGGATCGACGTGCAGACCGGGATCGGGAAGAAGGCAGGCGGGATGCGGCTGCAGCAGGTCGACCTCGACGGATAATTTTTAATGGTTGCACCGGGCATTGTTCCCTGCGATGTTCGACGTGACCAATTATCCCGCCGAGGCCCGGCAGCAGTTCCTGCAGAAGACGCTCCCGATCTTCGGCTTCATGCTCCTCATCACCGGTGTCGTGACGTACTGGATGGCCGCGTCCGGCGCCTGGATGGCGGTCGCGCGGATGGGTCTCATCGGTATGCTGCTCCTGTTCGGCGTCCAGATCGGGATGATCTACGGCGCCAGGGCGTTCCGCGAGAGCTATCCGTTCAACATCGTCTTCGCCATCGCCTTCGCCGTGGTTGAGGGCGTCTTCATCTCACCACTGATCGCCATCTATCTGGCCGCCAACCCGATCGTCATCGGCCAGGCCCTTGTCATCACCAGCTTCATCATGCTTGGACTGGCCGCAGTGGTCTGGTTCACCAACAGAGACTTCCGCCCGATGGGTATGTTCCTCATCATGGCAGTGTTCGGCCTGATCGGGCTCAGCCTGCTGCAGTTCATCGTCGGACAGTTCCCCTCCGGCATCCAGCTCGCGATCAACGTCGGCACCATCGTCATCTTCTCGCTGTTCGTGCTGTACGACATGTCAAAGATTCTGAAGAACGAGTTCGGTCCTGTCGGCGGCGCGATCAGCCTCTACATCGACTTCATCGTCATCTTCATCCACCTGCTCCAGCTCCTGGGCAGCCGGGAGTAACGTACCTCCGGACGGTGGCTTAAAAAGACTGTAACCCAATCCCTACGCCAGATGCCGGGATGGCAGATTCGATGAACCGCAACGGTTCACTCGATCAAAGAAACTCCGACAGGAGTTTCCACGGGGACGCACCTGACGGTGCTCCCCTCGCCATCCGGCCAATGCCGGGATGGCAGAGTAGTGATGCGTCCGCCTGCAGAGCGGATAACCTGGGTGCAAATCCCAGTCCCGGCTCTCCATGGACCGTTCAAACCCCTGGCTCCGCGGCCTCGGCATCGTCGTGCTCTGGGTCGTCATCTACATCCTCATCGGTGTCCTGTTCGACGAAAACCTGATCGGGCAGGCGATCACCGGTGCAGCCGGCGGGATAGCGTTCTCCCTCGCATACATCTTCTTCCAGCGAAGACAGCAGAACCAGGCATGAATCAGGCCGGGAAATTGTCCAGCGGATGCCTGACACCCGACAGTCCATCGTTCGGGTGGTCGACACCTTCAAGCTCATCCAGCGGGTGGTACGGCTCCGATCCGCCGCTGCCGGCGTCCGGATCATAGCACGGATCCTGCCAGTACGTCAGTTCGACCGCCTTCAGCCCGTAGCCATCCGCCGTCTCCGTCGCGGTGTCGGGCTCGTCCGGGTCGTAGGTCTCACGGGTCGCCAGGTCCGTCCACGACCCTTCGACGACCTCGACGTGGCCGTCCACCGGAAGCGCGTCGTACGCCGCCTCGACGGCCTGGTCCAGCGTCCGTCCGTGGCCGTACACCTGATCCAGCCCGTCGCTCTCGAACATGTCTCCAACGATCGGCAGCCTCATCGTACCACGTTGTCACTTGCCGGTCAGCATTATAAATCTTGGCAGCCAACCGTCCCGCATGTACGACAAACAGGACGACCAGTACCGCGTCCTCGTCGGCAGGGTTGAGACCACCGTCGGCGCGTTCAGCCCCGCCGAGGACCCCGACAAAGAGGACATCGAACTGTACGTCGTCACCGACGGCGACGACGCCGGCCTCTACACCAGCATCGACAGCGCCGGCGACGCCGTTGCCGAGTTCTTCGACAGCTACACCTTCGACGGCGACGGCACACCCCTGCTCGTCACGCCGGAGACCCACAGCCTCGACCGCATGGACGGCCAGGCAGCCGACGAGCTCGACTACGACCTCGACGACATCCCCGACAGCCCGTACCAGGAGCTGCTGGACCAGGCAGACATCGCATGACTCACGTCATCGCCTCCATCCGCTCCAACGTGAGCGCATCCGGCCAGCAGATCTTCAGCATCGACATAGCTGTCACCGCTCCACGAAGTAGTTGCCGAACGCGAACCCGGGTAGCTCGTGGTGTTCCGCGTCCACAACCTCGTAGCCTGCCTCTTCAAGCATCGAACGGACTCCTTCGTCCGTCACCAGGTACTGCGTTACCTCGTTGTCGTCCCGCTGCTTCTGGAGCTCCCCCTCACCCAGCTTGAAACTGATCTGGGCCGCCCCGCCGTCGTCCGTCACCCGGTACAGCTCGTCCACCGCCCCTTGCATCTCCTCCCAGGGCAGCAAGAACACCGCCGCATTGCACCAGACACCGTCGAACGCTCGGTCGTCGAACGGGAGCTCGCGGAGATCCCCGCGCAGGTACTCCCCCTCACGGTGTTCGTCCGCGTACTCCACCATCCCCGCGGCCAGATCCACGCCGGTCGCATCGAAGCCCTCGTCCTCGAAATACTCCGTATCACGGCCCGGTCCGCAGCCAGCATCGAGGACCGCACCCTCCTTGACAGCATCGGTGAAACGCTCCACGACATCGATGTAGCTGTCCGGCAGCTGCTCCCAGCTGTTGTCCGCATCATAGGCCGCTGCGATCTCCGTATAGAACCGTTCCGGTTCCATGCTTGCAGCTTCACCGGCGACGCTTAAAAAATGATCGAAGATATAAATGCTGGCAGTGCGACACAACCCTGTATGGGACTCGGGGACATGCCACGACGGTTGGAAGAGAAAATCGCGACCGTCCTCTCAGCGAAGGACTACGACACATTCTGCGACAACTGCGGCCTGCCCGGCGACATCGACTTCCACGACGTCCAAGGTATTCAGGTCCAACTGTGCAGCGACTGTCACCAGAAGATCGTTGACCTGCTTGAGAGCTAGTCAGAGGTATCTTCCCGTTCAAGCGCATCCACCACCTGTTCAAGCGACTCCACAAGACGGAGCGTCCGTCCGCAGCCCGGCGAGCAGACGTACTTGGGCTCATCATCGTTCTGGTACACGATCGGGTCGCCCGACTTCGAGAGATTCTTCCCACAGACAGCGCAGTCGTCCTGCATAGCTCCCCATGCACGCGGCAGATTATTAAACATGCACGGGAATCAGGGAGCGGGGCAACCAACATGGGCTGGCTGCGATCCGGTGGCGTCTACCTCGCAAGTCTCGTCGTCGGCATCTTTTTCGGGTACTCTCTCCTCTCCCTCCTCAACATCACCTCCACGCCAGCGATGATCGGCAGCGGGGGCCTCACTGTTATCCTCGTCTACTACACGCGGAACAAACCCACCATCTACGACCTGAAGAGGCTTCCCTGGCAGTGGATCGGCCTTACGCTCAGCATCGCCATCCTCCTGGGCGCCGGCGGGTTCCTCCTTCTCA
Source organism: Asbonarchaeum danakilense (SeqCode) (assembly GCA_034190465.1). GTDB lineage: Archaea > Nanohalarchaeota > Nanosalinia > Nanosalinales > Nanoanaerosalinaceae > Asbonarchaeum > Asbonarchaeum danakilense. Next base: position 19,591 of record JAXINV010000036.1, on the reverse strand, counting down.
ATGACGACACCGGTCCCATCGAAGGCCGTGCCTACTACGTCTACAGCGACAACAACGTCCCACCACGGCGGTTCGGCTATTACAATTTCACCGCCCAAAAGAACTTTACCATCTCTTGGAAGGCCGATCACGCCGTCGAGATCTCCCTGTGGCGGACCGAAGAATTCCTCAACGCCACGCGGAACCAGACAGATGCTGATTACCTCGTCAGGGTCACGGATCCGGGCGGCAACATCACCATCAGCCCTGAGAACCTCACCAGGTTCACCGTCGGCATCTACAATCCCTTCACCGTCCCGAACCACGTCGAACTCGAGGTCTACCGGACGAATACCTCCGCCCCCGTCAGAAACTGAGACACGGGAACTGTCGCAGTTTTAAAAAGGCTTGCCGCATACTCTTCCAACGGGATAGACCGGGGGACTTGGGGCCCCCTGTCACCGCAAGCCCTCAACAGCGGGGTCGAAGCCGACGGAGAGGACGCTGCTGGAGACTGCAGCCCGGCGGCCAATCGTCGATCTGCTGTCCCCTGGGGCAGGTACTGCGGTGAACCGGGTCAGACCCTGACCGGAGCAGCCCTAAGCCGTAGGACCTGCGTTCAGGGGGTCGCAGCAGGGAGAGCGGCCACCGGTCCCCTGCACCTTCAGCACGTCCCATCCGCGGCGTTCCCACTACTGTTCATCCTCCGTACCATGATACGACTCATCGGCACATCGCACATCTCCCAGGAGAGCGTCGACGACGTTGCCTCCAGCATCGACGACTACAACCCCGCCATCGTCGCCGTCGAACTTGACCCGCGCAGGTTCCAGGCACTGCAACAGCAGCGCCAAGCCGACTACAGCCTCAGGAACCCGCTCATCTCCCTCATCCAGTACATCCAGCAGCACCTTAGCGAGCGGACCGGCATCACCCCTGGCCAGGAACTGCTGACAGCCGCCGCAGAGGCGGAGCGGCGCGGCCTGCCCGTAGCACTCATCGACCAGGACATCGCCGTCACCGTCCAGCGGCTGCAGCAGATCAGCGTCCTAGAGAAGTTCAAACTCGCCGGCTTCCTCCTCATCGGCATGTTCCTCCCCGGCAGCGGCATCGATATCGACAGCGTTCCCGACCGCGACACCATCCGCGAGCTCACCACCCGACTCCAGGTCTCCTTCCCCGGCCTGTACCGCGTCCTGCTCGCCGAGCGGAACAAGGTCATGGCAGCGCGGCTGATAGAACTTGAGAAAGAGTTCGGCGACGTCCTTGCCTTCGTCGGTGCCGGGCACCTCGACGGCATCCAGAACATCATCGAGGAAAAGACGTATTAACCCACGCAACCAACCGTTAACCATGACAGACTTCGAGCGGGAACTGGTCAAGGCGTTCAACCGCTACTTTGACGACAGCGGCCTCGAAGGAATCGCCTACAGGCGGAAACAGCACCGTTTCAGCAGCCAGTTCCTCGACATCCTCGTCGACTCCCCGTACGACGACTACTACCTCGGCGTGGAGAACAAATCGCTCAAGACCTCGAAGAACAACACACTGTACTTCTCCCAGCACTTCTCCGAGGCCAACGACCGGCACCAGGTCGAGCGGATAACGGAATTTTTAAACCGCTCCGGGAGAAAAGGATTCCTAGCGGTCGAACTCAAACGCGGCCGCGGCAAAGCACGGAAGGCCTACCTCGTCCCGTGGGAGGTCGTCGATAGGAAATACGAGACAGGTGCGGTCGGACTCCCGATCGACACCATCCAGGACTTCCCACAGATCGAGCGTGACGGCGCCGAATACGACGTCAACAACGCCCTGGAGCTGGCAACATGAAGATCATCAGCGGCGAAGGACAGACCGCCTACGAGCACACCTCAGAAGAGGTCCGGGACCTCATCGTCTCAGCCGTCGCGCTCAGCTTCGCCTTCACCCTCACCGTCTTCGGCGGCGACAGAACGTTCTCTTTCGTCCTCCAGCCATCCTTCCTCAAATACTTCCTCATCACCGGCGTCGTCGTCGGCCTCTCCCTCGTCGCCAAAGAGATGGCACAGAAAGGCACGTCGCGGGCACTCGAGAGCTACGCCACCTACGAGATATGGCCGCCAGGCATCGTCATCGCCATCCTTAGCTCCTTCCTCGGGGTCGTCTTCGCCGCTGTCGGCGGCATCGTCATCAGCTCTGAGTACACCGAGCGCGCCGGACGGTGGCAGATCAACCTGTCACCGCAGCAGATGGGTATCATCGCCTCCATCGGACCGCTCGTCAACCTCACCGTCGGTATGGGGCTCGTCATGCTGTCCCCGCTCGTCCCCATGTTCGGCCTCGAGCGGAACATCTTCCTGATCGGCGGCGAGATCAACGCCCTGCTCGCACTGTTCGCCATGGTGCCGTTCGGCCCCGTCGACGGAAAGAAAGTCCTGCGGTGGAACACTGTCATCTGGCTGTTCATCGTCGCGATGAGCCTCGCAGTCTTCGCACTCACCCGCGGCTGGCTCTAACCCAGGTGCTCACCCATCGTCTCAAGCATCTCCAGCCCGCGGACCTCCTCACGGAACAGCGGGATCTCAACAAGCTCGCCGAACCGGTCACGCGCCGCAGCGATGTTCTCCTGCTGCATCGAACGCCGGGCCGAACAGAACGCACAGTCCTCGTTCGCCGGTAACACCTTGTTCATGTACAGCTTCCCGACAGCTATATCCTCCTCCCTGACCGCATCGATCGCCCGTTCCGTCTCATAGACCGACATCGTCTCTGGGATCAGCACAAAGTTGAAACAGGTCGCATCGCTCTTCAGCAGCTCGCGCGCCTCCTCGATCCGTTCCTTCATCTCCTTCAGCTGCTTCACGCCCGGATCCTCCTCGTCATCGTCCTCGTCGTCACCGCCGAACAGCCCCTTGACCATATCCATCGCGCCAGAGATCCGCATCCGCATCTTCAGCATCGTGCCGACCATCGAATCCATCAGCTCCGGCAGCTGCAGCAGGTTCAGGGTGTGGCCGGTCGGCGCCGTGTCGAACACGATGTGGTCGTACTCGTCCGACCGCATGTACTTCATGAACTGGTTGAACGCCGCCATCTCGTCCATCCCCGGCGTCTTCGACAGCATGTTCATCCCTTCCAGGGCGTCCGGCACATCCTCCATCGCCATCTCATCCTCGTACTGCTCCACCGCCTCCTCCGGGTCAATCTCCACCGCGTACAGGTTGTCCCGGATCTCCGCCTCACCGTCGATCTCCGTGTCGAACACGTCCGAGACCGAATGTGCAGGATCCGTGCTGATCAGCAGCACCGTCTCCCCGTCCTTCGCCCGGCGCAGCGCGGTCGCCGCAGAGACCGAGGTCTTTCCCACACCGCCCTTGCCACCGAAAAAGCTGAACTGGGTCGTCGTATCATCACGCCAGAACATCAGTATCGCCACCTGCCTGTGGATGCTGCAGGTTTATTAAATAAAACGCCGCATAGTTGCGTGTCATGGCACGGACCATCGCCACCGGCATCGCGTTCTTCTTCGTACTCGTCGCCATCATCTCCGTACCGGCCGGGCTGCTCGGCTGGTTCACACTGTCCAAGCTCGGATTGCCGGCCAGCATCATCGTCAGCTTCCTCACCGGCTTCGTCATCGGCACGATCAAACGAGCTTACTTCGAGGACAACATCACCGCCGGCATCGTGTCACTGGCCCTGATCGGGTTCCTGCAGCTATTCCTCACACTCAACCTGTTGGAAGTCGCCGCAATCTATGTTCTCGGCTACCTGATCGGGCGACGGCTCGAGGTCGTCGAGGTCCACGACCCGTTCCACCTCCACTAGAACCTCAGAACGTCCACTGGAACGGCCCGTACTTCACCGTTACATCCTTCTCCATGCCTTCCTCCTGCTCCTCGCGTTCCTGCGCGGTCTCCTTCCTGAACCGGCGGAACGCCAGCGCCACACCAATCAGGTGGAGCGCCTCCCAGGCACTGTGCAGCTGGAGCAGGATCCTGTCCTCCGTCTCCTCCACCTCGAACGTCTTCCTCTCGTTCGAGAATAGTGTGGCACGCATCATCCTTCATCGCCCTCGATGATCGTCTTCCCGTTCAGCGTCAGCGAACTGTCACCGACCGCCATCTCCTGATCATCGAACTCCAGTTCCAGCCGGAGCCCGCGATCAGAGGCCGTCTTCACCAATTTCTCAAGCAACGCATCCCGGGCATCGGCCGCTTCCTTCTCCGTCATACTCCTTACTGGGCGGCCGATGCTTTAATCCCTTCGCCCGCCGCAACGCAAGCATCTATAAATGTCGGGTCCACCAGAACCCTTCATGGACACGATCCGTCCTCCCATCTCTGCCGAGCGCGTCCTCGGTGCAGTCGGCATCGTCGTCCTCATCTTCGGCCTCCTGTTCTACACCACCAGCACACAGCAGATCGGGAAGGACGAAGCAGCCGACCAGGTCAAGCAGATTTTCGAGGCGCAGGGACAGACTATCGAGATCGTCTCCGTAACCTCCGCGTCCGGCAGCCTGTATCAGGTCGTCGTCTCCCAGCAAGGACAGTTGAACAAAATCTACGTCACCAAGGACGGCAGCTTCCTGATCCAGAACCCAGTCAACATCACCCAGGCTACACAAACAGCCGCTGCACGACAGGACTTCATCAGCTGCCTCAGCGGCAGACCGATCCGGATCGTCGGCGACAGTAGCCGGAACGCCACGCGCGCACAGATCCAGATCCTTGGCGGGGCGAACGCCGTCCAGGACATCTACGTCGAGATGGACAACCAGACCAGGCAGACCCTGCTCCAGCAGGGCGCCACCCGCATCCCCGTCACCATCTACAACGGCACCATCTACCAGGGTGTCAAGACCGTCGGCTTCTACGAACAGCTCACCGGGTGCACCTACCCGTACTCCAACACATCGCTCCGCTGATATGAGGCCACGTGGCCCGGCTGTGCCGCAACCATTATAACCCGTGATAACCCTGTCTTTTACCATGCGGAAGTTCGTCCCCGTCCTCGTGGTCATCCTGCTTGCAGGCAGCGGAGCCGCCCTGGACTTCACCCTCCGGGACAGCTGCGGCACCGACGAGACCGCGCTGTTCTCCATGTCCAACACCACCAACGCCCACGCAGCAGGACCCGGCCACTATGCCGACTTCACCGGCTCGTACGGCCAGGACGGAAAAGTTGTCTGCGCCTCCGAGGATGTCGAAGGGGTCAACATCGCACAGAGCTGCAATCAGCGGCTTCGGAACCCAGTGCTCTCCTTCTACGACCCCGACTCCGGGCAGACACACCTGGCGCCCGACGAGGAGCGGTACGACTACGTCCTCTGTGCAGCGAACCTCGCGACCAGCGTCCGCAGGACATGCAGCGGCAACTCCGAGCCGATCGTCTCCATCTACAGCCCCGAGGAACAGCACATCGCCAGGCCGGGCCACTACCCCTGGCAGGTCTGCGGGGCACTGTTCCAGAACGCAACAGTCGCCTACGAGTTCACGATGGGCGGCAACACCCAGTTCATCACCAACGGCAACATCGGTACCTTCGAAGGCGGGAACACATCGACAGACGAGCCCGGCTACGCGGCAGTGACGAAAGGTGAGCGTATCACCGGTATCGTCGGTGGCGGCGGCCTCCCTCAGATGGTCAGGAGCGGCAGCCAGGGCAACCGGGCGAAGCTCAACATCACCCTGTTCACCGCAGCCGACCTCCAGTGGTTCCTGCCCTTCACCATCGGCACCCGGTTCGACATCGAGCAGCGGTTCCGGCTCATCCGCGAGAACAACTTCATGAGCCAGTTCAACCCCAACTTCGCATTCGAACTCGCCGAGGACATCCTCGTGAAGCTGTCACTCCACTACGAAAACATCGACCTCGTCAACAGGCTCTCACTCGCACCAGGCTTCTACCAGCTCACCTACACAAACACAGGCGTCAACCAGCAGACAGGCGAAAAACAGGTGTCCATCAATGCAAGCATCTCGTAAAGCAGTCTCACCCCTCATCAGCGGCGCCATCTACCTCGGCGTGGGAGCGACAGTCATCGCCATCCTTGTCACAGGCGTCATGAGCATCACCGACAACCTCGGCGATACCCGCGCCATCAACCAGATGATGGACTCGCTCGGCGAGCTCAACAACGTGATTCAGGCCGTCACCGAGACAGGTGAAGGAACGACCGTCCAGAGCACCTTACGGTTCTCTAAAGGACGGCTGCGCATCGACCCCGGAAGCAACACGATAGAATACCTCATAGACACAGAAAGCCCCATAATATCTCCAAAAAGCTCACGTACAGTCGGTAACATACGCATATCCGCCGGAGCTAGCGTCAATGTCAACATAACCACCGTCAACGGCGTCGAATGTTGGCGGCTTCGCAACGACCACATCAGCGCCTGCATCCGGAAGATCGGACAGGGCCCCGCGGCAGGGCTCGTCGGCTACTGGAACGCCGAAGGACGTGGACAGACCCTCGTCGACCAGTCCGGCAAGGGCAACAACGGAACCCTCGGCAGCACGTCCGGCACCGACGGCAACGACCCCGAACGAACATCCGGCTGCTACGTCGGGAACTGCCTGCTGTTCGACGGCAGCAACGACTTCGCGACCGCTCCAGACCTCGGCATCAACGGCTCCATCACAGTGATGGCCTGGTTCCGCCTTGACGAGGCCCCTGGAAGCAACCCGAACAACGCTATCATCGTCAGCGATGCAAGCGGCAGCATCCAAGAGGGTTTCCAGCTCCACTTCAACGATGGCCGGCTTGAAGGAACGATACGGGACGGGACACAGACCGCCACCGTCACCAGCCGACAGTTCGGGAGTGACGAAGTCGGCGAATGGCATCACGTCGCCCTCCGGTTCGACGACAGCAGCGACAACACCTCGCTGTACCTGAACGGCGACCTCAGCGACTGGAATGGCTCCGCAAGCACCCAGGTCAACAGCGGGCGGGGCATCGTCATCGGCTCCTACCACAGCGCGCCGAGCCAGGAATTCAACGGTGCTATCGACGAAGCCGCGGTCTACAGCTACCCCATGAGCGACAAAGAGCTGAAAGCACGGTACAGGACGCTCATCTACGACCAGAGCTTCTTCCGAACGGATAATCTCCTTGTGCGGCACCAGAACACCGACAGCGACACCACACTCACCGATCCGTCGATCAGCGCCCGGATCAACAGCCGGACGACCTCAGCGTACGGGTTCGGCTACACGAGCGTCGAGCGGACCGGCCTCGGTCTACCCACCGGCAGCGTCACCGCGCATCTCCGTCCCATCAGCGTCGTCGACTACACCATGTCCTTCAACGTCGTGAGCGGCGCTGACTTCATCGAAGTGACCGTCACCCCGGACTGAACAAACATTTTTACCCTGACAGCGAGAACAGATAAGCAGCGATGCCGAAGATCACCATCGGACGGAGCGACGAAGACATCGAAGAGTTCGGCGCCGAGGCAGGCACCGGCTACATCGGCAAGCACCTCGTCGGCGAGAAACAGGAGGCCACCACCGCCAACCCCATCCGGATGGACATAGCCCGTCCGCACGTCATCGGCGTCTTCGGCAAGCGAGGCACAGGCAAGTCGTACAGCCTCGGCGTCATGGCAGAAGAACTTCTCACAGCCGACGAGGACGTCGCCAACAACATCTCCGGCATCATCATCGACTCCATGGGCATCTACTGGAGCATGAAATTCCCCAACGAAGACGATGCGGTCCTGCTGGACAAATGGGACATCAAGCCCGAGAGCATGGAGATCGAACTGTTCATCCCCGAGGGCCAGGCCGACACGTTCCGCGAGCGGGACATCCCGTTCGACGAAACTTTCACCATCAAGCCCGGCGACCTGTCCAGCGGCGACTGGGCGATGGCGTTCGACATCGAGATGAACGAGCCCCGCGGCATCCTCCTCGAACGCGTCCTTCGCGACCTGCGCAACGACCACGGCACCGACTACGGCCTCGAGGAGATGATCGAATACACCGAGACCCAGGGCGACTTCAAGGATGAGGTCCGGAAAGGCCTCATCAACCGGCTGTCCGCCGCCCGGGAGTGGGGCATCTTCGACAAGGACGGCACCGACATCGACGCCTTCACCCGTCGTGGAAGCCTCTCCGTCCTCGACCTCTCCCTGTTCGGCGACGTTCGGGGCTCATGGTCCGTCAGGTCGCTCGTCGTCGGACTGCTCGCCAAGAAAGTCCTGCGCGAACGGATGGCATCCAAGCGGATCGAAGAGATGGAAGAGATGGAAGGCATCCAGACCTCAGAATCCCCGATCGTCTGGATGCTGATCGACGAGGCCCACCAGTTCATCCCCAACGACCACGAGACCCCGGCCTCCGACCCACTGCTGTCCTGGGTCAAGATCGGCCGTGAACCAGGCGTATCGCTCGTCCTCGCCACTCAGCAGCCGTACAAGCTTGATCCCGACGCGCTCAGCCAGTGTGACATCGTTCTCTCCCATCGGCTCACCGCCAAGAGCGACATCGAGGCGCTGAAGAGCATCATGCAGACTTACATGCGGTACGACCTCTCAACCTACATCGACAACCTGCCGAGAGTGAAGGGAGCCGCCATCGCGCTGGACGACAACTCCGAGCGGGTCTACTCCCTCAGGATCAGGCCGCGCATCTCGTGGCACGCCGGAGGGACGCCGACAGCCCTCAAGCACGGACGGGAATGACGTAGCGGTCGTCACGGAACCGACAGCTCAGCCTTATCAATCTTGCACCACCAGCTTCTCCCGATGCCGGACGACTACATCGAGCACCCGAACCTCAAGGACGAGACGCTGGAGTCCCGGACGTACCAGGAGCTGATCGCTGCAAGCGCGGCCGACGAGAACACGCTCTGCGTCCTGCCCACCGGCCTCGGCAAGACCGCCGTCGCCATCATCCTCGCAGCCAAGCGGCTCGAGGACCATCCCGGCTCCAACATCCTCGTCCTCGCCCCGACCCGACCGCTCACCGAGCAGCACCGGGACAGCTTCCAGCGGGCGCTGGACAACGGCACCGACATCTTCGAGGTCCTGACCGGCGACACCCGCCCCGAGAAGCGGGAGGAGGTCTGGAACGAAATCGGTGCGTTCTTCGCCACGCCGCAGGTCGTCGAGAACGACATCATCGCCGACCGCCTCGACCTCAGCAGGTTCTCCCTCGTCGTGTTCGACGAATGCCATCGCGCGACCGGCGACTACCCCTACAGCTTCATCGCAGACAAATACCACAAGAAGGCCGACGACCCGCGGATCCTCGGCCTGACCGCCTCACCCGGCGGCGACCGGGACAAGATCGAGCAAGTCGCCGAGAACCTGAAACTGGGCAACATCGAGGTCCGGACCGAGGACGACCCCGATGTCAAACCGTACGTCCAGCGGAAGGAGGTCAACTGGAAGAAGGTCTCACTCGACCGGCACTTCGAACGCGTCAAGAACCACCTGGAGCAGGCCAAGCGGAAGCGCGTCAAGCAGCTGGAGGACAAGGGCTTCCTGAACGGCTCGTCCAACCGGAAGGACCTGCTCAAGGCGCGGAGCAAGATACGGAAGCAGCTCTCATCCAGCGACGACCCCGAACTGTACCAGGCGATCTCGCGGATCGCCGCAGCGATGAAGGTCGACCACGCCCTCGAACTGCTCGAGACACAGGGCGTCGAGAACCTGTACGACTTCCTCGAGAACATGAAGAACGACCCCGGCTCCAAGGCCGCCAAGCGGCTGCTGGACGACGAGGACTTCAAGAACGCCATAGCGGTCACCGAATGGATGCACAAGAACGACAAGCGCCACCCTAAGATGCAGGAGCTCGAGGACCTGCTGTCCAAAAAAATGACAGGCGACGACACCGCCATCGTCTTCACACAGTACCGGGACTCCGTCGACATCATCCACGACGCATTGGAGGACCAGCCGCACATCGAGCCTGAGAAGTTTAAGGGCCAGCAGGACGGCGGCATGACACAGCAACAGCAGATCGAGATCCTGGACCGGTTCCGGGACGACGACTTCAATGTCCTCGTCTCCACCAGCGTCGGCGAGGAAGGCCTCGACATCCCTGCCGTCGACTACGTCGTGTTCTACGAGCCCGTCCCGTCCGAGGTCCGGACCATCCAGCGCCGCGGCAGGACAGGCAGACAGGAGGAGGGCCACATCTATGTCCTCATGGCTGAGGACACCCGCGACGAGGCATACTACTGGAGCGCCAAGAACAAGGAAGACAGGATGCAGGATGTGCTCGAAGACTTGAAGGACGACTCCATGGACGTCCAGGGCGGGCAGAAGACACTGGAGAGCTACAGCGAGGAAGACGAGGACGGCGTCACGCTGGTCGTCTACGCCGATGACCGGGAGAACACCCTGGCGAAGAAACTGTCCCAGCGCGAGGCCACCGTCAGGACGAAACGGCTCGAGGTCGCGGACTTCCTCGTCTCCGACCGGACCGCCGTCGAGCGGAAATCCGCCGCCGACTTCGTCGACTCCATCATCGACCAGCGGCTGTTCCCACAGCTGAAAGAAATGACAGGCCAGTTCGACCAGCCGGTCCTGCTCATCGAGGGCGAGGACCTGTACGGGCACCGGGACGTGCATCCCAACGCCATCCGGGGCGCGCTGTCCTCCATCGCGCTCGACTACCAGGTCCCGATCCTGTGGACCGGCGACGAGAAGGAGACCGCCGACACACTGGTCGCGCTGGCGAAGCGGGAGCAGGAGGAGCAGGACCGGGAGGTCACCATCCGGGGCGAGCGCTCACCGCGGTCAGAGACCGAGCTGCAGAAGTACATCGTCGCCGGGTTGCCCAACGTCTCCGACAAGCTCGCCGGACGCCTTCTCCAGCACTTCGGATCGGTCAGGGACGTGTTCGCCGCCTCCGAGACCGAGCTGCAGAAGGTGGACGGCATCGGCGAGGGCAAGGCGGAACGCATAAAGGAGATACTCGACAAACAGTACGGATAGAGGTGAGACGATTCTAACCATCGTCGGTGTCGACCCCGGCACGACGACAGCCGTCGCCATCCTCGACCTCGACGGCGGGCTCGTCACCTGGGAGAGCCGGAAGGACTTCCCGCGGAGCCAGGTCTCCCGTTCCATCATCTCCCAGGGCAAGCCGCTTCTCATCGCCACCGACGTCACGCCCGCGCCGTCGCTGGTCGCCAAGCTGGCCTCCACGTTCGGCGCGCAGCTGTTCGTGCCTGAAAACGACCTCGGGCAGCAGGAGAAGGAAGACCTAATCGCGGACCACGACACCAGCGGCATGGACACCCACGCGAAGGACGCGCTCGCCGCCGCCGTCCGGGCGTACCGGGCGCACAGCGACTTCATCCACGAGGTCAGACGGAAGACAGAGCAGGCAGGAGTAAGAGACCGGTTCGAGACCGTGCTGGAGCAGTCGTTCGCCGGTGATCGGTCCATCCAGCAGGTCATCGACGCCGTCCAGCAGGAAGAAACCGAGGAGGACGAAGAACAGCCAGTCCACGCCGAACAGATCGACTGGGAAAAGACAGCCAGAGACTACCGCGAACAGCTTGAGGAAAAGCGGGAGGAGATCGAACGGCTGCGGGACTATCAGGACCAGCTCGAGGAAGAACGTGACCGGGCGCAGGAAGCAAAGGATGAGCTCGAGCAGGAACGTAACCAGCAGGCGCTGCGGGACGAGAAGGTCCAGAAGTGGAAGCAGCGTGCACAGAACCTGGAGACGCAGGTCGAAAAGCTGGAGAACCAGAAACGGTCACTGGAGAACCGGCTGGAGCGGTACCTGCAGGCGCTCCGGTTCGTCACGGCGGGCGAGGACGTCTACCCGATCTGTGAGAGCCGGGAGGACCTCGAACAGCAGGACGACAGCATCGCGTTCGTCAGGAAGAACCTCCGCGTCGAACCGCCGGAACACCTCAGGGCCGTCATCGTGGAGAAGGATCAGGACGCGGAGTTCTACCGCGAGCACGGGATCAAGGCCGTCGACTACCGCGACCTGAAAGGGTTGAAGCTCGACGAATTCTACATCGTGGACAGCGACCGGGTGCTGGACGCGATCCAGGACAACACCGAAACATTCATGGAGTGGCTGGACGAATACAGGGAGCGCGGATGATCGAAGAGCTTCGCGAACGGAAACAGGCGTTCGAGGAACAGCTCTCCCAGCAAAACCAGCGGCTGTGGGATGTTCTCCTCTTTCTGACACTGTTCACGGTACTGGCAGCGCCGCTGTACCTGCTGCTGTGGCAGGGCTGGAACCCTGTCTGGCTCCGAGAACTGAACGCCACAGTCGCCAGCCAGCTGCTCGGCCTGGTCGGGCTCGACACCGCGCACAGCGGCCCGTACCTGGCCGCGGAGCATCTCACCGTCAACGTGTCGACGGACTCGACGGGCTGGAAGTCGATGATCGCCGTCGTCGGACTGGTGCTCGCCGTCCGTGGTGAGGCAGCACGGAAACGCCTCATCGGCATCCTCGGCGGGGTCGTCATCGTCGTCACCGGCAACCTGGTCCGGATCACCTCGATGGTCTACGCCGTCGAGGTGCTGCAGATGGACTACGCGTTCATCCACACCTTCCTGTGGCGGTGGGGCCTCACCTTCCTCGTCTTCGGGTACTGGGTGTTATGGCTCCGCTGGGACGGCGACCTGCCTGACAGGCCAAAGCTATAAATGCAGCGCGGCGCAACGAAGAGGGTACGATGCGACGATACATCCTTCTTGGCCTGGTCCTCGTGGCCGTCACGGTCGCCGGCTGTACGTCGAACCAGACACCGGAGAACCCGGAGCCAGCGATCAACGCGAGCGAGGACAACGTCGTGATCTACAACCAGAGCGGGTTCTTCCCACAGACCATCACAATCCAGAAAGGAGAGACCGTCACCTGGAAAAGCCAGGGACCACGGATGTGGGTCGCCTCCGATGTCCACCCGACACACACCGAGTACGCGGGCACCCGCCTCAGCCAGCACTGCGGCAACGCTGAGACCGCGGATGAGCGGTTCGATGCCTGTAAAATGACTCAGACCTACAGCTTCACCTTCAACAAGACCGGGACCTGGGGCTACCACAACCACGTCCTCTCACAGCACACCGGAACCGTCATCGTCAAGTGATCGAAGATGACTGCGGCCATCGCAGCTGTCGAACTCGAGATACTCACCATCTTCCTCATAGCCGCCGGGGTGGGCATCGTCGTCGCCAAGATCGGACGGTTCCCCTACACCATCGCCCTCCTGCTTGCAGGCATCGGCGTCTCCGTCCTGGGCGTCGGCTTCGACATCCAGCTCTCCCACGACATCATCTTCCTCGTCCTGCTGCCACCGCTGCTGTTCGAGGGCGCCGCCACCATGGACCTCAACAGTCTCCGGCGTAACCTGCACCCCGTCGCCGCCATGGCGGTCATCGGCCTCATCGGGTCCGTCCTGCTGCTCGGCTGGCTGGGCTCGATGCTGCTCGGGCTGCCGCTCCTCATCTCTCTGCTGTTCGCCGCCATGATCCTTCCCACGGACCCTGTCTCCGTCCTCGCCCTGTTCAAGGAGGTGGGCGCCCCCGAGCGCCTCTCAACCCTGGTCGAGGCGGAGAGCCTGTTCAACGACGGCATCGGCGTCGTCCTGTTCACCGTCATCCTCGGCCTGGTCCGCGAATCACAGCAGGCCGGCTTCGAGCTGGCAGCCGCCTTCACCCCCGGCCGGCTCGCAGGCATACTCGGCGAAATCGCCGTTACAAGCATCGGAGGTCTTCTCGTCGGCGGTATCGCCGGCTACGCCGTCTACAAGGCCATGAAGGACCTCGACGAGCACATGACCGAGATCGTCCTCACCATCCTGCTCGCCTACGGCAGCTTCCTCATCGCCGAGCACTACCTGCACGTCTCAGGCGTCATCGCCACCGTTTCAGCCGCACTGCTTCTCGGGAACCGCGGCGCAGAGGAGGCGATGAGCCCACAGACCAAGATCGCCGTCTTCGACACCTGGGAAACCGCCGCCTTCCTCGTCAACACATTCATCTTCCTGATGATCGGGGCCAAGACCCCGGTCGGCCAGCTGATCCAGCACGCCAACCTGATCGCCGGCGCGTTCCTCCTGACATTGTTCGCCCGGGCTGCCGCCGTCTACCCGATCACCACCGTCGTGAACCGGTTCATCTCCAACCCGATCCCGCGGGACTACATGCACGTCATGGTATGGAGCGGGCTGCACGCATCCATCCCGATCGCACTCGTCCTCGGCCTGTCCGACGTTCCACATCTCGCCGAGCTCCAGGCCATGGTCTTCGGGGTCGCCGCGCTCAGTCTCACCGTGCAGGGCCTCTCCATGGCCGGTTTCCTCGACCGGCTCGGCGTGAACCGCCGGGAAGACGAGGAAAAACTGTACGAACTACTTCTCGGCAAAGCACGGGCCGTCGACAGCGCACTTGACGCACTTCAAGACCTTTATAAGAAGGGCAGCATCCCTTACATCGTCTTCAAGGAATGCAAGCAGGAGTATGAGAAGCAGAAAGACGATCTCAGCACCGCGATCTCACGCCTGCTGGAGCAGAACCCTGGGATCCGCGAGGAAGAGATTCACAGCGGTGAGCGCGTCGTCCTCAACCAGGAGAAGAGCGCGATCATGGACGCCGTGCGGCGCGGCACCATCAACGAATCCATCGGCGAGCAATTGATAGAAGAGCTCGACATCCAGCTCGACAACCTGGAAGAGGGCGAGAGCGTCGTCCGCGGTACACAGGCCAAGGAACAGTGGCGGAAACGCGCCGAGGAAGAAGGGCTGCTTGAGGGAGAAGATGACCAGGACTAGTCATCGGCCGCAGCACAGTGCCGGCAGCAGTACATCTCGCCATCGACCTCGACACCACCATCGTATATCTCGCAGTCGCAGTGGGCGCATTCCTCGACGCTGCCCTCGACAGCCGCGGACAGCATCTCGCCCAGCGACGCCACCTGGTCCGCGACGAACGATTCACCTTCTCCTGTGAGCTCATACCGCTTCTTCCCGCGCGGCCCCGTCTCCTCGACAGCGACCAGTTCCTCATCCGCGAGCTTGCTGAGAAACGGGTAGACCTGGGACGTGCTGGGCTCATCGCCGGTCAGCTCGCCGATCCGCTTGATGATCTCATAGCCGTGCCGCGGCTCCCCCTGTAGGAGCAGCAGCGTGTACAGGCGGACCACATGGGAGACATCGATGTCATCAGGCATAAAGCCAACTTGGCGGCCGC
This sequence comes from Asbonarchaeum danakilense (SeqCode), assembly GCA_034190465.1. Lineage (GTDB taxonomy): Archaea > Nanohalarchaeota > Nanosalinia > Nanosalinales > Nanoanaerosalinaceae > Asbonarchaeum > Asbonarchaeum danakilense. The sequence goes on along the minus strand of JAXINV010000036.1, from coordinate 4,448 downwards.
AACATATATAACTGGCCAGGACATATCTTATTTCGATATGATTGCTGAAGACACATCGCAGCTATTCACAGGGTTGCTCGCCGCGACCCTGGCAGTCACCCTCCTCAACACAGGACTCATCCTCACCGGGAGTACAGGCAATCGGGCGGGAACGGCACCCCCCGCGTCTGAAGCGTCATTCGAACTCCCGAACGGCACCCCGTCCTACGCTTCGAAGCTGGGCGTCTCATTTGACAGCGTGTCACCAGCAACCCCCCAGAAAGCCCAGGAGACGATCCGCAGACTCGCCGCGGAGGACAGCCGGAACCTGGACCAGAGAACACAGGATCGCATGATCCACATCCTGTACAAGATGAACGGGGGAATCTCCTGCGAATACTGTTGCGGGGCACGCTCCGTCGTGACCAGAAAGGGAACGGGTGGCTGCGGCTGCAGTCACGCCGTAGCGATGCGTGGCCTGACGAAGTACTTGCTCCAGGAGACCTCCATGACCAACACAGAGATCTTCCAGGAGGTAGCAAAATGGAAGACCCGGTTCTTCCCCGACCAGAGCAAGGCAAAGTTCAGGGCGCTACAGCAGCGCGGAACAGAGCCCTCCTTCATCAACCTCGCAAGCAACGAATACCGCGGCATCGCCACCGGGAAAGGCGGTTGGGTCGGCGACTGCTGACCGATTCGGCACTCATAAAAGAGATCAGACAAAGGAGAGACCATGAACCGGAAATTCACCGCCATCCTGGCAGCATTCCTCGCCGTCATCAACACTGCCCTCGCCCACGGCACCGGCGACCAAGGCGACTACAGCCACGGCATGATGTGGAGCGACGGCAGCTGGATGCACAACGGCGCCCACATGATGGGCTACAATATGTGGGGCATGGGCTGGTTCGGCGTCATCCCTGGCCTCATCTTCTGGGCGCTCGCACTGCTCGGCGCCTACCACCTCTACCAGCGGTTCACGGCACCGGACGACGAGTGAAAGCGACACCCTCAATCAAGACGAGGTGACCTGCATGGATCACAGCGACCACCAGCACGACGGCAGCGAGCAGCACGAAAGCCACAGCAGCGGGAAAGGCAACAGCCACCGCCACCACGAACTGATGTTCCGCCGGAAATTCTGGATCAGCTCACTGCTCTCCATCCCCGTCCTGCTGTACAGCCCGTTCATCCAGGACCTGCTCGGGTTCACCATGCCCGCATTCCCCGGGAGCGGATACGTCACCACCGCCTTCTCCATCATCGTCTTCCTCTACGGCGGACTCCCGTTCCTCAAGATGGCGAAAGGCGAGCTCGACGACAGGAAACCCGGCATGATGATGCTCATCTCGCTCGCCATCTCCGTCGCCTTCATCTACAGCATCGCAGCCCTGTTCCTGCCCACCGAGGCCAGTTTCTTCTGGGAGCTCGTCACCCTGATCGACATCATGCTGCTCGGGCACTGGATCGAGATGCGGTCCATCCGCAAGGCCTCAGGCGCCCTCGACGAACTCGCCAAGCTGATGCCCGACACCGCCGAACGCATCACCGACGACGGCACCGAGGAAGTGCCCGTCAAGGAGCTCGAAGAAGGTGACCGGGTGCTCGTCCGGCCCGGGAGCTCCATCCCCGCCGACGGCGAGGTCGTCGACGGCGAGTCGAGCGTCGACGAATCCATGATCACCGGCGAATCCAGGCCCGTCGACAAGGAGCCCGGCGACGAGGTCATCGGCGGTACAGTCAACAACGAGGGCAGCCTCCAGGTCGAGGTCACCGCCACAGGCGACGAGACCGCGCTCTCCGGCATCATGCGGCTCGTCGAGGAAGCGCAGCAGAGCAAATCCGAGACACAGGCGCTGGCAGACAGGGCCGCCGGCTGGCTGTTCTACATCGCCGTCGGCTCCGGACTCGTCACAGCGCTCGGCTGGCTGCTCGCCGTCGGGTTCCAGGCGACCGTCATCGAGCGGGCCGTCACCGTGCTCGTCATCGCCTGCCCGCACGCGCTCGGGCTCGCCGTCCCGCTCGTCGTCGCGATCAACACCTCCCTCGCCGCCAAGAACGGTATCCTCGTCAGGGACCGGATCGCGATGGAGGAAGCCAGAAAGCTCGACACCATCATGTTCGACAAGACCGGCACCCTGACAGAGGGCGAGATGGGCGTGACAGCGACAGCGACCGAAGGTCTCGACGAGGACGTAGCACTCCGGCTGATGGCGGCCGTCGAAGCAGACTCAGAGCATAGCATCGCCCAGGCGATACGCAGGAAGGCCGGTGAACGCGACCTCGACGTCCCGGACGCCGACGGGTTCGAGGCAATCAAGGGCAAAGGGGTCAGAGCGAAGATCGACGGCGAGGAGCTGTACGTCGGCGGCCCGAACCTCGCAGCGGCTAACGACTTCACCGTGCCCGAGGAACTCGCGAGCTTCGCAGAGGAGGCGGCATCAGACGCCGAGACCGTCGTCTACCTGTTCCGGGATGGGAGGGCGGTCGCAGCCGTCGGACTGGCTGACGTCATCCGGGACGAGAGCCGGGAAGCTGTCAGGAAACTTCACGACATGGGGCTCGATGTCGCGATGCTGACAGGCGACAGCGAGGACGTAGCGAAGGCCGTCGCGGACGAGCTGGACATCGACCAGTACTTCGCCGAGGTCCTGCCCGAGGACAAGGACAAAAAGGTGCAGGAACTGCTCGACCAGGGCCGGAAGGTCGCGATGGTCGGCGACGGGGTGAACGACGCACCGGCACTGACGCGTGCCGACGTCGGTATCGCGATTGGGAGCGGGACCGACGTCGCGGTCGAGTCCGCGGATATCATCCTCGTCAAGAACAACCCCCTGGACATCGTCAAGCTGCTCCGGCTCAGCGAACTCAGCTACAGCAAGATGCGGCAGAACCTGGTCTGGGCGACGGGATACAACGCCTTCGCCATCCCGCTGGCCGCAGGGATAGCGGCGCCGTTCGGCCTGCTGCTGTCACCGGCGGTCGGGGCGCTGCTGATGTCCGCGAGCACCGTCATCGTCGCCGTCAACGCCCAGCTGATGCGGCGTAAAGAACTATGAAGACAGCAGGAGGGTAGCATGGAACGACGAGACTACATCGTCCTGACAGCCATCTCCCTGGCAGCCATCGTCACAGGCACCAGTGCAACAGAGCAACCACTCGACCAGTTCCTCGTCTCAAAGACGATAGAAGCAGCGCATTTCGCCTTCATCATGGCATGGGAGACCTGGTGGGCGCTGGTGTTAGGTTTCGCTATAGCAGGCGGGGTCCAGGCATGGCTATCACGCGAAGTCATCGCTGACGCGCTCAGACACTCCGGGCCACGGGAACTCGGCCTTGCAACCTTCTTCGGGTTCATCTCATCGTCCTGCTCGTACAGCGCCGTTGCAACGGCAAAGAACCTGTTCAGAAAAGGAGCCTCCGCAGGCGCCTCACTCGCAGCGTTCATGTTCGCCTCCACCAACCTCGTCATCGAAATCGGTGTCGTCATCTTCCTCCTGCTCGGCTGGCAGTTCGTCGCCGCTGACATCGTCGGCGGTATCATCCTCATCCTCCTCATGGCGGTAGTGCTTGAACAGATGGTGCCTGAAGGCATCATCGAACAGGCACGCCAGCAGGCGGGCAGCGGCGACAGCACCGTCAGGGACCCTGTCTGCGGGATGGAGATTCAGAAAGACGGCGCCGTGACCGCGGAGATCGACGGTCGGACATACCATTTCTGCTCCACAAGCTGCCGCGACAGTTTCGACCCGGACGACCATCCGGAAGGAATCATGGAGTCCATCACCAGCATCAAGGGCTGGAAGCGGCTTGCGGACGAACAGTGGTCGGAGTGGTCGATGCTCTGGGAGGACATCCTCGTCGGCTTCATCCTTGCAGGGATCATCGCCGCCTTCGTGCCAGAATCCGTCTGGCTGTCCCTGTTCAGTGGCCAGCACCTGGGTCTCGGGGCTCTAGCATGGTCGGCGGTCCTGGGCACCGTCATCGGCGTCGTAACGTTCGTCTGCTCTGTCGGTAATGTTCCCTTCGCTGCCGTACTCTGGGGGAACGGGCTGCCGTTCGGCGCCGTCCTGAGCTACATCTATGCCGACCTGATCGTCCCTCCCATCATGGACGCGTACCGGAAATACTACGGTGCTCAGTTTGCCATCATCCTGTCCGGAGCCATCTTCGTCGCCGCCGTCGTCACAGGCGTCATCGTCCATCTCCTGTTCGCAACAGCCGGTATGATTCCACCACAGTCCAGTGCAAATATCATCGAGCGCGGCATCCGCCTCAACTACAAGGCAGTACTGAACACCTTCTTTACCGCGGCGTTTCTCGGTCTCTGGTGGCTGCATCGCCGGTAAAGCGGCACATGATGGTTGCCGGTCACAGCCGAAACGGTCGGACTATCCGCTTGACAGAGTGTCCTCAACACCGCGTGGCGTAGCGGCTGACAAATTTTATATGTAAGTCAGTCGAACTTA
>JAXINV010000004.1:0-74115 GCA_034190465.1 Asbonarchaeum danakilense (SeqCode) | reverse complement strand
ACAGCTACCAGGCCCAGCAAGCAGCGTCGTTCCTCAACATCGAGCTGGACCGCCGAAAGTAGGCGGAAGGCATTAAAAGCCTGCGTGCCAACCTTCGTCTCCCGCCACCCCTGCGACAGACACCATATGTTGTGGTGGCACCATCATTTAAGTACGACATGTACCAATCTTTGGCTGCCCGGTCGGAACCGGCCGGCCACCAATTCCGGGGGATGTGATGAAATGCCCGTACTGCGCGGAGGACGCGACCAAGGTGGTCGACACGCGCGAGACCACCGCGAACGAGATCAGGCGACGCCGTGAATGCTCCAACTGTGGTGAACGCTTCACCACCTACGAGCGGATCGAATCGCCCGAGCTCAAGGTCGTGAAGGAGGACGGCACAGAGGAAGATTTCGACCGTTCCAAGCTCCGCTCCGGCATCGAACGGGCCTGCAACAAGCGACCTGTCTCCGACGAACAGATCGAGGACCTCATCGACCAGGTCGAGTCCGAGATCAGGGCAGAGAACAGGAAAGAGGTCGAATCCAAGCACATCGGCGAACTGGTGATGGAGAAGCTGCGCGACATCGACGACGTGGCCTACATCCGGTTTGCCTCCGTCTACCGCGACTTCGACTCCGCCGACTCGTTCGAAGAAGAGATCGAAGAGCTGAAGTGACGCGTTCTTCCCCTGCAACCACGCACGACGACCGTAACCGATACTCCACGGGAGATATCATGCAACAGGAACAGCAGACAGTGGAAGCAACCGACGAGTTCAAACTTCCGGTGAAACGGGTCGACGGCGAGACGCTCGAGGACAGGATGACGGAGAACGCCTACGAGCGCATCCTGCCCGCCCGCTACCTGCTGCGGGACGAGGACCGCAACATCATCGAGACACCGGAAGAACTGTTCGAACGCGTCGCACACAACATCTCACAGCCGGACGCAGAATACATGGACCGGGAAAAGGCACAGGAACAGTACGAACAGCTGATGACCAACCTCAAGTTCATGCCCAACTCCCCGACACTGATGAACGCGGGCGCCGAGCTCCAGCAGCTGTCCGCATGCTTCGTCGTCCACCCCGAGGACGACATGGAATCCATCTTCACCACCGCCAAGGACGCAGCCATGATCCACAAGTCCGGCGGCGGCACCGGCTACCCGTTCCACCTGCTCCGGCCCAAGGGGGACAAGGTCGGCTCCACCGGCGGCATCGCCTCAGGCCCGATGAGCTTCATGGAGGTCTTCGACACGACGTGCGGCACCGTCAAGCAGGGAGGCAAGCGCCGCGGCGCACAGATGGGGATCATGCGGGTCGATCATCCCGACGTGCTGCGGTTCATCGTCTCCAAGCGTGACGAGGAGACCTTGACCAACTTCAACATCTCCGTCGGCCTGACCGAGGACTTCATGGAGGCCGTCAAGAACGACGAGGAGTACACGCTCATCAACCCGCGGACCGGTGAGCCGTTCAGGGTCGCGAAGCAGACCGCGGAGTTCTACAACACCGACGAGGAGTACTACCCGACCGCCGAAGGCAGCGACCAGGGCAGGGACCCGAACTTCTGGCGTGACCATGCCGGCACGTTCGAGTACCTCTCCGACTGGGACATCGAGCTCGAGGAAGGCGAGCCGATGACACTGCCCGCCCGGTTCATCTGGGAGTGCCTGGTCGACTCCGCCTGGGTCAAGGGCGAACCAGGCCTGTTCATGTACGACGAGGCCAACGAGATGCATTCGTTCGACACCGACGAGCACCCGGAGCACCGGATTGAGGCCACCAACCCGTGCGGCGAGCAGCCGCTGGAGAACAACGAGGCCTGCAACCTCGGCCACATCAACCTCTCGCTCATGGTCGAGGACAAGGGCGACGGCGCGCTTCACTGGCAGGAGTGGAGCCAGGGCCGTGACATCGACGACCTGGACGCTGCGATGCAGGCGTTCATGCAGGAGGCGCTCGACGTCGACGAGCTTCAGCGCGTCGCCAGGATCGGCACACGGTTCCTGGACAACGTCGTCACGCAGAGCGACTTCCCGCTGGAGGAGATCGAGGACCAGGTCACCGACCTGCGGAAGATCGGGCTGGGGATCATGGGCTTCGCCCAGATGCTGATCCAGCTCGGGATCGAGTACGGCAGCGAGGAGTCGATCGCCGCCGCGAAGGAGATCCAGCGGCTCGTCACCCGGTACGCTGTCGAGGCGTCGCACAAGCTGGCCGAGGAGCGCGGCCGGTTCCCGGAGTGGGACAAGTCCAAGTGGGCTGACCCGCAGGCCAACCCTGACTGGTTCCGCCGCTACTCCGGTGGCATGGACCCGGAGGAGTTCCCTGACGGGCTGGAGGTCCGGAACCACAACATGGTCACGATCGCGCCGACCGGCACGACCTCGATGATCGCCGACACCAGCGGCGGCTGCGAGCCGATCTTCTCCCTGGCGTACTTCAAGAACGTCGGGAAGGACATCCAGGGCGAGGACATGCTCGTCGAGTTCGACGACTACTTCATCCGCGCCCTGGAGGCCAACGGCATCGACGTCGACCAGGTCAAGGAACGCGCGGAGGAGCTGATGCGGAACAACGAATGGGAGGGTGTCGACTCCATCTCCGACGACGTCCTGCCGCCGCACATCAAGCAGGTGTTCAAGACCGCGGATTCCGTCACGCCGGAGGAGCACGTCGACATCCAGGCGGCGTTCCAGCACCACAACCATTCGGGCATCTCCAAGACCTGCAACTTCCCGAACGACGCCACCCGCGAGGACATCGCTGAGGCGTACATGCGGGCCTACGACCAGGGCGTCAAGGGCCTGACCGTCTACCGTGACGGCTCACGGGAGACACAGGTCATGACGACCCGGGAGGACAACAGGATCGAGGAGAAGGACGCCGCCGAGATCGTCGAGCAGATTGAGGACAGCTACGGCAGCTTCCAGGACTTCCTGCAGAAGGACGAGGTCCCGACCCCTGCCAGCGCCGTTGCTGACGACCTCAACCCGCGTGACCGGCCGCAGATCATCTCTGGGACGACGCAGAAGGTCAACACCGGCTACGGCGGCATGTACGTCACGATAAACGAGGACGACGAGGGCATGTTCGAGATCTTCACCCAGATGGGCAAGTCCGGCGGGTTCACACACTCGCTGACCGAGGCCATCTCCCGCCTGTCCTCGTTGGCCCTCAGGAGCGGCATATCGCCGCAAAAGGTTCAGAGTCAGCTGGAAGGCATCCGATCCCCGAAGATCGCGTGGGATAACTCGGAGCAGGTGCTCTCCATCCCGGATGGTATCGCGAAGGCGCTTGAACGGTACATGAACGGTGAGGCCGACCAGGTCCAGTCCAGCGTCTCGAACTTTTCCGACGTGGAGGCGGCTGACGAGGACACGACCGATGCCGAGAAGCTCGTCGACTCCGGGAAGAACCCTGAATGCCCGGAGTGTGGCGGGATGCTGAGCTACTCCGAGGGCTGTGTCAAGTGCGGCCAGTGCGGCTACTCCGAGTGCGGCTGAACGCCGCACTTCAGTGTTTTCTTTTTTCTTTTTTCCTGCCCGTTAGAATTTAATGTCGTGACGTCCAAGGACTATCTATGGATCCGGATAGGGTGCTGGACACGATAAAGGGGAAGGAGTCCATCAGTTTCATCGAGGCCGAGCGTGGACTGCTTGCCTCGTTCCTGCGGGCTGAACAGCGGCAGGTGGAACGCAATCCACGGGCTGTGGCGGGAACGTTCGGCGATTACGGTCGAAAAACGGTCGAGAACCTGCTCCGGGACGAGTTCACGGATCTTCTCAGCGATGCAGCCGGTGAAACGAACACGGTCGACCATCAGGCTCTCACGGAGGCGGTCGAACGTCTCGGCGAACGTATCAGCATCGAGGAATGGGACGACGATATCGTCAAGGATCACCGCGACACCTGCGAAACTATCATCGACAAGGCGAGGGACAAGAGCAGGTGAGCCGGATGCGGATTGTCGTCGCACTCGGTGGGAACGCGCTGCTTGACCCTGAGGCAGAACCTGAATATGAGAGCCAGCTGCGGAACGTGGAACGGACCACGGACCAGCTTGCATCCCTGGCGGACGACAACGAACTGGTGCTGACGCACGGCAACGGCCCGCAGGCAGGCAACATCCTGCTCCAGCAGGAGGAGACGCCGCCGGAGATGCCGTTGGATGTCGTGGTCGCGGAGACCCAGGGCCAGATCGGCTACATGCTGCAGCGGGAGCTTGGGGAACGGCTCGACACCGACCCGGCAACCGTCGTGACACAGGTCGTGGTCGATCCTGATGATCCGGCGTTCGACGACCCTTCGAAACCTGTCGGCCCGTTCTACACCGCTGACGAGGTGGAAGGGAAACGTGGCACGATTAAGGAGGTTGGGACCGGTGAGAAGCGGTACCGGCGTGTGGTGCCGTCACCCGAACCACAGGGGGTCGTTGAGGCTGATGCCATCCGACGGCTGATCGAGGCGCAGGCAGCGGTCATCGCGTCTGGAGGTGGCGGCATCCCGGTGACGGATGAAGGAAAAGGCGTCGAGGCGGTCATCGACAAGGACGGTGCTGCTGCCCTCCTGGCGGAGGAGCTGGACGCTGACATGCTGCTGATCGTGACCGACGTCGACTACGCCTACCGTGACTACGGCACGGACGACGAGGAACCGCTGGAGGAGCTGACACCGGCGGAGGCGCGTGAGATTGCGGACGACGGCGAGTTCGGCGAGGGCAGCATGGCGCCCAAGGTCCGTGCCGCGGCCCGGTTCGCGGATAGGACGGGGGGAAAGGCGGTCATCACGTCACTTGCGAACCTTGATGCGGCTCTTGACGGCGAAGGAACGACTTTGAGGCGATGAACGATGGATAACCTGATCGATATAGCTGATCTGACGACGGACGACGTGAAAGACGTGTTTGAACGGACGGACGAGCTCCGGTACAACCGGAAACAGTATGCCGACCGGCTGGCGAACCGGACGCTGCTGATGTTGTTCGAGAAGCCGTCGACCCGGACCCGTGTCTCGTTCGAGGCCGGTATGACCCAGCTCGGCGGCCACGCGATCAACTTCGAGATGGAGAGCTCCCAGATGAGCCGCGGTGAGACGCTCGGCGACACGGCGAAGGTCCTGTCGCGGTACTGCGACGCGGTCATGGCCCGGCTGTACGAACACAGGAAGATGAAGGAGTTCCGCGACCATGCGGACATCCCGGTCATCAACGGCCTGACCGACCTGCTGCATCCCTGCCAGGCGCTTGGCGATCTCTATACGCTGAAGAAGGAAGGCCTGTCGTTCGATGAGCTGGAGATGACGTATGTAGGCGACGGCAACAATGTCTGCCAGTCGCTGCTACAGGTCTGTGGCAAGCTGGGAGTCGATATGACTGTCGGATCGCCGGAGGGATACAAGCCGGACGAGAAGATTGTCGGCAGGGCGCGTGCGGATGCCGACCGGAAGGATGCACGTATCAGGGTTGTCGACGACCCTGTGGAGGCGGTCGATGGCGCTGACGCGGTCTACACTGATGTCTGGACCTCCATGGGTGACGAAAATAGAGAGGAACGTCGGGAGGCGCTGCAGCCGTTCCAAGTGAACGAGGAGCTGCTGGAGCATGCGGCGGGTAATGTCCGGGTGATGCACTGCCTGCCCGCGCACCGTGGGGAGGAGGTCACGAGCGCGGTGCTGGACGGGGGGCATTCCATCGTCTTCGACCAGGCGGAGAACCGGCTGCACGTGCAGAAGGCTGTGCTGGATCTGTTGATCAATTAGCCGGAGAACGGGTCCTCGCCGAGGCAGGAGAGCGGCTGGTTGGCGGTCCGTGTGCAGGTGAACTGCCGTATCCTGGTGGCGTTGAACGATTCGAGCGAGATGCTGTTCTGGAACGCGGTCACTGCGATCGTCTCGTTCATCCGTGTGTTCGGTGCCAGATAGATCCACCCCTGGTTCTGGTTGAAGTCGCGGGTGAAATTGACCAGGTCACCGATCAGTCCCCGGCACTGGGTGCAGGAGTACTGGATGAGTACGGCGGGTCTGAGGCCGCCTCTGAACTCGACGGGGCCGCCCTTCATCAACAGGTAGACCTGTTGATCCTTTGTCAACTGGGCGTTCAGGATGTTCCGCTGCGGTATCTGTTCGGGCTGCGGGACACTTCTGATGCCGTAACCTACCGGCGGGCTCTGCGTGTACCCGGTTGGACCGTTCCCTGATGTCGTTGATGTTGTGCTCGAGGGGCCGAGTGTGGAGTAGAAGATAGCGCCACCCAGTGGCAGGCCGATCATCGTGATGCCGAAGACGAGCGTTGCAAGTTTTTTCTTGTCGGTGAATGCGCTTAATACTCGTTTGTAGGACTGTGAGGCCGTATGACTGTCGTGGGCGTCCTTGATGTGCTGCTTCCGTGCGTCCCGCGACTCGAAGTCCTTGTTGCAGTGGGGGCACGTGTACTCCGGCATGCCGGTGGTTTTTAAAGCAAATCTTTTATAGATGGGTATGGTGCCGACGGTGGAGACGACACGTCTGCTGATCGCTGCGGTCCTGGTGTACATCGCGGTGCTTGCGAGTGTGCTCCACCCGGTCACGGAGGCCCCGGAGCCGGGGGCGTACGGCTCGGCCCACCGCCACGCCTATTTCGACGTGAAGATCAACAACCGGTCTGTCGATTTCTCCCGTCCTGCGTTCCAGCTCCGCGCCGACCGCGTGCATTTCGAGAACAGGAACGGCGAGATCCTTCACGTCCATGCGAAAGGTATATCCGTCGGTTACACGCTCAGGACGCTGGGTATCGAGGCGAACCGGTCGTGTATCGAGCTCAGGGAGACGTTCTGCAGCAACAGGACCCATGATCTCCGGGTCTACGTCGACGGAAGGATCGTGGCACGCCCGCTGTGGTACGTCATCCAGCAGGGGGACAACGTCATGGTATGGTACGGACCGGAGGAGGCGAAACCTCCGCGTTCGTTCTTCCAGAAGCAGCTCCCGTCCCGGTACCGCCCTGGGAGCAACGGTGAGAACGTCTAGAGCAGGTCCTCCGCGGCCTCTTCCTCGTCTTCGTGGAGCCGGACCAGCTGGAAGCGGAAGCCCTCGTTGAAGGACTGCTGCAGGTCGTCGGTGTCGGTTACCTTCCCCACGCCTGACCTGAGTCGTTCGAAGTCGGTGTCGTGTTCTTCGCTCATCGTCTCGATCATCGTGGCGTTCCCGGCGGCGAACAGCTGTGCGAACCCGCTGTCCAGCAGCTCGCCGGCCGCGTCCATGAGCGTGTCGAGGTGTTCCTGGATCTGTTCGTCGCGCCGACGCTCGAACCGTGACTGGCTGTACCCGCCTTTCTTGTGCTGTGCCTTGACGTCGGCGTCGACGATGATGCTGTCCTCGACCTCGCCGTCCTCGACGATGGCGACGCCCGAGCCACCGGCGGAGAGGTGTATGAGGCCGTAACGAGCTGACATGATCTCCTGCAGTCGTTCCAGTGCGAAGCCGTCGGCCTGGTACGCTGCCGTCTCCTTGATCGGCACAGGGGGGAGGAGGGCGTGGGAGATGAGGTATGGGTCGATGACGGTTATGTCTCCGTTCGACGATGATGTCGGGCTTTCCTCCGGCCGTGCGTACCCGGTGAATGCTTTTGAGGAGTTGTATGTCAGCCGCTCCAGGTTGGCGGTGAGTTCGCGTGCCTGTGCAAGTGTGAGTGTTTTTTCGTCCTGGTGCTTTTCGCTGTCAGCGGTCGATGATTCAAGCCGGTCTTTGAGGCTTCTTACCCTGTCCTGCAGCCGGTTGACCTTTTGCTCTGCCTCCTGTTTCGCTGCTGCCGCCTCCCTGGCCTGTTCGGACTTGCTTTCGAGCCGTTCCTGCAGCCGCTGTCGTTCTTCCTGGAACGATGCTTCCCGTTCCTCGAGCTCCTCTTCGAGTTCCTCGATACGCTGTTTGAGTTCCTTGCGGCCGAACAGGTCCATGGTGTGGTGTTGGAGGGCGGTTTTTAACCGGCTTTCGCCGGCAGTGATTGATAGATTTATGAATGAGGTCCGCCTCATGTTGTGCTGGTACTATATGAACGTTCTGCGGTATATCCTCGGAGCGATCGCTGCCGCCATCCCGCTGACGGCGGCCTCGATCATCTGGTTCCCGACGACCGATTTCATCCAGTACGTCGTCCCGGTGCTGCAGGTGTCGGTCGTCGCTATTGCCGTGCTGACTGCGTTTCCTTCCTGAAGGAGGATGAGCTGGATGAGCGCGGGAAACACGTCCTGATGTCGCTGTTCCTTCTGTTTACCCTCGTCCCGACGCTGTTCATGGTGGGTGCCTACATCCACCGGTACTAGATGTCGTGGAGCAACGGTGAGATCCACTACCACGCGGACTTCGAGGTCCTCGTGCAGAACGATACCGGCCAGTACGAGCTGCTGGAACTCGTTGATCCGGGCGAGTTCTGTAAGAGCAGTGATGCGATCGAGTCGTCCTACATGTGCATCATCAACGACCGGACGGGCTCGACGCCGTTCCACGAGCACGACGACATGCGTATCCATCTGGAGGGCACGTTCAGGTACCGCGAGGATGCGACACTCGCCGCGTTCTTCGACACGTTCGGCGGCCAGCTGAGCAATGAACGGCTCGTCCTCCCGACGCCCGACGGTGTCACGCGGCTGGAGAGTTCCGGCAACAAGACGCTGAAGATCGCGGTGCAGCGGGGTGTCGGCGGCTCCCGGCACTGGTGCGTCATCGGGCCGGGTGTCAGCGATGCGAACACGTGCCGTGATCCGTACAACAACCAGCTTGCGACCGCGCCCAGCGAGTATGTCATCTCGCCGTGGCAGAGCGGTCCGCCGCTGGACAACATCATGATCATCTATGACGGTGCGTCTGCCCAGCAGGTGCTGGACAGTCTTAAACAGGATAACACGTACCAGGGATTCAAGGTCACGCCCGGTACGGACGGCGGCTCAGGTGGTTACTGAATGGTTGAGGCGACACTGCCCACGGTCGGCGCGGTACTGGTGACCGCTGCGGTCGATTCGGTCAATCCGTGCGCTATCGGCGTCGCGCTGCTGCTCGTGGCGACGCTGATCAAGCAGAACCGGAAGTCGGACATCCTGAAGGTCGGGCTGATCTACGTCACGATGGTGTATATCACGTACTTCGTCGCAGGGCTTGGTATCCTGTTCCTGTTCATCAATATCCCTGTCAAGATTGCGAACATCGTGACGGTCACGGTCGCCCTGATCGTCGTGCTGGGAGGTATCCTGGAGATCAAGGAATTCTTCTGGTACGGCAAGGGCACGTCCCTGATGATACCTGAGCAGTACGCGCAGAAGATCTCCCGCGACATGGAGGACCTGACCGTGCCGGGAGCCATAGTTCTGGGCATGTTCGTCGCGGCGGTCGAGCTGCCGTGCACAGGCGGTCCGTATCTGGCGATCCTGACCGTTCTCGCCCAGCAGAGGGTCAACATCACGGCGTACGCCCTGATGGCGGTCTACAACCTGATCTTCGTGATGCCGCTCGTCTTCATCGTCGTTGCCGCCTACCTGGGTACGTACGAGATCGAGAAGATGAAACAGTGGAAGCACATGAACCGACCGCGGATGCGGATGGCGGCCGGCCTGCTGATGGTCGTGCTGGGCTGGATCCTGCTCGTGCTCGCGATCGGTATCATCAGGTTCGGGTGATACGGTGCGGAAGGTCGTCACGAAGGACGGTGACAAGGAGGAGTTTGATGAACGCAAGCTGTACGCCTCGATCTACTACCCGGCGAAGGAGGCGGAGTACACGGATTCTGGAGCGGAGAAGCTCGCTGACGAGGTCGTCGATGCGGTGACGACGTGGATGGACGACCATGAGGACGATATCGTCACCACGAAGGAGCTCCGCCAGCATGTCCGCGACCTGCTTGAGGAACGGGACGAAGGCGTCGCCTTCCTCTACGCGACCTATCTTGACATCAATTAGCGGCGGTTCGCGTCGAGGACCATATTTTAAAAGGTTTGCAGTGTTCTGTAGTAGTGATGCCTGACGACATCGACTATCAGGAACTCAGTGACAACACGATCGACGAGATCAAGGAAGCTGTCGAACAGGAGGACATCGACCTTGAACGTCTTCTCGAGGCAGAGCGGAACAACAAGGACCGCAAGACGCTGAAGCGATGGCTTGAGGAACGTATCGATGAGCAGGCAGCTACCATTTCTGAAGCTCCTGATGACGCCGGGCTGCTTGATGTCCCGGAGCCGGCGATGCAGCTCACGTTCTCTGCACGCCGCGCGTTCCTGGTGACGTTCATCGTCGGCCTGTTCGCCGGCGGCTTCTTCATGGCGGGCGTGTTCGCCGCCACGAGCCCCACCGGTCCGCTTGTCGGCGACCAGGGCTCGGATTCTCCGTCTGACACGCAGGATACGAACGGTAACAATAACGGTAACGACGGCAGCAACCGTGTCATGTTGGAGCAGAGCATGCTCCAAGATGAGCCGACACTGGGCAGCAAGGATGCTCCCGTGACGATCGTTGAGTACTCCGACTTCGGCTGTCCGTGGTGCTCTGAGTTGGCTGGCTACGATGCGATCCCGCAGCGGCCGATCGATCAGCAAAACACGCTTGACAAGATCAAGTCGAACTTCGTCGACACGGGCAAGGTCCGGTTCGTGTTCAAGGATTACCCGGTGCCGCAGCTCCACCCGAACGCGCCGTCCGCACACAACGCGGCGAACTGCATCCTGCAGCAGAGCGAGGATATGTTCTGGCAGTACCACGACAAGCTGTTCGCCAACCAGGAACGGTGGAAGCAGCGGTACGGGGATGCGCCTGATGCCACGTTCAGGGACCTGGCGCAGCAGGTCGGTGCCGACATGCAGGCATTCGGCTCCTGTTACAACAGCAGCACTGGGAGCGAGGTCGATGAGGACAAGTCGACCATCCAGCAGCTCCATGGACGACTGGCAACGCCGACGATCTTCATCGGAACGGTTGAGAAAGGGTTTGTGAAGATCGAAGGTGCGCAGCCATACTCCTCGCTCAAACCGTTGATTGAGTCCGCCATCCAGAATGCAACGTCATAGATATGAGGTTTGAGACCGAGCTCCGGAAGACGGCGAGCGTTCTCAAGCAGCCACGTTATGCATTGCTTGGGGTCGTCGTTGCAGGTCTTTCGTTCGCCATCTATGCACTTCTGCTCAACCTCAGTCTTCTTTCAACCCTAGTCGAGGCCGGCCAGTACGGGCTTGCGCTGACGATGGTCCCGCGCCTGATCTCGGGGTTCGTGATGAGCACGACGATACTCTCCCTTGCCATGCTCGCGGTGACGTCACTGATGATCGGCCTGAACGTCTCGCTTGCAACATTCCGTCTCCTGGAGCTTTCGTCCTTTGGCAAGGAAGGAGCTGGTTCCGTTGCAGGGATGGTCGTGGCGGTGGTGGCGCCTGCCTGTCCTGCCTGCGCTACAACGATTTTTGCCTTTGCAGGGATGACGAGCGTGTTCGCCGTGCTGCCGTTCAAGGGGACGGAGCTAAAAGTGTTGGCGGTCCTGTTGCTTGCAGGATCGGCGTACTACACGGCACGTCAGATTGATAGTGAGGTATGTGAACTATGCCAGATCTAGGATGCGACCACTGTGATGAGGAGTTCGCGGACGAACGCGAGAAGATTGAACACGTGCTGGAGGAACACGACGATGAGATCACGTCCCATAAACGAGATACGTTGAAGCGGAAGCGGAACAAGCTCCAGCAACCTGAAGGTTCGTCCTCTGATCTCAAACGTTACCTGAAGCCGGCCCTCGGTGTGGTGGCGGTCATCGCGGTGGTCGGTGGACTGGCGATGTCCGGCATCGTCAACCTGGACTCGAACCCGTCCACAAGCTCGGGCGATGCGACGATCTCGCCGGGCGCGCCCGGTTCTGCACACGAGCACGCGCAGTTCGATGTCGTCATCAATGGTAACGAGATTCCCTTCTCCCGTCCCCGGTACCAGTTCGGGCAGACCCGGAACCGGTACATCCACTTCGAGGGCGGTGATGGCCAGACGATTCACAAGCACGCGACCGATGTCACCATCGACTTCGCGATGGATGCGCTGAACATGGGCCTGACCGCCAACTGCATCGAGACGTACAGCGGCCAGCGGTACTGCGAGGACAGCGGCAACCTGACGGTGACCGTGAACGGCCAGCAGGTCAACGCCTCGACCTACGTCATCCAGGACGGCGACCAGATCACGGTCCGGTACACATCGGCTGGCGGTGGCGCGGCCTAGTCCGGTAGTCCGTGACGGTCCGCCCAGCGATCCATGCACCGCAGGCATTCAAGCAGTTCTTCGCCCTTGTCGGTCAGCCGGTACTCGGTGCGGGGCGGGACCTCGTTGAACCGTTCTTTCTCAACGATACCGAACTCCTGGAACCTATCGAGCCGCTCGGACAGCGTCTTCGGACTGATCCCTTCGAGTTCAGCGATGAATCCGTTGAAACGAACAGTTTCCTGCTCCTGTAACACTCGCAAGATCATCAGCGTCCATTTCTTGCCGAAAAATTTCAGCAGCCGGACGGAGGGACATGTCTGTTCATCCATAGCTATCACCGACCACCGATTTTTTATAGCGCCGGGCTACTACTTCATCATAGAAAGCTTAAAAGCTTTCACAGGGGCCGTGCGAGGTCATAACGATGGGGGAACACACACGCTGTGACATCTGCGGGAGCCAGCAGCACGTCCAGGAGATGGTGGAAGCTGAGATCATCGGTCGTCAACGGCAGGTCTGTCAGGAGTGCCACCAGCAGCTCAAGGACGTCTGGTAGAACCGCTTTAAGGATCAGTAGTTTCTTCTAGACCTCTTTCTCGCCCTCGCCTCCAACCCATTCACCGTACATGTGCAGTCCTTCCAGCGCCTCAATGGCGCTTTCAGGCGTCTTGAACGTTGGGACCCGGTTATGCTCCAGGTTCTTCAGGTGGAGGTTGGTGAACTCGCCGCCTACCATGCACGCCACCATCGGCTTCCGGATGCTGTCGTTGAACTCTGTCAAGGTCTCGATGATATCTGAATCGAGCGGTACCGGTTGCAGAAGCGCAATGCAGAGGATGGCGTCGACGTTCGGGTCGTCCGAAACGATTTCCAGCGCTTTCTCGTACCGCTCCACGTCGGCGTCCCCGATCACGTCCAGCGGGTTGTGCGGTGTGCCGTAGTCGGGCAGTACGTTGGCAAGCTTCTCCTTCGTCTCGTCAGCGAACGATGCCATCTCCAGCCGCGAACGTTCCACCTTGTCGGTGGACAGTACGCCGTAGCCTCCGCCGTTTGTGATGACCGCGACGTTCTTCCCGTCCGGCGGCCGTTCGTAGGCCAGTGCCCGCGCCCGGTCGAACAGGTCCTCCACGTCCTGCGCCTCGACGATGCCGGTCTGGCGGAACGCACCTCTGTAGACCTCGTAACTGCCGGCGAGCGAGCCGGTGTGGGAACTCGCGGCCTCAGATCCCTTGCCTGATTTGCCGGCCTTGAGCACGACGACAGGTTTCTCCTCGCTGACCTGCTGTGCCTGCTCGTAGAACGCGTCGCCGTCCTCCACGCCCTCCATGTAGACGGCGATCGCATCTGTCTTGTCGTCGTCCGCCAGCCACTCCAGCAGTTCGGTCTCCGTAACGTCGGCCTGGTTGCCGTAACTGATGAACCGGGAGATCCCGATGTCCATCTCGGCTGCCATGTCCAGGACGGAGGAACCGACTGCGCCTGACTGGGAGATCAGCGCGATCGAGCCCTGTGGCGGCCGATTGAGCTTGTAGTCAGGGAGGAACAAGGTGTCAACGTCTGAATACGCGTCCCAGACGCCGAGGCAGTTCGGCCCGAGCAGCCGGGTGGCCGTGCCCTCCAGCAGCTCCTCCAGTTCGTCCTGCCGCTTTTGCCCTTCGCCGCCGATTTCTTCGTAGCCGGCGGTGACGACCGTGACCGCGGCGACACCGGCATCGATGCATTCCTCGATGACACTGTTCGCGACCTGCGGTGGCACGGCGATGACGGCGAGTTCCACGCTTTCGATGTCTTTGACTGAGTCGTAGCATTCGTAGCCGAGCACCTCGTCGGCGTTCGGATTGACGGCGTACACATCACCCTGGTAGTTTCCCTCGCTGAAGTTCCGCAGGATCGTGTGCCCGATCTTGCCCGCCTGGCGTGAAGCACCGACGATCGCGAGGGAGTCCGGCGTGAAGAAGCTGTCCAGGTTGCTGTCGGTCACTGTCTATCACCCAGCGTGATCAGCGCGTCCGCCGCTTTGATCTCGTCGCCGTCGATGAACAGCGGGTTGATGTCGAGTTCCCTGATCTCAGGCTCTTCCTCGACCATGTGGGAGACGCGCTGGAGGACGTCCGTCAGTTTGTCACGGTCCGCCGGTGGCTGGCCCCTGACCCCGTCGAGCAGTGGCTCGGAGTCCAGGTCCTCGAACATGGTCTTGACGTCGTAGTCGTCAACCGGGATGACGCGGAACGCCACGTCCCGGAAGACCTCGACGTAGATCCCGCCGAGTCCGAACATGAGGACGCTTCCGAACTGCGGGTCCTGGTTGACACCGACGATGAACTCGTTGCCGTCGAGCACCTCGCCGACCAAAATACCGCCGAAATCGGCGTCCTCGTCGTAGTCGTGGATGTTCTCCCGTATCTGTTCGAACGCGTCCGCGACCTGGTCCGCCGACTCGACCTTCTGGACGCCGCCGGCCTCGGTCTTGTGCTGCACGTCCCGTGATTCGACCTTGAGGATGACGGGGAAGCCAATCCTCTCCGCTATTTCCTCCGCCTCGCCGGCAGTTTCTGCCAGTTCTTCCTCGAGGACAGGTATGTCGTACTCGCGCAGCAGCTGCTTGGACTCGTGTTCCGTCAGCTGAGAAGCACCGAACCGCTCGCGGAGCGACATACGTACGCTTTCTGTGGAGAGGGTTAAAAATCTACCTCAGGTCTTCAGGCCGTGCCCGGTCACGACGCAGACCACGGTCCCGCCGCGGAATTTTTCCGGGTCGTCGAGGATGCCGGCCAGCGCCGCGCCACAGGATTCCTCGGCGTAGATACCTTCCTCCTCGGCGAGCAGGTCACGCGCCTCGACAAGCTTCTCGTCGGGGAACGCGGCCGCCGTCCCGCCGGATTCCCTGACCGCCTCCAGCGCGAACTCGCCGTCGAGCGGATCGCCGCAGGCGATGGCTCCGGCAAGGGTGTCGACGTCCTCCTCTTCCGGCACCTCGTCCAGCCCTTCCTGGAACGCGCGGGCGACGGTGGAGCAGCCGGCCGCCTGCATGCCGTGCATGGTGGGGATGTCGTCCTTGTCGATCAGTCCGACACGCTCCATCTCCCTGATGCCCTTGTAGGTCCCGTGCATCAGCGTGCCGTTGCCGACGGGGAGGACGACGTGGTCTGCCTGAAGCTGATCCATGATCTCGAAGCCGACGCTTTTCTCGCCCTCGCCCCGGTAGGCGTAGTCCCCCATGAGGTACCAGCCGTGCTCCTCGTGCGCCTGGTAGGCCTGTTCTGCCGCGGCTGCGTAGTCCCCGTCGACACGGTGGATCTTGGCGCCGTGCGCCTGCATCTGCTGCAGTTTGATGTCAGACACGTTCCGCGGGATGAAGATGTTGGCCGGGAGCCCGGCGCGGGCGGCGTAGGCAGCGATCGAGGCGCCCATGTTGCCTGTGGACGCGACGACGATCTGGTCCGCGCCGTGATCCAGCGCCTTCCCGATCTCGACGGTTGTGCCGCGGTCCTTGAAGCTGCCTGTCGGGTTCATGCCCTCGACCTTGAAGTAGAGGTCGTCCAGGCCGAGCCGGTCGCCGAACGAGGTGGCCTCGACCAGCGGTGTGCCGCCCTCACCCATCGCGACCACATGGTTATTGTCGAGGACGGGGAAGAACTCGCTGTACCGATGATGGTCATAATGCCGGCCTTTCAGCGTCTGCCAGTCCAGCCGGTCGCTGATCTTGTCGTAGTCGTAGACGACCTTCAGGCTGCCGCCGCAGTCGCACCGGTAGACGATTTTGTCGGGGTCGTACACGGTGCCGCAGTCGTGGCATCTGAGACCGGTCGCGAACACGGTTCACAGCCTCCAGAAGATGATGGCGAGCAGGAAGACGACCGCCAGTGCGTTGAGCAGCTGGGTGTTGAGGACTGCTGCGGCGAACCCGGTAACGGCGGTCGCCAAGTACAGCCATGCGATCGGCTGTTTGAGCGATGCCTGCGGGTTCGGCTCCAGCGGCTCCCGGATGATGCCGGCGAAGCCGTGGATGAAGACGGCGAACGCGACCGTCAGGCCGAGGAACATCGCGTCGGCGCTGCCGGCGAGGAACGCGACCAGCCCACCGCCGAGCAGACCGTAGACGACGTGCCCCTTCCGGGCCATGAGGACGTCGCCCAGCCCATATTCGGCCGTGCGGAACAGGTCCCGGATACCGGGCCGCTTCTGATAGGCGGCGTACAGCAGCAGGCCGAGGATCATGAACTTTGCGGCTGTCCGCGAGACCTGCCACGTTTCCCGCAGCACGGCCATGCCGAACCCTACCAGTGTCATGTGCCATGCTTCCCAGTGATCGTATTAATAGCTTGGCGGTGACGCCAGTTTGATATAGCCGCGCGGGAAGTCTACCGTATGCGCGACGCGATGCTGGAACGGGTCAGGGCCCGGATGCGGGAGGAGGACGTCGAGGTCCTGGCGGTGACGGAGGACATGAACGTCGAGTACCTGTTCGACATCCACCCGCCGGGCACTGACGGCTTCTCGGGTATCGTCGTCGTGACGCAGGATGACTGGCGGCTGTACGCCTCGAAGTTCTTCCGGTACTCGCTGGAATCGATCAGCAACGTTTCGATCTACCGCGACAGGGAGGAGCTGCAGGATCTGGTCGCGGACGGCCCGCTGGAGGACGGCTGCCATGCCGACGATCCGGACCGGTTCTCCGAGCTGGACCTGGAGCGGTCGGGCATCGTGCAGGAATGCAGGAAGGTGAAGCAGCCGGCTGAGGTCGAGCGGATGCGCCGCGCCTCCGATACGACGTCGCAGGTGTTCGACGAGCTGCTTGACTGGTTCGAGCCGGAGGTGACGGAGTGGGATATCGTGGAGCAGGTCGATGCAGGCTTCCGCAGGCGGTCGCTTTTCAACGCGTTCGAGACGCTGGCCCATGCGTCGACCCTGGAACCGCACCGCCTGCCCCGCGATGCTGACATTGAGGAGGGGGAAACGCTGCTCGTCGATATGGGCTGCCGCTTCAAGGGATACTGTTCCGACATGACGCGGATGGTGCCGAACGAGCTGGATGGCGACCGAATGGAGCTCGTGGAGGCGCTCGGCGATATTCAGCGGCGGTTGCTGGACCGCGTGGAGGCGGGGCGGCAGGTCTCGGCGCTGGCAGGGTTCGCGGAGGATCTGGTCGATGAGCAGGGTTACTCGGTGGATAAGCACTACCTGCACAGTCTGGGCCACGGTGTCGGGCTGTCGGTACACGAGCCGCCGGCGCTGGTGCCGTCATCCGATGCGACGCTGGAGGAAGGGGTGGTCGTCACGGTCGAGCCCGGGCTGTACGTGCCTGAAGTCGGCGGTGTCCGGATTGAGGACCAGGTCGTAGTGCGGGAGGACGGCTTTGAGCGGTTGACGACGCAGAAACGGATCTATGAGCGCTAGCTGAAGGAAGAATAAGGGAAGGAGTCCTCACGTCAGAGCTGCGCTTCTTCGACGGACTCCTTGTCGTACTGCTCCTCTACCTCTTCGGTGCCGGCGTCGACTTCGCCTGAGAAGTGCTTGATGATGATGACGTCTGAGACGGCGTTGACCATGCTGTATGGGACGATGACACCTTTCTTGCCGCCGACCTTCTGAGCGAGGTAGGATCCCTTGGCAGCGTCGACGATGACTGCACGGACCTTGAACTTGGGAAGATTGATCTCGATGTCCCGTGCTTTGCCGCAGTATGCTCCTTTTGAGGTGAATACGTCCTTACCGACCATGTCGTTCATGTCAAGAACGTTTGATGAGGCCATGCTGTATCACGGGGCAAACTTACCCTACCACGTTTAAATAAATTGGCGGGGACGGCCGGCGCCTGCCCGGCTTCTCCGGACGGCTCAGAACGGGGCGTCTCCGGACTGCAGCATCTCGTCCCTGAAGCCGAGCCCGTCCTCGATGGACGCGGGATCAGGGTCCTCGTCGAGCCGCTGGAGGATGAACGAGGCCGTCTCGACGAAGTTCTCGCCGACCTGCTGGCCGGCTTCCTGGTAGTGCTGTGCGAGCCGCTCCATGTGGTCGTCAAGCGGTTCGTCGGTCTCGGCGACGTCGTGGACGATCGGTGCTGCCAGTGCCTCGTCGTAGCCGACCCTGACGACGCAGTTGTCGTTGTAGACCGGGCCGATCTTCTCGCCCAGCTCCAGCTCGTCGAAGTAATCGCCTGCGACCTGGTTGTGGTACGTGTGGACTGCCTCCTCGACGAGCGCGTTGAGCAGGGTGTGCTCCTTGACAGGATCCTCGACAGGCCGACCGACGTCCAGCGGCCCGGTATGGTCGCGCTGTGGACTGTAGGTTGCGCCCTGGTGGTCGGGGTTGTACCGGATGTCGGGTGTGTCCTCCAGCTCGATGCCGTAGTCGCGGAGCGTCTCCCGGACGGTCTCGAAGCCGTCCTGGAGGTATCGTTCGATCTCGCTGGCGGCCTCGAGACCGTTCCCGGCAGCTTCGGCCTCCCTGTACGTCTCGTACAGGTCGCTTATCGTGGTCTGCTGCAGGTCCTCGTAGGATGCATCGCCCAGAGACATAGTTGTTACTTTTTAGTAGTTACTTATAAGCGTTGGGGTGGCGGGTTATTGCTGCCTGTACACGTGCCAGTCACGACCTTCCTGTGCGGCGAACACCAGTCTCCCGCCGATTGCAGCGATATGGTCGCCGACAGCGTCGGGAGTGACTGTGTAGTTGCCGTCGACGACAGCGTTGCCGAGGACGACCCTGTCGGTGCCGTTGACCTCAGCCAGGTAGGCCGGGACGCTGCCGACACCGATTACTGAGGAGGGATAGATCAGTCCGGTGTCCTGGCCGTACGTCCTGTCTCCGACGCGGATGCTGACATCCGTGCCGTTGGCCGTCACGGCGGTGACTTTACCGTCGATCGTGAGCACACGGACGAGCCGTTGTTCGGTCTTCAACTGCCTGTTGCCCAGCCTGTAGACGTACCCGCTCCCGTTGCGGTACCAGTAGCCGAGTTCGCCGGCAACTTCTTCGGGGCTGTTGACCCGGTCGTAGGGGCCGTAGACCCGGTCACCGTGGACGATGTATTCGTTACCGTCTTCGAATGCCTCGTAGGCGAGCCGCCCATCGACAGCTGCAGGAGAAGTTGAGACGCTGTACCTGTCGTCGATGATTTTGCCGCCCCGGACGATCACCTGTTCCTGTCCGGTCCCGACCTGTGCCTGGAACACCAGCTTGCCGTCGACGAGGACAGGGCTCCAGACCTCGTTGAACCGACCGCCGTGGACCGTCCCGTCGTACCAGAGTGAATCGTTCGCCGTCCCGGGCTCGGAGAAGACGTAGGCAAGCCTGCCGCCGACCTCGAAGACGCCCGGGTTTGCGACGTAGACGTCGCTCCCGTACCGTTCCCCGCTGTACTTGATGAACGTCGTGCCGTTCGCCTGCCCCAGGACAGCGAGCTCGCCGCCGACCTCGACGATGTGTTCAACGCTATAGCTCTTCTCGACGCTGCTGAACGATGTTTCGCCTGTCAACGGGCTGAGACAGCCTGCGAAGACGGCCGTGACCAGCACGACGAGAACGGCGTAGCGCATGCCGTACAGTGGTCGGGTCCCGGCAAAAAAGCTTGGTATGTACCGAACAAGTTAAAAGCCTGAACCATGTACAGGAACCACAGCGGCTGTCTCGCCGTGTGTCGGGGTCGCATAGCTTGGCCATTGCGGTGGCTTGCTAAGCCACTGGGCGTTCATGCCCACCCGGGTTCAAATCCCGGCCCCGACGCTTTGTTGATTCTCCCGGGATTATGAACCAAGAAGCTCCATGCTGCGAGCTTCGAGTTCAAATCCTGGCCCCGACGTTCAACTGGTTTTTTCTGCTGCACCGGATATTTAACGTGCCGGCGCCCAGTCCTGCGGTATGCGCGACGAGGTCAGGAAGGGCTACGAGGACGGTGACTGGCCGGGGGAGATGGGCGGCGACCGCGAGCTCCGGCCGTACGAGGACGAGATGCTGGGCAAGCTGCTGGACCGGCTGGAAGACAGTCCCGACGTCCTGGACATCGGCTGCGGCACAGGACTGCCGTTCGACCGGTGGCTGGACGAGCAGGGCTGCAGCGTGACCGGTGTCGACATCGTGGAGGAGAACCTGGAGCACGCCAGGGACAACGTGCCGGACGCCGAGTTCATCAACGCCGACTTCTCCCGGCTCGACTACGAGGACGACTTCGACGCCGTCGTGAGCTTCTACGCCGTCTTCCACATCCCGCGCGAGGAGCACGCCGACCTGTTCCGGCGGATGCACGACTGGCTTCGGCCCGGTGGCCACATCCTGCTCACGATATCGCCCGAGCCGCTGGACGAGCACCGTGCCGAGTTCCTCGGCGGCGACATGGTCTGGAGCGCGTGGAGCCAGGACAAGACGGAGCGCCTGCTCCGGGACGCCGGCTTCGAGATCGAGGACCGGTACGAGGAGAAGCGGGACGACGCCGGCGAACACCACATCTGGGTGCTGGCACGGGCGGCGTGAGGCCGGGGAACATTTAAGGCCGGGCCCGCCCAACCTCCGACCATGCTGCGGCGGCTGACCTACACGGCGGTGCTGGCGGGTGTCGCCGCGGGCGTCCACGTCCTCGGCTGGAGCTACGACATCCCGTATGCCCGCCAGCTCGTGCTGACGTTCGCCTCGCTCGCCGTGCTGTACGGCTTCTTCAAGCTGGTCGTCGAGGAGGTGTTCGTCCAGCGGATCGAGCAGTCGAAGACCCGGTACGTCTTCCGGAAGGCGAACTCCGTGCTGTACATCGCCGCGTTCCTGGTCGGTGTCGGCCGCATCTGGATCGCCGACCCGCAGACCCTGCTCGTCGCCTACAGCATCGTCGGCGCCGGTGTCGCTGCAGGACTTCTTCAAGAACTTCGTCGGCGGGTTGACGCTCCTGGTCTCTGGGACGTACCAGATCGGCGACCGGATCGAGGTTGACGGCACGCAGGGCGACGTCATCGATGTCGGGATCATGTACACCCAGGTCATGGAGATCGGTGGCTGGGTGTCCGGCGACCAGGCGACCGGCAGGATTGTCTCCATCCCGAACGGCGCTGTGATCGGCCGACAGGTGACAAACTACACGAAGGAGAACAGCTTCGTCTGGGACGAACTCACGATCCCCGTGACGTACGAGAGCGACATCGACCGGGCACAGGACATCGTCCAGACCGTGATCGAGGAGGAGACGGCCGGGATGGCGGAGCACGCGTCGGAGGAGATCGGTGAAATCCGGAAGAAGTACTTCATGTCGCGGCGTGAGACCAGGTCCCGTCTCTACACGGAGCTGACCGACAACTGGGTCAACGTGCATGCACGGTACATTACGGATGCTCGGAAGCGACGGGAGACGCACAACGCTGTGAGTGAGCGTATCCTGGAAGAATTCGAAGCGGCCGACGATGTCGAGGTCGCCTCACAGACGATAGCGATCACACGGTTCCCTGGGACCGGTCCAGTGGATTGACCCGCTCAGTTCTCGTCTTCCTCGCTTTTCGCCTTGTCACGCGCTTCTCGGTGCTCCTGGCCGCGCCGGAGCGCCCACCAGCCACCGCCCAGAAGGAAGACGCCGAACAGGCCTTCGAGACCTCCTTTCAGCATCGCCCCTGTGGAGAGATCTGTACCGGCTGCTACGACGAGTAGAATCCCCAAGATGACGCCGATGAAACCTCCCAGTCGGTGGGAGACGACCTTGATCAGGTGGTGGAGTTCGTTATCGAGATTCATACAGTATACTAACAGGGGTCCGTGGAATAAAAAATACCGCCCTGCCTGCACAGAAGCTGTCCCATCGGTAGGTGCAGGGGTTCTGTCCGCAGGGATCGGCAGCGGTTTCACGTCAAGCTTTATAGCTGAGGCGGCCGGAAGGAAGAACCATGGCAGACGACACCGACAGCGCCGACGTGGGGGCCGATCCCGGGTCGCTTCGTGATGGATTCCGTTCCTCGGCGGGCTGGATCATGCTGGGTGTGGCCCTGTTGACGGTCTTTGCCGTCACGGCGCTCCGGGTTCTCGCTCCGCTCATCTTCGGGATCTTCCTCTATTACGGCACACGGCCGATCCACAGACATCTCAGGCACTACGGTGTGCCGAACCGGGCCGCTGCCACTACTGCCCTCCTGGCCATCGGACTGCCGGTCCTCGTCATCACACTGCTGATCGTCGTCACGGCCGTCAATCAGGCAATCATCCTGGCCAACCAGGGAGGCCTGAGCCAGCTCCGCCCGCTTATCCAGGAACTTGGCATTCAGACCGCTCAGCTCTCTCAGTACACGTCGGTCCAGGATTTCCTCGCCTCGCAAAGCTTCCGTGACGTCCTCACCGGGTCCTGGAGTGCGCTCTCCAACATAACCAACACCATGGTCGGTTTCCTGTTCACCGTCCTCCTCTCGTTCACCGCAGCGTTCTTCATGTATGGCTGGGGTAGGGGGGCCCGCAAGGAGGCGGTTGCACTCTTTGACGACAGGACAGGCCTGCTGGAACAGTTCCTTGATGAGTTGGACGGTGATCTGGCAGAAGTGTTCTACGGCAACATGCTCCTCGCCGTCGTCACCTCCATCCTCGGTGCGGTGGCGTACACGGCCCTCAACACCTTCTCAGGCGCCGAGCTTGCGGTCCCGGCCCCGATTTTGCTGGGTCTTTTGACCGGTGTCGCCAGTTTCGTCCCGATGGTCGGTTCGAAGATCGTCTACGTTCCGATAACGCTTATCCTCCTGTTCAAGTCGTTCACATCAGGAATGGCTGCCGGCTACGGGTTCTCCCTGCTGTTCCTCGCCGTCGCGTTCCTGATCGTGGACACGCTGCCAGATCTCTTCCTCCGTCCACTGATCTCCGGGCGCACGACAAGTCAAGGCGCACTGTTCATCGCCTATCTCGTCGGCCCGCTGGTCTTCGGCTTCGTCGGCATCTTCCTGATGCCGATCATCGTCGTCGTCTTCATCAACTTCCGCCGCATCGTGCTGCCCGGGTTCAAGCGCACAGGCTGACCGCTGTCACTCCGTGATAGTAGGATTTAAAGGTCGCGCCGCCGCATACTGTAGTGATGACCGGGGGGACGACAGACACCGGCACTGCCTCACCCCCCGCCACGCGCTCACAGGTTCTCAACCAGGAGCCCTGGCAGCCCGGTACCGAGATCTTCGCAGCCAGGGACGAGCTGCTGTACGACCTGGACCAGCTCGACGTCGACATGCCGGAGGAGCTGGACGCGACCGACGGCATCAGGCACGGCGCCAAGCTCAGCGAGGGATGGCTCGACGACGGCCTGCTCGACGACGAACACGACGACCTCGAGCTCGACGGCGGCGGCACGGTCTACAACCTCAGCTTCACCGAGCTCCCGCTCCAGGACGACGAGTACTGCACACCGTCCGAGCTGGAAAGGATCGACGACGACCTGGAGGCGTACACCGTCCACACGGTCATCTACGAGCAGGACGACGAGCGGTACCTCGTCCACGCCGACCCCGGCATCTACCACAGGCAAGGCAACGAGACCGCCAAGAAGAAGTTCCTGGACGAGGACGGCGACGCGAGGACGGACGCCCCGCCGGAGGACTACGAAAAAGGCGACAAGGAACGGTTCTTCATCGACGACGGGAACTACGAGCTGGACCGGGGGCTGGCGAAGGTCTGCGACGACCTGGACGAGCTGAGCCACGACCTGGCCGACCGGGCCGAGGCGGAGGACGAGCCGGCGTACGCGTGGCAGGCGGAGCGGTGGTACGCGCTCGGCGAGTTCATCGACACGTTCAGGCAGGAGTACCTGGGCTGACGGTTTTAAAATTCTGCCGGCGCAATCACTCCGTAGACCGGTGTTCTCTCCATGGCACTGATCGAGGCACACGATATCAACAAGACGTTCAGGATCTACCAGCAAGGCGACGGCATCCGCGGCTACCTGAAATCGTTCATCTCCCGCGACTACGAGGAGGTCCACGCCGTCAAGGACCTGGACCTGGAGATCGAGGAAGGCGAGATGATCGGCTACCTCGGGCCGAACGGCGCCGGCAAGTCGACCACGGTCAAGATGCTGACCGGCATCCTGGAGCCGACCAGCGGCCGCATCGAGGTCGCCGGCCTAGACCCGCACGAGAACCGGAAGCGGAACGCGATGAACATCGGGGTCGTGTTCGGGCAGAAGACCCAGCTCTGGTGGGATCTGCCGGTCAAGGAGTCGTTCCGGCTGCTGAAGGAGATCTACCAGGTCGATGACGACGACTACGAGGAGCGGATGGCGGAGTTCGACGACGTGCTCCAGCTCGACGAGTTCATGGACAAGCCGGTCCGGAAACTCTCCCTCGGCCAGCGGATGCGGTGCGAGCTCGCTGCAGCGTTCCTCCACCACCCACCGATCGTCTACCTGGACGAGCCGACGATCGGGCTGGACGTGGCGGTCAAGGAGCGGATCAGGGAGTTCATCAAGAAGATGAACCGCGAGGAGGACACCGCGGTCATGCTGACCACCCACGACATCGACGACATCGAGGACCTCTGCGACCGCATCGTCGTGCTGGACGCGGGCAACAAGATCTACGACGGCCAGCTCGATGACCTGGTGGACAGGTTCTCCTCCCGCCGGCTGCTGCTTGAGATCGGCGGTGAGCGCGGGATCGACCTCGAACTCGACGGCATCCAGGAGATCGAGGACACGGACGACGGTATCGAAATCACGTTCGACCGCGAGGTCCTGTCCGCCTCCCGGTTGATGCAGGCGGTGCTGGAGCGGTACGAGGTCAACGACTTCCACCTCAAGGAGCCGGACATCGAGACCGTCATCAAGAAGATCTACAACGAGGGCCTGGACGGATGAGGGAATACGTCGCGCTGGCCCGGATCGGGTTCCGTGAGGCCACAGCCTACCGGTTCGACGCCGTGATGTCTCTGGTGACCTCGCTGCTGTACCTGGTCATGGTCTACGCCATCTGGAACTCCATAGCCGCGGCAGGACAGCTTGCCGGTGGGATCTCAACCGTCCTGACGTACATCGTCGTCGGGCAGATCGTGTCCAACTCCGTGTTCGTCAGCGTCGAGGAGATGATCGGCGAGCGCGTCCGCGAGGGCACGATCGTCAACGAGCTGAAGCGCCCGATCACGCTGCGCGCCCATGCCTACTTCTACCAGCTGGGACAGGCACTGTTCCGGTTCCTCTCCCGCGGGCTGCCGGTCGGGGTCATCGCCTGGCTCGCCATCGGCCTGCCGATGCCGTCTCCGGTCAACGTGGCGCTGTTCGGGATCTCGCTGTTCCTCGGGTTCAACCTGGTCTTCGCGCTGTCGTTCATGACCTCGATGGCGGTCTTCTGGACCGAGGTCCACTGGAGCATCCGCATGATGCGCAACATCGTCCAGAACCTGTTCTCAGGCGTCCTGTTCCCGCTGTACCTGCTGCCGGAACACCTGAAAACCGTATTCTACGCGCTGCCGTTCCACGCCATGGTCGACGGCCCGATCTCCATCTTCACGATGGAGGCGACGGGGTTCGAGGCGCTCAGGGTCCTCGGCGTCCAGCTCGTCTGGATGGCGGTCCTGCTGCTGCTCGGCGAGGCCGTGTGGCGGTACGCGCGAAAACATCTGACGGTGCAGGGTGGCTGACATGGGCGGGATCGCGGACAACTCGGCGATGGACGAGTTCCGGCGGTACCTCCGGATCTACACGCTGTTCTTCAGGCAGTTCATGAAGACCCGGCTGGTCTACAAGACCGACTTCCTGCTCGGGTTCTTCGGCCAGGCGATCAGTCTCGGGTCGTCGCTGGCGTTCCTGACACTGCTGTTCACCCAGGTCCAGACCATCCACGGCTGGACGTTCCCCGAGATGCTGTTCCTCGCCGGGCTGGGCGGCGTCATCATGAACCTGCACCACATCTTCCTGTTCAACATCTTCAACCTCGGCAAGTGGTACATCGTCAAGGGAAGGTTCGACAGGTTCCTCGTCCGCCCGCTCAACCCGCTGTTCCACGTCTACGCGGACCGTGTCTCGGATGACAACATCTCCAAGTTCATCGTCAACATCATCCTCGTCGTCTACGCCGCCGGCCAGCTTTCCGTCCCGCTGTTCACACCGGTGAAGCTTGTCTACGGCTTCTTCGCACTGGTTTCCGGCGTCCTGGTCTTCGCGGCGATTTACCTCGTCTTCGCGACCACGGCGTTCTGGACGGGGAAGAGCCAGTCGGCGATCTGGCTGATCTTCCAGCTGTCAGACTACCGCAGGTACCCGTTCGGCATCTACGCGGTCCCGATCCAGATCA
Source organism: Asbonarchaeum danakilense (SeqCode) (assembly GCA_034190465.1). Lineage (GTDB taxonomy): Archaea > Nanohalarchaeota > Nanosalinia > Nanosalinales > Nanoanaerosalinaceae > Asbonarchaeum > Asbonarchaeum danakilense. The sequence goes on along the minus strand of JAXINV010000004.1, from coordinate 47,703 downwards.
TCCTGACGACGGCGATCCCGATCGCGTTCGCGAGCTTCTTCCCGGCGACGTTCTTCCTCCAGAAGGGCGGCTGGGGCATCTGGCAGCTGGTGGCGCTGGTCGCTGGCCCGGTACTGTACCTGCTGGCCTATCGGTTCTGGCTGTTCGGGCTCTCCCATTACAGCAGCACCGGGACCTGACCGCAACCGATAAACCTGTCCATCTCGCATCCTGGTGTGGTACCATGGATGTCAGCGAGGAGGAAGCCTATCTGGTCGTCCGGCTCGACCCGGGTGACGGCGTCATCGCATCGCTCAAACAGCTGCGGAACGACTATGACATCGACGGCGCGTTCTTCACGGGGATCGGCGCGGTCGACCGCGTGAAGCTCGGGCATTACAACGTCGAGACGGAGGAGTACGCGGAGGAGGAGCTCACCGGTCAGTTCGAGGTCTCGAACTTCACCGGCAACATCGGCCCGGACAAGATCCACGCCCACATCACGGTCGGCGACGAGGACTACCAGGCCTACGCGGGCCACTGCGCCGCGGCACATGTGTCCGGCACGTTCGAGCTGATCGTCGCGACCACGGAAACAGCGCTCAGCCACCGCCCCGACAGGACGACGGGCCTGGACGTCTTCGACCTGTGATACCGTGTCGGTCGAGGAATCGCGACAGGAGCTGGAGCGCGGCGACGAGGCGCCCGACTTCGAGCTGCCGGCCACGGACGGCACGACCTACGCGCTCGACGACTTCATGGACTTCGACGCGCTGCTTGTCGTCTTCACCTGCAACCACTGCCCGTACGCAGAGGCCAAGGTCGACGAGATGAAGCGGCTGGACCAAGAGTACGAGGATCTGGCTGTCGTCGGCATCAACCCGAACGACGCGGACGACTACCCGGAGGACAGCTTCGAGAAGATGCAGGAGTTCGTGGAGGAGCGCGGCATCCAGTACACGTACCTCCGCGACGAGAGTCAGGAGGTCGCTGAGGCGTACGGCGCTGTCTGCACACCTGACCCGTTCCTGTTCCGCCGGGAGGGAGAAGGGTTCGTGCTGGCGTACCACGGCCGGTTCGACGACTCGTTGAACCCGGACGATGAGCCGACCACGTTCCACATGGAGCAGGCGGTCGAGCAGGTGCTCGCCGGCGAGGAGGTCGACCTGGAGTTTCTTCCCTCGCGGGGCTGCTCGATCAAGTGGCGGGACTAGTCCTCGAGCAGGTTCTCCTCGTCGTGGTCCTCACCCTGGTCGATCCGTTCCAGGATCTTGCGGAAGTAGTTGGGTGAGAACCAGGTCTGCTGCCGGTTCTCCAGGACGATCCGCTTGCCGTTGTCGGTGTCGACGACACGGACTTTTGTCTCGGTCTTGTCCTCCAGCTGGTCGACCCTGCTCTCCAGTTTCTCGAACTCGTCACGGAAGGCCTCCAGCGCCTGTGTGAAGTCGTCGATCTCGCTGGCGTCCTCCACCTTCTGCTTCAGATCGTCGTCGGGCATGTGTGCCACCTGGGCCAAGGTTGCATCCGCCGGGGTAAAAAGCCATACGCTGGTTCCAGTGACGGCCGCTCCTGGAAGCTATGCCTGCTCTGCCGCGGTCAGGTAGGCGATGACGCGGCTCCGTGTGTTCTCGAAGTCGGCTCTGGCCAGTCGCATCTGGTACCGTGCCGCGAGGTAGAGCAGGAAGACTGTCGTGAACCCGAGAACGCCGTAGATCCGTTCGAAGACGTTGATCTTGAAGCCGACCGATGCCGTGATCGATGTGATGACCGAGGCGTAGAACAGCAGCGTGAAGAAGGTGTGGATGGTGCGTGCACGGACGAAACGGGCGACAGCGCTGTTGAACGCATCCCGCTCCTCGCTGTAGCCGTCCGGGAGCTCGTCGACCTGGTCCTCCAGTGCTGTGACGAAGTGGTGGGCCCGGCCGCTGTAGCCCCGCCGTTTAAAGAACGCTTTCACGTCCATGCCGCGGAATGCGGGGTGCGGGATGAAAAACCTGTCGGTGGACGGACCCGGTCAGAGCCCGTCCAGGATGGCGCCGAGGAAGGCGGGGAGGTCGCCGGGATGCCGCGAGGTAATCAGGTTGCCGTCGACAACGACCTCCTCGTCGACGTAGTCCGCACCGGCGTTCGCCACGTCGTCGCTGATGGAGTGGTAGCAGGTGGCCTGTCTGCCGTTCAGGATTCCTGCGGAGGCGGGAACCCAGCCGGCGTGGCAGATCGCGGCGACGATACTGTCCTGCTCATCCATCGCGCGGACGAAGTCCAGGACCTCCTCGTCCCTCCGCAGTCTGTCCGGACACTCCCGCCCGCCGGGGATGACGACCGCGTCGTAGTCCGCCGTGTCGACCTCGTCGATCGTCGCGTCCGGCTCGACGGGGTAGCCGTGCTCGGACTCGTACTGCCGGTCCTCACGGCTGACGACGTCGACCTCGGCACCTGCCTCTTTGAGCCGTGTGTTCGGGTACCAGAACTCCCTGTCCTGGTGGCCGTCCTCTACGAGGATTGCGACTGCTGCATCCATGGTATCACCGTGGGTTCATGCACGCGCCACGCTTTTCAACGTGGTCACAGCGCCTCCGCCAGGTTCAGCTGCCTCCCGTCCTGGCCGTGGATGCGTTCCAGTTCGAGCTGGTTCCGGACGTCCTCCAGGTCGCGCTTGAGCTCGACGACCAGCGAGAGCAGCAGCGCCTCGTCAGGACTTTCAAGCTCCTCCATCGGCTCCTGGTACTTCTGCGCGTCCTGCAGCAGTCTGTTCAGCAGGCTCCTGCGGTCGGCGTCGAGTTTGGACTGGTAGTCGGCGATGTCCTTGACCTGGTCGTTGAGCGTGTTGGCTGTCATGGGTCTGACCTCTGTCCCTGTGTTGCCGGCGCCGCCTTTTGAGCGTGATAGCGCCGGTTCCGGAACGACCGGGCCGGCCCGCCGGGACCGTCTCTCGCCCGCTGTGCCGCGGCCACATACACCCCGGTCACGGCAGTCTACCGGAAACCGGTGATTTCCTTTAAATAGCTGGCCGGACAAGTAGATGTCGGACCGATGATCACAGATGCCAGGGTGCTGCGCGACGAGTTCATCCCGCGCGAGGTGGTGCACAGGGACCCGGAGATCCAGCAGCTGGCGAGCACGCTGGAGCCGCTGGCCGGTGAGGAGGACAAGGCACAGAACTCGTTCATCTACGGCCCGCCCGGCACGGGCAAGACCTGCATCACCCGGCACACGCTGGAACGGCTGTCCGAGGAGAACATCGAGCTGAAATGGCAGTATATCAACTGCTGGGAGAACTACAACAGGTTCAAGGCGCTTTACAAGGCGCTGGAAGGTATCGGCAAGACGCTGGACGTCCATCGCCAGTCGACACCGACTGACGAGCTGTTCACCCGGCTGAAGAACTACGACGAGCGGCCGTACGTCTTGATCATGGACGAGGTCGACCAGCTGGAGGATGAGAAGGTGCTGTACGACCTGTACTCGTTGCCGAACGTCACGCTGATCATGATCGCGAACAAGGAGACCGCGTTCCACAACATGGACGAGCGGGTCCGCTCCCGGCTGATGGGCGCTGACAGGCTGGAGTTCGAGTCGTACAGTCCCGACGAGCTGACCGATATCCTGGAGGACCGCGCGGAGTGGGGGCTCAGGCCCGGATCGATCGACAGGCCCCGGCTGCGCAAGATCGCGCTGTCCGCTGAGGGCGACGCCCGCATCGCGATCGGCATCCTGCGGTCGGCGGCCCGGAAGGCGGAGAAGCAGGACAGCGACGAGATCACGCGGGAGATGATCCAGGAGTCCGTGCCCGACGCGAAGGACAACGTCCGCCAGAAGAACGTGGAGAAGCTCACCAAGCACCAGAAGAAGCTGTACGACATCATCCAGGACGAGGGCGATATCAGGCCCGGCGACCTGTACGAGAAGTACCGCGACCAGGTGGATGAGCCGCGTTCCGACCGGATGCTGCGGAAGTACCTGAACAAGATGGTGCATTACAACCTGATCGACGCGGAAGGTGAGGGCAGGTGGCGTCGGTACAAGGCCAAGTGACCACCATTTTTATTCTGGCAGGGACAAACATTCTTTTATGAAGCGTGCCGTCGTGCTGGTGTTCATCCTGGTCACGGCTATGGTCCCGCTCGCAGCGGGTGCTGTCGGGAACCTCCAGGAGCTGAAGCAGAACTACAACCAGCGTGCATCGGAGATCCCTGGTGTGGTCGGCTTCCTGATCGGCCATCAGAAGATCAACATCTATGTCAACGCCTCGCAGGGTGGCCAGACGCAGCAGGAGGTCCTGGCGATGGAGCTGGACGGGACGAACATGACGCAGATCCAGCGCGAGCCGTTCCAGAACCAGACGGTGGACGTCTGGACCAACATGGAGGCGCTCCGTTCCGTGCTCCAGGCGCAGGACCAGCGGAAGGAGATCAAGCGACAGATGGAGCAGGGCAACATCGACTACCAGGTCTACGGATTCATCAACAAGCTGAAGCTCGCGATCGTCAAGCTGCTGATCTGATCATTCTATCTTGTACCGCAGGATCGCAGCGATGCCTGACAGCGATTTCAGCTTCCTGCCGGCCTCGTGGTCCGTGTGGATGATGTGGATCTCGCCTGCCTGGTTCTCGACCTCCTCCATCACCTTCTCGTACCTGTTCTCCGTGATCAGGTTGTCGTTGATCAGCAGGTCCTCGACGGCACCCATCTCCGCGGCCTGCGCCACCTTCTTCGGCTCGTAGACGGCCTTGCCGTCGTCCTTGTTCAGGTGCTTGAGGAACTCCTCCACGAGCTGGACCTCCTCGGAGACGCGTGACTCCTCGATGACCTTGTCGACCGCGCCACGCTTGATGACCTCCTGGATGCCGGTGTAGCCGGTGACGGACGTGTCCTGCAGCATCAGCATGTCCTCGATCTCAGGTGCCTCCTCCACGAGCCGGTTGTGCACGTTCTCCTTCTCGAAGCCGGGCCCGGCGATGATGATCTTATCGACCTTCTCCGCGTTCCGCTGCAGCACGGACAGGATCTGCCCGTAGAAGCTCTCCTTCTCCTCGCCCTCGGTCTTGTACATCTTGCCCGGCACGTTGACGTCGACGTCCGCCAGGTCACGGATCCCGGTCTCCGTTATCACCGCGAAGTTGGCCTCGCCCTTCTCCACCATGCAGACCAGCAGCTGGTAGTTGTCGATCCGCGCCGCCTTCTTCACGCGCTCGACCTGGTAGTCCTTCCATTCCTCCTTCCAGATCTCGAACTCCTTGCCTGCCTGCAGGTTGAAGGTGTGGTAGCCGTGCTCGACATCGTCCGGCGCCTCGACGATCTCGCCGGTGGTGCGGAGCCGGTCGCCCTGGAACTCGGTCTTCTCCACCTCGAGCTTGATCAGGCATTTCCGCTTCTCCCGGCCCTCGATGGTGGTCCGCGGGCTCATCGTCTTGATCAGGTCGCCCTCCTCGACGACGTACTTCAGGTGCCACAGGTCCTCGTCCCGCTCTACCTTCAGTCGCATGTAGCCGTCCCGGGTGTCCTGTTGCAGTAGCTTCATCGCGCAGACCTGTCTGAGGCCCGCACCGTTATGAATCCATCACTCGCCACGGTCGCCACTCACCCATAGCAAAAGAGTCTTAAAGCTCGGCCGTACCTGTCGGTACATGCGACGACGGACCTTCCTGAAAGGTGCAGGCCTGCTCGGCGCGGCGACGTACAGCTTCGGTGTCTCCTACCTGATCCTGGAGGACGAATTCGACGACGAGCCGGCGACGTACGAGGAGCGGCTGGAGCAGGTCGACAGCGATGAGTTCCTGGACCAGCTCGGAGCGGAGGAGGGCGATGAACGGTACGACGAGCTGTACGACGTCTACCGCGACGGAGAGATCGATCAGCGGGACCTCGGCCTGTACGAGATCATCAAAGAGGAGGAAGGAAACGTCAAGGAGGGCTGGGCGCTGCAGGTCCACCGCCGATCCGTCGCACAGTACGAGGACGAGCAGTGAAGGCTGGCTGTCCCGGCCCGGACCAGGGTTAGTTATTTATTAAACGGGCCGTCAATCTTGATTTGTGATTGGTCATGAGTAACTTTGCCTACGTCGTGATGGCTGGAGCAGCACTGTTCGTCGTCGGCGGAATCATCGCAGGAACATCGGACATGCCGGGTATCAATGTCGAAGGTGATGACAGTACCCCGGACGGGGCGCTCCTCAAGACGGATCTCGGCGTGATCGGCAATATCAATTCTTCATCGCGCACCATCTCGTTCGGGACGAAGGACATCGAATACCAGTCGCCGAACAAGACGGTGCAGGGCTATGATAGACTGGTCGTCAGCAAGGGCATGTTCTCATCAGCCAATTCGACACTTGTCCAGTTCACGGCACGGCAGCCGGACGCGCTCTTCCTGACGTTCACGGTCGCCGGCGCACGACCGATCGGCGACCTCGTCGTCAAGCTCAACGGCGAGACGGTACGGACCCTGAAGCCGGATGCCGGTGAGCGACGCACGATCAAGCTGACGAACATCTCGAAGGGGACGAATACCGTCCTCCTCACCGCGAAAGGACCGGGCTACCAGTTCTGGACCTCGACGCGGTACGAGATGCGTGACGTGACGTTCACCCTGAAGGACGACGCCGTCCGGAAGAACCTGGACACGTTCCGCCTCTACAACTATGAGGTCGAGGGCTTCGACACCGGCACGGTCCGGTTCTTCGTCAACGAGGACGTCCGGGCCACGGCACCGCTGAAGGTCGACATCAACGGCGAGACGATCTGGACCGGGACACCGATCAAGCGCAACCTGCCGTACACAGTCAGCTTCGCATCGGCGACGACAGGCCTCCATCCAGGCGAGAACACGATCTCGTTCTACTCGCAGCCGGGTGCACAGTACACGCTGTCCAACGTCCAGATGGACGTCCAGTACCTGGCCACGACCAACACGCAGACCGTGCAGAAGACGTTCAACATCCCGCTGGTCAAGTACCAGCTGTTCGGGAAGCAGGACGGGAAGATCGCGTTCGACATCGAGCGTATCGGTGTCCGCGCCCCGATCACGATCAAGCTGCCGCACAAGACGTTCACCGTGACGCCTGACACCGGCGGCACGAAGACGCTGACGTTCAGTAAGTCGGCCGTCAACCAGGGCCAGAACACGGTGACGATCACGACCTCGGGCAACTACGAGATCGGGAACTTCACGATCTCGGTCGGCGGCTAGATCCCGAGGACCGCGCGTGTCAGGTTCCGGGTCGCGGGCCCGAGACCGACAGCGATCACGCCCAGCATCACCAGCATGCTGAACCTGTCCTCCTCATAGTCGATCACAGCCAGCAGCCCGATGATGAACGCTGCCTTGACGAGCAGGAAGGCATAGGGCGTCCCCGCTGCCTGGGTGATTGCATCGGATAGCACGTGTTTCTCCCCGTACCCGAGGAAGCTGAGCGATGTCGCGGTCACCGCCCCGTCGGTCACCTGCGCCACCACCGCCAGCCGTCCCACGGTCGAGTCCAGGAAGCTGCCCGGGACGAACTGCGCCACGTAGGTCTGGAGGCCGACCCCTGCCGCGACGGCGACGGCACTGATCCCGATGACGGGCAGGATGCCCTCTGGCGGTGCCACGCCCTGTAGGAGGCGGTCGTAGAACGCTGGGAGGAGCAGGACGACCGGCACGATGAGCGAGACCGTCGACATCCTGAGCAGGACGTCCGTGTGGTCCCGATCCGTCCGCCTGGCACGGTGCAGCGCCGCCTTGAGGAGACCGAGCCCGACGAGGAAGACAACGAAGTAGATGATCGGGGTGATGATCAGGGTGTTGAACGGGAACGGCACGACCCCGGTGTCCTCCACGACGCGGAGCAGCCCACCGAACACGACGAGCGGGAACAGCCCGACGACGAAGCCTGTGTTCTCCCCGACCTCCCATCGGTCCAGCAGCCGGTCCAGGCCGAGGACGGCGAGACCAAGCCCGGCGGCGTACAGTACGGTGTTGTAGATGTTGTAGCCTTTCTGTGCTGTCACGCCGTTGAACGTGACCGGGTGTTCGGCCGCATCGGCGACGATCGGCCCCCACAGGTTCTTCCAGACGAACATCGTGACCGTTTCGCTCATCGCCGCGAGTGCGAGTACGGCGATGACTGCTGCGCCACCGAGCATCAGTTTCCTGTCGTCATCCATCTGTATCATCTCAGAAGTCGTCCAGCGACCGCTGGCTGTTGTCGTACCGGCAGTCAAGTTCCGCCGCCCTGTTTGCCAGTATGCGTTCCCGCTCGTCCTCGTCGCGCGGGATGATCAGTTCGCCGTAGGAGCCGCCACCGCCGGGGACCATGATAGTCTTCTCCTCCCGGAACAGCCGGACGGCGTCTGCCACCTGGCCGTTGATGTCCCGCAGCTCGTCGATGTCCTGGTCAACGAGGATGCCGATCTCGGAGTCGAAAGCGTCGAGGAATCGGTCGTACAGCGACTGCACCTTTTTCGTCGTCGGCGACGAATGCCCGACGACGTGCTGGATGATCTCCGCCAGCGGCACGGTGTGCAGGTAGTCCGGCCGCCAGTCGGGGGACGCGCCGCCGTCGTCCAGCTCCGCGATCCTGTCCTTCACGCCCTGCTTGATCGACTTGCCGCAGTCCTGGCACGTCCAGTCGAATCGTTCCGCCTGTTCCTGAGTGTATTTCTGGTGGCAGTCCTGGCACGCGGTGCAGTGGTACTTGCCCTCCTGCGGATCGAACCCGGCGTTGAGCTCGACGCCCCGGCCACTGTGGCGGTGCAGTGCCTTCCTGACCTCGTCGAAGGCGAGCTCGTCCACCTGCAGCCGGTTGAACTCCCGACCCATCCGGTGCGGCCACGGTGAGTGCGCGTCCGAGTTGCTGAGGAATGTGATGTCGTTGTGGTCGCTGATACGGTCGGCGAACGCCGTGTCGGCCGACAGCCCCAGCTCCAGGAAGTCGATATTCCTGGTCTGTTCTCCGTAGCAGTCCTGGAGCGAGTCGTGGTGGCCGTAGAGTGCGGTGTACGGTGTGAATGCGTGTGCGGGACCGACGAGGCAGCCGTGGTCCTTCGCAACCTTGACGATCTCCTCGCCGCCGCAGTCCAGCCGCGGCCGGCCCTCCCGGTCGATGTCGCTGGAGTGGTCGGCGAACGCGCGATAGACCGACTCGACGGCCTCGAAGTGCGGAAAGAGGAGGATGTGGTGGACACGATTTTTGTCCTCGACCTCGGTGGAGAGCAGGAAACGGCGGTCGTCCATGCGGTATATCCCGTCACCCGTCGCCCGGGTCTCGTCGCGGACGTGCTCCCTCCATTCCGGGTTGAGGATGTCGCCGGTGCCGACGAGGTCGAGTCCTTTGATGTCTGACTGCTCCGCCATCACCGGCAGCTTCATTCTGTCGGAGACGCCACCGGAGTAGTAGCCGTGGAGGTGGAGATCGGCGTCGACCTGCATGCAGGGGTCATGGGGCCGCACCTTTTAACCGTTTACCGTCGATCACTCGTTCTTCGGCTCGAGTGAGGACGGAGTCCCGGAGCCGGACCGCCGGTAGAACGCTACTAGGAGCAGGAGGATGAGCAGGGCGGCGACCACGTACCGCTTGTTGTCCATCATCTTGTCGAACAGCTGTGTTGCCTTTGTCCGTGCCTGTGCAAGCAGCTCCTCGAACCGGGCTTCGACCGCTCCCTTGACGTTGACGGTGAGGGGGTGGGAGAGCACGGTCTCGTTCCGGTACACGACGTCGACCGATGCGATGAACGATCCGCTGTCGCCCCCCGCTACCGTCAGGTTGACCGTCGCTGTGCTGTTCGACCCGATGCTGAGTCGGGTGCCGTTGCCGGGCATCATCCCTTCCGCCAGCCCGCCCAGCCGGATTGTGATGTTATGGGAGGTATTGGTCGGGTTGTACACCTCGACAGGGAGCGTCACGTTCGTGTACTGGTCGAGCGAGACGGAGTCGTTCGCCTGAACGGTGATACCAGGGTTCTTCACGCCTTCTTTCGGCAGGACGGTGATCGACGCTGACTCGGTGTCGCGCTCCTCGCGCGTCTTTGTGACGAACGTCACGTCGAACTGGCCCGGTGCCTGGGTCGGGACGGGGAGACAGATACTGCCTGCAGAAAGGTTGACGGTCTTCTGTGCCGTCACCCGTCCGTTGAACACGAGCTTACCGGTGACGAACTGGGTCCCAGTCACCTCGACCTGGGCACAGGCCGTCGCGTTCGCGGTCTGGTTGACCTCCGCCGGCATGTCGAGCCGCGTGATCTGGAGCGCTGGCACGACACGCAGGTTCTTCGTCACATGGAAACTGCTGCTCCGCAGCGATACCTTGTAGATGCCGGTGGACTCCGGACGGACGTAGGCGCTGTACCGCCCGGTCGCGTCGGTCGTGATACCGGTCACGAGTTGTTCGTTGAGGTACAGGTTGGCTGCGACGTTCGCCGCACCACCGCTCCGGTCAGTCACCCTGCCGGAGACGTAGACCGCGTTGCCGACAGAGGTCGTGTCAGATCCCAGCCGCATCGAGACACGGTACTGGCTGATAGGAACATCGATGCTGACGGTGTCGCTGTTCTGGTAGTCGCTTGCCGTGACACGGACTGTCGCAGGACTTGAAGCATCCTTTGGCACCGTGAACTCGAGCGTCCGGGTCACGGTCTCGTCTTCAGGGATGGAGAACCGCCCGGTCTGCACCTGCTGGTCGAAAACGGAGCCGCTGACCTGGACCTGGTTCGCTGTCTCGTTCATGTGGTTCGTGACGGACACCCGCGCCTGGAACGTGGCGCCCCGCCGCAGCAGGGAGGGCAGGACGACGTTGCTGACCTGCAGTCCCTGTCCTTTCAGCTTATCGGTCCGCATCGTGACCTCGTAGTCGGAAGTCTTGCCGTCGTATACGTTCACGCTGAGCTGATACGGGGTGAACGACGGGTGCTGCAGGTAGGCTGTGTAGTCGCCGACCGGGACGTCCTCGAACCGGACGTATCCGCCGCTGCTAGTCCGCAATATCTTTTCGTAGTCGTTGTCCTCGCCAACAAGCCGTACCTCGACGTCAGGGATGTCGTCCCCGGTCTTGGTCTCGGCGTGAATCAGGACATCGCCGTAGAGGTCTTTTTCTTCCAGTATGACTGTCTTGGATGTCTTTGTGTTATCTTCGACGTTGATGGAGAGTTCACGGGTGAAGTACTGCTCGTGCTCGATCGTCACTCGGTAGGTGGCGGCGTCAAGGCCATCGAAGAGGGCTGAGCCTTCATCCCCTGTCGTTGCTACCTTTTCAAACGCACCATCGTTGATCGTGATCTGTGCATCTTCGATGGCGGTTGATGATTCGTTCCGGACGACGATCTCAAGGCTCCCTGTCGCTGCTACGAGTGTTGTTGTAAGGAAGAGGAGGGCGGTGAGGACGAACAGCTTGGATGCGGTGCCGCGCGACATATTTTAACCATTAAGTAACAACCCCTGGAGCTATTTAAACTTTGCTCCGGTGACCGTGAAATCGACGCAGACGCGGTCCACGTAGGGCGCATAGTGGCCGCACACCTCTTTCCGGTCGATGCTGACCGTCGCACCGGCCCGCTCGGCTGTGTCACGGATTTCGCTGATCGGCTGCTCCCACCGGTCCTCTTCTTCGCTGAACCGGTAGTAATGCACGGTGCATCCCTCCGGAGCCACGTCGAAGGCGAGGTCGAGGAACTCGTCGGCGGAGCCGGGCAGCGGCATCACGATCCGGTCCGGCGCGTCCAGGTCTGGCACGACCTCACGCACGTCGCCGCAGTGGGCTGTCACCTGGTCCTCCACGCTGTTCAGTTCGATGTTCTGCTCCAGGTAGTCGCAGCCGACCGGGTTCTTCTCGATCGCGTCCACGGTCACGTCGTGTTTCCTGGCGAAAAGCACGGCGTACGGCCCGGCACCGGCGAACCAGACCTGCACGTGTTCACCGTCCCGCACCTGGTCGGCGACGCGCTTCCGTTCATGGCCGAGCCGCTCGGAGAAGTAGACCTTCGTCGGGTCGACCCGGTACCGGCAGCCGTGCTCCCTGTGCACGGTCTCGGTCCTGTCGCCGCGGAGCGGGACGTAGTCACCGACCCGGAACTCGCCGGAAAGCGACCCTGTCTTCGCCAGGACTGTCTCGACGTTCGGGTTCTGCCGTATCACGGCATCGGCGATCTCGTCCCGGTTGTCGGGCATCGTGTCCAGGTTCAGCACCGCGACATCGCCGATGATCTCGTACGATGACGGCATGTTGTCGGGCACGTCCGGCGCTTCCTGCTCCTGGTACGGGTCGAAGAGGGAGAGTTCCACGTTGTCACCGCATCGCTCCTCGAGCGCTTTCTTCTCGTCCTCGTCGACGTCGAGGTCGGTGAAGACGATGGTGCGGGTGTCGCGGTCGTCGGCGATCCGTTCCTCGATCTCGTCGATCGTGGCGTCGACCAGGGGGAGGAGGCGGATCGTGGTTCCGTCATGGTCGGCTCGGAGTCCCGCGCCTTCTGCCGTGACGGTGAAGCCCTGCTGTTCGAACAGCTCTTTGACCCGTTCGCGGTAGTCGTCCTGTGTGCCGTCTGCTGCCATCGTGCCCTACTCGCTGCCTTCCTCCCGACCTTTTTCAAGGGCTGGTATCTCGTTCTCGATAGGGGCGGTGAGGGCAACCCGTGTGTGGGTGCTCTCGACACCGTGCATCGAAAGGACGTTCTTGACGAGCCTATTCATCTCCTCCCGGTCCCTGAACTTGCACAGCATGACGACGTCGTGATCGCCTGTCACTTCATAGAGTGATACGACATTCGGCAACTCCTGCAGCTCATGCTCGTTCTCGGCCAGCATATCGGTGGAGACAGCGACCTCGACGACCGCTGTCAGGTCGAATCCCATCTGGGAGTAGTCGAGGACTGGTTGGAAGCCCTTGATAACGCCCTCATGTCGTAACTTCCGCATCCGCGAGCTCACTGTCGAGGGCGAGATGTCGAGCTGTTCGGCGATGTTTCGGAGGGAAGCGCGCCCATCCTCAGTCAGCTGTTCAATTATTTGGAAGTCAAGGTCATCGAGCGACATATATGGACAAATGTGCAGGAAAACGTTATATATCCATCACGTCCGTCCAAGACAACTTATAAATACGAGATGAACGTATTTTGACCCAGGGTCGGAAGACCCTGTGGGGGGAACGAAACATGAGATGCGAAGCCTGTGGCGCTTTGGTCGAAGCAGAGGAGACGACGAAACAGAAGGTGGTCGGGAAAGTCCGCGAACTCTGCCAGGACTGCAGTGCCAAGCTGCAGAACGTCGACCAGGGGGTCATGACAACGTCCGGATGCTAAAAAACCGCCGGCGTACGAGCCGGCCTTTCCCATTTTCTTTCCTGCGGTTTCGACAGTTATTTATGAGGTCGACTCCCACGTTCTTCCATGTTTTCCAGCGTCCAGCGCCTGCTTGAGGAAGGGGAGGAGCTTGAGAAGACGCTCAACCCGTCCCGCCTCGACAGACACTATATCACCGGGTACGGGGTTGCCCTTCTCCTGTCGATCGTCGCCGTCGGTGCGGCGTGGACCACACGGTTCGTGATGAACTGGGTGACGGTTGGTGCAGGAGGAGTTGGTGGATTCCTTCTGATCTGGTTTGAACTGCGCCGCCGCTTCACGATGTACCATTTCACCACGAGGAAGATCATCGAGGAGCGCGGCGTGCTGAATAAGGATATCTATTCGGTCATGTACACGCACATCATCGAGGTCGCGATCGAGCAGGATGCAGATCAGCGGATGTTCGGTATAGGCGACATCCATGTTGAGACTGCGGGAACTGATTCGACCGAGCTGACGCTCCATGGCGTGGGGCAACCCGCCAAGCTGAAACGTGAGATCGGCCAGCGGCTCGATGCGCATGGCCCCACTTCTTCCAGGACAGGGGAGCCAGAGTCGCAGGAGCCGGATCAGTCCTCTGTTGAGGAGAGCAGGCACGAGCTGGAGGCGCAGCTCGGGCAGGTCGAGCTACGGAAGAAGCGTCTTGAAGGCCAGTATGAACGTGGAGAAATCGGGGATGAGGCTTACAGACAGCGCTGGTATCGTCTTGAAGGTGCTGAGGATGAACTGATCGAGCAGATCGACTCCCTTGATTACCCGGAACAGGAAGAGGAACAGCCGCAGGAACCACAGGAGGAGGCCCCGGCAACGATGGTTACCCGGCTCAAGGACCTGCTGTTCGGTTGAGAGAGGTCGTGGCGCAACTTATAAATAATCCTTTCGATCAGCTTGGTACAGGTAGGTGCTATCAAAAATGAACAACAAGCTTGTCTTGCCTGCTGTTCTGGTCCTGGCAGTCGCTCTTGCTGGATGCACGCAACCTCAAGGATCCCCTATATTTAACGGCCCGACAACGGGCGATCAGGGAGACAATGGGGGGGACACAGCGACCAAGTTCACGCCGCAGGGCGGGCTGACGATCGATTTCTCCGCCGGCGTCGATACATACTTTAACGGTGAGACGGCGACGTTCGTCGCCAACCTGAAGAACACCGGCCAGTTCGAGGCAGAGAACATCCAGCTCCGTCTCTACGGTGCAAGCTGGGCGGCCGGTGGCGACTGGAAGCACGTTGACAGTCTTGCCGCGTTCGATAAGAGTAACAACTTCATCCAGGGCAAGCAGAGCGTCACGTTCAGCCGGACGGTCGATACGGCGCTCGGTGCAGGCCAGCAGGACACCTACACTATCGGTCTCCAGACGTTCTACGAGTACAACGCCACCACCCGTGCGAAGTTCACTGTGATGGACCAGCAGACGTTTGAGGAGGAGGGCCGGACGCGCAGCCAGATGTCCAACACGCAGTACGGCGCCCCGGTGCACATCACGTTCCTCGGGGAGACGCCCTACCCGTACAACGGCGGATCGGAGATCATCATCCCGGTGAAGATCGAGAACGTCGGACAGGGCAGTATCAACAGCTCTGAAGTGACGCTGAACGTCCGTGTGGAGAACGGCCCGAAGCTGGAGGACTGCAGCGGTCTCGTCGATCTGTCCTCAGGCAACCGTGTCCGCTGCACACTGGCAAGCGACGAGGTCGGTCTGGGCAGCGCTCCGCTGAAGACGTACACGTTCATCGCCGAGGCAAACTACACCTACGCCCAGGACAACTCTGTGACTGTCACGGTCAAGGGCCAGTGACGGGCATGAGAAACTGGACCTGCTGTGTGGCTAGGAACTCATGAACTCGAAGGTCATCGCTCTGATCTTCCTGGCCGGGGTCGTCGTGGGGGCTTATGTCCAGGCGAACGGTATCCTTCCTATCGATGCCGTGCTGGCGACGCTCGGCCTGTGATCATTCCGTTCCCAGGTCGTAGGACGCGCTGACCTGACGGAGTCCCTCGCTCAGACGTGCAGGTTCTGTCTGTCCTGCGTTGAAGTACTGCCGGGCTTCTGTGATAGCGTTCTCAAGCCGCCCAAGGTAGTCCTGATCTCCTTCGGCGACGGCAAGCTCCATCTCGGACTCTAGGTATGACCTACCGGCTTTCTGATTTGCTGCTAACGTCTTTTCGACGTACTGGTCGACGACATCGGCCACGTCATCGCCGTACTGGTGTTCGACCGCTGCGACGAGTGTGTCGTAGTCGCCGTCTGCGTCGTCGCCGAGGAACCGGTCAACGTCGTCGATGTCCGCGTCGTCGAACAGACTGCCGACGTCCTCGTCGAAGGTGGATTCGACGTTCCGCCTGTACTGTTCGATCAGCGCCATCGCCCGCCGGACCTCGTCGGGGTCGGAGATATCGACGTCGTCGAGTACGTCGGTCGTGAACGCGTCGATGTTCTCCTTGAGCAGGACGCCCTTCATGCCGTCGTAGAGCCGTTCCTGTTTTTCGCTCTCTCTGTCGTATATCTTCTCGGCCAGTTGCGTGTCGGAGCCGTCGTGGTCGAGCATGTCGCGGAGCTGTTCCACGTCCTGCTGGTGTCGGTCGGCTGCTCCGCTGAGAGGGTTGCTGTCGCCGCTGTCTTCTACCGCGTTTTGCTCTGTGTCGATCGAAACCTCTGCCGGCTCCTCATCTGCTCCGTCTGACATTTTTACTCACAGGTAGTGAAGGACGCTATGTTTTTAAGCGTTTATCCCGCCGACTCCACCGGAACCTTTATATATCAATTTATCACTATAAAGTAGTTACAATGGCTGACAACCTCCGCGTCGATCCCATGGCAGCGATTGATGACGTACTGGAACGAGGGCGGATAGACCAGGCGCTGCGGATGGGATCCTCCATCCTGAAGAACTCGGCCAGGCGTGATTACATGGATTCAGAGGATGCTGTCGACCTCTACGATGATATGCTTGATGCAAGCGATTCTCTGGACTCTCTCGAACGGTTCTGGGACCGTGTACAGGAACAGTACGTCGGCCCGCTCATCATGGACCCGGTGTACGATGAGACCGGCCCAGCCCACCCTGACCTGGGGCCTTCTTCGGGCCAGGACGGCAGGGAGGGATACGATGATGGGGGGACCGACGAACCGTACGGCCCTGAACCTGTCGACGACGATATCGGACAGGATGGAGCGACGGATACATCGGACAGGGCGGTCGATGAGCCGGGGGATGCCGCGCCCTCGTCCGACTACGATGTTGATCTCCGGATCATGGGGGACGGCGTCTACGAGGGAGATTTCAGCTTCCTCGGGCGCCTGGCAGGCCTGCCGGCCAACGATACTGCAGAACTGGATTACGGAGTTTCCATCGCCGGTGCCGATCTCGAGGAGCTCGTTGATGATATCGCCGAGATCCGTGTCGTGGGCGGACGGTACGACAAGAAGGCGGAGACCGACGAGGGTGAAAGGTATTACAACTTCGATACCGGCTTCCTGACGCCGCTGGAGAATATGGAGGTCGCCAGCTTCGACTTCGACGCGGCCTCGAGCTACGTTGGCGGGGATGACGCCTACTTCGGGATCGACGATGAGGACGGCCTCAGCTTCCTCCAGGCGGAGGCGACGGACGATGAGGTCGTGTACAGCGGCCAAGGGCTTGGGACGCTTGAATACAACAGCCAAGATGATTTCGCGTACAACGTCCAGCTCGTCGATGAGGACGGCGACGTCGCTGCTGAGAGCGGATGGTACGAGGAATTCGACGATGTCGAGGCCTACGACGATGCTGACGCACTTGAAGCGATCGAGGAGACGTACGAGGAGATGAACGCGTTCCTCCCCGGTGAGAGCACTGGTGTCCGTGATGCGACCCGGGAGGTCATGGGGCGGTACAGGAATAGGGCATCACGTCTCTACAACTGGACCGCGGACCGGCTCTGGCGCGACGGAGATGAGTCCTGAAGCCGCCCTTAGAATTTAAATACGCACGATGGACATAGGTGGTTGTATGACACTGTCATCGTTCGACCCTTCCAAGCTCGGCTCGCTTGTCCTGGTACTCCTGTTACTGACGATGAGTGCAGGAACAGTTGCGGCAGCAGAGGGGTCTGACAGTGGTTCTGACTCCGGTTCGAACAATGGGGGAGCCCTGTTCGGCAGTGAGGCTATCACGGACACGTTCAACCGGCTTTTCGTCCCGGAGAACAAGCAGGATGAGCTTTCGGTGGATTCCTTCCCGCGTTTCCTCTACTTCGTTCTCCTGCCGTTTGCGCTTGTGACGATCATGATCTTCTTGGGTGTGGAGGGGGCCGATGTTGCCAGCGGGAACACGGCAGCAGTCATCGCCCTGATCCTCGGCCTTATCCTCATCCCCAGCGGCGTCTACCAGACGATCGGCGGGAAGATCATCGCTGCCGCCACCCTGGAAAACGGGGAGATATCGCTGAACCTGCTGACGATTATCGGGAACATGGGTAGCAGTCTCCTCCTCATGGCCATCGGGTTTGCGATCTTCGAGATCGGGCTGACTGCAGGATCGTTCGGCGGCCTGATGATCGCGTTCGTCGGCCTGTTCATCCTGTTCAGCTCTCTCAGCGGTCTCGGATTCCTCGGTGAGCAGACCCGGGACCTGGCCCGCGGTGTTGCCGGCGGCAGCGTCTTCATGATTGTCATCATCTCGGTACTGGGCTATCTGTTCTTCCGGATGCTGACACACGGGAGGCACCGCGGTCATCATATCTGAGTGTCTTGACGGGCGGTGGACAAGTTATATAAATTGGCCGACGAATTGTGGGTACACAGGGGTAATACATCATGGCAAGCGGCGTGAGTATGGACAAAGTGGTAGGTCTCCTCAAAGAGAATGGTGTTTTCCAGTACCTTCTTCCCTTTGCACTCGTTTTCGCGATAATCTATGGTCTGCTTGATGAACTGGATATCTTCAGCGGTGATGCTGACAAGGTAATATCAGCTGTTCTTGCTGCGTTCGTCACGTTCGCTGGCGGTGGCCAGATCCAGTCGCTGCTGCTTGAGGGCAGCTTCCTTCCCAGTCTTGCCATGGTGCTTGTCGGTTTCCTGGGATTCATGCTGGTCCTTGGCATGGTTCCCGGCCTTGAAATGGAGAGCGGCAAGGTGAAGTGGATCTTCGGTATTGCCGCCGCACTGGTTGGACTCAGTCTTCTGCAAGGGAGTCAGGTCTTCGCAAACCTGCCTGGTGATCCGACCTGGCTGACCAACATCAATAACCTGATTTCAATCGCAGTCATCGGCGGTATCATCTATCTGATGTTCTCCGCCATGAGCTGAGGTGATTAAGAATGGCAATATTTGAGCAACTGATCAGTAACCTCTGGAGCGTGGGGTTTCCTTCGTTCCTGATGTTCGTCTTCATCATGGCGATCGTCTACGGTCTGCTGCAGAAGATTGAACTGTTCGACGATGAAACCGTTGACGCTGCGATCGCACTTGTCACAGCGTTCATGTCTGTTGCCGGGATCATCCAGGTCTTCGGCGGTACAGCAGTGTTCAGCTGGTTCTTCAGCCTCGTGACGTTGGGGCTGTTCGTGCTGCTGGGCTACGTCCTCATCCTCGGTATCCTCGGTGTAGATATCACGGAGATGCTGGAGGGCGGTGAGAACCGGCAGCGCAATATGGCGCTTGTCGCTGCTGGTATCCTGGCACTGATCATCATCTACATGCTCTCCTACACCGGTGTCGAGGTCGCCAAGTGGTTGACCGGGGAAGCTGCCATGACAGTCGTCATGGTAGTAGGCATCGTGTACATCATGAAGTACATGACGAGCGGCGACTGAGAACGGTGCATGTCAGCGGCCAGCGCGCTGGAAAGAACTTCTGACAGGGCTTACTGTTCTTCCCGCATGTCCTCGACCAGTTCTGTCAGATCGCGGACGTTCTCAACGAGTGAGGGGAGTGTCTGCTGGAATGCTTTCTCCAGTCCGCCGATCCGTGACTGTGAGTTCTCCAGGTAGTCTTCCATCTCCTCCATCTTCTGCAGGAACTCTTGTTCGTCCTCTTCTTTGCGTATTTTGAGGTCATGGACGTCCTCCTGGAGCTGGTCCACCGTATCTTCAAGGGACTCGATACGGCCGTAGATGGTCTCGAACTCGTCCTCGATATCGATTATCTTCTCCTCGATGATCGTCTCAATCAGCTCCTCCTCTTCCTGGCTGATCCCGACGTCCGGCGCCCAGTCTTCGTCGCTGTAGCTGCTTTCGTCGTAGCTCTCGTATGAAGGCTGCTGTGATCGCTGTTGTCCGCCCTGCTGACCCTGGCCGTAGCCGCCCTGTCCTTGCTGTTGCTGCGGCGTTGGCTGCGGCTGCTGTGATTGTCGCTGTTGCTGGAAGCCGCTTTGTCCCTGTTGACTGCTCCGGGACTGTCTCTGCTGCTGACCGCCAGACTGCGGTTGTTGTCCCGGCTGGCTGAAATCGCTTCCGCTCTGTCCCTGTGATTCGGAACGTCCTGCGGGAGAGCCACTGGTCGTTGATTCACGGACAGCCCGGTTCATCGCCTTGTTGATGGCGGAGTATGTGTAGCCGCGGTCCCGGAGCTCTTCCGTGATCTCGTGCTGAGAATAACCCTGGTTGGAGAGGTTCTGGACCTCGTTGACAGGCGCTTCTTGTTGCTCCTCGGAAGAATCGTCTTCGTCGTCGTTACCGCGTAGTTTGCCGAGGAATTCGAATTTCATCAGGTATCACGTCGTGTTCCGTTCCTGGAGTTTCTGCTCGATCATCTCTTCGACATCGCTCTCTGTGACGAAATCACTCTCGACAGGGTTCATGAGGTCGATGTATTCCTCGACCTCGCTGAACTCGCGACGCGTGACGAGCTTCCGGGTTTTGCGCTGCAGTTTTTTGATCTCTGCGTTCAGGTTCTCGACCTTTTCGTTGAGTTCTTCGGTCTTCTCCTTGATATCGGTCTTGTTCTGGCTGACGCGCTTCTTCTGGTTGTTCAGCCGGTCTTCGATGTTCTTGACCTGTTCCTGGAGATTCCGCGTGGTTTCTTCCAGCTGCCGTATCCGACGGGCGTTGTTGTTCAGTCGGCTGATGACATCGTCCTGTCCACCCTGAGCAGCCATACCTTACCATTTTGCTATTCCCCATTATATAACTTGGTCTGCTTGCAGCGCCGCTGCGGGCGTTTTCGTTCAGGAACCGCTGCGAGCGCCTGTCCCGGCCAAGTATTATATAGAGCAAGCACAGAATTTGTACCATACTGCCCGCACAGCATAGGGACAGGGCGACATTCTGGGAGCAACCATGGCCAACGGAAACCAAGCTGACAACCCGTTCCAGCAGGGAGGAGTAGGGAGCTATCAGTTCGACCGGGAAGAAGGACGTGTACGCATCAACCTCCGCGGCTCGAACTACGGAGCGTCCATCGCCGACTTCGAGGTCGTGATGGCCCGTGTCATCGATATCTTGTCCGAGCTGGATGATGTCCGCGACGTGGTGCTGGCGCAGGAGCGTGACTACGAGTACGGCTACGACCAGGTCAAGCTACTCAACGAGGTCGCCTCGCTGATCGTGCGGCTGAAACGGGACCCCCAGTTCACGCAGCCGGACGACTACATGCGGGACAACTGCGAACGGATGATCCCGACGGTGCAGAGCTTCATCCAGGACCTGTTGGCGCAGGACCTGCGGCAGGACCCGATTGGTGCCTACGTCAAGGTCAAGCGGAAGATCGAGGAGGTCAAGGTCAAGGCACAGCGCTCCCCTCCCCGTGTCGCTGATTGTTACCGGCACTGGCTGGAGCGGAAGCTGAAGCCGCTGAAAGAACGGCTGGAGGACCTGGACCTGATCCAGCAGGTGCAGGGTGAGCTCGCCGGCTACCACCTCGGCAACAGGGACATCTACCGACAGATCTTCCACCCGACGATCCGGCCGAACTTCATGCTCACACGGTTCATGAAGAACGTTCCGGACAAGTCACGGGAGATCGACCGGTACTCGCTGGATGAAGCCGATGCGGAGGTCCAGGTGCTGAAGGTCGAGGACGACGCACGGCCGAAATACCACATCACGCCGCCGGAGTTCGACCTGAACGACGAGGAGTACGAGATACTGGACATCGCGCGGCGGTACATGTCCGAGCACCAGCCGGAGGAGTCCGAGTTCGCTGAGCCGGGCCGGACACGGGAGATCTTCTCCAACGTCGGCCGGGACATGATCATCAACATCGCCCAGCAGCGGAACGTGAGCCTGTCGCCGGACAAGGTGGAGCAGCTGACCTCGATCCTGGTGCGGTACACGGCGGGCCTGGGCGTGCTGGAGGTGCTGCTGGCGGATCAGCAGCTGCAGGACATCTACGTCAACGCACCTGTCGGCACCTCGCCGATCTACGTGATCCACGCAAACCACGGCGAGTGCGCGACCAACCTGATCCCGACGATGGACGACGCGGAGTCCTGGGCCACCAGGTTCCGGCTGAAGTCCGGTCGACCGCTGGACGAGGCCAACCCGGTGCTGGACACCTCGGTCGAGGTCCCGGGCGGCCGTGCACGGGTCGCGGTCGTGACGAAGAACCTGTCGCCGGACGGCCTGGCGTACGCGTTCCGCCGCCACAGGGACGAGCCGTGGACGTTCCCGCTGTTCCTGGACGTGGACTACTTCACACCGCTTGCGGCGGGCCTGCTCCATTTCGTGATCGACGGTGCCCGGTCTGTGCTGTACTCGGGGACACGTTCCGCCGGCAAGTCGTCGCTGCTGGGAGCCTCGCTGGTGGAGATGATGAAGAAGAACCGTATCGTCTCCGTGGAGGACACGCTGGAGCTGCCGCTGCCGTACCTGCGGGAGCTGGGCTACAATATCGAGCGGCTGAAGTCGGCGTCGGTCATCACGTCGACGGAGAGCGAGATCTCCGCAGCCGAGGCTATCAGGACGTCGCTGCGGCTGGGAGACTCGTCGCTGATCGTCGGTGAGGTTCGTTCGGAGGAGGCTCAGGCGCTGTACGAGGCGATGCGTGTCGGTGCGCTTGCTAACTACGTCGCGGGCACGATCCACGGTGAGGACCCGTATTCTGTGTTCGACCGCGTGGTGAACGACCTGAACGTGCCGCCGACGAGCTTCAAGGCGACGGACATTATCGTGACCTGCAACCGGCTGACGTCGCCGGATGGCCTGCACAAGTACCGCCGCGTGACGCAGATCGCTGAGGTACGGAAGGAGTGGTCGGAGGACCCGCTGAAGGAGGACGCGTTCGTCCCGTTGATGCGGTACGATGCGAAGGAGGACAAGCTGAAGCCGACGGACACGCTGCGGAACGGCGAGTCGGTGATTCTGAACTCGATCGCGTCAAACGTTGCGGACTGGAAGAATGACTGGGAGGCGGTCTGGGACAACATCCAGCTCCGCGCCAAGTACAAGCAGAAGCTGGTGGAGTATGCGAAGGAGTCGGGCAAGGAGGAGCTGATGGAGGCGGACTTTGTCGCCCGGGCGAACGAGAAGTTCCACACGGTGTCGGAGAACGTGTCTGAAGAGTTCGGGACGATCGACACGGATGAGGTCTTCGAGCGGTGGGATGACTGGGTGAGGAACCAGCTGTAGGCGGTCACGATGCCAGGAGATGATGACGAGAACCTGAAGGAGTGGATCAGTGAGCTGGAACGTGGTCCATCAGAGGGCGACATCGAGCGGTACATGGATGGAGGGCAGCAGGATGAGGATTTCAACGTTGAGTCCCGCGAATACCAACAGTACAAGTCTGAGGAGGTAAGAGCGGGAGAGAAGTCATGGTATGAACGGTTCGTGAATAGGACGTCGTTCTTTTCGTACACGTTTGAGGACATGGAGGAGGACCACCGGCAGGCGATCCGCCTGCTGGACTGGGACATCGAGGCGGAGGATGTCGCGCCGTCGGCGACGATGCTGATGCTGATGCTGTTCCCGGTCAGCTTTGTGATGATGCTGACGTCGTTCCCGATGCTGTTGAAGTTGTTCTTCGTTATCATCCCGTTCGCCGGGTTCTACTACATCCTGAAGTATCCGAACCTGCGGGCGCAGCAGAAGGTGGTCAAGTCATCGGAGGATCTGATTCTGTCGATACTCTACATGGTCGTGTACATGCGCTCCACACCGAACCTGGAAGGAGCTGTTGCCTTTTCGGCGCAGCGACTGCAGGGCCCGGTGTCCCGCGACTTCAACGAGATCTTGTGGAAACTGGATATGCGTGTGTACAACACGATCGACGAGGGGCTGCGGGACTACATGGACCGGTGGAAACCGTACAACCGCGGATTCATCGAGGCGCTCAGCCTGCTGGAATCGGCGAAGACGGCTCCAAGCAACGATAAGCGCCTTGAGATCCTGAACGAATCCGTCAACAACCTGCTCGACTACACGAAGAGCCAGATGAACGAGTTTGCCCGCCAGATGCGGCTGCCGGTGATGGTGCTGCACGGTGTCGGTATCCTGCTCCCTGTGCTGGGCATCATCCTGTTCCCGATGATTGCGTCGTTCATGGGCGGCTCAGGGATGGGGTTCTACCTGTTCTTCCTGTATGACATCATCATCCCGCTGGTCGTGTTCGCGATCATGCGCAACCTGCTTGTCGGCCGCCCGGTGTCGTTCTCATCTGCAGCGGGCCAGGCCGACTTCGGGCATGGCGGGAAGTTCCCGGTCGGTGTGTTCGGCACGACCTATTATGTCCCGCTGTATGTGTTCACGGTTCCCCTGTTCCTCCTGATGATGTCGTGGCCGGTGCCTCACTATTTCCACGCGTTCTTCGGTGGGGGCACGATCCCGATATCGGTGAGCAATGTGACGCTGCTCCGTGAGATGATGTTGGTGCTCGGGATCTCCGTGCCAGCGGGGTTGCACCTGTATCTCGGCTATAAGAGCACAGTCTCCCGACAGAACACGATCCGGGAGATGGAGGAGGAGTTCCCGGAGATCCTGTTCGAGCTTGGAAACCAGCTTGACAAGGGCATGCCGATCGAGCGTGCGATCGACACGGCGGCGCAGAAGCGGCAGTCGCTGAACATCGCTGACTTGTTCCGTCTTATATCCCGCAATATCAAGGAGCAGGGCATGGACTTCAAGCAGGCGGTGTTCGATCAGCGGTCGGGCGCGATCCAGACGTACCCGTCGCAGCTGATCAGCACGATCATGGAGATCATCTCTGAGTCGATCAAGAAGGGCCCTGAGGTCACGTCGCGGTCGATCCTCAGCATCTCCAACTACCTGAAGAACATCCGTGACACGCAGGAGAAGCTGGAGGAGGTGCTGGATGAGACGGTCTCGTCCATCAAGTTCCTCGGCTACATCGTTGCCCCGGTCATCTCCGGCATCGCGGTCGGCATGGGGTCTGTCATCTCCCAGGCGTTCTACGCGATCGGGCAGACCGTCAAGAACCAGTCGATCGGGAACGCGACAGCCGGTGCAGGTGGAGGCGGTGGAGCCGCCGGTGGCGTAGGGGGTGGCCTGACAGGCGGTGCATCGGGCGTCCTGACGCTGTTCAACATCAAATCGTCGATCCCGCCGGGCGTCCTGCAGGCGATCGTCGGCATCTACCTCATCGAGCTGGCGCTGCTGATCGGCACGCTGTATGTCCGGCTTGAGGTCGGCAACAACCCGGCACGGCGGAACATCGCGATCGGGCAGATGCTGCTGGTGATGACGATCGTGTACACGGTGACTGTGTTCATCATCACGGCGATCTTCGGCGGGATTATCTCCGGCATCGGTGTGTCGTAGGGGACAGTTTAATATTCGGCACCGTCCCAGTATGTCGTAAACCGCGTGGGCGTTATGGGGAGGAAGGGACAGCATCACTGGCTCCGGGTGGTCATCGCCGTCCTTGCTGTCGTCTTCTTCATCCTCATGGCTGCGCTCATACTGGGCTGGACGGATCAAGCGGTCCAGGTTATACTGGAGGTCATGACTGAGGGATGAATTCACGGACGTTCATGATGATTCTTATGGTTGCTGCAGCACTTATATTCGGTACGATAATTGGTGTCGCGTTCTTCAACGCGGCCGACAGCGCCGAGGCGTGTGACCTGTTCATGAGCGTCCTTGGCCCTATCCGCGGCATCCTGTCCGGGATGGGCCACACGATCAGGTGTCCGTTCGGCTGACCCCCCAGTATTTTTAAGCCATCGTGGAAAAGGTAGGAGTAATGGTCGACCTCAGACGGAAGGTAGCACGTTTCGTTCACGAGGCACAACAGGCCCCGCGGAAGGGGTTCACGGTCGTGACAGAGACGACCGTCCGTCTTCTCGGTGTGCTGATCGTCGGCGGGTTCATCTTCACGCTGGCCGGCGGCAACCTGACACCGACCATCAGGACGCTGGCCCAACTGTTCCAGTTCGGAGCAACGTACCAGCAGGTCGCTGTCGAGTCGACGAAGGCACTGACGTTCGCTATCTCCTGTTCTGCTATGATCAATGCGCCGGCGGACAGTGTTGATCAGAGCGCCTATCTTGAACAGTGGAACACGCCGTTCTCTGAGCAGGGGTTCGGTTCGCGCATCGATCACTCCTGCAAGGAGGCGGCCCCGGGAGGTAAAGGCGTTGTCAAGTTCGGGAAGGGCGTCAAGGTCAAGTGCGACGCGATGAAGAACAACCCCGGCGGCGGCAGCTGCCGTGTCTACGGGTTCGCGCTCCCACAGCAGGTGCCATTCACGGGGCCCTGGGAACTTGACGGGGGCTCGGTGCCGCAGACGATCATCAACTTCTTGAAGGGGCACGGTATGCCGAAATATGTCCTGTACTACCAGAAGCTGAAACCCTCGGTCGAGGGCAACTGGCTGACGCGGACGTCGGGCTGGAACATGATGGCAATCGCGTTTGCAGGTGTCATGGGTGCCATCCCCGCTCCTGCTGGCAAAATCGGTTCGCGGCTTGCCAGTGGGGTGAGCAAGTACATGTTCAAGACGGGCTCTATGATAGGCCGGGTGGCAAGATATGGAGCGGGTTCGGTCGATGAGCTTCTTGGTGCGACCAGTCGCGCTACGGCGGCGAAGGAGGCGGCCGAATGGGCGGCCCGTGCAATGATCGATTACGTTGGTTCGTCGAGACCTGCCCGGTGGGCTCGTCTGTTCGCACGTGGAGCGACGTATCCGGGACGGGCGGCCTACGGGGTCGCAGCGTCCGCCAAGGCGATGGGTGAGGCCTTCATGCGTGAGGCCGTTTCGAAGCTTTCTGTCTATGTCGGTATTGACTCGATTTCGGATGATGCAGCCCAGAACGTCCTTGATGACTTCTTCAGGCAGATGGATGAAGATCTGGCGCATGTAACCCTGCACCAGCTGGATGAGAGTGGGGAATACACTTACCGGATCGTCCGGCCGGATGGAACGGTGCGGACGCTCGATTACACGCAGATGCGGACGATGGTCGCGGAGAACTGGGAAGAGGCATTGCAGAGTACGGATGATGCCGGTGACAGCGTCTACGCCAATATTGTTGCGGCCCACGGCGGTGACGAGGCGGCCGCCCAGCAGATGATCGAGGACATGTCGACGATTACGGCCAACCGCCTGATGAACGGCGCCAGGACGGTTGATGACTTGATGGAGCGGTTGCCGAAGTCCAGCAGCTATGCAAGCGCTATGGACCCAGCGAACTCGTTGCGGCACTCGCTGCGGATGTCGTTCCGGGCTTCGGACTATGCCAGCACGCTCATGGAGCTCTCAGGGGCTCCGCGGCGGGAGGCCGCTCAGAAGATAATTCAAAAGGCCACGAAATCAATCCGTGGCCTGGCATCGAGGGGTGGCGGCATGGTTGACAACGCGGCGAACTTCATGAAGAAGGGGGCTATCGCGGCTGCCTGCAACAGCAAGATGGTACGTTCGCAGGCGATTCAGGCGATCATGAATAACATGGATTCCGCGCAGAGCGATCTGTGGGAAAGTCTCGGCCGATGCGCAGCATACAGCGGAGCTGTCGATGGAGCTATCAAAAGCCTGTGTAGCGCCGCGGGCGTCAGTCACGTCAGGACGGCTGGATCGTACGCGAGTTCCGGCGGGACAGCTGCATGTGCTGCTATGACGCTTGTCGGTCACGCGGCAGACTTCATCACGTCGACAGGGTATATGAGCAAACCAGGTAATGTCAACTCGCTGTATCTTGCCCGGTCGTTCATGCCGCCGCTCCAGTTCCGGCTCCACCCGCTTGCCAATTTCTTCTTCATTGGGCTGGATCGTGGCGGTAGCAATCCTGACGGCAGGTTCTACATGGCCTCGCCAATGTACACGGACAGGATAGCCGGTGCATCCGGGACACCGCACCTGACGGTGCGGATGAAGCAGATGACGACCTATGTATCGAGCGCGGTGATGGCGGCGGACGGTGGAAAAATCAATTCGGGCGAACTGGCGAATGCCGAGGATCAGGAAAGATACAGGGGGCCATATCTTCTCACACCGAGTACGTGCGATTTCCTTCCAGAAGGATTTGGTGATGCGATCGGCGCCATCAAAGAAGGGCTTCGCGGGGTTTTCAACTGGCTGGATCCGACGGGGGACGATGTTGGAGCGGATATCCTTTCAGGTATCACTAGTGCTGTACTTCCTACCGATGCCATCCAGAACGTGAAACTGGACCGTGATTCCGGCTCGAACGAGCCGAGCGTGCCGAAGAACTGGTCGGGGACGTTTTACAAGTCCAATATGTGTGACGGCGAACTGTACTACACACAGTATCCGTTCGTGCGTTCGGTGCCCAGCCAGCACGGTGTGGATCACGGCGAGTATCAGGTCAATGCCGGATGGCCGGCAGGTAGAGGTCCAGGTTTCAACAACGTCCAGTACATGGTGGGTCCGCAGGCGGCGCCGAACAGGGAGGTCGCCATCCAGAAAGACCCTGATGAGGACTGGGAGTGGGTCACACCGCCCAACGGGTGGTACAATCAGATCTGGTTCTGGAACGGGAAGTGTAAAACGAAGGACTTGGAAGCGCACGCAGGTGGGGATATCACGCCGTTCCAGTTCACAATACCGCATACGGACTTTACGATCGGTACGGGAGGTGACTTCAACATCGATATCGATGTCTCATACGCAGCGTGGTCATGTGCGACAGAGACGTGGAAAGGGCTGAAGTGGGATACTACTATCTCCCGTCCGCGTGTGACGGCGGGTGCGACGGGAACGACGTACTTCGAGCAGCATACCCTCCTTGCAGGCCTTTGGGACAGTATTGTGGACGCCTACGACTTCGGCAACACGCGGAAGAGGATCAGTTACAGCTCCCTTGTCGTGGGTGTGGACGGCGTAGGTAACAATAACGACTGGCAGACCAAGAATGGTATGGCGGTCTACGGCTGGAACGCGGACCTCCAGCGGAACGAGTTCATCACGGCAGGGTTGATGCTCGGCGGCATCGCTGCCGAGGTCATCGCGTCAGTCCTGACCGGAGGAACGTATCTTGCTGTCACGGTCGTGGCTGCTGCCGGTGGTGCCTCGGGTGCGCTCGGCGAAGCGGCCATCCAGTGGTACGGCCATCAGAGTTCCTGGCCGAACCACTGATTGGAGATGACCAACCATGGATTTACAACAGGAGGACGGGGCGGCGATTGAGATCAATCGGAAGACGCTTGGGATAGCTGCTGTTATCGCCATCCTTGCCGTTGCCATCTATCTCATGATTCCGTCTGAGCCGACGGTCGTGGAACGGAGTGACCGTGGATACAGGGTCTACTCCAACGGCGAGGTCGCGGTGAATAATACATACATCGTCCGGAACCAGGGTTGGTCGGACTACCAGGGCGAGTTCAACATCAATTACGGTAGGTACATGACCACGATCCAGGGATGGGGGGTCTACAACGGGACGGCTTTCTATGATGATGTGTTCGTCCGTCACAACCGCAAGGTGATGGCCTTCACCAACCGACTTGATCCCGATGACGGTGTGATGCAGGGATACCTGGCGCCGCGGATGATGGGGCCTAAAGAGAACCCGCGGCTCCGCGTTGACATCTACTTGGATCAGGACTTCCGTGAGCAGCTCGACAACGTTTCCATCATGTGGGGGCCCCGGCTTTCGACGGCCACTATCCGCCCCTACCAGTTCAACGAGGTCGCGGAAGGCGTCTATATGGACACGATCTACGAGAACGATACACGTCGTTTCACCCAGGCTGTCTCCGCTGCGGCACATGTCTACGTCGGTGAAGTGTTCCGGGAGATGAAGGAGGACGGGGAAGGCACGCTTCTCCTGTTGAACTGACCAAAAAGGTATTATACCGTCACGGGTAAAGCTTGTTCTGAAGATGTCCCGCCGCCGGAAAGGGTTCAGTTCAACGGTGAAGATCGTTGTTGTGATACTGGCGGTATTGATTGTTGTCCTTGCCTCAACGACGGTACTCAAAGAGATGATTTTTGGGACGGCTGACCCCCTCAATACACTGGTCGATAAAGCGATAGGTGAGCTCGGATGACGGATCGACGTGGACAGTTCACGCTGGGACCGAAGTTGATCGTCTTTATCCTTTTACTTGGCATCATCGCGCTCATCGTCATCAGTATCGGGACAGATATTCCAGAACGGGCGGGTAGTATTATCAAGGATATCATGAACGCCTCGGGACAGAATGCGACGGGCGCCATCCGGGGCGCGACCGGAGGGTGAGTGATGGCACGGAACGGAATGGCGGACTACATGGTCATCGTCATCATCTCTGCCGTTTTTCTGGTCCTCACGGTCTGGGCGTTGCTCGGTGGGCTGATGGCGAGCCCGTCTGTTACGTATACGATGGAGAAGGCTCGGAACAACCTCCAGCGGTTTGTCAATTCGATAAACGATAACTGCAACGTCCACAGCAACTATCAGTCCGGTCTGTTGGAGCACACGTTCGAGAAACAGATGAGCAATATTCACGTGGAAGGTCCCAAGATCAAGGCGACGGTGACTGTCTCCCGGACGTTCGAGGACGATATCAGGCGTGAGATGGAAATTGGGGTTCCGCAGTGCGATGCGGTGAAGTTCTGTTCGCCGGGGCCGCCGGATGCTGATGTCAACTATGGTTGTTCCGGAGGGCATACGATCTCAGGAGGGACGATGCAGTATAAGATCAAAATCAAGAACGGTGGTGCGGCCGTCATGCCGGTGGAGGAATAGTCATGCGGAAAGGGCTCACCTCGCGGTTCCTGATCAGGGTGTTCGTGATCACGGTCCTTGTAGCGGCGACGTTGGCCGGGGGCGGCCCACTGTCCGAGGCACTGGGTATCGGTGTGAAACGCGGCTATGCACGGCTCGACGCGATACGGTTGTTCAGTCCATTCGTCACCCTGCAAGGTCAGGGAACGGCGACGATGAGCGTGACACTGAAGAACAGCTATGACCGTGTGGAACTTATAACCGGCGGGGACAGCCCCGAACTCGTGTTGGACGCGGAATTCCTTGAGAACAAACGTTCACGGCAGCTGCCACCTAGCTACAACTATGATGCGGCAGATGTAAGCGGCAAGACGCTTTGTGTAGAGAAGCAAGGTCTGTCATTTACAATCTCGAAGGGTTCTTGTTCTCCGATATCTTGTTTTTCCAATTCGTGCAGTTCGCGGATGGCCGGGGGAGCACCCCAGTTCGGCTACTTCTGTAACAACGGAGCGTTCACACGACAGGGGTTCTACCCTCGATACTATAACCAGTGCTCGTCACCGGAGGATTCGTTCGGCCAGGTGAATCGGGTGGCCTGTCCGATGTTCAATTTCAGGGGCCAGGAGTTCGGCTGCATGATATCCGTCACCTATCGCTGCCCGCAGGACAAGTTTGCGTACTTTACGTTGAACTCGTCGGAGGGCCGACAGTACACGCAGGAGATGCCGTGCTCCGGCCGCCTGAACCATACCCGTGTCTTTGAACGGTCTGCGTTCTCCTACGCCGGCCGGTTCGATCCGGCGACAAAGTATATATCGGGCTATGTGGCGTTCGGCGGGCACGAGGTTGATATGGACCCTGTTATACAGGATATGAAAACCCTGCAGATCTCTGCCGGCGAGGTGTCCTTCTTTGAGTGAGGAAGAGGAGCGTAAAGGTGTGAGCCCAGCCATCATCCTGGTCCCGTTCATCTTTGTCGGCGTCTTCGTGCTGTTCATCATCGCCGCGAACTACGGCGATCTGGTGCTGGGTGAAGGGCAGCAGGCGATCGGTGACAATTTCATGAAGAACATCCTCGGCGAGCAGGTGCTTGATATGCCGTGCGCGACCAGTACGCGCGGTGTGTTCTACAATTCGTCGGTCATTTCGGGAGACTTCAGCTGCCTGGATCCGATAGGGGTGACGTTCCTCAGCTTCCAGTACAAGCAGGGGAGCGATTACGACGGCCCGCAGTACACCTGGGCGGTCTACTATGACAGCGACCGGGGCACGGTGCTGACCGGTGCTCCCGGGTATGACGCCACGTTCGGCCAGCAGTACCATGTCCTGATAAACAACAGTGCAACGGGAGAGCTGACGCCTGCACGGCTCCGTATCGGGGTGAGGCCATGACGGAGGGGAAAGGACTTGAGGCATCGATGACGCTCTGGGTTGCGATGATGGCCGTGGTGTTCTTCGTGGCTTTCGCGAGCTTCATCCTTTTCGCCCACGCCTCGTCCCAGGGAATCCAGAACTTCTTGGGCGGGTCGAATCAACGCCAGCAGAATGCCCGGTTCCAGGTTGAGATCGCGAAGGAGGCAGATGCCCGGGACACATCCAACCTGCCGCATTACATTCTCAACGTGATGCGTAACCAGGGACTGACCCAGGCACGGTTCCAGAACGCCATCAACTGTGAAGTAACCGCTGATGAGACTGTGGAGGAGAACAAGTGGTACCATGTGGCGGTGACGTACAGCAGGGAGTCGGGACGGATGCGAGTCTACGTCGACGGCACGCTCGCCGCCATCGGCCAGACCTCAGGCCGGCTGACAGGAGCAACCGGATCGACGATGACGATCGGCGGAGAGATACAACCGCCTGACGATGCCGGCGACGATCCCTCGGTTTTCTCCTCGTTTAAAGGGTTCCTCGACGAGTTCAGAGTGTACAACAAGGAGCTCGAGCCCGGCCAGATAACGGATCTCATCAATGACCGGAGTATCGATCCAGCCCCGGTCGGCTACTGGTCGATGGACAGTGGAAGCGGGCAGCAGGTGACGGATGAGTCCGGTAGTGACGGGGTGTTCGATTCACCGGATCATGCTGTCCGTGGTATCGACAACACTGACGAGTCCCACGACCCTGAGTGGCGTTCAGGTTCTGCCTGTAAATCTGGTTCCTGCCTCCACTTCGATGGGAACGACGATGTCGTGAAGATTGCTGATGGCGGATATACGGACTGGAACGGGCTCACGATGATGGGGTGGGTCAAACCGAAGACGGAAACCGTGACGACCGATTACGGTGTCCAGTACACGTTCGACAGTTCAGGCCATATCATCGGACAGGCGGGCGAGGAGGACGCCCACCGTCTCTTCCTGCAGTCAGGCGGTGAGTTCGAGTTCTTCCTGCATACATACGATCTGAGTGAGTTCGCGTACCATGATGCCACGATAACCGCGCCGCCGGATACCTGTGGCTTCAATAGTGTCCAGATCCGGTTCAAACGTGCGGTACGTAACCTGATAGGGACGCGATCGTACCAGCTCAATGTCTCGTACCGGGGAGAGGAGGTCATCTATCTTCAGTCCGGGGACCAAACCTATGACACAGGTCCTGCTGAGTACTATACAAAGATCCCGATGGCAGGGCGGACAACCGCCCAGCTGCACATGATCGTCGAGGGCAACGATCTGCGGATGAGGTGGCGATGATGAAGCTGCGGAAAGCAAGCACGGCAGCACCGTTGTTCATCATGGCGATGCTGGCAGGTATCGGCGGCATTGCGTATATGATGAGTCTCCCTGGCGGCGTGCAGGCGACGGTCCAGTCCGGTATCGAGGAGACGCGGACAGCGACCAAAGCGAAAGCCTTTGCAGATTATATCTCCGAGGATTACACGGGTCAGGCAATCCGTTACAACATGCACAGCGTCACGTACCAGCTGGCAAAGGAAGGAGGGAAATGGTCGGATGAGAACTGGGTCGCCGGCGAGTCAATCCCGTCCGAGGACGCTGTGGCGCAGGCGGCGAAAGAACAGGCGGCAGAGTCGTTCATGGAGATCTATCTGGGCAGCGGCAGCGTCCAGGAGAACGGCGATATCACGGTCCCTGATTTTTCCTACAACTTCCATGACCGGTACGGTGTGCAAAGACCGTATAAGGGGCTTCAAAAGCCCGTTGAGACTGGCCCGGAGACGAACAGGACGAAATGGGTGCTCTACGAGGGGGAATATCACGCCGGCTTCCGCGGGATGGGCGCCCCACCGCGTTACCGTGTGACGGTCGATTACACCTTTGACTTGCAGTATCAGGACGGAGACGGATACAGTGACGGTGGGAGCAGCGCATCAATCATGTTTTACACCTCTGACGGTGATATCGTGTTCCAGGACCAGGCTTCCGCGGATTCTGGTGGTGGCAGCAACGAGGAAACGTTTACGATGGAGCTGAGGAAGGGAAACCGTCTGAAGATGGTCTTGGAGGCACAGAGTACGTGGAGCAGGCAGCAGGTCCAGCTGAACTCGATCCAGATCGAGCCACTTCAGCCCGAGACACATATTATCGATCTTTCAGGGTCAGCGCCGTCAGCCGGACAGACGGCAACCGCGCGGGCGAGGAAGGTCCAGATGCGGGACGTGAAGTTGTTCAAGGCATCGCACAGTGGGGAATACACGATCTACTTCGACTACCGTCTGGAGGTGACACACACGGAGGAGGATGCTAATAGAGGGAGTCATGTGAGGTTCAAGGTGAAGGAAAACGATGGAACCATCTATACGCATACTGAACAGTCACGAGACCCAGCGACAGACTGTGGCGATGATGACGGCTGCACGTACCACAACTGGCCGTCGGTGTACAGGGACAATATCTCCCGCAGGATCTCGCTCAACAAGGGGGGCGTGATCTCGGTCACGATGCTGGCGGAAACGGGGACGGGCAATCCGATGTCGGCCCAGCTTGAGGCGTTCCGTATCATCGATGAGCAGACAGGCAAGATCGTCTCGAACCTGGTCCAAGGCCTGAACTATACGGCCAGGAGCTCCTCGCCTACAAAGATACAGTTCTCGAGATCGACAGCGACCACGACGACATACATCCCGACGGAGCGGACGCAGTACCTCAGGGGGAACCGTTTCTTCTACCTGTACAACGTGAGCGAGACGCTGGCCAAGTCCTGGGGGCTGCGGAACATCACGGCGGACTCGGTGGCGAACGTGTCGAACTACATAGCACTGGAGAAAGAGCAGAATGTTGGGACGTGCCCCAGCGATGCATCGAACTGTGAATACAACAAGAATGGGGCGAGCAGTGACTTCGACGGTAGCTACCCCGGGACAGGAAGCTGGGAGCTGGCGCTGAACCGGCAGGAGGAGGCGGTGGCACCGCTCATCCAGAGCAAGCTGTCGCAGTATGAGGAGAACGTCTTCACCCCATCCGTCCTTGTCCCGCCGTTCGACCGGCATTACGGCAATATCTCGGTCGATATCGAGGTCCAGGGCGTGGAGTACGAGATCGACAGCGCAGAGCTGGTCCCCGACGATGAAGGAGGGAAGGCGTGGTCCGTGAGTTCGTGTGCGGTCTCTGAGACGAGCAGTGAGGAGAAGAGTACGAGCTGCGGCAGCGTATCATGTGATGCGGATGATATCGGCTCGACCTCATGTGAGACGAGCGGATTCGGGGAGAGCATCCCGACGCGGAGCGGCCATCTGCCGGACGATTACTCTATCAACATCATAGGGCTGACACCGCCGAAGGCAGGGCTGGCACAGAAAATCCCGCAGGAGTCGACCCAATGTAGCGATGAGCTGTACTGTTCCGGTTCGTGCTACGAGCACCCAGAGGATAAAGGGGATGGAGACTATAAGCTTCTGCCTGATGACCGGGAGGAGACGGACCCGTATCCACTGGTCGAGTTCACGTCAGGATCCGGGATGCTTTCTTCGTACGTCACCCCTGTCAGGGAGCGGACCCGTGCCGCTTCTGCTAACGGGGAGGGGGATAAGTGCGACGGTGACTATTGCTGCGATG
The DNA here is from genome assembly GCA_034190465.1 of Asbonarchaeum danakilense (SeqCode). Classification (GTDB taxonomy): domain Archaea; phylum Nanohalarchaeota; class Nanosalinia; order Nanosalinales; family Nanoanaerosalinaceae; genus Asbonarchaeum; species Asbonarchaeum danakilense. The sequence continues at coordinate 12,356 of JAXINV010000004.1, read as the reverse complement.
AAAATGTCAACTACAACGAAGCCTACCAGACGGGGCGGAAGGTCTGGCGTATCAAAAAGTTGACGTCCAAGGTGACGTTCCAGGTCACGGTGACGGATGAACGGTACTATGTGCCGACCAGGGAGGGGCAGAAACATATGAAGTTCGTGTTCAACTACACGCAGACATCGACCGTCACGTTCAACGAGGACGGGACAATCGATGAGCTGTCGTTCCCGAAGGAGCCGAGCCCGTGCTGGGAGTGGCGGCCGGATGCGGACGGTGACCGGGACAACCGCTGCCGGGAGTGACCAAGTTATTTATTTTACTGGCTGCAATGAGGAAATGACCTATGCGACGCAAGGGAATCTCGTTGTCGATGAACCTCGTGGTCATCTCCCTTATTCTCCTTGTCGTCGCGACCGCGGTCGTGTTCGCATTCACTGGTCAATGGAATATCTTCAGGGGCATAACCAGTAGCCAGATCAATTCCAGCCAGAAAGAACTTGCTGCGAACCGGTGCATCCAGCAGAAACAGGATCTCTGTCAGTACGACCAGTACGAAAGCGGTGACAAGAAGTGGTGGGAGCACGCGTCGTACGGTGGTCGCGATTGTAGCTACTGGATCGTGCAGCAGCAGGTCCTGCCGACACAGGACGGGAAGCCGTTCACTTGCGGGGAAGAGTATCAATGACTGAGCTGCGTAAAGGAGCGATGTCGACACCGGCTAAAGTGCTGATAGGTGTTGCTCTGCTGTTCATCGTGGTCGCGCTCCTTGTCTCCGTGTTGCGGCCGTCTCTCCTTGGATTCGGTGAGAAGGCGGGATCCGGTATCATGGGGGCGCTCGGCGACCTTCGTGGCTTGATCGGTGGAGGTGGTGGCGGATGAAGCGGAAAGGCGTCGGCGTCCAGACGGTCGTCGTGATGGGTATCATGCTCGTCATGGCGGCGGTCATCGTCCCCTCACTTGGAGGGCTCCAGGACCAGCTCAAGCAGACAGGCCAGCAGGGCAACCAGAACCTGGGCGACGCCGCCGATGAGGCCAACGATGCTCTTGGTGATGGAAATGGTGATGGAAATGGAAATGGAAATGGCGATGGGAGTGGGGATACGTCACGTCCGACATCGGATGTGATAGATACGACCTGGAACAAGGTTGACGGCCATTACGGTGCGCCATCAACGTTCTCCCTCGTGTCCGGAGGGACGTTCCTCGGCGAATCAAAGCCTGCAGCGCCGTATATCGGGGAGTATGTCGGTCCCGATCCGGCCGGAACGTCCGGAGATATGGACGGGAAGACGCTCGTAAAGGACGGCGATAGCTGGGTGGAGGTTTCGTCGTATTTCTGTGGCAGTAATACACTGAGCTCGGAGCCGTACAGCTGCGGTCAAACTGGAGGAGACAATCTGGTGCTGAACGCCGACACGCCGTTCACGATCGAATCGACGGACAGCGGCAAGGCGGCATTCGTCATCTCCCGGGGCTGGGTGAAGATCAAGTCCGGGGAGTACGCTGGCGAGGTCGAGACCACTCCGACCAACCGCACCAAGGTGACGGGCGTCCCCCAGGAATGGATGCAGGGAAGCACCGTCTGTGGCAACCGGTGTGTCGTGGCCCAGGATGCGTGTGAAGCGATGGGTGGAGATTTCTGTGATTCTGCCTCTGACTCCGCCGCGTTCGCAGATCAGAAAGTCGAGGGAAGCTTCTGTCAGTCATGGGCTGATGCCCCTCCATCGTATTACGCGGCGTGTGCCATATCGGGAACAGGGTTCACGACGGATGTGTCAGGCCTCATCAACGGTTGTAACGAGGTCTCGGACACCCCGCAGGTTGACGCCTGTCCGTCGAACGATGCCGGGTTCAAGACGTTCGTGTGGAAGAACCTGACGACGGCCGATTCGCAGCCTTCGTGGACGCTGCCGAGCGGTTCAGCGTTCGCCGATGGTTCGGCCTGGATGCAGTACTGTAAGTACAACGCCAACTTCTACCCCACGGACGGCTCGGTCAATTCGGCAGTGACGATGCGTTGTATGAACTACATCGGGAAGAGCTGCGTGACCGGTGCTGATGGCGGTGAAGCAAGTTCATTCAAGCCCGCCATGTGTAAGCAGGCGATGCAGTCGCTCTGCCCGGCGTTGAACCTTGCTGCCGTCGAATCAGACAGTGCAGCGAACGGATGGGCGTGTGGCACCGGCTGATCCGGAGGCCGGTCGCAGGCACAAACGTTTTTATCTATCGCCGGGGAGTGTTGTATAGTGGTACGACAGGTGATCGACTATGGCAGAAGAGACTGAACAGGATGAGCCGAAGGAATCAGAGGACAACACAGTGTACGTCGGCAGTAAACCGGCTATGAGCTATGCGATGGCTGTTGTCACACAGCTCAACAACGGGAACGACACCGTCCACATCAAGGCACGGGGCAAAGCTATCTCCCGCGCCGTCGATGTCGCTGAAATCGTCCGCAACAGGTTCGTTGAAGACTCAGCGCTGGGCGACATAGCGATCGGGACGGACGAGATCGACACCGACGATGGCGACACCATCAACGTTTCGTCCATCCATATCCAGATCCAGAAGTAGGGTTTGTTCCCGACAACTTATTTATAGCGTTGGCGGAAAGGTTATGGACAGGTGCGTCGTACAGATGACTGACAGGAAAGGTATCAGCTTCACATTGACGATGGTTGTCGTTGGTGTCATCCTCTTCATAACCGCCGTATCGATCATCACGCTGAGCGGAGGGACGCTCCAGTCATTCTTCAACTGGGCCGGTCAGGCACAGGGGGAGACCCAGCAGACCGCCGCCGTCCGTGAAGCATGTTACAACCTTGCCGACGATGCCAACCAGGAGTACTGTCAGATGTACGTCGCCAACGCGGACGATGGCTACGACTGTACGAGTACCAATCCCCGCCGCCAGCTTTCTGGCGACACCACATATGAGGACACTGCCACTGAGGCAGGATGTAAGTGGACCAACTATAAGGATGCCATCGTCACGGTCGACGGTTCGGAGTACAACTGCATCGACCAGGGCTACATCCAGACAAGTTTCTGCCCGGCCCAGACCGCCAGCCAGTAGTCACAGCGTGAACGCCGGCTGGTCCATCACGTCGGCCGGCTTCACGTCCAGTATTTCTTCGAGGACCGCCGGCGCCACGTTGTAGAGCGCGGCACTGTCTGAGAAGGAGGCGTCCTCGTCCACCACGATCAGCGGCACCGGGTTCATGCTGTGCGCTGTCAGCGGGTCGCCGTCCTCGTCCTTCATCTCATCCGCGTTGCCGTGGTCGGCCGTGATGACGGCAGTATAGTCGTTCTCCTCCGCTGCATCGACCAGCTCGTCCACGCAGGAATCCACGAACTCGACGGCCTCGACCGTCGCAGCGAAGTCGCCGGTGTGTCCGACCATGTCGCAGTTGGACAGATTGACGAGGACGAACTCGTGGCTCCCGTCCTCCATCACGTCGACCGCCTTCTCCGTGATCGCCTCTGCCCGCATCTCCGGTGTCTTGTCGTAGACATCGACTTTGGGCGAGGGGAAGATTTTCCGCGACTCCCCCCGGAACGGTTCTTCGCGCCGGCCTGAGAAAAAGTAGGTGACATGCGCCTTCTTCTCCGACTCCGCGATCCGGTACTGCTGCAGGTCGTTTCCGCCCAGCACCTCGCCCAGTGTGTCGGACACAGTCTCTTTCTGGAACGCGACAGGGTTGTCGAACTCGTTCGAGTACCGGGTCATCGAGGCGAAGAACAGGTCGTCGAACGCTTCCACGTCGAACTCGTCGAAGTCCTCGTCCTGGAACGTCTTCGTCATCTGGATGCAGCGGTCGGCGCGGAAGTTGAAGATGAAGACCGCGTCGCCGTCCTTGACCGGACAGTCCTGCACCACGGTCGGCTGGACGAACTCATCGGTCTCGTCACGCTGGTAGGCTTCCTCGATCGCGGCGATGGCAGAGTCTGCCTCCAGCCCCTCACCGCGCACGATCGCATCGTAGACCTGCTCGGTCCGATCCCACCGCCGGTCACGGTCCATCGCATAGTACCGTCCGGAGACTGTAGCGATCGTCCCGGGCAGTTTGTCGAGTTTATCCTGCAGCTGGCGCACGTATTTTTTCGCCACTTTCGGTTCGGTATCTCTGCCGTCCAGGAAACAATGGATGCAGACCGAGTCGAAGCCCTTCCTGTCGGCCAGCTCCAGGACCGCGAAGAGATGAGCGATGTGGGCGTGAATCGCCTTGTCTGAGCACAGCCCCATGACGTGGAGCGTGCCGTCGTTAGCCTTTGCGTGGTCGATGGCGTCGTTCAGCGCCTTTTTCTCGAAGAAACTGCCGTCCTCGATGGATTCGTGGATCAGCTTCGGCATCTGGGGGACGAGCCGTCCCGCACCGAGCTGCATGTGGCCGACCTCGGAGCCGCCCAGGCCGCCTTCCAGCAGCCCGACGTGCTCGCCGTGTGCTGGAAGTCGTGCCGTCGGGTACTCGTCCATCAACCGGTCGAGCGTCGGGGTGTCGGCCTGCACGATGGCGTTACCGTATTCTTCCTCACGCAGCCCGAAGCCGTCCATCACGACGAGGAGTGCTCTGTCGGACATCCTACAGCTCCTCGATCAGCATCTCTTCCTTCGTATGGACGCGGTAGCCATTTGCGCGGTTGATGAGTTTCTCGGCCTCCGCCAGCTTGTTCTGCTTCTCCGCGTAGACCGTCATCAGGGCCTCACCCTTCTTCACGCGGTCGCCCTTCTTCTTGTGGAGGTAGGCGCCTGCGCCGTTGTCCTTCGGCGCGCCCGCCCGGGATGCGATGTCGGAGATCTGCTCGTTGTCGATGTGGCTGACGATACCGCTGTTCTCCGCGTGGACCTTCAGCGTGTGTTCGCCCACCTCGATGTCCTCTGGCTCGATGTCCTGGTCGCCGTTCTGTGCACCGATGATCTCCCGGAACTTCTCCAGGGCCTCACCGGAGTGGATCAAGTGCAGCGCTTTCTCCGATTCGCCGCACATCTCCAGCAGGATGTTGGCCAGCCGCACGGCCTTGACCTCAAGGTCCTTCGGCCCGTCGCCTTTGAGGACCTTGAGACAGTCCTTCGCCTCGAGTGCCGGACCCATCCCCCGGCCGATCGGCTGGTCGCCGCGTGTGATGGTGCACTCGACGGCCATGTCCAGGTAGTCGCCGATACGTTTGAACTTCTCCGCCAGCTCCCGCGCGGTCGACAGGTCGCCGACCTTGGAGCCCTCACCGTACGGGATGTCGATGACGACGTGGTTCGAACCGGCGGACTTCTTCTTCGAGAGGACAGAGGCCACGACCTGGCCTTCGGGGTCGAGCGACAGCGGATGCTCCGCCCGGATGATGTCGTCGTCGACCGGCGACAGCTTGACGGAGCCGCCCCAGACCAGGCAGCCGTTGGTCTCGTTGACGATCTGTTTGATCTCGTCCAGGTCGAACTCGACGTCGCAGAAGACCTCCATCGTGTCGGCCGTGCCTGCCGGCGACGTGATTGCGCGCGACGAGGTCTTCGGGATGTTGATGCCTGCGGCGGCGATGATAGGAATGATGATCGGAGTGACACGGTTGCCGGGCACGCCACCGATCGAGTGCTTGTCGGCGAGGATATCGTGATCCCACTGGATCTGTTCGCCGGCATCGACCATCGCCTGTGTCAGATGAGCTGTCTCCTCCATGGAAAGGCCTTTGGTATAGATAGTGGAGACGTACGCACCCATCTCGATGTCGCTGAGTGCGTTACGGTCGATGTCATCGACGATCTCGTAGATCTGGTCCTCCTCCCACTCCCGACCGTCCATCTTGGCCTTGATGTACTTGACGGACTCGGGCTTCGAGGCAATCTCGACGTCTATATCGCCTTCAAGGGCGTGGAGGCCGTTGGTGAGTCCGATGTTCCCCTGGTCGACGAGCTTGTTCGTCGTCTCGACGACTGCGACCTCGTGACCGCCTTCGTGGTTGAGTCGTACCCGGTCCATCGTATAGACACCCAGTTCTGCGGCGTCTTCCTGGTTCATGATGACTGTCGGGGTCTTTGCTTCCATGTCGATAGGATTCGCGTTGAGTTGCATGATGGATCACGGGGAGAAAAGGGGAGGGGGAAACGAGGGATCAACCCTCGTACTCCTCGATCGATTCGTAGATCTGGACGCCGGAGGACGCGCCGATACGCGTGGCGCCCGCCTTGACCATCTCCAGCGCTTCCTCGAACGAGTGGATGCCGCCTGAAGCCTTGACGCCCATGTCGGGACCGACAGCATTCCGCATCGCCTGGACCTCCTTCGGGTCGGCGGGGCCGTCGTAGCCGACGGCGGTCTTCACGAAGTCGGCACCGCCCTTCTTCACAAGCTTGGAGGCCTGCGTGATCTCCTCCTGGCTCAGGGTCGGTGATTCGATGATGCACTTGAGGTTCTTGTCGCCGCACGCCTCCTTGACGGCCTTGATATCCTCGACGACGAATTCATGGTCGCCGTTCGCGAACGCGGTCCGGTTCATGACCATGTCGAGCTCGTCGGCGTGTTCCAGCAGCGCCTCGACCTCATCCTGCTTGGCCTTCGAGTTCTGGATGCCGTACGGGAACCCGACGACGGCGACGACGTTGGCAACGTCACCGACGAGTTCGTCGGCGAGCTCGGCGTGGTACGGGACCACGACGGCGGAACAGAAGTCGTATTCACGTACTTCCTCGCACAGCTCCCGGATCTCGTCCTCGGTCGCTGCGGGGTCGACGTTTGTATGATCGATCAGTTCTGCGACTTTCTCAGGGTTCGCCTCAAGTTCATCTGCGAGACTCATGCCGGGGTCTTGACCGTCAACCCTTAAACTACTTTCGCAGCTCCTCGGCGATCACGGGTGTGAGGTCCAGCTGGCTGATATCCGTGTCGATCGAGTTGCTTGCGACGACCTCCTCTGCTCCAGCCTCCTCGATGTCCTGGTACGCGTCGGAGGGCAGAAAATGGACGGCAGCCGTGTAGATCTGGTCCGATCCGCGCTCCTGCACGATGTCGATGCCTTTGATCATCGTGCCGCCGGTGCTGATGATGTCGTCGGCGATCACGACGTCCTTGCCCGAGACATCGAACTCCTCCTTGATCGTGGTCTCGATATCGCCCGTCTTCCGGTCCCGGTGCTTGATCAGCCAGGTGAACTCGCAGTCCAGGTCGTCGGCGATATCCTCGCCGAACTCCGCTCGCTCCTGATCCGGGATGAGGACGAACGGGTCGTCGGCCTCGTCGCGGTAGTGGTCGGCGATGACTGGGGCAGCGGAGATGTCCACCGCCTCAGCGTCGAAGAAGTCGAGTACGCCCTTGTCGTGCAGGTTGACGGTGACGACCTTGTCGACGCCGAGCGCATCCAGCGTCTTCGCGATCGTCCGGGAGCTGACCGCCTCGAACTCACGGTACCGCCGGTCCTGCCTGCTGTAGGCGAAGTACGGGATCACGACGGTGACGTGCTCCGCGCCGACGTCGTTGACCAGGTCAAGCAGGAACTGGAGCTCGACCAGGCCGTCGTTCTGCGGATGCAGGCTCTGGATGATCGCGACGTCCTCACCGTCCAGCCGCTCCTCCAGCCGGATGTAGGATTCGCCGTCGGGGAAGTGCTTGTGCTCGACCTCCGCCAGGTCGGCGTCCAGTTCCTCGGCGACGTTTGCGGCAAGTTCCTCAGAATTCGTCCCTGGGACGACGGTGAGAGACATGCAAGGCCATGGCGTCCCGGTGCTTAAATGTCTACTGGCAGGGTCAGACGAAGCTGCCCAGGTCCTGCTGTGACTCCTGTTGCGCCTCCTCCAACCGGTCCAGGGTGCTGGCCACGCGGTCACCTGAGAAGCCGTGCTTCTCGACGAGGATGTGCCTGACCTCGCCCCGGTCGACGCTGCCATGACTGTACGAGACGTCCTCGTCCACCGGCGGGTCCTGGAAGAAGTCGAGGATCCGGTGCGGATCGTTGTCGTGCTCCCACTCGACCTTGTCGTCCTCCAGCAGCTCGTCGAAGCTGTCGTACTGCTGGACCAGGTCCATGCCGCGCTTCGGCCCGATGCCGTGGACCCCGCCGGGATCGAAGTCGGTGCCGATCAGGATGGCGAGCCAGGTCAGCTTCTCCCGTGACAGCCCCAGGTCGTCGAACACGGCCCTGGCCTCGATCTTCTCCGGGGAGACGTGCTTCGTCCCGCCGCCCTGTTTCTTCCGCCGGCCTGTGACGGTGAGGTTGCGGACCAGCCGGTCGGCGCCGAACAGCAACGCGTCCCAGTCCTGGCCGCCGACAGCCCACGCCTGACCCTCCGCGTTCATCCAGGCGGCCTGTGCCTCGCCCTCGCTGGGCGCCTGGACGTGCGGGATGCCGAGCGCGTCCAGCAGCTGGGTGGCCTCCTCGACCATCTCCCCGGTCAGCTTGGAGCTCTGCGTGGCTTTCTGGAACGCTTTCTTCATCTTGCCTTCCTCCTTCAGTTTCTTCCACTCTTCCTCGGCTTTCTCACGCTTCTTTCTCCGTTCCTTCGCCTCTTTCGCTTTGAGGTCGGGAGGGGAGCCGTCGAGGACGTAGACTGGCTTGACGCCTTTCTCGACGAGCTTGACGTTGCGGTAGAACAGGCCGGACAGGTGGGAGGTCACGTTGCCGTCGGCGTCTTTGAGAGGTGTGCCGTCCCGCTGCCGGATGATGGAGAGGAACTGGTACATCGTGTTCATCGCGTCGATGGCGATCTCCTTGTTGACGAGGTGGTCGAAGCTGATCTGCTCCGGCTCGATCAGGTCGCCGAGGTCCGTGCCCATGCCGGGGTGTTTCTCGCCCACGGTTAAAAGCGGTACCGTTTTAGCCCGGCGTCGCGCATTCACCTCCATGACGAACGTGGGTCCGGGACTGGTGTTCGGCCTGATGCATCTGTACGGCCTGCCGTTGGTGGCGCTGCCGCTGGCGGTGGCGACGTGGCTGTTCCGGGAGGACCTGGCCGGGGTCCGGCATGTTCTCCGAGCGTTCGGAGTCCTGGCCCTGGCCGGCTACCTCGCCGCCTGGCTACTGGGAGCCGTCCCCGTCGAGCTGGGCCCGGCGGTGGCGGTGTTCCTGCTGCTGTACGCTGGCTGGCCGCTGGCGGTGGCGCACTGGATCGCTGGACGTGCAGGGCTTGCGGGGTCGCGCGGGTGGGTGCTTGCTGTACAGGGCTGGGCTGTGGCGCACGGGCTGGTATTGGTCGCGGGGGTGGCTGGGCTGCCGGGTCCGGGCTCGGTCCCGGTCGTCGGTGCGACGTGGTACGGCGCCTATGCGGCGATGATGACGGCTGTCGGTGTGCTCGGCGGTGCGCTGGCTGTGGGGATGGATTGGGCGCTCGGGGAAGATAGTTAAGCCGCCGATTCCCATGACGGGCCATGGCCGGGATCTGTGAGAGCTGCGGTGAGGTGACGGAGAAGCTGCATACCTGCGATATGTGCGGTGCGCAGGTCTGCTCGGACTGTATGAAGCCGAGCGGCTGCAAGGTGTGCGGCGGTGTCCGGAAGATCGAGTAGTTACCGTTCAAGCTGGCGGTGGATGTGATGGAGGATCTGGACCGCTGCCGTGGGCGGTGTATGCGTTATACAGCTCCGCAGTGCCTCTGGATAGGAGGTGGGCGCGGTTTTGATTCCGTCGATTGTTGTCAGTGTTCCTTCGGCGATATGCTGTGTACAGATGTGCAGTACGCTGTTCTGGTAGAAAGCGGCCATGCCGATATGCGGAAGTGAGGTCTGTCTGGCCTGTTGCATGTTTGTCGCTCCTATGGCTTTTACAAGGGATGGTGCTGAGCTGTTCTTCAGTCGCTGGAAGGCCAGTTGTGTGTTTGTGTCCCAGTTCCTGACGAGGAGGTCGGAGGTCTTCTCGTAGCACTGTCGTGCGGTGCCGTTGTACTGGCGGCAGTCGAGCGTCGCTGTGAGGATGGTCCGGGTTGTGAGCATGAGCCGTTCTACGACGCTCTGATAGATGGCTGTTCGTGGCGGGAGCCGGGTCTGCTGCTTGATGGTGTTCAGGTGAAGGCGGTTGAGGTAGGCGGCCGCTGTGCTGGCGAGATATGGGTGGCCTGCAGCGTAGATGTCGCTGATGGCGGCTGCTGTGATGTTTGCAGGGCAGGCTGTTGTGTTTTTCGTGCACTGCTGTTCGATCAAATTCTTCCGGGAGGTGATGGAGAACGAAGAGGGCAGTGTATGAAGCTTGCCGGTCTCGAGGGCGTCGTATGTTGTGCTGGCTGTGCTCCTGAGTTCTGCTGCGGAGGTGTTCGGTTGGTCTCTTGTATCCCAGTACTGCGCCTTGTAGATGTAACCGGGGACTGAGGTGCTGATGACTGTGACGATGATGGCGACAAGGAGGAGGGAGACGAGCAGCCAGTGTTCCCTAACGGGGTCCAGCGCCTGCGCCATGAGGGGTGATGTGAAGGGCCAGTATATGAAGGCTGCAGCCAATCTGCTTAAAAACGTCCTGTTCCCAGTCGGGGTCAGTGAAGCACCCTTAGCTCAGTGGACAGAGCGCTGCCCTCCGGAGCGACTGCCGCAGCACTCGACAAACTCTTCGGAGTTTGCTCGATCAAATGAAACCCTCACGGGTTTCATGAAGTCGGCAGTGCAGCCCACCGCTGGTGGGCGCTGGATGCTTTGCATCCAGAGGAGAGAGGCAGAGGTCGGGGGTTCAAATCCTCCAGGGTGCGCTTCCCTCTCAGATTTCGATTTCTTTGTCGAGGCCGAACAGCGCGAAGAGTGCGAACAATGAGAAGAGGCTCGGCTGGTCGGTGAGAGCGCCTGCGATACCAAGGATCCCGAGGAAGCCGAGGCTGCTGAGGTTGAACTTCACCGGACCACCTGCTCACAGCTTCTGGACGTCGTCTGTCTCGACTGACTGGACGCCGTCGATGCCGCGGAGTGCTTCTTCGACCTCGTCGGTGCCGCCTTCTGCGTCGTCGACGATGGTGGAGATCTTGACGGCTGTGAGGCCGAAGGCGACCTCTTCCTCGCCGATGTCTTCGACGTCGACCCGTTCACGGGCTTCGTCCTTGATGGCTTCGAGGCCAGTCTCCGGGCTTTCTGGCATGAGCTTGAGAACGACTGCAATCTTTCCCATTCGCTTTCACCTTACGGGCCTGTGAAGCCGCATTCGTCGCATGTGTAGCTGTTGTTTAGCTTCTTACAGTTGTAGCATCGGGCGATCTTCTCCTCGCCGCATTCTGGACAGGGGAAGATGACGAAGTCCTCTGCGGCTTCCAGGTTGGCGCCGCAGGTTGTGCATTCCTCGATTTCCATTATCGTTGGCCTCCACGCTCACGGTTTACAGGGAAATTTTATATAGGTGTCCGCGTGGAGCGGGTGGTACTAAAAGGCTTCGCCCCCAGTTACAGGTGCGTGTCCCCGTAGCTCAGTGGACAGAGCGCGACCCTGCGGAACCGATGTCTGCCGTCAGGCGGACGGAGGTCGAGAAAATTCCTCTTTCGGGGATTTTCGATGCAGACAGGTCGAGGTCCCGGGTTCAAATCCTGGCGGGGACGTTAACTGTTTCTGTAATGGCTTTTATCTCTGGCAAGCATCCTCCAGTTTCTACAAAGCTATTTAAGATTTGTGTGCTAGGGGTAGTGATATGTCAGACGACTACGATATCGAGATTACGCGACGGGAGTTCGCAGGTGCTGCGGGCCTGGCGATGGCCGGGCTGGCGGGCTGTCTCGATGGTTCCGATAAGCAGTATGAAACCCCAGACAACGGATCGACCGGCGAGCCGACGACGGAGGGCCCGGCGACCGAGGATCCGACATCGACGGAGCCGACCACTACGTCGGACGGCGCGGGGCTGGAGTACCAGACCGGCGATGTGATCCGGATCGGCCAGCTGTCGGCTACTGGCGAGCTCGCCGAGGAATACGGTGAGGTGTACAAGACGGTCTCACTGGAAGGCGAGCATAATGGCCAGGAATACGATGTTGAGATGCATTGTGATGGCGTCCCTTCAGTCAATAGAGGTTCTGAAGGAGACCCATTTACACAGCTGGATCTGTACGGCGGCGACGAGGCCTATGAAAGCGAACACCGTCGTCTCGGTATCAAGATTTATGAAGGCGATACGATCGCCGACGCGGTCGACTTGCCGCTCTGGGAGGAGGCAAAGGCTCTCCCCCGTGCAACAGCCACCGAGATCAAGCTCGGCGCGAACAGGGGTATCGGGACGCAGCCCGGGCTCATCCAGCTCGAGTTCGATACCGACGTCCGATACGCCTACCAGGAGGAGTAAAATCCCTCCTCTTCTGTTTTTCTTTTTCTAAAGCATGTTAGGGGTGTGGACGGGCACCCGGACGATTTAAGTTCGGACTCGTTCTATTCTCACTCATGGCCAAGGAGTACGATCTGGAGCAGGAGCACATGGAGTCGCAGGAGGAACGG
>JAXINV010000003.1:99707-137665 GCA_034190465.1 Asbonarchaeum danakilense (SeqCode) | reverse complement strand
CCTGACTCGTCGTCCCGGTTCTCGGCTTTGTCGCGGAGCACACCGGCGTAGGGCACCGGGTTGTCGAAGTTGTCCAGCATCTGCCGGTCTTCCTGCTCGTCGATCACACCGATGTCCTTGTACCAGCCCTTGGCGTCGAAGTTCGGCGGCATCAACGGCTCGTCCTGCCGCCGGTGCCACTGCAGCTGGGACTTGACGTAGTTGTCCCGCAGCGGTTCCTTGTTCCGGTCGTTCCACTCCCAGATCTCCTTCTCCACCGCGTCCCAGTCGTAGCCGACGTGGCGGAGGAACGTCGCCAGGATGAACAATGCCCGCTTCCTGCCGTCCTCCAGCCCGCGCAGGATCCGCTTGATCGGTGCCGGGAAGTGGTCCCGGTCCATCGCCTCGTCCGGGATGTCGTAGTCCCCGTCCTTCGTCGCCTTCTTCTCGTCCTGCTGCATCCGCTGCCGTGACAGCCAGTCCAGCGCCTCCACCGCCAGGTCGGCCGCCACGCCTTCCTCGTACTCGTCCAGGAACCGGTGCTCCACCTCAACGTCCAGCATCCGGGCGTCCGGCTTCTCGAACGAGTCGATGTCGTCCAGCGCGATCGGCAGCGAGACCAGCGTGCCGTGCTCCCCGCCGATCGTCTTCTCGTTGACCGAGTACGGCATCCGGAACAGGTGGCGCTGGCCCCAGTCGTTCTCGATGTCAGCGACCTCGTACGGTCCCTCCTCCGAGATCACGTCCTCCTTGCGGGGATCGATCTCGCGGAACGCCTCCGCCAGCCTGTCGTGCAGCCGGGTCCTGAGATAGCCGACGATCGCCTGCGGCAGCTTCGGGTACAGCTCCGCGATCTCCGTGCCGCCGATCCGTTCAGGGAAGCATTCGCCGCGGACACCGACGTGGAACCCGCGGTTGCCGGAGAACTTGACAGAGATGCAGTCGCGTGGCAGTCCGTGGCGTTCCAGCTCGTCGACGATGCCGTTGGCCGCCTCCTTCGCGTATTCCATCCCGTCGTCGGCGTCGATGTCGATGACCAGGTCCCAGCCGGTCCGGAGCTTGTCGTGGTCGGTCCGGTCGATCAGCAGCGGGTTCCGCCACCGCTCCACCGAGCCGTGGAACGCGATCGCGCCCCTGTCGATGAACGAGCGGAAGTCGCCGGGGAAGTTGACCGAGTCAGGTCGGGAGCCGTAGCCCTGCGGGTAGGTCGGGGCGAACTCCCGGTACTGCGCCAGCCGGACCATCTCCTCCACGATCTCGTCCCGCTGGTAGTACCGCCTGATGCGTTCCTTCTCCTCTTCCCCGAGCTCCATGTCCCAGTATCGCCGGTTGAACCGTAAAAAGCCGTCGGTCGGTCACAGGAAAGATCCGCCTGTCAGCCGTGCAGCGTCCAGGTGATCGACAGGTCGTCCGGATCCACGTCGTAGGAGAATGTGCCGTCGTTTTCTGCGTTGAACGCCGCTATCGCCTCGTACTCCACCATCGCCGCGCTGGCCTCCGCCGCGTCGAGCTCCCGTTCCGTGAACAGCGGGTTCGATCCCGGCTGCTCCGTGGTCATCGTGTCCGCCAGCCGCTCGTCGGAGCCTGTCACCAGCTCGGCGGGGAACGTGACCTCGTAGGTCGCCCCGCGGGCCTGGTCGTAGATGCCCTGTACCAGGTCCTCCCATGTCGCGGCGTGGCACTGCTCGTGGTAGGCGCCGATGTGGTCGAAAGAAGTATGTTCGTCCAGCAGCCGGTCGCGTTCGTCGTCAGGCAGCCGTCCGCCCTCCGAGGCGATGACCTCGTCGGCTTTGTAGGCCCAGTCGCCGTCGTTCCACTGCTGGTTGCTGACGTAGACGAAGCTGTCGTGGTCGTGCTCTGCCACGTACTTCTGCAGGTCGGCCTGGTAGCCCGCCGGTGTGCGCCACGCGGGGTCGATGTGGGTCGCGAGCAGGCAGCTGTCGTCCGTCATCCTGTCCACACGAGCGGCCGCCACCTTTTTGTATCTCCCGGGTGGTGACGGCCGGCGACCGCGGGAGCGGGCCCCGGTGAAGGTTTTTATGCCAGTGCCGCCAAGACTTCCCCATGCTCTGGCTGCTGGCTATCCCGCTGCTCCTCATCGTGCTCGCCGGGCTGGCCGTGGTGGGCTACTACTGGTACATCTCCAGGCAGCTCGACAGCATGATGGACGAGCTCCAGCAGGGGCTCTCCCGGGTCAGACAGGAGCTCGGCGAGGAGTACCGGCTGCTGGACGACCTGACCGACATCGCGGAAGGCTACATGCAGCACCAGCGCGACGAGCTGGACCGGCTCGGCGAGCTCTCACCCGACGTCGGCGACACGTTCTCCGACCTGGCCGAGACCCGTGAACGGCTGCTGGAACTGGAGATAGGGTTCCTGGAATCCGTGCAGGACTACCCTGAGCTCCGGGACGACACCGAGTTCCAGTCGACGCTGGACAGGATCGCGGAGAAACGGTACCAGCGGCACGAGGCCATCCAGCAGTACAACGACCTCGCGGAGGAGTACAACGACCTGGTGGAGGACTTCCCATCCCGGCTGGTCGCCGAACGGGAGGGATACAGCTGGGTTGAACGGTTCAGGACCGCCGCATGACGTGCTCGTTCTCGACGACGATCCAGCCGATCCCGTAGCCGATGCCAGCGCCGGCGACCACATCGGTCGGGTAGTGCACACCCAGCACCAGCCGTGACACCGCGACCAGCGTCGCCAGCCCGAGGAACCATGCCCGCTGCCCGGGGAACCGGTCGCCGAGCACGGCGGCGGCCGCGAACGCGAGGGCAGCATGGCCGGACGGGAACGCAGGGGTCACGGTCTCGACCACGGCAACTGGCGGCCTCGTCCGCCCGACCACGAACTTGGCGGCGTAGACGACGGCCGCGGTCGCCCCGAGACCTATCCCGAGCGATACAGCTGTCCTGCGCTGGCCGATGGCGTAGCTGCTGGCAGCGAGGGCGGTAAGTACGAAGAACGAGCCGAGCGCGGTGATGCCCTGGACGGCCGCTGTGGCGAGCGGTCCGTCGACGACGATCGACCTGAGCAGTGCCAGCTCCGCACTCATTCTTCCTCGATGCGCGGTGCGAGGATGAAGCCGAGCTTGAGCTTGTCAGGCACCTCGAAGTCCATCCGCATCGGGAAGTCGTCGCCCAGCCGGACGGTCATGGTGTCGGACAGCTTCTCGGCCTTCATCATCTTGTTCAGGTAGTCGAGGGAGAACATCGACTTGACGGTGCCGTCGCCGGACAGCTCCATCAGGCCGTCGCTTCCCTTCTCGATCCGGAACTCGGCGTTGGAGTTGTCGCCCTCGGCCCGGATCGTGACCGCTTCGCCGTCCGCCTCGATGGTGACGGAGTCGCCGACGACCTGGGCGTCGCCCACGCCGTCAGAGAACACGGACGACCGGAAGTCGGCCTCCACGGAGAACTTCAGGTTGTCGGTGGAGGGGACGTCCTCGTCATCGATGTTGAGCAGCGGGATGGAGAACGTCCGTGTGGAGTTGTTCTCCATCTTCAGCACGAGCTTGGACTCGTCGTCCAGCTCCAGCGTGACCGTGTCGTCGCTGTTGGCGCGGCGCAGGATTGAGTAGAGCTTCTCCAGGTTGACCCCGATCTCGCCTTCTTCGTCGACCTCGTAGCTGTCGAAGGCGTCCTTCTCCAGGCTGAAATCGACCAGCGCGACCATCGCGGGGTCGGCGGCGACGAGGTTCAGCCCGTCTTCGCGGACCTTGAACCGGCCCTCTGAGATCAGGTTTGAGATTGCCTGAAGGCTGTCTTTGAGTAGCTTTGTGTCATTGAGCTCTGCTTTGAACATTGTACGCACCTATAGGTGGGGGACGAGGTTCTTGACCTGCTCGTAGAGATCCATGTTCAGGCCCTCCATGTGCTGGACGATCTCACCCTGTATCTCGAAGCTGTCGGGCGTCGGGAGGACCCGGCCGAGTATCCTTATGTGATCGTTCTCCTCGAGCTCCTCGATGTCTTCCTGGTCGAGGAACACTTCTGTCGTGCCGGTGCCGTCGTCGAGCATGATGGAGTCGTCGTCCTTCTCCAGCACGGTGCCAACGATCCGCACACGGATATCTTCGCGGGGGTTGATGTCCGTTATCTGACGTGGCCTCGCTGGCGCCCTCCTGTTGTCCGGCATGCACGACCTTTCCCGACAAGAGATTTAAAGCTTGTCGCAATCCCCGCAGCGGCCCGTCGCTGGAACCGGTGGCAGCACGTCCCTGCCGGCAAACCTTTTAACACCAGCGCGCTCACTGTGGGCTGATGCGCAGGGAAGTCAGGATCGGTGACAGGCGGGTCGTGCTGCTCGGCACGGCCCATGTCTCGGAGCAGTCCGTCAGCGAGGTCGAGGACGCGATCGAGGACATCGGTCCTGACCGGGTCTGCGTCGAGCTGGACGAGCAACGGCTGCGATCGCTCCGCGACAAGGACGTCTGGAAGGACCGGGACGTCGCCGACGTGATAAGCCGCGGTGACGGCCACATGCTGCTGTTCAACGTTTTGCTCTCCATCTACCAGCGCAAGCTGGGCGAGGACCTGGACATCGCGCCCGGCGCGGAGATGCTCGCAGCTGTCGAGGCTGCCGAGGAGCAAGGTGTCCCTGTCGAGCTCATCGACCGCGACATCAACATCACGCTGAAGCGCGCGATGGACCGGTTCAATCTGCTGGAGAAGGGTCGTCTGCTCTCTTCCGCGGTCGAGGGTTTTTTCGCCGACGCTGAGGAGGTCAGTGTCGAGGACCTGAAGCAGAAGGACGTGCTCCACGAGGTCGTCGCCGAGTTCTCAGGAAGGTTCCCGCACCTGAAGGAGGTGTTTATCGACGAGCGCGACACCTACATGGCGGAGAAGCTCCGGTTGATGGAGGCCGACACCGTGCTCGCGGTCGTCGGTGCCGGCCACGTCGAGGGCATCGCCGAGCGGCTGGAGGAGGGCACGCCGCGCGACACGGAGGAACTGGAGACGGTCGACCCCGGGTTCGACTGGATGAAAGCCGTCAAGTACGCGCTCCCGGTCGCCATCGTCGCGATGTTCGGCTACGGTGTCGCCCGGGCCGGGACGGAGGTCGCCCGCGAGATGCTGTTCTACTGGTTCGCGCTCAACGGCACGGGGGCGGCGCTGGGTGCTGCGGTCGCCGGTGCAAGCATCGTCACGATCGCGGTCTCGTTCGTCGCCGCGCCGTTCACGTCCGTCAATCCGGCGATGCCGGCCGGCCTGGTCGCTGCCTATGCGGAGAACAGGGTCAGGAAGCCGCGGGTCGAGGACATGGAGTCGATCGGCGAGATCAGCCGGTACCGTGACCTGTGGCACAACCGGGCGACGCGGCTGCTGCTCATCTTCTTCCTCGTCAACCTGGGCAGCGCGATCGCGACGTTCACCGGTGCAGCGGTCATCGCCCGCCTGGCAGGGCTAGTATAGCTTTGAGAGGAGCATCGTGTCGTCGTCCGTCTCGATGACGGTCGGGTCGTAGACACGGCCCTCGTCCCGCTGATACGCCAGGACCAGGTCGTCGGCGAGTGCTTCCGCCCCGTAGTCCTGCTCGTCGGCCTCCGGCGCCCGGTCCAGGTCGTCGTCCACGTCCAGATGCAGCACGCCGTCGAGGCCCTGGTCGTGCAGGTCGATGAACGCCTTGTACCGTTCCGCGGCGCTGGCACCGCCCCTGCCGAAGCCGTAGGTGTCGGGCACGACGAGCAGCGAGCTGTCGGGGTAGTCGTGCTCGAACAGGTCGAGCTGCTCCACGTCGTCGCGCTGGTACTCTTCCGCGGCGACCCGGTGTGGGGTGATGTCGGCGTTCGCCTCCAGCTCGTCGATCAGCCCGTCGAAGAAGTCGTCGTTCTCGTTGCGGTACTCGCTGACCCCGACCAGGTGGACGTCCAGATTGTCGGGCTGGTACAGTTCCTCGTGGAGCAGGTCGCCGAGTGTCATCAGTCGTACTCACGCCAGGTGTGGCCGCACTCTGTGCACTTGAAGAACCGTGTCTCTGGCTCGTCGGCGGCTCTGGTCTGTTCCATCCACCAGTAGGCGGTGTCGTTGTTGCATTCGGGGCAGTCCTCTTCGGTCTCGGGGTGGCTCTCGTCTTCGTTGCCTTCACCGATCATGTTTCTATCTTCTTCGTTCTTCGTCTCGGTGATGACCATGCCGCCGTCCTCCTTGCGGTAACGCTCCCCGCAGTTCCGGCACTTGAAGTTTGTGTCTCCTCCTTCTTTCTCCGGAACGATGATGCCGCCACATTCGTCACAGAAGTTCATTGTATCCCCTGATGCGTTCTCGAGGGCCACTACCGGCCCGTGTGACTTTGTGTACCTTCGACCGCAGATTTAAAAGTCCACCCCTGTCTCAGCAGGTGTACTGGACCTGCGGGTGGCTGTCCGGGTACTGGAGCTTGTAGAACCAGCAGGCAGGCATGAGCTTCAGGTTGCCGATGAACGGCATGATGAACAGCACCTCGCCGACCAGCTGTTGCTCCGTGATGTTGGTCTCCGCGTTGACAAGCTTCGCGTCCGCCGGGCAGCCGTTCGACGTCATGCGGAAGCCGTTGTCCCAGATGCAGTACCTGACCTGCTCCTCGTTGGCGTCGCCCATAGTCTCCAGCGAGTTGTTGGTCTTGTTGACGACGCGGTGGATCAGCGGTGGACGGTTGGCGTTGATGATCGGGTACTTGCTCCGGTAGACGATGATGTCGCCTTCCTCGACCTGTTCGAAGCTTGTCCCGGTCACGACGATCATGTCGCCCCGCTGGAACGTCGGCGCCATCGAGTTCGAGACCACGGAGACGATCGGCGTGTCCGTGCCGAGCCCGGTGCCGACGGTCTGGTAGATGCTGAACGCGAGCATGAGCGCTACGATGAGGAAGAACAGCTGTGAACCGATGTCGTCGAGCAGCTCCATCATGGGTTCCCCTTGGATTCGCCTGTCGTGACCCCGGCGGCGACCAGGTGCGCGACACGCACCGGCTCCGGGACGTTACCCCGACGCAGCGCGGTCTTGATGACCTGTTCCGCGTCCTCCGGGTCGATGCCACGGGTCTGGTAGTACAGTTCGCCGTCATCCGTCGCCAGCCGGGAGACCTCGCCCGCCTTCTCGATCCGTGCCAGCCGGTCGTCCCTGTCGTCGACGTTGTCGAGCGCCGCCTCCAGGTCCGCCCTATCAGGTCGCCGCCTGCTGACGGCGATTACTGGCTTGCAGGTCGCCTCGTGGATGTGTTCGATGTCGGGCACGTTGAACCCGGCGAACGAGACGCCGTCGAGCATGATGACCTGGATCTGGTCGGTCTGCCGCGAGTCGTTCACCATCGAGACGATCTTGTCGTCGGCGTCATGGCCGTCGACGGTGATGTCCCGCCGCAGCACGGCCTCGATCTGTCGTCCGCCCCGGAACAGGCAGCCGATCAGGGCCGTGGTGTCGTCGTCGAAGCTGAACGGTGCGTCGTCGACGCCCAGGATACGGATCTCGGGCTTGACCCGCATTACTCCGGGATTGCCTCGCGGAAGTCGTTGAGGTCTTCTTTCGCCTTTTCAACTGCTTCCGCGACGTCGTCGGCCGGACTGTTTGTGTCGAAGACGAGCTTCGAGCTGCCGACGTACGGGTGGCCTTTGTCGTAGCCGGCCGCTGCGCCGGCATCCCACAGCGTGCTCCGGACGAGGTTCATGACTGTGTGCTGTTTATCCTCCGATTGCAGGATGGTCCGGCCGTCTTCAGTGTCTGACTGTAGCTCCATTGGTAGTCACCGCGTGAAGTGGTAGGCGTCGACGCCGATCCGTGCCTGCTCCCGTTCGTGGAACGCCATGCTGTTCGGGAGCCGGAACCTGTACGTGGCGAACACGGTGGCGTCAAACCCACGGTTCGAGGCGAACTCTTTTATAAATTGCCGGGTCTCGTCCCGCTTCGCCTCCGAGCTGTGCAGCAGCGCGAACACCTCGTCAGCCACGCTGAACGCTGCTTCGAGGAACCTGAGGTTGGCGTCGTCGTCCTGGATGCCGAACGGCGGGTTCATCGCCACGACATCGGCCTCGTCGTCCACGTCCTCCACATCCGCCTGGATGAACGTCACGTCAAGCTCGCCGGTCTCCTCCTCGGCCTGTGCCAGGTTCTGCTCCGCGACCTGGATCGCGTCGGGGTCCTGCTCGTAGCCGCGCACCGTGAAGCCCAGCGCCGCCGCTCCGATGCTGAGGACACCGGTCCCGCTGCCCAGGTCGACGAGCTCGTCGCCGTCCACCTGCATCCGGACCGTGTTCAGGAACCGTGCGGCGACGTCGGAAGGTGTCACGTACTGCTCCAGCCGTGGCTCAGGGTCGGCGAACCCCTCGAGCTTCGAGAGAAGGATCTTCAGCTGGCTGGCGTCCATCTACAGTTCCCTCAGGCGTTCAAGCATGAAGCTCCGTTCGGCGCGCTCCACACGCTGCTGGACGTCGTGGAAGTCCTCCGGCGGGACGACGAGGCTGTCGACACCGGCCTCGACGGCGGTCCCGATCAGCCGGTCGTCCGGGCTATCCACGATGACTGCACACTCGCGGTCGTCGGTGTCCTGTACCGCCTTCCTGATCGCCTGTTCGACCGCCTCGCGTTCACCGTCCTGCGCCAGCGCGTCGACGTCGAGGAAGACGCTGGATGCCTGCCGCTCGACGGCTTCCTCCAGCCGGAGCACGGTCGCGTAGTCCTCGACGAGCAGGCCGCCGCCCCGGAAGTCGTCGGGCATCGAGCGGTGGATCCGACTATCTGCATCGCCTGCCTCCAGCACCCATTCAGGGTCGTCGACGTCGGTGTACCGCATCGCGACGGTCCCGTCCGCGTCCTCGACCCGTTCGTTGATCGTCAGCAGGCTGGTCGCTGTCAGCGCGTTCACCGGCTGCTGTTCCGCCGTCACGGGGGATGGTCCGTCCGCGTGTTCCGTCTCGTCCGTGGTCGCTGGTTCGTTGCCCTCGATGACCGCGCCGCTGTTACAGTCTACTGTGATGTCCTCACCGCTGCTGAGGATGTCCGTGGCGTTCCCGCACCCGGCGATGAGCGGGGTGTCGAACGTCCGGGCGAGGACGGCTGCGCTCGATGCCATGCCGCCCTTGTCCGTCACCGCCGCCCGTCCCTGCCCTATCAGCGGGAGCAGGTTCGGTTCTGCGTTGATGCCGACGGCGACCCTGTTGGGGTCTAGCTCCTCGGTCTCGCCTGCCTCGTAGATGACGGCCGCGGCGCCGCTCGCCTGTCCTGACGAAACGGGTGTGCCTTCCAGCAGTGTCTCCTGTTCCTCTGCATCTGTCGCCATGTTGGCCGCCGCTTCCTCGACGCCGCTGACGTCCAGGATGTAGGTCTTGTTCCGTCCGATCGAGAACTCGACCCTGACCGGGCGGTCGAACTCCTTTTCGATGTCGAGCGCGGTCCTGACGGTGTCGGAGAGGTCGTCGGCATCGAGACTGCGTTCATCCTGCTGGTCGCTGGGGACCCGGTGCTTGACGGTGCTGCCGGTGGAGGGGTCGCGTTCGATCTTCCAGCTCTTCTCCGCGACGTCGATGGATTCCAGGCGGCCGGAGGCCCGGTCGACGACGTACCTGTCCGGGATGACGGAGCCGCGGCTCAACGCGCTTCCGATCCCGTACATGGACTCGACAACGATCCGTTCGGTGCCGTCGAACGGGTCACGGGTGAACACGGTGCCGGAGATCTCCGGTTCGACCATCTTCTGCACCAGGACGGTGAACGGTGCGTCGTTGCCGCGCTTTGCTCTGTAGTAGATGGCCTCGGGTGAGTAGTATGATTTCCATGCCTCCCTGATCTTGCTGCGGACGGAGTCCTTCCCGTTGACCCCGATGTATGTGTCGTAGACGCCAGGACTGTCGTCGGTCGCGTGGCCCCGGACGGCGACGAACTCGGTCTCTCGCTGCCCGCCGACCAGCTCTACAGCCTTGTCTCCGGCGTTACGAACTTTTTGGCTGATGTTGATGTTCTCATACGCGTCCTCAATCTCCTCGACCGCGTCATCGGGGAGGGAGACGTCGTCGATCATCCGCTGGATCTGCGTCGATGCCTCGCGCAGGGATGCCAGGTCCTCGACATCGACCTGGTCCAGTTCCTGTTCGATGCGGTCCTTGACACCCTGGCTGGTCAGCAGGTCCTGGAAGAACGATGCCTCGATGACGAAGCCTTTCGGCACGTCGAACCCGTGCTCGAGCAGGGATGCGAGGTTGGCTGCCTTCGTCCCGAGGCGGGATGCATCGCGTTCGTCGATGTCTTCCAGCCAGTGAATCATGGTGGAACGTTGCCGCTGCCGGAATAAATAGTTACTGGAGTACACCTGAACGGGGTGGAGAAAACGGGAGAGGAGGACGGTGCTTACGCGTCCTCGACGTGGACCCGGAATCCGACCGGGATCTTCATGCCTGCCCGCTCTGCTGCCTTCCGCGCGATCTGGACGTCGCCCTCGTCGACGCGTGCGACGAGCAGTTCCTGTTCATCGTCCATGATCGCTGCACGGCCGATCGGCCGGCCGAACGGCTTCCGCATACCCTCGTAGTACCGGTCTGCTTGTGCAACACCGGCGAGCGGGTGGTGGCGGAGCACGTGGTGCGGGTACGGCTTGATCTTGAGGTGGTAGGTCTCAGGGGTCAGGTTCCGCCGCAGGTATGAGTTCGCGGCGACCCGGGAGGCCTCAAGGGCGTTGCTCCTGACGGTGCATTCCTCGTCGAGCTTGAGGACGACGCGCTTGTCGAAGTCCTCGCCCTTCGCACCCATCTCGAAGATGGTGATCTTCGGAGCGGGAGCTCCCTTGATGTAGTTGTCATTGTCCTTCTTCTGGGACATCCGCGTGTACGGCTGCCCTGGAATGTCTCTGTAGATGCTTCCCGGTCGTAGACCCATTGTATCGTGCCTCGGTCACGGATTCGCGCCAACTCTTTTAAACCTATCCGGGTGCCGTGGAGCGGTCACGCCCCTCTTAGCGGACGAGACGCTGGAACATCCTGAACGTGTTCTTCGCGTCCATCATGCCGTGGGCGTCACCGCCGCCTCCCATGGGGAAGGCCTTGGCGAGGCCGAAGTAGGACGTGGATTCTTCCTCCTGCTCAGCCCAGTACGGCCGGAGCTTGGTGTCCAGTCCCTCGGTCGATGCACGGGTGTTGCCGGCACCGCACGTGTTACCGACACCGACGACGAGCACGTCGCCGTCCGTGTTCCGGATCTCGTCCTTGACGATGCCGAGCGCTTCCTCGTGCGCGTCCCAGATCTTCTTGTGCATCGGCCTGGAGGCCTGCGGGCCGCTCTGCTTGACGACGAAGCCCTCGAGCAGGATGTCGTTGTCGGTCGCAACCTCCTCGATCTTGCCTTTCTCGACGCCGGGACCGCCCATCAGGACGCCGCTGCCGTCGACGACGGTGCCTGTCTCCTCGCCCTCGAACCGGAGGCCGGCGTCGACGGTGATGATTTTGCTGAAGTCACCGTCTTCGACCGCCTGTTCGACGGCGTCGCCGTACTTGCCGAGCCGTGCGCCGGGCCCTTCGCTCTTGAGGACGGCGTACTCGCTGTCGCCGAGGGTCTCCTCGGCGTAGACGATATCTTCCGCGATCTCCTCGGGCTCGTCCTCGATCAGCTTGGCGGCGATCAGGGGGCCGACGGTGTCGCCGATCGGGACCTCGTTGACGAACGCCTCGGTGGCGTCACGCTGGGATTCGGACAGTTCCTGGTACAGCGGTAACATCATCTTGATCATGCCGCCGATCTGGTAGTTGCCTGTCTCTTCGACCAGGTTCTTGAAGTGCCGGATCAGGACGAACATCTGGTGCGTGCCGTAGACGCCCTTAAATGCCATGGAGAGGTTGGCCTTCTGTTCCTCGTCGGCGTCGGGCGCGACGGTGTCGACGTACCGCTCCATCTTGTCCTCGGAGCTGTCGAGGACGTGCTCCATCTTGTCGAACATGCCGGCGGGGTCAAGGTCGGACGGCGGGGAGACGACCATGTTCTTCATTGGCTCGATGCTGTCCCGCATCTCATCGGGGTTGTCGGCCGCCGCGTTGAGGAACAGGTCCTCGGCCTTCTGCGCGTTCTCCTCCAGCCCGGTCAGTGCTGACTTGATCTTGTAGACGATCTGGAACAGCATGATCCTCGGGAGGAGCAGGAAGAAGAGGAAGAACAATCCGACTGAGATGACTGTTTGCAGGATGCTTGTGTCGCCGCCGAGCAGGCCGAGTACCATCAGTTATCACCTTGGAGCTTGTTTTCAACGTTCTTGAAGAACCCGATCAGGGTGTGCGCTTCCTGTTTGTGCAGGAAGGACCGTCCGACGAAGTTCTTCATGCATCGCAGAATCCGTTCCCTCTCTGCATCTGAGTAGTCAAGTGTGGTGAGCATGTTTTTAAATATGTTGTTGAGCGTCTCTTTTTCGCCTCTGCTGCTTGCTTCTCCCTGCGTGTCGTTGTTCCGGTGCTTGAAACATTCGTAGAACATGACTGCGGCAGCATGCGTGATGTTCATCACAGGGTAGTCGTCTGATGTCGGGATGGTGACAGCGAAGTCGCACAGGTCCAGCTCCTCGTTGGAGAGGCCCTTGGACTCTCGCCCGAGCACGATGCCGATATCCCCATCCACCTTGTTCGCCCGTTCTGCCATCTCCTCGGGCGAGACGGCGTTCCGCAGCACGTTGGAGGACTCCGCGTCCCGAGCCGTGGTGCCGACGGCGACGTCGACGTGGTCCAGCGCGTCGTCAAGGGTGTCCTCTATCCTCGCGTCGTCCAGGATGTCCTGTGCCTTGACGGCCCGGTTGCGCGCCTCCTCGCCGACCGGTGCGTCGGGATCGACGAGGATGAGCTGCTCGACCTCGAAGTTGGCCATGGTACGGGCGAGGAAGCCGAGGTTGCCCTCGATCTCGGGCTCGACGACGATACATGTGAACATGCTGCAGGGTTCTCTCGCAGATTTTTTATAATGTGGCTTCGAAGTGTTGTACATGGATATCAAAGTCCTCGCCGCGGTGTTCCTGACCCTGTTCGGTGTGGCGGTCGGTATGGGACAGGGCAACATCCAGGCCGACGATCTCACTGACCTGTCGAAGGTCACGTCACGGTTCCAGCAGAACCTCAACAAGCTCGGCGGGATCGGTGGCAGCATCGCTGACACCATCGGCGGCCTGACAGGCGGCACAGAGACGTCCAGCCCTGCACCGAACACGACGATGCGGGCATCGTTCACTGCGGATACCAACCGTACCTCGATGACGTTCGAGAGCCGGGTCGATACTGTTGCGATCAACGGCAGCGATATCACGGTCAAGGTCGCCGGCCTGACCGCTGATCCTTCGTCTGCCTCGATCACGCTCCGGAACTACACCGGAAAGGTCACGTTCGACGGCAACGTGACGATCGACGGTTCCGCCCAGCTGATGGCGTTCCAGGGGTTGTCGTTCAACTCCTCGGAGCCGAAGGATGTCGTTATCAGGGTCGAAGATCCGGGTCGACTTGCGGTCGAGGGCCTGATGCGAGAGGACTTCACGTTCGCCCATGTCGACGGCTCGTTCTCATTCACCGGGACGACGATCACGCTCAGCGACGGCCCGGCGACGCTACGTTCGTTCACTGGCAGGTTCGAGAAGTGGTCAAGTGGGCGTTACGTGCTTGACGGTAAGGTCTACCGGGCGGAACTCGGTGAGGGAAGCACACGGTTCACGATCGGTGGCTAGTTCTCCAGCTTCTCCTGGCTGCCGTCGGGGAAGACCCGGACGAGTTCGTTGTACTCCTCGAGTTCTTTCTTACAGACTTCGACCGGTTCTTCTTTCTGCTCTGCCTTGGCCTCTGCTACCTTGAGGGCGTTGATGTAGTTGTCGTACTCCTTCTGCCCGCCTTTCAGCTTGAACGATTCACTCATCGTCGTCCACCTCCTCGAGGATGGCCATCTTCTCCTTCGAACCACTTTCTCCGTTGTCGTCGCTGCTGGAGGATGAGACCGAGACAGGGGTTGAAGAGGATCCGCGATCCTGGAGCGAGCCGAGGATATCCTGTGCTGTATCGATTATATCCTGCGCGAGCCCGGTCAAGGCCTTGGCACCGCTCCATGCAAGGTCGGCGAGGTCCTTGGCCGTGGAAAGAGTGGTGTATGCCATGTAGAGGGCCACACCGAGGACCATGAAGAGGAGGAAGTTCGTAGTGGAAAGAGCGGGTCCGATGTCGATGTAGTTGAGGGCGAGGAAGAACCCGCCTGAGAACACGGCGATGAGGAGCGTGTCCACGACCGCCTGCATGAGCTTGTACGCCACGACGAACAGTAGGATGAGGATGAATATGAAGACGATGTTGCTGCCGTTCGCCAGCAGTGCCGTGGGTTCGGCCATGGATTGAGTTTGGGGGCGCTCCCATAAAAAGTTCGCTGCTCACGGGTTGCCGCGGCGGGGAGGCGGTGACCCGAGCTGCTGTCCCTCGCCTTCATCGCTCTCCGGCACGATGCTGAGATAGACGATGACCCCGATGACCCCGAGGATGACCAGCGGGACGATGATGAGGAGTATGTTGAACCCGCCCCCGTTGTCCTGGTTGCTGTCGCCGTTGGTCTGTGTTCCGTTACCGTCGTTCTGGTTCTGGCTGGCGGCCTGTGCGCGCTGGATCGCGTTGTCGATCTGTGCCTCGAGCTGTGACGCACTGTTGACCTCCGAAAGCGCCTGTTCATAGTTATCGTTCTCCCACGCCTGTTCTGCCTGGTTGAGGGCTTGCTCCATGTTCTGGATACGGTTTCTGATGTCCTCGATCTGGCTCTGTTGGGTGGTGTTGTTGAGCTGTGCGAGCCGGTCTCGGAGATCGCTCAGGGTCTGGCTGAGTGCCTTGATGTTCCGGGAGAGGTTCTGGAGGAGTGTAATCTGGACGCCGGCGGTTCCTTCAACGCCAGAACCACTGCTGACGGTGATTGTGAGGGGGTTGTCGGCGCTTCGGGAGAGGGTGGCGGCGTCCTCCGTGTCAAGGGTCACTTCTTCAGTGATCGATTCGCCCGGTCTGACTGTGACTGTTTCTCCGTCCTGCATGACCTGGTGGTCCAGCCCGAGCGCGTCGTTGGTAAGGGCGAGATCAGTGAGTTCCACCTCTCCGGTGTTGCTGATCGTTGCGGAGAAGGAAATGTTTGCACCGATGATATGCGTTCCGATGTCGGATGGATCGATGCTTAGAGATAGCTCGCCCGTCGGTATGGTTACGTTGAATGTTGTGGGAATCTCGACGACGTCGCCTGCGCTGTTCTCAAGCGTGATGTTCCCGCTGTAGAATCCTTCTGTTTCCTGGGAGGTGTCAAGGGCCAGTCGGAGGTCTTTCCTCGTGCCTGCCGCGTAGTCGACCGACCCGGGGGAAAGGATATCTGAAAGGTTGCCGCCCGGCGTGTAACTGATTGTGGTACTGTCGCCGGTGTTTGTCACAGAGATGTTCACGGTGGCGGATGTGGACGTCAGCTCGAGGTCGATGCTCCGATTTCCGACGCAGAGTGTCCCGTTCTGAACCGCACAGCTGGCCTGTGCGCCGATGGTGAAGTTGACGGGCACGATCCGCTGGTAGTTGAACCGTGCTCCCTCGATGTCGAACGTGATGTCTCCCTGGTACTGCTTGTACTGCTGCAGGGAGAAGTTGAACTCCACCGTTGCGGCGCTCCCGGCGGCGAGGTCGATCGGCGGCCCGTTCAGGTACTTGACATCGTACCCGGTGAGCCCGGCCAGGGAGTCGGAGAGCTTGATCCGGACTGTTGCATCCCGCTCGCCGGTATTCTTGAGCACGATGCTGCCTGTCTTGTAGCCG
This sequence comes from Asbonarchaeum danakilense (SeqCode), assembly GCA_034190465.1. Lineage (GTDB taxonomy): Archaea > Nanohalarchaeota > Nanosalinia > Nanosalinales > Nanoanaerosalinaceae > Asbonarchaeum > Asbonarchaeum danakilense. The sequence continues at coordinate 121,944 of JAXINV010000003.1, read as the reverse complement.
GGACTGTCGAACTGTTTCTGCACTTTGGTCGGGGTCTGGAGCTCACTGATTCCGCTGGATATGTCGTAGACGGTGACGTTGGAGCGTTCCGCCCCGGCGTCATAGACGTCGAACGTGAAGCTCTTTTCCCGTGTGACGCCGTAGATATCGGTCACGTTGGTCGTGAATGTCCATGTTCCGGTCGGGGCGCTTCCATCGACGCTGTACGTGTATTTGAGCAGTCGCTGATCGGAGATATAGTTGTCGTTCGGGATGCCGCCACCGCCGACTATCGCACTCTCGGCCTCCGTCCCGTTCGGATACTTGAGGGAGATGCCGAACCTGTCGATCGATTCACGGGGGATCGGTAGACCGGTGAACGGTTTGACCGGGCCGAACACAAGGTCGATGTCACTGCCCTGGAACACGTAGGAGGCGGTCTCCTCGATGAGTTCGAAGGGCCGGACGGTCAGCACCTGCCGCACCGTTGAGCTTGATAGTTCGTTCCAGCCGTATGATGTGGTTGTAAGTTCGGTACCGTATACTGAGGTGTTGAAATCTTCAGGGATCGTGAAGTTCGCCGCCCAGACCTGCCCGTCCTTTGTGAGGTTGAAGCTCGTCAGGTTGTTGCCGTTCCCTGTCACCCAGCCGGTGACGTTGTCAGCTGTGCCGCGTGTCACGTTGTAGGTCACGTTGACGCTGCTCCCCTTTTCACAGGTCGATACCGTGCTGTCACACGCTCCGGCGGTGTTGTTCAATGTGAGCGAGGCCTGGAGCTGCGGATACACGATCAGGGGTGCGGATGTGCCGCCGGTCGCGTTCACGTAGCCGACGTTCGTGTTGTTCTGGGCGGTGATGGTGAGGTAGTAGAAGTACTTGCTGGGGGTGGGCATCGTGATGCTGGCGTTGAAATAGCCGGTACGAGGGTAGAATCCGCCCTGATGGACGACGTCACCGGTCCAGTTGTAGATGGTCCAGCCAACGTCGCTGTTGGATTCGAAGACGCCGTCATGCGTCACGTTGACCCAGATGCTGTAGCTCTGCCCCTCGAGGAACGAGCTGGCTGACGTCTCGTTGATGAGAGTGACGGTCAGGTTCCTCCCTGGGTCAAAGGAGACGGAATCGGTTGCCGTGCCGTCACTGGACAGGCCGTCGCACGTTCCTTCTGCGAACAGATCGATATTGGTGTCACGCGTGCTGACTGTCAGGTTGGCGGAGTAGTAGCCTGCTGAACCCGGGATGTAGGTCATGTTCTGGTTCTCTGACGTGTTGTAGTTGTACAATACCTGGAGCGTCGAACAGTCGGAAGGTATGACCGGCTCACCGTCCTCCAGGACCTGCATGACCGTGACGAGTTCAGAGTTGTTGGAGATGTTCTGCGGCGCGGTCCATGCACTGGAGATCGTCCACGGTACTGCGGAGGCTGTCGCGGTGAAGCCGATGGCGAGGAAAAGCGCCAGAATAGTCCTCCGCATGGACATGTTTTGCGCGTGTTGGTATTTAAATTTTCCAAGCCCGTATGACTACCAATTCTTCCCACGAGACCTTCTCCTCTGCCACGATCTCGGCCCCGAACCCGTGTTCCTCGAAGCTGTCCAGGCACTCGTCGATCCCTGTCACGGAGCTCTGCACCAGCAGCACGGTCCCGTCGTCCGCGAGATGCTCGTTGACCCCAGCGATGAACCGTTCGATGACGGCACGACCGTCCTCTCCGCCGTACCAAGCAAGCTCCTCCTCAGTCCTGTCCTCACGCGATCCGGGGATGTACGGTGCGTTGAAACAGACGACGTCGAAGACACCGTCGATACCGTCGAACAGGTCGCTCTCGACCACATCGATCTCCACGCCGTTCTGTGCAGCGTTGTCCCGTGCGGCGTCCAGTGCCCGCTGGTTGATGTCGGTCGCGGTCACCGTGGCGCCGTTCGCAGCAGCGACGACGGCGAGGAATCCGCAGCCGGTCCCGACGTCGAGGACCGTCCTCCCTTCAAGGTCCATGTCCGCGATGACGTCGCTAACCAGGTAGGAGTCCTCACGCGGCTCGTAGACACCGTTCGGTACGTCGAACCGCAGGTCGTCGTAGAACGTCGTGCTGACGGAAGATCACCTCGCTGCATCGATCAAGCCCTGGTACAGCGGGTTCGGCGCCTCCAGCCGCGACCTGAACTCGGGATGGGCCTGGGTCCCGATGAAGAACGGGTGGTCCGGCAGCTCGATGTACTCGGCGAGCCGGCCGCCGTCGGACGTGCCGCTGATGGCGAGCCCGCCCTCCTCCACCCGGTCGTGGTACGCGGGGTTGACCTCGTACCGGTGACGGTGGCGCTCAGTCGCGGTCTCGCTGCCGTACAGCTCGCTGACCTGGCTGCCTGGCTCCAGCTCCGCCTCCGAGGCGCCGAGCCGCATCGTGCCGCCTTTCGCCTCGGTGTCCTCCTGCTCGGGCAGGATGTCGATGACGGGATGGTCTGTCTCTCCGTCGACCTCGGTGGAGTTCGCGCCGTCCAGCCCGCAGACGTTCCGGGCGTGCTCGACGATCATCATCTGCATGCCGAGGCAGATGCCGAGCAGCGGCAGGCCTTCCTCCCGGCAGTACCTGGCGACGGTCACCTTGCCCTCGATACCGCGCGAGCCGAACCCGCCAGGGATGACGACGCCGTCGAAGCCGGCCAGGACTGCTTCAGCGTCATCGAGGTCCTGGATCTGCTCGGTGTCGATCAGCTCAGTCTCCACGCCGGTGCTGCGGTGGGCGCCGGCGTGCCGCAGTGCCTCCTCCACGGAGACGTAGGAGTCGTCGATGTCGGTGTACTTACCGCAGACCGCGATCCGCACGGTGTCGTCCGGCTGTTCCATGTTGTCGACCAGTTCCGCCCACTGCTCGATGTCGCGGTCGCCGTCGATGTCCAGCAGCTCCGCGATCTGTGTGTCGGCGTCCTCCTCCGCCATGATCAGGGGCAGCCGGTAGATGTTGTCGATGTCGGGGTCGGAGACGACCGCTTCCTCGTCCACGTCGCAGAACAGTGCGATCTTCTCCTTGGTGCTTTCCGCCAGCCGCTCGTCGCTCCTGCCGACGATGACGTCGGGACTCAGTCCGGCCTCCCGGAGCGCCTTGACGGAGTGCTGCGTGGGCTTGGTCTTCTGCTCGCCGACGGTCTCCAGGTACGGGACGAGGGTGAGGTGGACGAGGACGGAGGGATCGTCACCCTCACGCATCTGTCTGACCGCTTCCAGGTAGGTCATGTTCTCGATGTCGCCGACGGTGCCGCCGATCTCCACGATGACGACGTCGGCGTCCTGCTCTTCTGCTATCTCCTGGAAACGGTCCCGGATCTCGTTGGTGACGTGCGGTACCATCTGGACGGTCTCGCCGAGGTAGTCGCCCTGCCGCTCCCGGTCGATGACGGATTTGAAGATCTTGCCGGAGGTGAGGTTCCAGGAGGCATGGCCTTCGACGTCGAGGAAGCGTTCGTAGTGGCCGAAATCCATGTCGACCTCGCCGCCGTCCTGCAGCACGAAGACCTCGCCGTGCTCGACAGGGTTCATCGTGCCGGGATCGACGTTGAGGTAGCCGTCGCACTTCAGCGGGACGATGTCAAGCCCGCGTGACTCCAGTAGTTTTGCGATAGAGGCTGAGACGAGCCCTTTGCCGAGCCCGGAGAGGACGCCGCCCGTGACGAAGATCCACCGTGGCATGCAGAAATATGGCGGGGTTGTGTTTTTGTAGGTTGGCGTCCGGGGTCCGTCACTCCTTCTTTTTCATCCGTGCCAGTGCCTGCCCGAGTTCGTTGAATCCCTGGTGCAGGCAGTCCCTGCAGATACCCTTTTCTTTTTCTTCCTCGGTCTCGAGCTTGGCGTCGCACAGCCGGCAGTGCTTTGTCATGGCTTGTCCTCCAGGAAGGCGGTGACCTCTGCCAATTTTTGCAGGTCCAGGTTGATAACTCTTTCCTCACTGTGTGGCAGGTCGTCCCGCATCGCCTTGGCCGCGTCCTTGTCCATGTCGAGGATGTGGCGGGAGTCGACGAACGCGTTCCGCACCTTCTTCCGCTTGTGGGTGAACAGGGCCCGGACAACCTCGAAGAACGCGTCCTCGTCCTCGATGCCGAACTGTTTCTCCCGCGGGAACAGCTTGAGCAGCGCGGAATCGACCTCAGGCGGCGGATAGAAGCTCTCCCGCGAGACGTCCCTGATGTAGACAGGGATGAAGTGGTAGTTCGCCAGCACGCTGATCCGTGAGTAGCCGCTGCTGCCGGGCTCTGCGACCAGCTTCTCGGCGAACGCCTGCTGCAGTGTGAGGACGGACAGCTGTCCGGCCTTCCCCAGCCGCTCGATCAGCTCGGAGGAGATCTCGTACGGCGGGTTGGAGACGCATTTGTCGAATTCGGGCCAGTCCAGCTCGAGAATGTCGCCCTCGATGACGTCGACGTTGTCGATGCCGTCAAGCTCTTCGCGGAGCGCCGCCACCATTCGCTTGTCGCGTTCGACGGCGTGGACATGGCCCGCCGCTGCTGTGAGCTTCCGTGTCAGGTTGCCGATGCCGGCACCGATCTCGAGGAGGGTGTCATCTGCACTGACCTCTGCCTCGCGTACCTCCTGCTGCAGGATGCGTTCGTCGGCGAGAAAGTGCTGGCCCTGCTGCGGATCGGGTTCGAGGCCGTGCCGCTGCAACGTTTCCTTGATCATTCCAGGTTGAGGGCTCCGATGAATTTGTCCCTGTCCTCGCTCTTCGGCGGTGTGACGAACAGGTACCGTTTCTGCCCGCCACCGAGCTCTTTCTTCAACCGCTTCAGGATGATATTCCGGGGGTCGGGCAGCAGTTCGACACGTTCCTGGATGTCGTCGAAGCTCTCGAACTCCTCTGCGTCCCGTGCATCGATGATCTGCCACATGTGTTTCTCACCGACGCTGGGCAGGAGTTCAAGTGAGTGCTGCCGTGTGGTGATGGGACCGGCCTTGTTGAAGAAGGTGACAAAACGGTCCTCGTTGTCCTCGATCAGGTCTTCGAGGACGTAGTCGAGCTCGGAGCTCGCGTTGCCGGTGAGGTCGTCGGTCGTTATCTTGCCCTTGATGTATTTGACCTCTTCGCGCTCCCCTTCACCGATGTAGACCTCATCGCCCGCCTTCAGATGGACATCGTCCCTGACCGCGACCTCCAGCAGGTTGAAGTTGTCCTTGCCGATAATCTGGGCCATCGGTTCGTCGTTACCGGTCGGCTTCCCGTGCTCCAAGAAGTCGAGCACGACTGCGTTCTCGTCTTTCATGCCCTATCCTCCATTCATTCCTCGTAGGAGCTGCAGATATCGATGATCTGCTGGATCTCTTCGTCGTCCAGCTTTACCCGTTCTTTGCTGAACAGCGCTTCTACTTCTTCCTCGTGTTTGGGCAGGATGTCGAGGATCTTGATGATATGCTTCTCCTTGAGGCTGTCGATTTCGGCCAGCTCGTCTTTGAGTTCCTCGTAGCTCTCCCGGTCCTTGATCTTCGCGTTCTTCCGCAGATATTCGAGCCCGATCTGTTGCGGGTGGCGAAGCTCTCCCTCGTCTTCCTTGTCAGCGAGCGTCTCGAGCGCCTCGATCGGGTCGGATTCCTCGGAATGCACGATCTTCATCTTATTCCTCCTCCTGTTCCAGGTGGGCGGGGTAGACGGGAAGTTCCTTGGTCTGACCCCCGTCCTCGAGTTCGACGATGTATGACTGGCCGCGCTTGCCGGTGACAGTCGCGGTCCGTCCGTGGAACCTAGGATGCGGCAGTCCCTCATGGATCGCAGAATCTACATCGATCCTGACCTGGTCCCCCTCGTCGAAGTTTTTGAGGTGGTCGGATATCGTCTCCTTGTCCCTCGTATGCTTTGTAAGCTTCTGCCGTGTCTTGTTACGTGAACCGGTCGTCTTCTGTGCCATGCATGATCACCTCGTTCCAGCTCTATAGTTTGAGCTATCAGAAACCCAGTCGGCGGCGAACCTTTTAAATGGTGTGCATGTCGCGGCCAGGAAAAAGGGGCCGCCCTGTGATCAGACGTCCTCGTAGCCCGGCGGTTTCTCGATGTCGATGACATCCAGCTCGGTACAGGTGGCGACGGTGTCCAGCAGGTGCGAGACGCTCGGCTCGGTCTTCTCCTGGTCGCCGGAGATCAATTCCTTGATGTACAGCCCGGCCTCGCCTTTGACCTCGAGCACGATGTGGTACTCGTCGACGTACTCCCAGTCGATGTCGTGGACCTCGCGCTCCCGGGTCTTGTCCGCCCGCCGGTGCTCGACGCGGGTCGGTGTCCGCTGCTCCACGGTGCCGACCAGCTCCTCGAGCCGCTGCAGGTCGTCTTCGTCGATCGCGTCCTCCAGCTCGACCTGCGCCCTGTAGGTCTTGTCTGCGTCACGGGACTTCACGGTCTCGACGAGGTCCTTGCCGCACGGTTCCAGGCCGAAGACTTCGACCTTGTTGCCGTGCTCCTCGTTGATCCGCTGCTGCAGCTCCTCCAGGTCCAGGTCGCGCTGCTGTGGCTCGGTTATCTCCAGGACGAACTCGCGCTTGCCCAGGCACCGGGCATCGACGTCCTCGCGGCCTGCGCCGTGGAACTTGCTTTCCAGCCCTTTCGTCGCCTCGATGAACGGCTCGGCGATCAGTTCCTCGACGGAGTCCTGGTACTGCTTGCCGGTCCAGTCGCATTCGTCGCAGCCCTTGCCCTGGCAGTTGTTGCACGGCCACTTGGTCTGTGGGAGGCCCCGTGCCAGCTTGTTGTAGAAGCCGTGGACCAGCACGGAGTTGACCTGGACCTCGACCCGGTCCTTGCCGATGTCCAGCACAGGGTTGACGTCCGCGCGCTCGAAGTCGACCGTGGTATCCATATCGCGTTCCTCGTCCAGTCGTGCCTCCAGCCGCTTGCCGAGCAGCCGGTTCAGCTCGCTCTTGATGGGCTCGACCCACTGCAGCCCGGTCTCCTCCCAGAGCTGTTCCTCCGCGTCGACGACGTCCTGCGGTGGGCGGGTGCCGACGAGGTAGGTATCGAAGTCGTACCGCTCCAGCGCGTTGAAAAGCCGGTCCGTGAAGCTCTCAAGCTGCTGGAACAGCCCGCCGCAGATCTCGCAGTCCTTGGTCCGGGACGGCTCCGTGTCGGGCAGGTTGTCCCTGTCGATGTCGTCCTCGTCGATTTCAATGCCTTCGTCGAGCAGTTCCTTGATGATAAGCGACCGTTCCCAGTTCTCCAGGCCGTGGCCCAGCCGGGCGAACTGGCGGCCGAAGCAGTGGTCGCAGAGCCTGTGTTCCTGCAGCATATCCGCTTTCTCGTTGATATCCATCGTGGGAGAAGGTAGGCGTGCAACAGTTAAAAAGCCCCGTCGCAGTGTCAGCGGCGGATGGTGAAGCCGTCCAGGTCGTCGGGCTCCTCCTCTGTCAGCCCCACGTTCTCGACCTCGGCGGGGGAGGGCCCGTGGTGGCAGAATTCGACGATCTGCTCCAGTGCCTCGTCGTCGCCCTGGAACACTGCCTCAACGCGACCGTCGTCGAGGTTCCTGACCCAGCCGTCGAGGCCGAGCTCTTCCGCCTTCTGTTTCGTGCTTGCCCTGAACGTGACGCCCTGGACCCGGCCCTTGATGAAGACGTGAAGCTGTTCCATGTACCGCGATGCGGCACCCATATTTGAAATAGTTATGCCAGCATGTGCTGCTGTATGGAACAGCGCTGGCGACGCACCCTGCTGTACTTCTTGCTGGGTGTCGGTATTCTGATCGCGCTGACATCGTTCGTGGGCTGGGAGGAGATAGCGGCGGCGCTCTGGCAGGCGAAACCGGTGTTCGTCGTCCTCGGGTTCGTTGCGGGCACGATGCAGATTGTGATGTTTGCATTCAACTGGTACATCGTCCTCAACGGTATCGGCTACGATATCGGGCTCATCAAAACGATCAAGGTGTTCTACGCTGGAGATTTCGCCAACGGGATAACCCCGCTCGGCCAGATGGGCGGTGAACCGATCATGGCTTACATTCTGTCGAAGAACTCGTCGATCTCGTACGAGAAGTCGTTCGCTGGCATCTTCTCCGCGGATCTCATCAATTCGGTCCCGTTCTTCACCTACTCCGTCATCGGGGTGACCTACTTCATCCTGTTTCAGTCCACAGGTATCGTTGTCCGGCTGCTGGCGGTAACGGTACTGCTTGCAGCGCTCTTTATCCTCGGCTTCGGTGTGCTGTTCTGGTACCGTGGCGAGGTCGCGCTCCGTCTTCTTCTGGCGGCCAGGGCGGGGTTCGGCCGCGTTTCCCGGTTCATCGGCTTCGACGATGGCCTGTTCGACGATCTCTCTGCGGACGAGATACGGTCCCGGTACCAGAACTTCCGGGGCACGGTCAGGGAGGTCTTTGCACGTCGATGGATGCTTGTCGAGTCGCTGATCGTGACACATGCCGCCGGTCTGCTGGGGTTTGTTGGGCTGTACGCGTTCCTCCTTGCGGTCGGCTGGAAGGCACCGTTCTTCATCATCATGCTGATCACCCCTATGTCGGTGATTGCGTTCTATATGCCGCTGCCAGGCGGCCTTGGCGGTGTCGAGCTCATCTTGGTGTCGCTTCTCATCTTGCTGGCCGGTGTTCCGTCCGGTATGGCGTCGGCGGCGGTCATCCTGTTTCGAGGAGCAGTGTATGCGGTGCCGCTTGTCCTCGGTGCGCTGTCACTCTGGCGGATATCGACGTCCTGGGAGGATGTGAAGCAGGCGGTCGAGGAAGAAGAACGGGATATCCCGGGCTAATCTCCGGAACGAGGATTGAACGGCAGTGATGGGCGGCGCAGCACGGGCAAACCCGGTGGTCGCAGTCGACCACCGCGGTCTAAGTCCAGCGCTGTGACATCCCCGTAATGCTCCAGCAGCCGGTCGACGGTCTGTTCCAGGGACTTGGTGTTGGCGGCTTCCCTGGCACCGGCGGTGAGGTCGTCCAGAGAACTGTACGCTTTTTCGATCTTGTCGTGCAGATCTGCGACGTTTCCTGGTTCGTAGTGGTAGCCGTTCCGGCCATCTTCAATCGCGTTCCGCAGCCCGCCGGCGTCGGCCCCGACGACAGGCGTACCGCAGGCGTTCGCCTCGAGCCCGACCAGGCCCTCGGTCTCGACCCGTGACGGGAACACGAAGATGTCGAGGCAGGAGTACAGTTCGGGAAGGCGTTCACGGTCGATGAATCCTGTGAATATGACGTTATCCTGCCCTCTGGCCAGATTTCTGTACTGCTCCCGCATCGGACCGTCCCCACCGATGAGGATGGTGCCGTCGAAGCGGTCGGCCAGTGCTATCAGCTCATCCAGCCGTTTCTCACGTCCGAGCCGCCCGGTGTAGCCGATGACACGTTCGTCGTCGATCCCGAACTCCTCGCGGAATGCGGTGTCGTCCTGCGGCCGGAAGAACTCTGTGTCGACGCCGTTGGACAGCACATGGATGTCCTGCAGCACGTCGTTCTTGACCTCGTCCCGGACCGCGGCGGTCGGTGTCAGGCACCGGTTGGATTTGTTGATCAGGTAGGTCTCCCATTCGTGATAGATGGAGTAGGCGAACTTCTGGAAGAGTGTGGAACTGGAGATGTACTCCAGGTATTCCTCGATCGGCGTATGGACCGTGGCGACGACGGGCAGGTTGTGCTTGGTCGCTGCCCACATGCCGTACAGGCCAGCCCCGAAGAACGAGTTAAGGTGGACAACGTCGTACTCCGAGAAATCATGCGTCACAGGCGGGAAGACCGAGGCGCGGAAACCCTGGTAGAACGGGAAGTTGATCGAGGCGAACGTGACGTCGTCCTCGTCGCTGCCCGGGGCGGGACACACGATCGTGGCCTCGTGGCCGCGCGACTCCAGCTCCTCCTTCCAGTTGTGGATCGCGTAGCTGATCCCGTTGACTGTGGGGAGGTATGTGTCGGTGAAAAGCGCAATTTTCACGGTATATCACCGTCAATGAGGTTTTCATATGTTTTTCTGAGCTTTTCACCGACGTTGTCGAGTGTGTGTTTCTCTGCTGTTGCCCGTGCGTTGGAAGCGATCCGTTCACGCAGCTCGTCGTCTCTCTTCAACCGTTTGATATGTTCAATGAATTCGTCCACGTCCCCGGCCTTCAGGCAGTTATGGCCGTGCTCGAAGTATTCGTCGAAGACCGGGATGTCACGGAGTACCAGCGGCTTCCCGCAGTACGCCGCCTCGAGCGCGGGGATTCCCTGATTCTCGACCCGGGTCGGGTAGAGGAAGATGTCGCCGGCGGCGAACGCGTCGCGGATGTCGTCGATGAACCCGGTGAACTGTGCATTCTGTGGTGTCCCCTCGATGATCTCTTTCGTGCCGCGCTGTGTCATCACGCTTCGCATGATGTTGCCGAACCAGGCGAAATCCAGGTCGGGGAGCTTCCGGGCGATGTCGACGAACGTGTCGATGCCTTTCCGCTGGATTGCGGTCCCGACGGAGAAACAGGTGGTCTGTTCCAGTCCGTATTCCTCCCGTGCCTGCTGTCGGCGGTCTTTGAAGCCGTTGAAGCGTTCGGTGTCGATGCCGTTGCTGATGACGGTGGTGTTGTCAAACCCGTAGTCGTTGATGAGGTCCTCATTGTACGTCGACGGGCAGACCAGCAGGTCGGCATGGCTGTACAGGTACGTGATATATTTCTTGACAGGGTAGCTCAGGTGATTGGAGAACCGGAATGAGTTCTTGAAGTCCTCGACGGTTGTGTGCGTGTGGACGATGGTCTTTGCGTCGTTCCTTCGAGCTTTCTTTAGGTGGTAGATCGCAATCGGTGAGGCGATGTTGGTGTGGAGGATGTCGTAGTCGTCTTGGGGGTCGGTGGTGTAGTCGATGTTGGCCTTGTCGAGCGCCTTCCGCTGGTGCTGTATCGAGGCGCTGATACCACCGAGGTAGTATTCGGTCTCTTTCAGGTGGCAGACCTTCATTGTATCACCCGAGGACACGTTCATACGCGTCTTTCAGCTCTTCGCCGACGTTGTCGAGCGTGTGGTGTCCTGCTGTTTCCTGGGCGTTCGTTTCAAGTTGTTCGCGGAGTTTATCGTCTTCCTCGATCTCCTCCATCGCCTCTTCAAATTCCTCGATGTTCGACGCCTTGCGGCAGTCGTGGCCGTCCTCGAACGCGTCGCGGAACGCGGGGATGTCGCGGAGGATTATCGGTTTGCCGCAGTAAGCTGCCTCGTAGGCCGGCATGCCATGTGTCTCCTCCTGTGTCGGGTAGAGGAAGATGTCGCCGGCGGCGTAGGCGTCGCGGATGTCGTCGATGAACCCGGTGAATATGACGTTGTCGGGAGCGTCCTTGACCAGACTGTTGGTCCCGCGCTGCATGATGGCGCTGTTGAAGATTGCGCCGAACCAGATGAACTCCCGGTTCGGGTTCCGCCTGGCAAGCTCGATGAAGGTTTCGATACCTTTCCGCTTGAAGACGGAGCCGACGCAGAAGTAAGCGGTGCCGTCAAGCCCATGACGATCCCGTGCCTGCTGTCGGCGGTCTTTGAAGCCGTTGAAGCGTTCGGTGTCGATGCCGTTGCTGATGACGGTGGTGTTGTCGAACCCCCAGTCGTTCAGGACGCGCTCGGTGTATTCTGAGACGCAGATGATCAGGTCGGCGTGTCGGTAATAGTACTTGAGGTAGCGCCTGAACAGTGGTGCCAGGTAGTTGGAGAACCGGAACGAGTCCTTGAAGTCTTCTTCGATGCTGTGGCCGTGGGCAACTATTTTTTTACCGTTCCTGCGGGCTTGCTTCATCCGGTAGATCGAGGGCGGGAGCCAGAGGTTGACGTGCAGGATGTCGTAGTCGTCTTGGGGGTCGGTGGTGTAGTCGATGTTGGCCTTGTCGAGCGCCTTCCGCTGGTTCTGGATGGAGAACTTGTGTCCCCCCTCTATACGGTCCACGGAATGCGCGTAGTGACAGACCTTCATACTGACTCGCCGCCGGTCAATTGGGCGGCAACCCTTTTAAGCGAACGGGTCTTCCGGTTCACGATCCGGGACATGAGCAGCTTCAGAGGCCCAGAAAAGCCTTGGAAACATGTTAGGAGCCCAGGGAACGCAAATAGGTCTTTAACCACGCCATATAGATCCTAGAAGGCATGAGGATACGTCGCAACGGTGACCGACGCCTCGGTGGGAGGGGCTATGTCTGTAGCAGGTTACCGATGAACGGTATCCGAAGCTCGTTTGTGTTCTCAAGCCGCTGGAAAAAGTTTTCGCGTACCGGTTCAAGGCTTCCGAGTCGTTTATCGATCTCTTCGAGCAGCTCAAACCGTTCTTCATCTGTCATGGTCGTGCCGTCGTCAACATTGACGGCGTGTTCTGTCCCGTCGTGGAGGATGACCTTGTTCTCGGCGTTCCGGGCGTACCGGACGGGGCTTGTTGTCGTATCGGTGTAGACCCATTCACCGTCTTCCCGGGCTCTCTCAAAGTCGATCATCGGTGGGAAGTACTCTCCCAGGACGATCCCTCCTTCAGGGTCCTCGAGTCCATCCATGTTCTCTTCTGTCGCCTCGTTGACGATGGTGTGGAAGATTTTCCTGGTCTCGACCGGTTCTTCGACGACCTCTGCTTCCTGATGATCCGGATACTTGATCAGGAGTGGGACGTTAATGACGTGTTCGGAGACGGACACTTTGTGGCCGATGACGCGTTCCTCGCCCAGGCTTTCGCCGTGATCGGCGACGAGGATGATGAGGCTGTCCTCGTAGCAGCCACGCTCTTTCAACAGGTCGAACAACTGGCCGAGGTAGTGGTCCATCGCACGGATATCAGCATCGTACAGCTGGTTGAGTTTCCTGATCTGCCTGTCGCTCAGGGATTCTTTCTTCATGTCGCTGCTGGCCCTCATGGGCACTTCGAGGGATTCATCTTCAACGAAATGCTTCCTGAACCGTTCTTTGGGGTGATGGGGCATGTGAGGGTCCATGAAGTTGGCAAAAAGGAAGAACGGGTCGTCTGACGCGTCGAGGCACTCACGGATGCTGTCGATAGTGTCGGGAGACCTCGCCTGTTCGATTCTTTCGGCGGCCCGGCTCTGGAAGAGCTGGTGATACGTGGTGTAGATCTGCTCGCTCAGCCGCCGCAGCGGGATCGAGCTGGAGACCACGTCCATGCATTTGTTGAACGGCGGGATCAGCGGGTCCGGGATGTTTCCGACCTGCGGCGTGCTGAAGTGGTCGAAGCCAGCATGCAGCCCTGAGGTCGGTCTGACGACGAAGTTGGGGGAGACACCGATCGTGTCGTATCCCTCCTCCTGCAGTCGCTCCGCGAGCGTGGTCTCGTCAGCGAGGAACGGTGAGACGAACGTCGCCCCGTGCTCGGACGGGTATCTGCCGGTGAAGATCGAGGCATGTGTAGGAAGTGACCACGTCGACTGTGAAACGGCGTTATCGTACCGTGTAGCTTCCGCTGCGAACTCGTCGATGGTGGGGGAGGTCTCCCGTTCGTACCCGTAGCAGGAGAGTCTGTCCCGCCGGGTGGAGTCGAGCGTGACGAGGACAACGTTCGGTCGGTCCATCGGGAGAAGTGTCGAGGTGGAGATTTATAGGATTAGCGGAGCCCCATCTGCTGCATGATCTTGCTCATGTTGCCGCGCTTGAGGCCCTTGCCGCCGCTGCCGCCGAATTTGTCCATCATGTTCTTCGCCTGGCGGTACTGCTTGATCATCTGCCGTACCTCCTTCTTGCTGGTGCCTGAACCCCTGGCGATGCGTTCGGCGCGGTCGCCGTCGATGATCTTCGGTTCCTCCATCTCCTCCTCGGTCATCGAGTCCATGATGTGCCTGTAGCGCTCGATCTGTTCTTCCTGCATCTCCATCGCGTTGTCAGGCAGCTTGGACTGGCTGATCGGCAGCATGTCGAGGATCTTGTCGAACCCGCCCATGTCGGTCATCTGCTCCATCTGCTCGTAGAAGTCCTTCAGGGTGAAGTCGCCCTCCATGAACTTCTTGGCGTCTTCCTCGTCGATCGCCTGCTGCGCCTTCTCGATCAGGCTGGACAGGTCGGGCACGCCGAGCAGCTCGGAGACGAAGTCCTCGGGGTCGTAGACCTCCAGGTCCTCGAGGCCTTCACCGGTGCCGATGAACTGGATGGTGGCGTCGGTCCGGGCGCAGCTGGACAGGGCGCCGCCTCCCTTGGCGGAGGAGTCCATCTTGGTGACGACGACGCCGTTGATGCCGACAGCGCCGTCGAACGTCTCTGCCTGCTCGCGGGCTGACTGGCCGATGTCCGCGGGCACGACGAGCAGCTTCTCGTCGGGCTGGAAGACCCGCTCGATGCCTTCAAGTTCTTCGCGGAGCTCGTCGTTCATCGAGTCCCGGCCGGCGGAGTCCACGATCACGATCTGGCAGTCGGAGAGCTCGTCCATGCCGCGACGGACGACCTCTTCTGCATCGTCGGCGTCTTCCTCGCCGTAGAAGTCGACGTTGGCTTTCTCCGCGTTCTGCTTCAGCTGCTGGTAGGCGGCGGGTCGGTGGACGTCGGCGGCGATGAGGCCGACCTTCATGCCGCGCTTCCGGTAGAAGTCGGCGAGCTTGCCGGCGGTGGTGGTCTTCCCGGCGCCGAACAGGCCGAGCAGCAGGACCCGCTTCGGTTCGACGGAGATCTCTGCCTCTTCCTCGCCGAGAAGCTCGGTCAGGTGCTCGTAGACGATGTTGAGGACATGCTCCTTGCGGGAGATGCCGCTGGGAACCTCTTTGGAGAGTGCCTCGTCCTTGATGTCGTCGGTCAGCTCCTTGACCAGCTGGATGTCGACGTCTGCCTGGATGAGATCGCGCTGGATATCCTTGAGCAGCGCCTCGACGTCCTCCTTGTCGGCGACGGTGAGTCCTGCGAAGTCCTTGATGGAGTCCTTGAGCCGGTCGAAGACCATTGCTTACGCTACGAGAAAGCTGACTTTAAAAAGGTGTTTGCGGGCCGCGGTCACATCGGGTTACCTTCGACGTTGCTCTTGCCGTGCTGACGGCCGCTGTCGACGGAGAACCCGCACTGGTCGCATTCATTGTTGCCTTCCTTGATCCAGTTGCCGCAGCGGGGACATCGCGTTGCCATGGTGTATCACGGGAAGATGGGGCGTGCACGTTTATGTAGCTGGTGGTCGTCGCTAGGGTTCTGCGGCCTCCCAGGCCAGCTCGAAGTAGCTCATGAAGGAGTCTGCCGCGTCCTGATCCTTGATCATGATGACGAGCGGCTCCTGGATCCAGAACGTGATGCCGACGGTGTCGCCGTAGATGGCGACGGAGACGTTGGATTTCTTGCCTTCGGGCAGGTACCGGTCCTCGACCGGCGCGCGCTCCCCGACCTGTCCCCGCATCTCGTGCTCGAAGACGCCCTTCATCTCGATGCCTTTCTCGGCACGGCGCTTACTCCAGGACGGCAGGAAGTGCTCGAGCAGATCCTCGGCTTCGATCGGCGAGCCGATGAGGTAGATCTTCTCCTCCTGCCGCAGCTCGTCGTTGAACAGCTGTTTAAGTCCTCCCTTACCCTCGAGGATCTTGACCTCGCGATCGCTCTCGTCGCTGTTGTACTGCCGCATCAGCTGGGGCAGGATCTCGTCGACCTGCTGTTCGAGGTCTTTCAGCTCCTGTCGACGGTCTTCGATCAGTTCTTCGAGCCTCTGTGGGTCTGTGGGCTTGTAGACGCGCTTGTTCTCCTTGTCGACGTAGCTGACGATCCCTTTGTCGACGAGCGCTTCGAACTTGTCGTAGGCCAGGCGCCGGTTGATGCCGGCCTCGTTGGCGATCGCTGACGCGGTGCCTTCACCTTCTCTGAGGAGGGTGAGATAGAGGTCGGTCGCGGACGCGGTCAGATCCAGCTGCTGCAGGACATCCTCCGTCTCCATAGAAGGGACTTGCCGATGGAGGCTTTTACGTCTGGCGCCGCCAAGCTATAAGAATCAGCAGACATAAGGTGATTATGTGATACGATGGAGGAAGTAGTTGCTGACATCGCTGCGGGCAAGAACGAGTGGAACACGTTCGAGGTCGGTGTGCAGGACGGTTCGATTTTCATCCGGGACGAGGCCGGCTACATAGATTTCTCGGAGAAAGAAGTGGATGCTCTCGTCGACGCACTGGATCAGGCACGCCGCAAGCTGCGTGAAATCGAGCGGAGTCCCACCCAGGCGGACTAGTCCTCACGTTCTGCCAGGACGTCGATGACCCTTTCCCAGGGGAGAACACGGAGGAAATTGGTACTGTCATCTTCTTCATTGTCATATACCGAGTACCAGGCACAGATTCCTGGTTTCATTCCCATGACGGTGACTTCATCGTTCTCCCGGTTGATCTTTCGTACTGCTCGCTTCCCTGCGGTGCGTGACTGTCCACCGGGCTTATAGATCCGTAGTTCCTTGACCTCTGGCTGGTCGTCGAGTTCGTCGACGTCGATATCGGTCATCGAGACACCTTCCGACATACTATTATTGGGGCTTGTTTTTGTACTTTAGTCCTCCGAGTCCGGAGACTGCTGTCCCAGCACGAGCTGCGTGTAGCCGAGGACCAGGAACACGGCATAGATGAGGAGCATGGTGTAGTTGCCTGACGCGAGGTAGGTGTCAAATTTCATCCCGGCGCCGAAGGAGATGAGGACGATGCTGAGGTAGAACAAGCTGTCCAGCACGACATCGATCCGTCCGCTTTCCATCGTCAGTCCTCCAGCAGATATGATGTTAGCTCGTTGGGGTCGGTGGCAACCAGGTCGGCTTTGCTGAGGTCGTCATCCTCGTTGCTGTGTGCCAGGTAGGCTATGCACCGCATCCCGGCCTGTTTTGCTGCCATGATGCCGTTCGGGGAGTCCTCGACGGCGGTGCAGTCCTCGGGATCGACGCCGAGCCGTTCGGCCGCCTCCAGGTAGATGCCGGGCTGTGGCTTGCCGTCGGTGTCGATCTGCTCGGCGCTGAGCGTGGTGTCGAACGCGTCCTCCAGCCCGAACCGCTCCAGCACCATCTCGATCCAGGACGGCGGCGAGGAGGACGCGAGCCCGACCCTGGCACCGCTGTCCCTGAGCTGTTGGACGAGGTCGGGGAAGCCGTCCATCATGCTGACCTGGTCCTGGTAGATGGTCTCGGCGATGTCGTGGTACCGCTTGATGAACTCGTCGCGGGAGATGTTGGTGCCGTATTCGCGGCGGAGGAAGTCGTAGATCTCCCTGAAGTTCATGCCTTTGACCTGCTGTAGGACCTTCGATGCGTCGAGGCCGTCGGGCAACAGGTCGTCGTAGACCCGGTCCTCGTGCTGCTTCCAGTACCGTTCGGAGTCGACGATGACGCCGTCCATGTCGAAGATGACTGCTTCAGGCATCTACGGCGCACCTGCGATGACGATCGTTGAAGGTTCGGGCGTCCTGAGCTGCCGTGTGGAGCCAGGATCGACCCTGACGGCGTCACCTTCCTCGAGCCAGACGGTATCGCCGTCGATATCCAGGGTGGCGTCGCCCTCGACGAGGAAGTAGATCTCTTCATGTCCTTCGTCGGCGTGGTCGTGTTCCTTGCCCTCCCAGCCCTCGTCCGTCTCGAGGACGGTGAAACCCAGGTTGTCGGCCTTGAGCGCGTCCCGCATGAAGTGCAGGCCGTTTGTATCGTTGACCTCCTCGTAGTTCCGCCGCGTGTAGCTCATGGGGATGCGTTCCCCCGCGACGTTTTTCAGTCTGCCGGGCCCCCGGGACCGTTAAATAGCTGCGGCGGGCTGTCGGGTACAGGGCATGACGGTACGATCGATCTGTTCGGAGGACGAGGCGACGTTCCTCGACAGGGATGAGACGGCGGTGGCGCTCGACATCGAGACGATGGACGACCTGGACGAGGGCATCGACGACGCACCGGTGCTGGGCTACGCGCTGACACGGTTCGATCCCGGTGCGCTTGACGACACGATGCAGACGCTGGTCCGGCTGGTCGACGATCTCCGCGAAGAGGACGAGCTGCTGCAGCGGCTGTTCGAGGATCTGCGCTCGTTCGGCGACGTGACGGTGACCGGGCACAATGTGGCGTTCCCGGACGGCTTCGAGCACCTGGACGCGGACGGCTACGATCTTCCGAAGCTTGAGGCCCGGGCTGCGGTCCACGGGATCGATGCGTCGTTCCTCCACGACCTGGCGACGTTCGACACGATGGATGTCGCGGGCGGCCACTACAGGCACAGCGAGGACGGTACCGGGCGCTGGATGGGGCTGGACGAGCTGACGGACCGCTTCGGCATCGAGCCGCCGGCGAAGTTCATCACGCTGGGGCCGGACATCAGGAAGCTGTGGCGCAGGGACGCGTTCGACCGCATCATGCTGTACAACGCGGCGAACGCGATGGTGGTGGCCCGGCTGGTGTCGATCTTCAGGCACCAGCTGGACGGCTGCCCCGGCCCTGACGGGAGCATCGGGGAGGAGCTGTGCGAGCATGTCCACGGACTGACACCGATCAGGGAGCTGCCGGCCTGGAACCGGCTGAAGGGCCAGACCTCGTTCGCCGGCAGCGATGTCTGAGCTAGCTGAGTTCTGTCGGCATCTCGTCGCCGCCCCGGAACGCCTCCAGGTTGTCGTGGAACAGCGCTGCCAGCCGCTCGCCGTACCGCGGTGTCAGGCCGGCGATGTGCGGGGTGATGATCACGTCGTCGCGTTCCCACAGCGGGCTGTCCTCTGGAAGCGGCTCGTCGTGGAAGACGTCGAGTACGGCGCTGCCTATCATGTCATCCCCAAGTGCGTCGAGCAATGCCTGTTCTTCGATGATCTCGCCGCGGGCGATGTTGACGAGTGTGGCGTGGTCCGGCATCGCAGTGAAGGCATCCTGACCGATTATGCCCTCGGTGGCGTCGTTGAGCGGGCAGGCGAGGACGATGTAGTCAGCGTCGCTGACCGCCTGCTCGAGTTCGCTGGGTGAGAAACGCTCGTCGACGTGGTCGGCTGCTGTATCATCGGGATCGAGGCCGTTGATGGTCATGCCGAATGTCCGTGCCTTGGCGGCGATTTCTCGCCCGATCGCGCCGACCCCGATGACAGTGAGGGTCTTCCCTGCCAGTTCACCGGGGCTGTCGTCGTCCCAGGGAAGCCATTCCTTCCGCTGCTGTGCCTGGAACGAGGTGAGGACGCGTCGTTCCAGGCCAAGCATGTAGGCAAACACGTGCTCGGCGATGGGTTCGGCATGGACGCCTGAGGCGTTGGCGACGCGGACTCCGTGGTCGTGGAAGGTGTCGACAGGCAGGTGGTCGTAACCGGCGCTGCTGATCTGGATGAGGTCGATGTGATCGAGTTCGCCGTCCCATGCATGGTCCCAGCGGTTGGTGATGACGATGTCGGCATCGGAGAGATTGTCTTCGAACGTCTCCCTGTCGTCGGCATGGATGACGGGTTCGTCGACGTCGATATGGTCCTGGACGTCGGGAGCGAAGCCGTGGCTGGGATAGATGAGGACGGTCATCGTCACACTGTACTGTTGCTGCCGCAGGTTGATACACGTTACGGCTCACGACAGCAGCGCCTGGATGGCGTCTTTCTCGTCGCTGTTGACGGTGTGGCCCATGCCCTCGTAGAGCCGGGTGTCGACGTCCGCGCCGAGATTTTTGAAGACCTGTGCGGTCGCCTCGACCCGTTCGACGGGTATGTGCGGGTCCTGGTCGGAGCAGCCGAGGAAGACGGGTGTACCGTCCATGCTGTCCTGGTACCGCTCCTGGTCGACGTCCTGCCCGATCAGTCCGCCGCTGAGGCCGGAGACGCTGCCGTACCGGTCGGCGTTGCTGGCGGCGTACTCGGTGGCGAGGCAGGCGCCCTGTGAGAAGCCGATGAGGTGGACGTCTTCCCTTGTGAATCCTTCCTCGGCCGCGACCTCGAACGCGTCGCTGACACGGTCCAGCGCGGCGTCGAGCCAGGGCTGGTTGTCGTCCCGCGGCTCCATGAAGCCGTGTGGGTACCAGGTGTTGCGGTGGGCCTGCGGCGCGATGAGGAAGGCGTCGCTGGCGAGCTCTTCGCCCAGCTGCAGGATGCTGTCGGCGGTTGCGCCCCTGCCATGCAGCAGGATGACTGCGGCGCTGTCGCCGTTGTCCTCGGTCCGCATGGATTCCTGCCGGTGGCGGTCGGGCATCAGTCCTCGACCCCGACACCTGTCGCTGCGTCCGGCAGGTCGTGTTCGACGATCTCGATGCCGAGGTCGTCCAGTGCCTGGCGGAGGTGGTCGTCCTCCGCGTAGTCGGCACCGTCGGCTTTGCGGATCTCCTGTGTCTTTGCAAGGACCTCGCCCCGCCTGTCATTAGGGATCTCGTACCGGTCGGCGGAGAGCTCGATGACGAGGCCGTTGTTGTCCTGGGTGTACAGCGAGGTGAAGATGCCGCGGTCGAAGACGTTGTAATGCCTGTCACGTTCATCGAGCGCGTCCATGATATCCTGGAAGTCCTCGGCGGCGATCGTGAAGGAGAGGTGGTGGACCGCGCCTGTCTGCCCGCGCTGCCGGTCGGCGGAGTCGCGTTCGTCGCTGACGAAGACGGTGAGGATGCGGCCGTCGCCGGTGTCGAAGAACAGGTGGGTCTGCTCGGGGTCGTCGAGGTTTGGCTGGCGGAGTACGAGCGGCATGCCGAGCACGTCGCGGTAGAACGCGATGGTGTCTTCCTCGTTGCTACCCCAGATCGTGATGTGGTCGACGCCCTGTGTGTGGAACGCGGCGTCGGGCGGGTCGGGATCGACTGGTGTCTCGGTCATGGACAGGGTTTCGGCCACGACGTTTATCAGGTCGTCGCCACGTGGTCACGGTCGGAGGTAGGCGTACCCCTGGTCCTGCAGCCGGGTGAGCTCGGAGACGGCGCTCGAGTGTCTCGATCTTGTCCATCAGCAGTTCAGGCTGCATATTCCGGGCTTCGAGCGAGTTGGAGCGGACCTTGATTTCGACGCCGGTCCCGTTGACGATCAACGCGACATCAGTCGTGTCTCGCTGCGGCAGCGCGCTGTGGGAAGCCACAAAACCGCTCTTCAGGGGGGCCACGATCTGGCTGAACCGGTGAAACAGTAGGAACACGTCCGGCCCGGAACGCATCCGAGGCGTTCTTTCACACCGGCTTAGCCCGCGTTGGCGTCCCCGTCAGCGTCTGCCGTGTAGGGAGGAGTCATCTCAGCACCTATCTTGACAGAGGCAGCGGTCGTCTCCGTCCAGAAATCCACCATGTCCGTCCATGCCTCCGTCCATAACTGCATGGCCCGAACGGCAGGATCCTCACGTTCCGGTTCGACGACCTCGGTATCGCTTCGCTCTTCGTACCGTTCCCTGACAGCTCTCTCGATCCTCTCATCAGGTTCGACAAGCTTGATCTCGACCTCTGTCCCGTCGAGATAGCTGAATTGATCCCTGCGGTTGTAGGGAACATCGCTGTCAATATCATCCTCCAGGAGATCGTGAGTAATAATGTCGACGCCCTTCCCCGGCCCGAGGTCAGCGTCGACCGCGAGCAGGAGATTGTTGAGCTGGTCGTCTGCACCAACGGCGCGTGGTGGCTTCATCGCCCGGGCGGCATTGACCTCCTCAAGCTTGTAATCTTCCAGGTTGCCGTCACCGTACTCCATGTCAACGTGACAGGCGAACTCGTCAGTCTCCGCATCGTAGACGGTGACTTCCTCGCCCTCATCGTATCGCTCCCGCTCGAGGCGGACGTCCTGCCCGGTGAACACGGGGGTGTGGAACTCAGCACTCACGCTGTCAACAGGCTCCTCGGCGTTGCGTATTGCCTCGTAGATAAATGCTGATCCCTGGATAACGGTCTCCCCCTCAGGGACATCGAAGAAGGGAGCCTCCTCTCCATAGGCTGCCGCATACTCGGGGTCATAGTGGATGGGATTGCCGTCCCCGCCGACAGGATAGAGGTTCTCGTTCACCTCCTGGTCCATCCCGACAACCGCTTTGGAGGCGTCCTCTTCCAGTTCAGGGTAGTCAAACAGTTCAGGGACATCGTCACCGACCGGGAACGCTACGCCGGCCTGTTCGCTCTCACGGAGTTCCGCCCGTGTGTAGTCACTCATTGTTATCACCGCGTGTACCTTAAAGCAGCGGAGTTCTTTTTTAGTGTTCGGCCGCACCGCAGACGGCTTAAGAGATGTAAATCTCATCAAAGTGCTCTTGGGAAGGATGCGACCCGATCAAGCGGAGCTATCGCCAACCCGACAACATCGGGTTCGAACCGCCGTTTCGTCACCGACAATGAATACCAGCAGAACGTGTAATGCGGCCTCCGGGATCGAAACCGCAGTGCGGTTTCTCGTTCCCCGGCCGAGCATTCTCTCCGAGAATGCGGCCTCCGGGAGTTGAACCCGGGTCGCCGGCTGTCTCCAGCAGGCTTGTC
>JAXINV010000003.1:46046-99607 GCA_034190465.1 Asbonarchaeum danakilense (SeqCode) | reverse complement strand
AATGCGGCCTCCGGGAGTTGAACCCGGGTCGCCGGCTGTCTCCAGCAGGCTTGTCCCAGCCGGTCCGTGCAGATATCGGCTGACCCGCCATGGAAGGCCGGAGTCTTAGCCACTCTGGAAACCCGGGAGGGTTTACCTCGAGGCATGAACCTCGCAGAGGTTTAGCCACTGGACCAAGGCCGCTTGATGCCGTATGTTCGATGTAGCACCCTATTTTTTTATTCACTTCTCCGCTGTTCGTGTCGGTCCAGCACCTCACCGATATCGTAGCTGTTCGTGCTACCGCCGTCCAGACCGTGGTCCACCGTGTGGACGAGCGCTTCCTCCGCAAGATCGGCGTACGGTTCCGGATCGTCGACGATGTCGGCGATACCTGTCCCTTCACGGTACAGCTCCTGCGCCAGCTCATAGCCGACCGGGTGCGGCAGGTCGATGTAGTCGTCGTAGCCGTGCTCCCCGCTGCCGTAGGTCTCACCGCCAAGCATCTCGACGATGTCCTCAGCGTCCTCTACATCGGGCCGTTCCACCGCCAGGGCATCATCCAGGGTCTCGGCGACCAGGTCCGCCATCACGTCGTCGTACACCTCGTCGAGTCGGTCCTGCTCGTACTGCTCCACGGTCCCGGTCACATCGTCGTGCTGCTCCCGCATATCGACCGCGTGCCGGCCGGAGAACGTTTCCTCGAGGTAGTCCTCGACCGTGTCCTGCACTCGTCGCTGCAGCGGGTCGTCACGTTCGACGTACGCCTCCTGTAACATCGCGACCGCCTCGTCCCGTTCCCGGTCGTCGACCACTGCCAGCGCCTGGAGGTCTGCTGCAGCAGGGTTGCCCAGGTAGGCGCCGACCATCGACGTCTCCCGCTCCAGTCCCGCGGTCCCGGGATGCAGGTGGTCGATGTCGGCTGCCGCGTCCAGGACCGCGTCATAGCTGTCGGGAAATGCTCCCTCGACGGGTGCAAGGATGTCGTCCAGCTCGACACCGTCGCGAAGCCGCTGCCATTCATCCGCATGGCTGATCCTGAACGGCCCGCTCAGGTGCAGCGGCGTGTCGCCTGTCCGCTCCGCCACTTCGAACATCGCCAGATAGGCGGCCATCTCGTCGAACGTGGTCGTCACCAGGTTGGAGTCGTCGGGAAGAACGTCCAGCGTCGCGGTGATATCGTGGCCCAGCTCGTGCGCCCAGATCGCCGGGAAGTTGGCCGCGTCCGGAACCATCCTTATCAGCGGCCGGCCGCCGTCCCGGCCCTTGTACCGTCCGACGGCGGGTGTGTCGTCGTCCAGCTCCTCGACCTTGTAGATCGCCGGGTCGTAGTCGTCGACGATCCCGTCCAGCGCGGTCACGGCCCGATCCATCGACCGCCGGGTCGAGGCGGACAGCTCCTCGTCCAGCGTGTCGTCAAGTTCAATCTCGTGATTGATGCCGTTGTAGCGGAGCCACAGCCGGTCCCGCCATGCACCGAGGTAGTCGATCGGTCCCATCCGGCCACCTGTACGGCACAGGGGCGGCGACAGGCAATAAAACTTCCTGCTTCCTCTGCTGACTGTTCACAGCTGTGAACCCAACACCGGAAAAGTTGTCACCGAACGATAACGATGATAAACCTCCGCCCGTCATCGTGCCGTGATGGACTGGGACGACTATATAGGGGGAGGGATCCTGCACGGAGACGCCGACGTAGCTCCGATCGAGAGCGGTGCCATCAAGACGACATACCGGATCGATACCGAGAGCGACAGCTATATCCTGCAGACCGTCGATACCGGCGACGAATGGCGGCTGCACCAGCAGCGGGAGGTCTATGACCGGCTCAGCGACACCGCGGTCCCGTCGCCCGACGTCGTTTACGACGCCGCGGACGAGGAGGTGCCGTACCAGGTCGTGGAGGCGATTGACGGGGACAACCTCAACGACCGATACCACGAGATGCCCGACAGTACGCGGCTGGCCGTGGTCGAAGAAGCAGGCCGCTACCTGGCTGCAGCGCACGACAAACTCAGCATGGACGACTGTGGCTGGCTGTACGGCACGGAGAACGGCCTTGAGGTCGATGCAGCGGACTCCTGGCGTTCGTTCTACCGTGGTTTCCTCCACGACATGCTGGACACGGTCGAGGACGGACCGCTGGACCGGGACGACCTGACGGACGAGCTCCGCGCCACGGTCGATGCCACGATCGACAACGTGCCTGTTGACCCTGACACCAGTATCGTCCACCGTGACTATGACCCCGACAACCTCGTGGAGGATGACGGCGAGATCGCTGCAGTGCTGGACTGGGGCAACGCCTTCGCCGGCGACCCGCTGTACGATTACGCCCGTGCAGAGCACTCGTTCGCCGGACGCTTCGCCGACGATGAACGCGTCGAACGGACGAGGGAACGGTTCCGTGCGTCGTACGAACAGCGCCAACCGATCGACGACAGGCTGTACGAGGTCTACCGCCTCGGCGCACTCATCGACCAGGCCGCAGCACTGACCTGGTGCCAGGACAACGCCTTCGACTTCGACGACAGCGTGTTCGATGGGCACCGGGACGTGCTCCGGGAGCAGGTCGACCGGGTCGACTGACGGTCCGACCGCTCGGAGACCTTCAGAGTTCCGGCCGCACATCCCTGCAGAGGTACAGTGACCCGGTCACAAGGACGATGCTGTTCTCGCCTGCTCGCTGCCGTGCTGCATGGACGGCCGCAGCAGGTTCTTCGATGATAGATGCATCTTCGAATGATTCGGCAAGTTCTTCCGGGCTGGCTGCTCTGTCCTTGGATGCCTCGGTCAGGATGAGTTCGTCGACGGCGGGGGATAGTTTTTCGAGCATCTCTTCCCATTTTTTGTCGCCCATGACGCTGAATACGGCGATGATGTCCCGGTCGAAGCTCTCGATGGTCGCCAGCTGGGCCTCGATGCCGGCCGGATTGTGGGCGCCGTCCAGAACGGTGTCGGGGTTTTCCGCGGCCAGTTCCATCCTGCCGGGGTACGTGAACGTGCGCAATGTCTCCCGGACATCGTCCCGGGTGTAGGTAAAGTCCGCGGCGTCCAACGCTGTCAAGGCGGTGTTGATGTTCTCCTCCTGGTAGCCGGCGAGGAGTTGGGTCTGTAGCCGTTCGCCGCGGTACGCTGCGGTCTGTCGCAGCCCTTCATGTTCCAGGTTGACCGGTTCCCGGAGCGGGACGTGCGTGGCGCCGACCTCGTCGATCCGGTCGTGGAAGACGTGCATGACGTCGTCGGCGACGTTGGTGACGACGTTCGCGCCCTCGTCGATGATCGCTGCCTTCTCAGCGGCGATCGATTCCCTGGTGTCACCGAGCAGCTCGGTGTGGTCCTTCGCGATCGGCGTGATGACGCAGTTTTCGGCGGAAAGGACGTTGCTGGCGTCCAGCCTACCGCCGATACCGGTCTCGATCACCGCGACGTCGATGTCCTGCCTGGAGAAGTGGAGGAACGCGATCGCCGTCGTCATCTCGTACATCGACGGGTCGGCGACGGCGTCGATCTCGTCGGCCAGATCGAGGAACGTCTGCTCCGGGATGGGCTCGCCGTCGATCTGAAATTCATACAGGTAGCCCCGTGCCGTCGGCCCGGTATACAGCCCGACCGTGTAGCCTGCCTGTTCGAGGACGCGGGCGATGAAGGTGCAGGTGGAGCCCTTGCCGTTGGTGCCGGCGACGTGGAACGCGGGGAAGTTGTCCTGCGGGTTCCCGATCGCGTCCATCGTCTCCACGGCTGGCTGGATGCTGTCGACGCTGGTGACGCTCTCCAGGTTGTGCCGCTGTTTCAGGAAGTGCTGGAGTTCGTGTGTCACGGCTTCACCCTGGTCATGCCTGGTCGAGGAAGTCGCTTATCGGCTGTGCGAGTTCGTCGATGTCGCTGTACTCGTGGACACGTGTCCCGTCGCTGCCACGGACCATGGCCGACAGTGCGTGACTGCTGCCGGGCCGGAACAGTGCGAGGATCGGGATGCCCCATTCCTCTGCCTTGGCGATCTCGTAGCCGACACCGAGGCTCGGGGTGGTGACCTCCGCGACGATGGCGTCGGCCTGCTGTAGCCAGTCCAGGTCCCGGCTGTGGATCTCGTCCTCGGTCATGCCCTGCTCGCCGTCGTCCTCGACGTTTTCGTCCCCGATGTGTTCGCTGAGCACGGTGCCGTGCTGCTGGAGCAGCTGGATGATCTGCTGGTACAGGGAGGTGTCGTCCCGCCCGCCCCGGATGGAGCCGCAAAAGTAGATGTCCATGGGGTGAGGTCTCGCGCCAAGTTTGAAGTAGGTTCCGCCCGCCTTGTTCTCACATGGCGGAGGGGAGCTATGCGTTGCTGATTGCAGTGGACGGTCCGCGGGAGATCGAGGTCGGGGCGCTGGGAGGGCTGTCGTTCGACGGCTGGTACGTGTACAGCGGCTCGGCGTTCGGGCCCGGTGGGTTCGCGCGGATCGACCGCCACCGTGAGAGCTTCGCGGACGGTGTCAAGCAGCCGCACTGGCATATTGACTACCTGGCCGACAACAGTGCGACGGAGCTGGCCGCCGTCTACGCCACGGAGGGTGAGGACATCGAGTGCCGGGTCGCCCGGTCGCTGCCCGGCGAACCGGTACCGGACTTCGGCTGTTCGGACTGCGACTGCCGCTCGCATCTCGTTGCCGGCCCGCGTTCGGAGCTGGAGGCGGCGCTGGAGCGGCTCCACGACGACCGAAGGTTTAAATAATACGAAGTATTACGTCGTATTACAGGAAGTTCTCGTCCAAGGGATCGACCGTGACCGACGAATCATTCACGCCCGACGACCTCCCTGAACCCGCTGACGCTGCAAACATCGTCCACAACCCGACCCAGGGCCAGCTGCTCAAGTACTCCTCGCATCTGGACAGGCCGACGGAGTACGGCAGCCCGTCGTACATCAGCGAGTACAAGTCACGCAGCTCCGACCACACCCGCACCACGGTCGACCACGATATCGATGACAGCGCGATGGACGAACTGTGGGACGATGTCGGGCAGGCGCTGGATGACGAAGAGATGGTCTGTGTCGATGTCAGGGTCGGTGAGGACTCGGCGAACGCGGCCGTCGGACGCTACTTCGTGCCGAAGGACCAGGCACGGATCGCGCTGTCGCTGACCAACTTGATGGAGCCGGTCGAGGCCGACGACCCTGATTTCTACACGGTCCAGCTGCCGGACAGGGATGAGCTGGAGATCGTCGCGGACCCGGAGACCGGGACGACGGTCGTCTCTGGCAGCGACTACACCGGCGAGGCGAAGAAGTCGTTCCTCCGCCAGTTCATGTACGATGCAAAGCAGCAGGGCGGGCTGGGCGTCCACGCTGGGGCCAAGCGCGTCACGATCGAGGACGGCGGCGAGCTCCGGGAGGTGGGCCAGGTCTACCAGGGCCTCAGCGGCACCGGCAAGTCGACACTGACCGGGCACGGCTTCTGGCTGGACGAGCCCGAGTCCGCGGAGATGATCGGGGACGATGTCGGCGCGCTGATGCCGACGGAGGACGGCCTGGCGTTCAACGGCAGCGAGGGACGCGGCCTCTATATCAAGACGAACGGGCTGGACGATGAACAGCCGGAGCTGTACGATGCGGCGACGTCGACCGATGCGGTGCTGGAGAACGTCGCGGTCGAGGACGGCGAGGTCGACTTCGATGCGGAGGAGCTTCCTGATGGCTCCCGGACGTCGAACGGCCGGGCCGTGGTGCTGCGTGACGATCTGGCCAGCGCCTCGGAGGACATCAACATGGGGTCGGTGGACCAGTACTTCTTCATCACGCGGAACCCGTACATGGCGCCGATCACGCGGCTGGACGACGAACAGGCCGCGGCGACGTTCATGCTCGGAGAGTCGGTGGAGACCGGCGCCGCGGATCCGGACAGCAGGGGCGAGGCGGTCCGCGTCGTCGGGGTGAACCCGTTCATCATGGGCTCCCGCGGCGCGGAGGGCAACCGATTCCACGAGCTGATCGCGGACGACGACGTGGAGACGTATCTGCTGAACACGGGGACGGTCGCCGGGAGGGACATCGGGGTCACGGAGACGGTGTCGATCCTTGAGGCGGTCACGCGCGGCGAGGTCTCCTGGCAGGAGGAGACGTACGAGGACCCTGACGGCGGCGAGGTGTCGCTGGAGGTCCCGGACGAGGTGCCGGGCCTGGATGTCGACGAGTTCCTGCCGGAACAGCGGCTGGACGACTTCGAGGAGGAACGGCAGCAGCTGCTGGCCGAACGCCGCGCATACCTGGAGCGGTTCGACGACCTGGATGAGGCGATCGTGAACGCGGTGTACTGACCGCTGGATTGAAAGGCGGCCGCGTCCAACGTCCCTGTATGAAGGTCGCGATCCTGTCGAAGCGGAACAGTGGCCGGAGCCTGATGGCGTACGCGTTCTTTGTCAGGGAGCTGCACCGCCGCCAGCTGGAAACGGCCATCGATGTAGTTGTGGGCGGCACTGATCCGGCGGGGACGGTCCAGGAGGAGGTCAGGCGCGCGATGCAGGAGACGGACCTGGACATCACGGGGATCGTGCCGCGGGAGATGGAGGAAGAGGATCTGGCGGACGCTGATGTGCTGATCACGATCGGGTTCGAGGCCAGCAGTGTCAACGTGGAGGGCTTCGACGCGGAGAACGTTGTCTGGCGTGTCCCGTCGACGGAGGGGGAATCGCTGAAGCAGGTCCGGAAGGCGCGTGACGCTATCGAGGAGAAGGTGCAGGAGTTCCTGGACGAGTACGGGTCGTAGCGCCTCCCTTTGAAGGACCGTTTCTTCCGGCCGGGTTTCAGCTGTAGAGTTCGAAGTTGACGTTGTCGGGGTCGATCGGGTCGTCGAGAGTCTGTTCGTCGGGGATCTCGTCGGCGCCGTCGACCTGGTTGCCGGTCAGCATCTGTGCGGTGTAGCCGACCATCTCGCCGAGTCCGCAGATGTAGTATTCTGTATCGTCGTCGAAGGTGCCGTCCTCGACGCGCTGTCTGACGACCTCCTGGACGTAGTCGCGTTCACCGTCCCAGTCAGGTTCGGCGCTGAGGGTGGGGACGAAGTGGAAGCTGTCGTATGCTTCGTCGATGGCGTCGAATTCGTCCTTGTAACCGAGGTCGTCCTCCCACCGTGTGCCGTAGACCAGCCAGCTGTCCTGCTCGTGGTCGTCCTGGATGTCGTCGGCGTCGGGGACGTCGTACATGGCGTCGACCATGCTGACGAACGGCGCTGCCCCGGTCCCTGTCGAGATCATGACGCGGTCGTTCTCGTTGTCGTCCATGGTGAAGTGGCCGGCGGGCGGCATCATGTCGAGGGTGGTGCCCTCGTCCATGTCGAACAGTTCAGGGGTGAATCTGCCGTCCTCGACCAGCTTGACAAACAGCTCGATCTCGCCTGTCTCTTGGTAGTCGTCGTATGAGTTGGCGATGGAGTACTGTCGGACGAGCGGGCGGTCGTCCTGTTCACGTTCGTACTGGAAGCCGATGAACTGTCCTTCTTCGAACTCCACGTCGTCGGAGGGTTCGACCCGCATCCGGAGCAGGGACGGTTCCTCGCGGTCGAGCCGGCCGTCGACCTTCTCCTCCAGCCGGTCGAGGTCCATGTCGATGTCGTCGAGGTCGATACCTGCCTGGTCTGACCGCGGGGTGTAGTGGTAGGCGGGACCGTCGCTGTGGTTCTCGAGGTCCTTTTTCAGGTCGTTGAAGAAGTCCTCCCGTTGGTCGTCCACCCGTTCCTTGTCGATGATTGTCGCGGTCAGTCCCATGCCGATCACTCTGTAGGAGTCTCGGTCGGACTGGACATAAAAAATGGTTGCTACCCCTGGGTGGGCGTATTTACAAGTGTAAACCTGGCCGGTGTCGGCGGTGTCGCCACCGTTAAAAGAGTTGCTGCGAATGGTTGGAAGCCATGTCTGAGCGGCTTGCGATCGACAGTGATGTGTGGGAGCGCCTGAAGCAGGAATACGAGCTCCCGGATACGTTCGTGAACGATTTTGAGGAGCATTCAGGTGAGCAGCGGGAGGTGTTCTTCTTCGAGGCCAGTCGGGAGATCGTGCTGATCGACGCCGACCCGGAGACGCTCAGGCAGCTGTCCGATGTCGCGCACCTGGAGAGTTCGTCGGATACGATGTACAAGTTCCAGGTCGAGGACATGGATGTCTGGAACTCGAGCCGCGACTTGGAGGAGATCAAGGCGATCTTCCGCGACCTGATCGGCGACTACCCGAACTTCTTCGAGTGGGTGGAGCGGGTCTACGAGCGCCAGCATATCTATTCGATCAAGCGCGAGGGCAACGCGTTCGTGCTGGAGGCGGACTCCGCGGAGCGGATGGAGTACGCGAAGCAGATCGACGAGGTGGAGGAGAACCTGGTGATGGGTCTGTCGGATACGAAGGCACGGATCGATTTCGGTTCGAAGTCCCGCGCGGCCATCAAGAAGGCGCTGATCCGGAAGGGCTACCCGGTGCAGGACGAGTACGAGTTCGATGAGGTGGACGAGTCGATCGGAGCGGAGCTAACCTGTGAGCTGCGCGACTACCAGGAGCAGATGCTGGATGAGGCGTGGGAGCGGAAGGCGTGCGTCCTTGCCAACCCGTCGGGTTCGGGCAAGACTGTGACGTCGATAGGGATGATAGCGAAGGTGGATGCGCCGACGCTTATCTTGGTGCCGCAGCGCTCGCTGATCCCGCAGTGGCGGGAGGAGATGCTGGATAAGACGACGCTGACGGATGACCAGATCGGGGAGTACCACGGCGATACGAAGGAGATGAACGATGTGACGCTGGCGACGTACCATATCGCGTCGTCGAAGACCCCGCTGTTCCGCCAGGACTGGGGCCTGATTATCTTCGACGAGGTGCACCACATCCCGTCGAAGGTGTTCCGGAAGACGGCGGATCTGCAGTCAAAGCGACGTCTTGGGCTGTCTGCGTCGCCTGTCCGGGAGGATTCGAAGGAGAAGGACATCTTCGCGTTGATCGGACCGGAGATCGGCGGTGACTGGGGCTACTTCTTCCGGGAGGGCCACGTGCTGAAGCCGGACGTGACGATCCATTTCGTGACGTGGGATCCAGGCTGGCGCAGGAAGTACGAGCAGGCGGAAGGCATCAAGAAGCAGATCATCGCGTCGAAGAACCCGGAGAAGCACGGCAAGCTGCAGGAGCTGCTGGACCGGCATGAGGGCGACAAGACGATCATCTTCGCTGACTGGCTGGACCAGGCGGAGAACCTGTCGGAGGAGTTCGGGATCGAGTTCATCACGGGTGAGACGCCGCACGATGAGCGGCAGGAGGCGATCGAACGGTTCCGCCACGGCGATCTGATGCGGCTGATTATCTCGAGGATCGGGGATGAAGGTCTGGATATCCCGGATGCGGATGCGACGATCATCATGAGCGGGCAGGGCGGGTCGCGAAGACAGGCGACGCAGCGTGCAGGCCGTGTGATGCGTCCGAAGGGCGATGCGAAGGTTCATTTCGTGGCGACGAAGGGAAGCAACGAGGAGGGCTTTGTGAAGCGTCAGATGCGGCTGATGAAGGAGAAGGGGATCGACATCAGTGTGGACGATGTGGAATAGCAACTGTTTTTAACCGGGCGCGCCCATTCTGGTACGAGGTTCTACCATGGCAGAGGAATCTGAACTGAAGGAGCTGGAGGAAGAACTGTCGTTCAACGCGGAATCAGGATGGCTCGAGGATATCGACGAGGAGACGCTGGAGTCGCTGGCGGAGGAGTACAAGACGTTCCTCGCGGAGGCGAAGACTGAGCGCGAGGCGGCCAGCGAGATCGTCGAGCGGGCGGAGGATGAGGGCTTCGTGCCGCTGGACGAGGTCGACGAATACGAGCAGGGGACGAAGGTGTACGCTGTCAACCGCGGGAAGCAGGTGCTGCTCGCGGAGCTCGGTGACGGCCTGCTGGACGGCATCCGGATGACGGTGGCCCACCTGGATTCGCCGCGGCTGGATCTGAAGCAGCAGCCGCTGTACGAGGATGCTGACCTGGCGATGCTGGATACGCATTATTACGGCGGTATCAAGAAGTATCAGTGGGCGAACGTGCCGCTGGCGCTGCACGGGGTCGTGGTCGACGGTGACGGTGATAGCCACGAGATCGTGATCGGTGAGGGCGGCGATGACCCGGTGTTCCTGGTACCTGACCTGCTTCCGCACCTGAGCAAGGACCAGCTGCAGAAGGAGCTGAAGGAGGCGATCGAGGGCGAGGAACTGAACCTGGTGGTCGGGAACATGCCGGTCGACGACGATGAGGTCGAGAACGCGGTGAAGCTCCAGATCCTGCAGTACCTGGACGAGGAGCACGGTCTGACGGAGGAGGACCTGGCATCTGCGGAGTTCGAGGCGGTGCCGGCGACGGAGCCCCGAGACCTGGGCCTGGACCGTTCGATGATCGCGGCCTACGGCCAGGACGATAAGGGGCTGTCGTTCACGACGATGGAGGCGTTCTTCGACGCTGATCCGTCCGTGACGGCGATCGCCGGGTTCTTTGACAAGGAGGAGATCGGCAGTGAAGGGAACACCTCGGCGCAGAGCGAGTTCCTGGAACGGTTCATCGCGGAGCTGCTGGAGCTTGAGGGCGTCGACCGGCCGCATTCGGGCGTCTACCAGGCGTTCGACAGGACTGAGGCGCTGTCGACGGATGTGGCTGCGGCGGTGAATCCGACGTATCAGGATGTGCACGACCAGAAGAATGCGATCAACCTGGGCCAGGGCGTTTCCCTTGTCAAGTTCACGGGTCGCGGTGGGAAGTACGCTGCGAACGACGCCCACGCGGAGTTCGTCGGGAAGGTGCGGAAGCTGCTGAACGCGGAAGACATCCCGTGGTACCCTGTGGAGATGGGCAAGGTGGATCAGGGCGGCGGGGGAACGGTGGCGAAGTACCTGTCACGCCGCGGCGCGGATGTAGTGGATCTCGGGTTCTCGCTGCTGAGCATGCATTCGCCGTACGAGGTGTCGTCGAAGGCGGATGTGTACCACACGTACCGGGCGTGCAGGGAGTTCTTCGAGTCAGAATGAGCTCCCACCGATCTGGACCTGGATGTCGCCGCTGTTGACCTTGCGGCGGAACCAGGCGACGACGAGCTTCCGGACGAGCGGCCGTGTGATCGGTAGCAGGACGAGGAAGCCGAGCCCGTCGGTGATGACGCCGGGGGTGACGAGCAGGATGGCGCCTGCGATGATGAGGATGCTGTCGATGAGTTCTTTGTCCGGCATCTGGCCGCGTGCCATGGTCTCCTGCATCTTCCGCATGTTGAGCCAGGACTGGGTCCGGTAGAGGATGGCGCCTGCGAAGCCGGTGGTGACGATGATGATCAGTGTCTGGTAGAGGCCCAGCCACTGGGCGAGTTTCATGAGGAGGAAGAGGTCGGTGGCAGGCAGGACGATGAAGAGCAGCAGGAGTGTGCCGAGCATTGCCGTGTTCCTGGTCGCTGATATTTTTATGCCTGGAGGACTTCGGCCTGCAGTTCGCTGCCTTTCTGTTTCATGTCGGCGAGGAAGTCGCTGCCCTGATCGGTGGTCCAGTACTGGTCTTCGTCGGTCTCCATGAGGCCTTTGGCGACCAGGTTCCGCATCGCGCGTTCGACTTCGTCGCGGTCATACTGGTAGCCGTGTTCCTGGAGTTCGTCCGCCATCCAGCCGGGGTCGAGTTCCTGGTCCTGGCCGTGGTGGAGGATGTGCATCGATACCATACCGAGGTCCATCTCGTCGATCATCGTCGGTCACCGGGTATGGATGGCGGGTGCTGGGTTAAGAGTCTTGCGTATGTTGATAAACGATCACGACTAAGGTGGAGGTGATGAGACGGCGGTCGAATGTGCTCGGTATCGTGCTTCTCGCGGCGTCGGTGTACATCGTCATGCCGCTCTCTGATGCTATCGTGATCGGGGCGGTGACGGCATACGGGCTCCGCGTCCTCGTCCGCAGGATGTCCCGATTCATGGACAGGGAGGTGGCGGAGTTCAGTCTGTTGTCGGGGCTGTTCTTGGCGGTGACGACAGGGGTGTATCTGGTGGTTTCGAATGTATCAACGGTCGTTGTGGAGGTCATCCGCCTCTCCCAGCTCCTCATCACGAACGTCAATGCGGTTCTGGCACCGTATGATCTTCCGATGGTCTCGCAGTATATCTCGCAGTCGATTTCGGCGCTGAGCGGGTACATGCGGCAGGCGCTGTTCAGCGTGGCGGCGTCGCTGCCCTGGGTGGTGCTACAGCTGGTGACGTATTTCCTGGTGGTCTACTACCTGTACAGGGAGGGGGATAGGATCAATGAGAGGGTAGTCGCGATCATCGAGCGGCTGCCGAAAGAGGAGGCTGAGATGCTTCTGGATGTCAAGAAGTCCATGACGAATCTTATCAGGAATGTTTTCGTCGTTTACGGGACGATGGCGATCATAATGGGTTTCATCGGCGGGGCAGGGTACTATCTGATCGGTCAGTTTGTGATGGGTCATCCGATCCCGTTCTACTGGGTGTGGGGGCTGTTGATCGGGCTGGCGGCGTTCTTGGAGGGGATCGGTTCGTTCATTTTCACGGGGCCGTTGATGGTGTTCTACTTTGTGCAGAACCAGCCGTGGATGGTGTTCTGGCTGGTGGTGTTCCAGATGACGTTCCTGGGGGTGCTTCCGGCGATGTTGCTGCCGTATATCGGGTCGACGCAGCTGGATGAGTCGTTCTTCGTGATGATCCTTGGACTGGTTGCAGGGCCGATCGTGTTCGGTGTGAAGGGGCTGGTCCTGGGACCGTTGTTCATCATCACGCTGAAGGATCTGGTGGTGGCTCGTTATGAGTCATAGCCCGGAGCGGTAGGGCGACTGCGGAAAACCTTAAGTGTGTTTTCGACGCAAGGAAGTGTACGATGCCTGAAGATCAGACGATCAAGGTCGAGGTCGAGCACCATCTGTCGCCCCAGACGGAACAGATGGTCCGTGAACTGACCTTTGAGGTCGTTGACGAGATAACCAATGAGATGGAGGAGTTCGCACGGATGTTCTCCTCCCAGTTCTGATCGATCCATGGATTGGTTCACCGTAACGCTTTCGGTTGGGTCAGGTGTGATGTTCTTAGCTGCAGCTATCTTCCTCTTCCTGTTTGCAGATGAGTTCTTCATGCAGGAACCCTACGCTGAGTGGTACGCTGTCGCGCTCGGGTTTGCAGTAACGGCGCTCGGAACGGCGATACGACCATTCGTCCCGCCCGGCCTGACGACGGTTGTGCCGACGGTGCTGCTTGCTGGTGCGGTTTTGACCCTTGCCGGGTTCGCTGAGGCGTACCGACGGTCTGCAGGTGGTCTGCTGTGACGCTGACACAGGGTGTGCTCTACGGTGTTGTTGCACTGGCATGGATCGGCGCAGGAGTGCTTGCGTTCGTGTTTTACCGCGACTTCTTTGCCCCTGACAAGTTCCCGCTGGAGTGGAAGATGCTGCTGGCGGGGATCGCGGGCCTTGCGATCTCACATTTCTTGTTCGCGGCCGCTGCTGTGGTCGCGATGCCGAAGCTGTCGATGGCAGCCTATGTCGTGCAGGTCCTGGCGGGTGCGTTGCTGCTGGTGGCGGGCTTCATCCTCTGGGACAAGTTCCGGCTGTGATCGTGATGGAGGAAGAGGAGATCGCGCGGGAACGGATCGATATCCTTTTCGAGCAGGCATCGGAGGTCTACGACGAGCATCCGGACCGCGCGGAGCGCTACGTGGAGCTGGCGCGGAAGATCGCGATGAAGTACACGCTGTCGCTGCCGCGGAAGTACCGTATGCGGTTCTGCTCGGACTGCGGCGCCTACCTGGTGCCGGGCAACAATGCACGCGTCCGGCTGGATGAGGACAACCGGCAGAAGGTGATTACCTGCGAGGAGTGCGGCGAGAAGATGCGGTTCCCGTACGGCTCAGAGGGCGAGGACGAGGAGCCAGCCGATGATTGATGCGCCGCCGACGATGGGGATGGCGGGGTAGAAGGTGTCCTGTTCTGCCTTGTAGATGAGAAGCCCGAGGCCTGCGGCGGCGAACACTGAGCTTGTGACTGCTGCGCTGAGGCCGTACAGTTTGAGGAGGGAGATGGAGAACATCATGGGGACGATGATGTCGCCGCCCCCGACGATACCTATCTTGTTCTCACCGTCGCCACTGATCTCCCCATCGGTGGAGATGGTGTCGAAACTGCCTTCTTTGGGGTAGATGATTCCTGTGAAGGTGCCGGTTGAGAGGCCGCCTTCGACGAGGTCGAGCATGTGTCTGGTGAGGAAGACGGCGATGATGTCGTACAGGGCGAGGACGCCGATGAAGATGAGGGCGGGGGTGACGCCGAGCATGGTGCCGAACAGGGCTCCTGCCCCGGCGTAGGAGAAGGTTTCGAGGACGTTCCGGATCCAGTAGTCTTTTGTGAAGTGCTTGATGGCGAACGTGGCGGTGGCAAGTCCTGCAGCGATGAGGAAGGGGAAGAAGACGCTGAAGAAGATGAGGGCGGTCAGGTACAGGGCGGAGAGGTGCCAGGCTTTGATCAGGCCGGTGAGTTCGAACTGGTAGAGGAGGAACATGAGCGCGGTGGCGACACCGATCATGAGGAACAGGGTGATGCCTGACGTAGGCTGCTGGTTGACGACCTGTGTGCCTTGCGCGAGGAATGACTGCTGCAGGATGACGCCGGCGGTGATGCCGTAGATGTGGCTGAGGAGGAACAGTCCTACGACGTTGAGGTCGACCTTCTCGGGCATGGCGGGTAGTGCCCGTGCCAGGTTTAAACAAGGTCCGGCCTGTTAAAAAGCTGGCAGGGCAAGTTCCGGGTATGCGGTTCCTGGCCCTGTTGTCCGGTGAACACGAGACGCTTCCCCGCGAGGAGTTCCTCACGGTCCTTGAAGCGGATGGAGCGGACCATACTGTCGAGGAGACGTTTGAGGATGCTGTCCTTGTGGAGGCGGAGCAGGCGGATTTCTCACGGCTGGCGATGACCCATGAGGTCTGCGAGGTGCTGTGCGTCTGCGGCCGGGATGACCTGGGACCGGTAGAGGAGCTGGACCTCTCGTTCAACGGCTCGTTCGCGGTCCGTGCCTCCGGACTGGATGCCGAGCCGGACGAGGAGCTGGAGGGGGAGCTGGGCGCGCTTATCGAGGAGGTGACGGACAACCAGGTCGACCTGGAGCAGCCGGATGTGCTGTTCCGGGCATTGACGGCAGAGGACCGGCTCTTCGTGACCCGGCAGGTGGCGGACATCGATACGGGGAGCTTTGAGGAACGACGCAGCCATCTCCGCCCGTATTCGTCGCCTGTGTCGCTGCACCCGAAGCTGGCCCGGGCGATGGTGAACCTGGCCGGGCTGTCACGCGGCGAGTCGGTGCTGGACCCGCTGTGTGGCACTGGCGGGCTGCTGCTGGAGGCGGGACTGATCGGGCTGGAGCCGCACGGCCGGGATGTCGACCCGGAGATGGTGGAAGGAGCGAAGGAGAACCTGGCGGCGTACGGCGTGGAGGCGGCGCTAGGCCAGGGTGACGTCCACGAGCTGGCAGCCTCGGTCGACCGCACGTTCGACGCGGTGGTGGCGGATCTGCCGTACGGCCGGGCGTCGCGGAAGGAGGGCGAACAGATCGCAGAGGTGTTTGTGGAGCAGGCACGCCGTGTGACGGACGGCAGCGTGGTGTTCATGAGCGACAGGGACGATGTGGCGGGATTGGAGCCGCGGTTCGAGATCTACGTTCATAAGAGCCTTTCGCGCCACCTGTACGTGGTGGAGCCGGACGGGGACAAAGGTTAAGAAGCTTCGCGAGAGGAGGCAGGACGGGCACATGATCGAGTTTTACACGCTGGGAACGTCGTCCGCTGTGCCGACGTCCCGCAGAGATCTGTCGGCGAACTTCCTGAACTTCCAGGGCGAGAAGATGCTGTTCGACTGCGGTGAAGGCGCGCAGAAGACGATCATGCGGCAGCGGCTGGGGCTGATGGATATCGACAAGGTGTTCATCACGCACTGGCACGCGGACCATTTCTCGGGGCTGCTCGGCCTGGTGCAGACGATGGGCATGGAGGGTCGTGACCGCCCGCTGTATATCTACGGGCCGGAGGGCACTGAGGAGTTCACGCAGCGCCTGCTGGAGCTGGGCTACTTCGACCGCCGGTACGAGATCTTTGTGGACGATATGGAGCCGGGCGACCGGGTGGCGGACGATGACTACGAGGTCCGGGCGTTCGCGACGGACCACGGCGTGCCGTCGGTCGGGTTCGTGTTCGAGGAGGATGCGAAGCGGAAGGCGTCCCACGCACGGATGGAGGAGCTCGGGCTGGAGCCGTCGCCGAAGATCGGACGGCTGAAGGACGGTGAGACGGTGGAGGTCGACGGCAGGACGATCGAGCCCGACGATGTGATCGAGGAGATGCCGGGCCGGAAGATCGTGTACACGGGCGATACGGAGTACACTGAGTCCGTCGTGAAGGCGGCGGCTGATGCGGACCTGCTGGTGCACGATGCGACGTTCTCACAGGAGCTGGTGGACGAGGGCCGGTACGGTCACACGTCTGCCCGCCAGGCGGCGGAAGTGGCGAAGGCTGCTGGCGTGGAGCGGCTGGTGCTGACGCATTTCTCCCGCAGGTTCGATACCGATACGCAAAAGCTGGTGGATGAGGCACAGGAGGTCTTCGGGAACGTCGAGGCGGCGGATGAAGGCCAGAAGTTCGAGGTCAGGCCGCACAGGCCGGAGGGAGAAGGATGACCGACCTGGTGATCGGCGAGGACGAGTTCGAGCTGCTGGAGGAACGCCCGGAGCTGGCATGGAAGGAACACGACGGGTTCGCCGCGGTCGATGTCTCCTACGCGGAGGACGGGGTGTCGATCATCCCGTGGCTGGTGCTGGAGTCGGGCGTGCTGCCGGAGGCGTTCCAGATGTCGCTGGCGTCAATCGTGCCGTATTTCTTCGAGACGATCCTGCGGGAGGCGGACGTGGATTTCGCCTACACGGAGATGGATGGGACGCCGTGGGAGGACGATGTTGAGTACAGCTCGGCTGTGAAGTTCTATCTCCGGCGTAAGGATCTGGAAGGGCTGTTCAAGCAGATTAGGAAGACGGGCGCGCTGGGGCTGTACGATGTGTTCTTCCAGCTGCCGGAGGAGGATGTGGTCTACCACCACGATGAGAAGCTGGCGTTCGCCGGGTTCGAGGATGAAGAACTGGAGGAGATCATGTCGACGTGGGAGGAGAAGCTGGATGAACGGTTCTGACCT
The DNA here is from genome assembly GCA_034190465.1 of Asbonarchaeum danakilense (SeqCode). Taxonomy (GTDB): domain Archaea; phylum Nanohalarchaeota; class Nanosalinia; order Nanosalinales; family Nanoanaerosalinaceae; genus Asbonarchaeum; species Asbonarchaeum danakilense. The sequence goes on along the minus strand of JAXINV010000003.1, from coordinate 82,440 downwards.
GAGGGAGCGGCTGCGGACACTGCATGAAAGGATTACTGGCCACGGACGACTGTTCGCTGCTGTGCTGTACGTTTCGCTGTTCGCTTTCACTGCTGTCTCGGTTTTCGGCGGTTTGAAGGCGGTGCTGGCGGGACGGCTGCTCTCTGCGGCTGTCGCGGTGTTCGGCCTGGCGGTCGCTGGCTGGCTGTTCGCCGCGGAGGATCTCTTTTCGCTGCTTTTCGTGGTCTTCCTGTTCCCTGCGGCGGTCATTGTCTATCTTCTTGTGCCGTACAGCGGCTTCAGTGCTGCTGTGGGGCCGTTCCCGGTTCTTGTCACGGTGTCGATGGCTGCCGGTGTGCTGGCGGCGCTGGTGTTCGATGCGGTGTCTGGAGACGGGCTCCGGTACGTGGTGGCCGCTGTCGGCGGGTCGTCGCTGTTTGCTGCGTTTTTCTCGCTTGACAGGGCGCTCCAGGTCGGGCTGCGGCGGATGGCGGTGTCGCTGGCGGAGAAAGGGGCGGTCGAGGCGTCGGTGGAGCGGCTGGTTGCGGGGACGCCGGATATCGGTGTGCTGTTCGCTGTGGGGCTGGTGTGCTTCAATCTGCCGTTCCTGGTGGTCTGGCTGCGGCGGTACGAGAAACGGTACCGGTACGGGCTGCTGTACGCTGTCCCGGTGGCGATCTACCTGGTGCTGCCGCGGCTGCTGGTCTGGCTTGTCAGCTGATGTAGCCGAGGTCGGTTTCGGTGTCCTCCCGTTTCTCCATCTTTTTGACGATCTCTGAGAGCTTGCTCTTGTCGTAGTCGCTCTTGGGGAGGTAGTAGTACTTGGGCTTCTCGCCTTCGGCTTCTTTCTGGATGTAGACGACTTCTTCGTCCTCGTTCTCTTTGAAGGCCCGTGCCTTGTCCCTGAGACGCTGGAGCTGGCGCATGACCTTCATGGGGTAGGAGAAGTTGTCGATGTGGTAGGTGGAGGAGTCGGGGTTCTCTTTGATCTTTTTGGCGGTCTCCTCGATCTCGAAGGCGAGGTCTGCGATGCGTTCGTTGAGCCCGCTGAAGAAGTCCTCCTCGTCGATGCGTTCGATCTGCATGGGAAGACCTTCCCGCTCCACGTTTAAAAATCCGGCTCCGTGAGGCTTAAAACGGCGGCCGGCCAAGTCGGTCCCATGCGCACGGAGGAACGCTGCCTCGGGATCGACGGGGAGGAGGTCGCCGCAGTGGTCCACCGCCCTGACGCTGCGCCGGAGCGGGCTGTCGTGTTCGCGCACGGGTTCGGCTCGGACAAGGCTGGCAGCTATGAGCGCCGCGCCACGATGGCCGCGGAGGAGGGCTTCCTCGCGATCAGGTTCGATTTCCGGGGGAACAACGAGTCGTCACGCGAGTTCCACGAGGCGACGCTGTCGACGAGGATAGCGGATCTCCGCCGGGTCGTGGATGAGGTGGAGGACCTAGCGGTCGGGGTGTACGGCTCGAGTTTCGGCGGGCTGGTGGCGCTGCACGCTGCTGCACGGGACGAACGGATCGATGCGCTGGCGCTGCGGGCGCCGGTGACGTTCCTGTCGGTGCTGGACGATATCCGGAGCACGATCGAGGAGGACGGCCGGTATGAGCAGCTGCCGGGGAAGTGGGTGGATGACCGGTTCCTGGACGATCTTGACGGGTACAGCACGGAGGCGATCGTGGAGGACATCGCGGTGCCGACGCTGATCATGCACGGCGGCGAGGATGATGTGGTGGATCCGGGGTCGTCCCGCCGTTTCTTCGATGCACTGAGCTGTGAGAAGGAGTACGTGATGTTCGACGGGGAGGGCCACCGGTTCGGCGATGCAGCGGACGACGAGGCGGTGCGGCGGGCGCTGTCGTGGTTCGATGCACGGATGTGAGGGGGGGCTGCAGGCCCTGACAAGGCTTTTAAGTCTGCCCGGACAAGGGTTGCCATCCAGGTGATGATTGGTGGCACAACAGGAACTGCGGGCGACGATCGATGATCCGGACGATGTGGCGGAACGCCTGATCGAGGAGGCGGGTGCACGCGAGATCGATGTCATCGAGCAGCGTGACACGTATTTCGGGTTGATCGATCTGTACGAGGATCTTGGCCGGTTCTTCCTGGTCCGCGTCCGTGAGCAGGACAGTACGATGATGATCAATTACAAGTCGGAGCTTGAGGACGGGATGTGGGAGGAGTACGAGACGATCATCAACGACCCTGAGGCGGCGAAGAAGATCTTTGAGCGGATGGGGCTGGACCGGGTGCTTGAGGTGTCGAAGACCCGCCGCTCGTACCGCCTGGACGGGATGCGGTTCCACATCGATTCGATCGAGGATCTCGGCCATTTCATCGAGGTGAAGCTGGACCCGGATCAGACGTCGGTCGAGGAGGCGAAGGAGGTGCTTGCCTCAGTCGGTGTCGAGGAGCAGGATATGATGGAGAACGGGTACGTCACGACCTTGCTCCGCCGGAAGGACTCTGAGTACGCGGAGTGGTGTTCGACCTGACAGGTTCACACGTGTGAGCTGGTTCTCCGGCGCGTGGACAGGTTGATAAGTGTCGGAGGCCGTACCGGTGGCGGGGTTCGTAATGGAGCCTGATTTCGACGACACCGACTACGTCCAGCTGAACGAGGACACCGACGAAAAGATCGACCTGGGGCACGAGGAGGCCGATGTTGCCTATCTCGGCATGCCACGGCGGTCTGTCGGCGGCGTGGATATGCGTTCTGTGGATCTCGATGCGCGCAAGCTGGACATGATGGGTGTCGAGGTCGAGGACAACGTCTACGCCTGGTCGGGGTCGTTTGACGCGGAGGTCGATGTCTCGCACGGCTCGATGGACAACCTGTACCTCCGCAGCGCGGACGGGGACGACCTCATCGCCCGCGGGACAGCGGTCCGTGACCGGGCGGAGTTCTCCCGCGCGGAGTTCGACACGGTTGATCTCTCGGGAGCGGCTGTGGATCTGCTGCACGTGGAGGACGCGGCCGTCGAGGAGTTCGATCTCTCAGGCGCGTCCGTCGGCGAGCTGCAGGTGGACCAGGACTACGGCTTCGTGGTCGACGAGGGCACCGTGTTCGACGAGGTGCCGGAGGGGTTGGAAGGCATCACAGTCTACCAGGAGACGACACTGCTGGAGCGGGACGCGATGTATGCGGTCCTGGACGGCAGTTTCGATGAGAAAACGTCCACTGATCCGCGGTATGCTGGTGCTGCCGGCTCGCTGCAGCGGAAAAAGCTGTTCGACGCGGAGACGTACGAGTTGACGGACCGGGGCGAGGCGTTTGCCGGGTATCTGTGACATCGGCCCTGGTTCATAGGATCTGCAGTCTGTTTTTCCTATCTGTGCCGGATCGTCTTTCCCGACCGATCCCGGGTGTGCCTGGCCGCCGTTTTTCTTCACACCTGTTAACTCCCGATGCTGCAAGACCCATTAAGTTTTTATTAGTTTATCCTAACAAATGTTTGCTAAAGGGCGTAGGTGATTAAAATTCCCGAAAATCCGGACAAGGTGTTGACGGAGACGGTTGAAGGGGCAGAGAACTTCGTAGGGCTCCGCGAGTCGCTGGAGCAACGGTACGGTGAGGAGAATCTTTCCTTCTCAGCGTATGAGGACCGACGCACGGAGCGTTATGAGGACGGTGTCCTACCTGACGGGCGAGAATACCTGAAGGAAGCGACAGTTGACATCGATATCGGTGAAGGCGCTTCTTTGTACGTCTCCGAGAAGGATGCCCGCGGGGGCGGTAAGTTCGACATCCGGATCGAGGCAGATCAAGTGGACCCGGTCATCGATGTCTATGATCTCGTCCGGAACGATGAGGATGAGGATGCCCGTTTCCTGCCTGCGGACGAAGACACGATTACCTTTTCGACGGCATACAGTGAGCCTGGTGCGTTTACTAATTTGGAAGAGGGGCTCAAGGAGCTGTACGGTGAGGAGAACGTTGAGCGGTCGGGTGATGTCAAGCAGGGGATGACCAGCGACGGTGAGACGTTCTACAGCGAAGGTCACTTCGACATCGAAGGCGAAGAAGGCCCGTTGAAGCTTCATGTCAGTGGGAAGGGTAGCAATATTGCGTTCACGATCCATTCGACGGAACAGGAGGAGATCGAGGGGCTGTACGAGGCGCTTGACGCCCAGATCGAGGAGGATGAGGAGAACAGTTCCTCGTCCCGGTTCCGGAAGGAGCTGGACGGCTACAGCTGGGACGATATTGGGGGCTTAGAAGATGTCAAGCACACGCTCCAGTCCCAGTTGCTGGAGAGGATCGAGAACCCTGAGAAGGCCGAGGAATACGGTCTCGACGTGCCGAGCGGCGTCCTGTTGTACGGGCCGCCTGGCACCGGGAAGACGCTCACGGCGAAGACGCTGGCCTCGGAGGCGGACATGCCGTTCTACTCCGCCAGCATCAACGACTTCACGTCGAAGTGGGTCGGTGAGACTGAGGCATCTGTCAACCAGATCTTTGAGGATGCGAAGGAAGAAGACGAGCACTCGATCGTCTTCCTCGACGAGTTCGAGGCTGTCGGCCAGCAGCGGGGTGGCGATGCGGGCAACAGTGTGATGGACCGCGCGGTCGCGACGCTGCTGGAGAATATCGACGGGCTCGAGGAGATGGACGACGTGACGGTCATGGCGGCAACCAACCGCCTCGACCAGGTCGATGACGCGCTGCTCCGACCGGGACGGATCGAGAAGCAGTTCGAGGTCGATGCCCCGGACTACGAGGGACGCCGCGACATCTTGGAGATCCACACTGAGGATAAGCCGTTGACCGAGGATGTCGACCTCGATGAGCTCGCTTCAGCGACCGAGGGTAAGACGGGCGCGGATCTGGAGTACCTGGTCACGGAGGCGACTGAGTATGCGTTCGACCGTGATGAAGGCGATGAGGTCCGCGGCGTGACGATGGATGACTTTGAGGATGCGCTCGATGAGCTCGAGGAAGAGGTCGATGAGGGCGAACAGGTCGGGAAGACCTATGCCTAGAGGAGAAGGTCGGTCATCGAGTGGTGCGCAATCATGTAGCCGGCGACGAAGAGCGTTGACCCGAGGACGGTGAGCAGGAAGTCGGTGCTGTGGAGTCCGTTTGCTGCCACGATGACGCCGATGAGGAGGGTGACAATCCCTATCAGCGAGCCGCTGATGTTGCTGGTGTCCTCAGGGACCTGTGGCTCTCTGTACTTGGGATCGATGCAGCGCCCTGTTTCGGCGTAGTGGGAGACCAGGTACCCGCTCCAGGCGATTGTCATGGACGTCCAGGCCTGGAGGGGGTGTCCCTGTTTCGCTGCGAGGAGCCCCCATGCGATCGATATGCTGAGACCTGCGAGCCCTCCGTAGAACCCGAGTGCCCGTTTTTTACTGTTATAGCTTTGGGATGTCTGTGTCATCTTAGATCAGCGTGTTGTTGGTCGCCAGGTGCGCGACCATGTAGCCGGCGAGTATCAGCATGGCAGCCCCGATGGCGACTGCTGGACGGGATGCGGTGAGGCTCTGTGTCAGGGCTTTGAACCCGTAGGAGATCGCGGCCCCGCCTCCCAAGATCATCGCTGTCTCTTTGCTCAGGATATCAATATCGGTGATAAGCCGCACTGGTTGTTTCGGGAGCCATTGACCTGTTTTCCGTTCATAGATCCCGTATTGGGCGAGTCTGTAACCTGAGAAGAAGAGGACGAATCCGATGTAGATGACCCAGCTCTCCCCATGGAAAGCAGCGAACAATGCTGCCGTTGAGCCGAGAGGGATGAGGAGGAGGCTGAGGGAAATCCAGAATGAACGACGCACGTGCTCCCGTTCAACCCTGCTCGCGCTTGCCCAGTTCTGGATGGTGTTGACCAGGGAGAGGATGTACCGCCGCATGGTGCCAAACACTGGAGCCGAGTATTTAATAAAATGGGCTGCTGACGGCGCCAGGTTTTTATTGGTGCATTGTGTGTAGTAAGGTATGCTCCCTGCGTTCACCTCTTTGCCCCCGGTCCAGCAGTTTCTTCTCGGTGTTGCGGGTTCGTTGGTGGGGGCAAAGGCGGTCCAGGTCGTACTGGGACGGTTGATACGTCGAGCGGTCTCCGTGACGGATAGCAGTATCGATGATATCATCCACGACCATATCCGCCGCCCGCTTTATCTCTCGGTCGCGCTGGTCGGCATCATGCTGTCGGCGAAGGTGCTTGTGCTGGATGGGCTGACCCGTTTCGTGCTGGAATCCGGCACCCTGAGCATCGTGACGGTGTACTGGTCGCTGGCCTTGATACGGACGGGTCGACATATTGTCCGGGAGTCGCAGCAGCATGCACGGTTCAAGAGCGATCTCGCACCTGTTTTCGAGAACCTGTGGACGTTCGTCATCCTCCTCGGCGGTTTGTTCGCCCTTCTTACTTACTGGAACATCGATGTAACACCGCTGCTGGCATCTGCCGGCATCGCAGGTATCGCGGTCGGCTTCGCGGCGAAGGACACGGTCGCCAACTTTTTCGGCGGGCTGGCGCTGTACTTCGATGACACGTACAAGATCGGGGACTACGTGATGCTGGACTCCGGCCAGGCGGGGACGGTGACGGATGTCGGGATACGGAGCACGACGCTGAAGACGAGGGATGACGTGCTGCTGACCGTGCCGAACTCCGTGCTGAACAGCGCCCGGATTGTCAACGAGTCAGCCCCTGAGCAGCACAAGCGGATCGATGTCTCGGTCGGTGTCGCGTACGGCACTGATATCGGCCGGCTTGAGGAGGTGTTACTCGATATCGCGTCACAGGAAGAGACTGTGCGTGAGGAGCCGGAGCCCAGGACCCGGTTCAGGCAGTTCGGAGACTCGGCGCTGCAGTACTCACTTCTCTGCTGGGTGGATGAACCGCTGCAGGACGTTGTGGCCCGGGACAGGCTGAACCAGGCGATCTACAAGCGCCTCGATGAGGAAGGCATCGAGATCCCGTTCCCGCAGCGTGACGTGCATATGCGCGATGCTGAAAGCTCAGATGGGTGAAGCGCCGCACATCGCGATGGAGATGCCGAAGATCAGTGTCAGGAGGATCGCGTGACCCTTTGAGAACTGGAACAGGATGAGGAGCAGGATGCCGGGGAGGAGGAAGCCGCCGATGCTGCCGCCACCGAAGCTACCCAGCAGCCCGGTGGTGATACTTGTGAACAGGTTCATGACGGTGGTGACGAGACCGCAGCCGATGAACCCGGTGATGCTCCCGATGATCCCCATGGCGGTGTATAGGGGTTCGCTCAATTTAAATCCTGACGACCCGACGTTTTTTGTATACTGGCGTGAAGGAGGCATACATGCTCGGTGGCAGCCACGGCCGGTACGGCAGCGACACAGCGTCGACGGACACGATCGAGGAGACGCTGGACCAGGCAGAAGATGTTACAGGGCTTGATTCTGATGTCTTCGACGACATAACCGTCGATCCGTCGCTCCCTGACAACGTGCCGGCCGCGACCCGGCTCTACGACGATCCGGTCTACGGCTCGCACGCCGAGTTCGTGGCGAACGATTCGTTCTTCTACCTGCCGGAGGATCAGCAGCTTGTCACCGCGGCGCACGAGATTCTGGAGGGCACGCAGGTGAAGAAGGATCTCGGCGAGGAGTTCCAGGAGAAGTTCGGTGTGTCGGACGAGCTGGCGGAGCTGCTGTCCGAGTACCAGCAGAGCGCGCCGAACGACCTCCGCGAGGGCATGACCCAGGCGCTGACCAACCGGCTGGTGCCGGGTGGCGAGCGGAAGGGCCGGTACTTCTACCCGTACGAGACCCGCAGGTTCGAGGACACGCTGGACGAGCTCGGGCTGGACCTGGATGAGGACCTCGGGATCGACGAGGAGCTGGTCGCGGAGTACGTCATGGAGCCGGACGTCTACGGCGAGACGGCGGTGTACGAGGGGCCGTCACGGTACGACACCGACAGGACGTTCACGTACGACGAGCTGTTCGACGACACCTATCTCGACGAGCCCGAGGCGGCGACGCCTGACTACCTTGAGGAGATGCAGGAGTACCTGGACGCGCTCGGTGATGTGGTCGACGCGGACTACGAGGTCGTGGTGGAGCAGTCTTACACGTTCTCCGATGCGGCGAGCTAGTCCAGGTCCTTGAACGCGCCGGCGACGATCAACGGGAGGACGAGTGTGGCCTCTGCCTCGACCTGGGTGTAGTTGGTGTCTTCTTCCTTGATCTTGCCCCAGGAGACGGCCTCGTTCGGCGGTGCGCCTGAGAGGGAGCCGTCGCCTTCCATGCCTGTCGAGATGTAGACGGCGTAGTCGGCCCCGCCACGGAACTGGTTGCTCATGATGGCGTGGTGCTTGGGGACGCCGGCGCCGACGGTGATGATGCCTGTCTTCTCCGCGTCCATCGCCTCGTGGATGAGGTTGTCCCAGTCGTCCAGGATCTCGATGCCGATGTCCTCGTCCTGTTCCTGGCGGTAGTAGAACAGGAAGTTACCGATCTCGGCGTCGGTCAGCGCGGGACAGTGGACGGGGATGTCATTGGCGGCGGCGTGGTTGAGGAAGGAGTCGTGGTCGTCCAGCCGTTCGCCGAGACCCTCCGCGACCTCTGTCGGGGTGCGAAGCTTCTCCTCGTCGAAGAACTCGGGGAAGAACTCCTCGTTCAGCCATTCCTCCAGTTTGACGTAGCAGTCGGATTCGACGTAGATGTTGCCGAGGCGGTTGATGCCTTGTTCGCGGAGCTCGGCCTCGTCGGCGTCCCACTCGCCCATCCGGAAGGGCTTCATCGTCTTGATGACGTCCTCGGTGAGGGAGCCGGATGTCGTGATCATGACATCGACGAGGTCTTCCCGGGCGAGGAAGGCGATGGTCTCCCGTAGTCCCGAGGAGATGATGTTGGACGTGAAGGTAAGGAATATTTTGGCGTCCTCGTCCTGCATTTTCCGGATGATCTGGATGGCTTCGTGCAGATGTGTGGCCTGGAAGCCTGTGGTTTCGTAGGAGTCGAGCAGCTCTGAGAGGGAGACGTCTCCGTCGAAGCTGTAGCCCTCGACCGCAGGGGTGTCGAGTTCCCCGTCCGTGCCGGGCAGTGTGTGGTCCCGTGACTCGTCGACGTCGTCGCTCATGCACCCTGCTTGGGCCGCAACATTTTTAGCTGCCGGTCAGAAGACGGAGTCGGCGGTGGCTGCCCCGACGACGCTGAAGATCGCGGCGACGCTGGTCGCCCTGAGGACGGTGTACCAGTCTGTGAGGGTGCCGTAGCCGAACGTTTCTGGTGCTGTGAACAGGAAAGCGAGGATGATGACGGAGCCGTAGGTGACGAGGAGCAGTGAGATGAACCTGAGCGGGATGCCGAGGAGGTCGTTTTCGTCTTCCTCGTCGCGGCCCCGGTCTGCCTTGAACAGCGCCCCGTAGCCGATACCGAACACGAGCAGGTTGGCGATGGCGGTGTGGATGGCCCCCATGTTGCCGGCGAGGGTCCAGACCTCTTCGGTGACGATGAACGGTCCGGCGAGGATGAAGTCACAGCATTCTTCTGAATGCTGTTCGAGCAGATTTCTCACCGAGAAATCTGCGACCGCCGACGAGCTGCTGCATGACGTCGTCGAGCGCGAAATCGGGGCGCCGCACCATGCGGCAACGTTATCGCTGCTGGCTTAAAAACTTAGAAGTCGGTGAGGGAGGACTGGTTCTTCTTCAGCGGCCGGGCGTTGACCCGGTGCTCCTTCCGCAGCCGGGAGGCCAGGGCCTCGTCGAAGCCGTGCTGGGTGTAGACCCGGTCGGGGTCGACCTGTTCGACGAGGTCGATCAGTTCGTCGAAGTCGCAGTGGTCGGAGAGAGTGAACGCCTCGTCGTAGCCGCCGCGGTACTGGTAGCTGTCCTGTGCCGCCCAGCCGGAGAACCCGGCCTTGACCGCGTCCAGTTCGTCGGCGAGCTCGTCGACCCAGTCGGCCCTGGACAGTCGCGACGGGAGGACGAAGAGGCCGTTCTCGACCAATTCTTTGTTCTCGCTGTACGGCACGGCGTCGAACGTGAGGTCGGTGGCCTGTCCGACGACCTGGTTCATCGCGTGGACGGCGCCGTGCGCGATGATCGGCTGTTCGGTGGCCTGCTGGGCGAGGTGCTGGATCTTCTGTGCCTTGCCCAGGGAGTAGCCGAACAGGAAGAGTGGGCGGTCCTGTTCCGTGATCCACCGCCTGATACGCTCCTCGATCTCGTCCTGCGGCGGGAAGGTGTAGGCGGGGATGCCGTAGGTGGCCTCGGTCACGAGCACGTCCGCGTCGATAGGTTCGAAGCCGTCCAAGTAGGCGCGGTCCCGTGTGGCGACGTCGCCTGTGTAGAGGATGTCGTCCTCGCCGTGGATCAGTGCTGCACGCGAGCCGACGATGTGGCCGGCGCTGTGCAGTTCGATCCGGTCGGTGCCGTCCACGTGCTCGACGTCGATGTCATTCCGCTCCTCGACGATCCTGGCGGTTTCGTCGGAGCAGACGACGCTGCCGTCGCTGGACGGTGCGTGGTCGCTGTGGCCGTGGGTGACGATGTTGATGTCGCCCTCCGCGCTCCTGCTGTCCGCGACGATGGTGTCATTGAGCTGGAAGTGGATGCCGTCCTTCTGCCGGATCATGTGTGCTACCTCGCGGCGGACTGTTTTATCCGTGACGGTCAGAACAGGAATTCTTCGTCCTCGTAGGCGTCGATGGTCTGCTCCCAGGCTATCTCGATCGCTCCGTGCTCGACGACCGGCGCCAGTTCGGGCTTGTAGGTGGCGATGATCTGTTCGAACTCGTCAAGTTCTCCTCTCCCCTCGACCCGGGAGGTGTTGCTGTGCAGGTCGACGTCGTAGTCGATGCCGTCCTGGATCCTGTCCTCTGAGGCGCGTTCCTCCTTCCAGTCGATGCCTCCGCTGTAGAAGACTTCGGTGCCGGCGTGGACGTTGACGTCGCCTGTTGCGAACTCGACGGCCTCAGCCGCGTCGTTCCAGTCCTCGATGGCCTCGTCGCTGATGGGTTCGCCGCTGTAGCCGTCGACGGTGTCGCCCCAGCTGTCGTCCTTGACTCTCAGATGCGGTGTCTCGCCCTCACGTGCGTAGGCCTCGAACGTGGTGTCGCCGTAGCTGAGGGAGAGACGTGCCCGGCCGGATGAGCTGGGCGGGTAGTCGTCGCTCATCGTGGCGTGCAGCCCTGCCTCGCCGCCGTCCAGGGAGAACCGTGCCCCTGCGGTATGGCGGTCGTCGTGGTCGATGATGTCGTAGTCGAGACCCATGGTCCGTACTGCGCACCCTTACTTTATAAATGTTACTTTGAGGTAGTAACGCCGCTGGCTTGAAATAGCTGCGCGCCACTTTTTGCACCATGCAACAGGCACCTGTGAAACGGGTCGGTGAGCTGGAGATCCCGGCGCTCGGTCTTGGGACGTGGCGGATGGAGGGCCGGGCATGCGCTGAAGCGGTAGCAAACGCGCTGGAGATGGGCTACAGGCACGTCGACACGGCCCAGATGTACGGCAATGAGGAAGCCGTCGGTCGGGGCGTCACGGAGGCGGCGGTCGACCGGGAGGAGGTCTTCCTGACGACGAAGGTGTGGCACGACCGCCTGCGCCACGACGACGTGATCGAGACGGCAGAAGCCTGCCTGGACAGGCTCGGGACGGACTATGTCGACCTGCTGCTGGTGCACTGGCCGAACCCTGCTGTGCCGATCGAGGAGACGCTGGATGCGATGCACGAGCTGAAGCGATCTGACTGGGTCCGCCACATCGGTGTCAGCAACTTCACGGAGCCGCTGCTGGACGAGGCCCGAAGTCATGCGGACGATGTGCGGGTCAACCAGGTGGAGATGCACCCGTTCTTCCAGCAGCGCGATATGCACGACTACTGCGTGGAGCATGACCTGGCGTTGACGGCGTACGCGCCGCTGGCCAGGGGGCGGGTGACGGATGATCCGGTGCTGCAGGAGATCGGTGAGGCGCATGACGCGACAGCGGCCCAGGTGGCGCTCCGCTGGCTAACACAGCAGGAGAACGTGGTCGCGATCCCGAAGGCGGAGCCGCAGGACCTGCAGCGGGAGAACCTCAGGTCGCAGAAGCTCGAGCTGACCGCCGACGAGCTGGACCGGATAGGGAGCATCGAGCAGCGTCCGAAGATGGTCGATCCCGGGTTCGCGCCGTGGAACGGCTGAGGAAGGCGGTGTTAAACCATCCTGCCGCTAGGTTGACGTGTGTTAACTGCTGTGCTGTATGTACTGCCCACGCCGACCAGAACCACAATATTTATAAATAAATTTACACTATAGTAACAACATGACTGGGGGCGATCTGGCCTACCGGAGTTCGGTACTTGCGGACGGGGTTGATGATATCGGCCAGCTCACGGCACTTCTCTATGAGGGAGGTATCACTGATCCTCTTGAACGTGCGAAGGAGGAGGCCGGGGATGTGGCGTATGAGACGTTCGAGGGCTATGAGACGGAGAACGTCGAGGAGTACCGGGCCGATCCGGAGACAGGTATCATGTCGGTCCGAACGGATGACGGTGAGGTGAAGGAGTACTGGGTCATGGGTGCGACGGAGAGCGACATGCTGGTGGCGACGGAGGAGGGCTGCCAGTGGGCCTACTGTGATTCTGAGAAGGATAGTTTTGGGGTCAGACAGGCGATTGACCCGGACACTGGGGGATACATGTCGGAGGAGGATGTTGAAAGCATCTATCCGACGCTCCTCGGCGATATGTACAGTGCGGTGCTGGAGTGGGACGCCCCTGAGGGAGGTGATGCGTCGGGTATCGACGTTTCTGGAGGCTGGGAGACGAAGGCGGAGGTCTTCAGCGATGTGATCGATCTGCTGGAGGAGGAGGGCGAGCTTGAGATAGATCGTCGTTTCAAGCAGCAACACATCGGCCAGGTCCGGGGGGACCATATTGCTGTCGAGGTGAAGAAGACGCTTGAGCGTCTGGATAAGCCTTACGAAACCGGTCTCGATTCGACAGGTCAAAATGCCCGTCTCTACATCGAGGAGTAAGAAGCGGTGATGCGTCCGGGGTCCCTTGCCTACAGCTTCTTATAGCTCCATCCACACGTTTGACCTGGATGACCGATGCTGACGGAGTAGGGCTGATGGTATGGTGAATGGATGATGGGGAGCGATGGCGTGACACGGCGGGATTTTGTGAAGACGCTCGGGGCGGTTTCTGCGGCGGCTGCTGTCGATGACCTGACTGAGGGTGGTTGGGAGGACCCGGGCTGGGAGCTGACGAGTATGGGTGACATGAGCTACAGCCTGGAGTTCCTCTCCCGTGTGGACTGGCGTAATCTGAAGATGCTGCCGAACGGGGTCGATGTGCTACAGGGGTCGAACGAGCTGGACTGGGAGTACAACGAGGAACAGTTCTGGGAGAAGGTGAGTGTGTTCGTCCAGGGGGTGCTGGACGGCGGGACGATGAACGAGTTCCAGAAGTACAGCGCCTCGGAGGGTTTTGTCTCGACGCCGGACGACGGTATCGGTGCTGCCTTTACCCCTGAGGGCAGGATGTGCTCTCTTTTCTTCCCGTACACCGGCTTTACGACCCATATCCCATACTACACCCATGGTGACGGCCCGCTCCAAGGGGCGAAGGAGATGGAGGGAGGGTTCGCAGGTGTCGATCTCGGTGAGGGCCGGCAGTGGCTCTGGGAGGAGCCGTTCCGGCATGATATGCGGTACCGGCAGGGGACGGGGATCATGGAGTTCGACCATCTGGGCGACGATGTGGATGTTGAGGAGGCGTCCTACGTGATGCCGGATGAGGAGACGCTTGTCAGGGATTTCACGGTCCGGAACCGGTCGGATGAGCCGGTCGACGGCGAGTTCCTGTACTATACCCGGGCGAACGTGAATGACGCACAGCAGAACTTTGTCGTCTGGGAGTCAAGCCGGAACCGGATCGAGGCGGACGACGAACTGCATTGGGAGGATCTGGAAGGTCAGTATGAGCTTGCGATCGCGGGTGATCGCCCGGCGGACGAAACGGAGGTGGTGGTGCCGGCGATCGAGCTCGCTGATCAGGTTGCCGACGACCCGCTGGCCGAGGCGCTGGTCCCGGGGGATGAGCTGTACGAGGAGATCGTCGGCGAGGTGGTGGAGGATGTGTCGGTCGTGCTGGATGCTGATGAGTTCGAGGGCCGCTACCTGGGGGGCACGCTCAGCTTTGACATGGAGCTGGAGCCGGGGGAGGAGGCTGAATTTTCTGTTTTTGTGCAGGGCGGTGAGGAGGCTGCTGTTCCAGATGATCTGAGGGCTATGAGTACTGAGGACCGCCAGGAGGAGGTTGAAAAGTACTGGGATGACTGGCTTGAAGGTATTGGCCGCGACGGGATGAGTGAACAGGCGCAGCGACGGTACCGTCGCGCGGTCGGCACGCTGGGGATGATGCACGATCCGGAGACAGGGAGCATCCCTGCTGCGCCGAATCTCCAGCCGATGTACTATCCGTCGTGGATCAGGGATTCTTCGTTCATAAGCATGGCGATGGCACGGGCGGGGAAGGAGGAGATAGCGGAGGCGTTCCTGGGTGAGTACTTGCCTGCGGTTCAGGAGGGCGATGGTGGCTTCAAACAGTGCTACGATGCGACCGGTGATTTTGCGGGGATCGTGGAGATCGAGAACGATCAGCCGGCGATCTTCGTTGAGTCGGTCGCGGCGACGTACCGTGCGGGCGGTAGTGATGAGTTCCTGGAGCGGGTCTGGCCTGCTGTCGAAGATGCGCTGGAGTATATGGAAGGATCATTGGTCGATAACGGTCTCCCGGCTGCGACACCTGACTTTGCGGAGATGCCAACGGATATCAGGCAGAGTATCTTCACCGCGGTCCATACCTATGATGCGTTCCGTCAAGGCGATTATCTGGCGAGGGAACTCGGGAAGAAGAAGGACTATGAACGGCTGGCGGAGCAGGTGGGTGATGCGACCTATGAGGAATTTGTTTCGGGTGAAGGAGACTTTGATACTGTTCTCGGGGCTTTTGGTGCACATGAGGCCCGAACGTCGATATTTGGAACGGCTGTCTGGCCGACGGGGTGGGCGGAGGACTATGGGGTGAGCGACACGATGGTGGACGCGTACTGGGAGGACTTTGACCTGGAAGGGGGGCACTGGGTGCCGGGCGATATGATGCTAGCGGCGGCTTTCTACCATGAAGGGGAGGAGGAACGCGGCGACTATGTGGTGGACCGCCTGGCGGATGAACAGACGGCTTCGGGTAATCTGGCTGAGATGGCGACGGAGGAGGGGAAGCACTACTTCGGTGCGCCGCTGGGATGGGCGCAGGCAGGATATGTGCTGGCGATGCAGGAGAAGTATGGCTAGAGGAGGGCTGCTTCTGCGAACTGGTGCAGTGTTTTCTGTCCGTCGAGACGGATGCGTTCGCGGAGTGGGGGCTGGTCCGGATGCTGCATCCGTTCCTTGACGGGCCCTGAGCTGTCCCAGCTGAGACGTTCCACGGTCTGTATCGCATCTGAAAGGGCTCTGAACGGTGGATCGGTGTCGATGAGGAGGAAGGAGGCTTTGCTGCGGTCGATACCATCGGCTGCACGTTCGAGTGCTCTCTCACCCAGCTTGCCGGCACGCAGGTTGGTCAGCCGGTCGACGAGGATGGTGTCGTGGTGCTCCAGGCCCGCCCAGTAGCCTTCAGTAACTGCTTTCTGGCTGTCGACCCGCTGGATGGTGAGGTTCTCTCTGGACGTGCCTGCTTTCTGCTTGATGTGGGGGAAGAGACGGTCTGGTTCAAAGCTGTAGTAGCCGGTCTTCTGGTTGACGGGGCTGAGGAGGAGGGTCGGTCCGTCGCGCATGGCGGTTGTGACGGCGCGCTGCAGGAGAGCTTGCCGGATCTCTGTATGAGGGGTGTAGAGGTAGCATGTTTCGATGCCGGTAAGGTCTCTATCGAGCCAGGGGATGCCGGTTCGGAGGGTCACGGGGGGAATTGACGCTCGAGCCCATATAAGCGGGCGGGTGGATGTTCCGCTGCTTCCGCTACCGGCTAGTCGGGGTCCACGTAGACGTAGAGGTGCGTATCGAACGCCTCGTTGACCTCGCGCTCGATCGCCTCCTGGGAGGGCTCGATGCCTGCATCGCGGAGGAACGGCGTTATCTGGTCGTTGATGACGTCATGGATTGCCTTTTCTGCCGCTCTGTCGTCGAAGCCGCTGTCACAGAGCTGGCGCAGCTGCTGGATATTGATGTCGGAGAGCTGACGGTGCACGGTTCCGATACGGAGGTTCCGCTTGGCCAGGTCGACGTGGACGTCCATGGGGATGGCGGGGAGGTGGAGGTTTTTATCCGTGGCTACCGCATCTCTATCTGTGATACAGGATGGATGTACTGCGCAAAGATCTGTTGACGGCGCTGGAGGAGTTGGAGGAGGACGATGAAGACCGGGCGCATGAACTGATCGAGGAACACCTGGCCAGGGCTCGGCGGGTTCAGGAGGCAGTTGCCAGGCTTCACACAGAGCTCGACGAACATGTGAACGATCTCAAGGTGCTCGCAGACAGGACCAGAGACCAGGAGTCATCAAGTGTCCGTGAAAGTATCGATGAGGTCCGTCAGGCGCTTGATGAGGATTCTTCGATCGATGCAGCGCTGGATGAGCTTCAGGACGCCTTCCAAGACGGCTCCTAGACGAGATACATCTGTGCCAGGATCAGGAGGAAGAAGATGCCTGAGATGTCGGAGACGGCTGTGACGAAGATGCTGGAGGCCATCGCCGGGTCGTTGCCTGTCTTCTCGAGGAGGACGGGGACGAGAAGTCCTGCCATGGTCGCGACGATGATGGTGAGGATCATGGCGCCTGCGACAACCCCGCCGAGCAGCAGGCTGCCCTGCCAGAAGTAGGTGATGGCGCCGATCGCGCCACCGACGAGGACGCCGTTGACGATGCCTGTGACGAGTTCCTTGCCGACGGCGGTGAGGATCCGGCTGTACTCCATCTCGCCTGTGGCCTGGCCGCGGATCGTGACGCTGAGTGCCTGCATCCCGGTGTTACCGGCCTGGTTGTTGAGGATGGGGAGGAAGGCGGCGAGGATGGCGACCTGTGCGATGGTGCCTTCGAACAGTGCGACGACCCCTGCGGCGAGGAACGCGGCGATGAGGTTGAAGTAGAGCCAGGGGACGCGTTTCCGGACCTTGTACGTCCACTTGGAGAAGACCTGTTCGTGGCCGGACCCGCCTGCCAATTTCTGGACGTCTTCGGTGGCCTCCTCCCGCATGACGTCGATGACGTCGTCGAACGTGATGATGCCCCGCATCTCGCTGTCCTCGACGACGGGCATGGCCTGGTAGTGGTGTCGGTCGAAGATACGGATGACTTCTTCGCTGTCGACGTCTGTCTCAAGTGTCTCGAGGTCTGTCGTCATGATGTCGCGCAGCTCGCTGCTGGAGCTGGCGAGGGTGAGTTCTTTGAGTGAGACGGTGCCGACCAGCTGTTCGTCTTCCCGAACGTATGCGTAGTAGACGGTCTCCGCGTCGGCGTAGTTCTCTTGGAGGTGGTCCCGCGCTTCCTTGACTGTGGTGTCGGGGGAGAACGAGATGAAGTCGGTTGTCATGAGGCCGCCGGCGGTGTCTGGCGGGTACTGAAGTAGCTCGATGATGTCCTCGGCCTCGTCCTTGTCGATTCTGTTGAGCAGCCGGATGCGGAACCGGTGGCTGAGCGCGCCGATGATGTCGGCTGCGTCGTCGGGAGGGAGTTCGAGGAGGTAGTCGGCGCTTGTCTCGACACTAAGTTCCTCGAAGATGTCCGCGACCTGCCGGGTGTCGACTTCGCGGAGGGCGTTGATGCTTGTCTCCCGGTCGACAGCCTTGAGCTTTTCGGCGGCCTCTTCGGGCGGGCTCTGCCGGATGTCTCTGGCGAGGTGGACGTATTTGTGCTTTTCCGCCATCGGGTCACATGGGCGGGCTCCAGTGTTATTAGGCTTTGCCCTCGTTCTGGCAGTGCTGGGTGACGTGCTCGTCGGCGTGTTCCATGGCGCTCTCTACGGTCTCGCGCTCGGCGCACCGCTGGCAGAGGATGATGCGCCATTTCTTCTGCATCTGGTCGCTCTCTGCTGTTTTACCGACTATCTCTGTCCAGAAATCGGTCTTCTTGCCGCACCCGTTGCATTCCCTGATGGCTGCCATCGTTGCTCCCGCGGCAGTGTTGGTGAGCAAAGCTTAAACACGTGACGGCGGTGTGCGGCCGGGTTTCAGAGGTCCCGGATCTCGAGGTCGCCGTGACAGACGCTGTTGAGCGCGGACTCGAGCTCGGACTTGGCCCCGGCGGGGAGCTTGACACGGGCCATGAGGCCGTCGTCACCCCATTCCTCTTCGAGGACCTGTGTCATGTCCTTGAGCTTGCCGTAGCATTTGCCGGCGTATTCATTGGGGATCTTGATGGCCAGTTCTTTCTCTTCCATAGTGATGGGGAGCTTGGGCCGGATTTTGTCGACGATGTCCCCGACTTGGCTCTCGGCGGACTCCATCGGCTCAACCTGGACGCCGGCTTCTTCCATGGCGTTCTCGATCCGCTGCGGCGGATGCGGTGTGTTGTTCTGCGGGTTCATGGCCCGACGTGCGATGATGTTGACAACCTGGTTCCAGGTCTGTTCCCGCAGCTCGTTCCGCTGGTCGGTGGTCAGTTCCATGCTGCCGTTGTCGAACAGCTTTTCGGCGGCCTCGAGGACGTTCTTGGTGCCGAACTCGTCCTCGATATCGGCTGCTGATGCTTTCTCTGCCGCACGTGCATCGGTGAATATCTCGCGGACGAAGATGACTTTTTCGAAGTCGTCGATCTCGCCGTCCTTATAGGCGAGTGCTTCATCGGGCTTGACGAGGATCTCGAAGTCCTTGTCGCCCTTGTATTCGACCTTTATCGCGTCGTCGGAGTCCATGGTGTATCAGTGCCTTCGCAGCTTTTTATGTGTTGAAGCGGAGGGTGTCACTGACACTGGCCTCGTTGAACGTGTCGGCGGCGCTGTCCCCTCTGAGAACCAGTTCGAGGAACGGGTCGTCGCCGCCCGCGGAGCCGGGCGCCAGCGCAAGCGTGCCCTGTTCGACCTCGAAGGCGTTTTTCTGGTACTGCGCCTGTCGCTCTACCCCGTTGAGAGAGATCTTGACCCTATCTCCTGGTTCCAAGTCTGTTCCTGACTGCCGTACTGTGGTCTTGATATTCCCGTAGCCGTCGATATGGGCGATCCGGCGTTCCGGTGGCTCTGGGAGGTCGCCCTGATCTCGTTCGCTGCCGAGCCAGCTGCTTTCACCGTTGAGTAGTCCGATGACGGCTTCGGGGAAGAAGTCCCTGGACCGGAACTGTGAGCCGCTGTCGGCGACGTTGACCTCACGGAACGTGGAGAGGTGATCTTTGACGAATGAGAAGGTGTAGCCGGAGTCGACGGCGATGACGGGGATGCCGCTGTCGAGTTCTGCGTAGACCAGTTCTTCGCCCCGGTTGTCCGGCTGCGGGCCCTCGGAGCGCCGGGGCGCGGTGTTGGCGTAGATCCCCATGTCGTCGAACGCGGGGTTGTGGAGGCCGTACTGGGCGATCCAGAAGCCGGTGGCGAGGGAGGAAAATGGATTGACGGATGTCGGCTGGACGGTGATATCGGGGTCGTGGCGGGTGAGCCGGTGGATGACCTCGCTGAACGCGGGGTCGCCGTTGCCGTAGTCGGCGATGAGGTGGAGGAAGTGTCCCATCAGCATGGCACCTCGTACTGCATGAGGAGCCGCCCGTTCGTGATGTCGAACCACTTGCCGAGGCACTGTGGCGGCTGTGTGCCGTTCCGCCGCCAGGTGCAGGTCTCTCCGTTGTACAGGGCTTCGGGCACGGTGACACGGTACCTGTCCTCCTGTGCGAACGCTGTCAGGGAGGAGGCGCTGACGCTGATGTTCCGTTCCTGCAGGTAGCTGGCGACGTACTGCCGCGCCTGGCTCCTGTTGGTGATGCTCTGGTTGATGGTGCGGAGCGACCCGACGCTGTCACACTCGTAGTTCTCCCGTGTCAGTCGCTGCGCCCGGTTGATGAGGTCGGAGTAGAAGTATATCCCTCCGACGATCACCAGCAGGATGAGCACGACGAAGGCGAACTGGAGATGTGAGAGCTTGAGGTCCTCCAGCATCCTGGATCAGAGTTCGATGCCTCGCTCGTTCAGGTCGTCGGGCATGACCCGCCGGAACTTGTCGTCGCCGTCGACGAGACACATCTCGATGTTCTCGAGTTCGATGGTCGCGTCTTCGACCTGTGCAAGTGTCTTTGCGGCAAGTTCGACGGCTTCGTCTTCGCTCATGTTTTCCTCATATTCGTCGTGGAAGATCTCTTTGGCGTCTTCACCGCCCCGTCCGATGGCGACGGCGTGCCATTCTTTGAGGATGCCGGAGGGGTCGGACTGGTAGAGTTCGGGGGTGCCGTCGTTGACACCGCCTGTCAGCATGGCGAGGCCGAACGGTCGGACGCCGCCGTACTGTGTGAACATCTGTTTCCTGTCCGCGAGGAACTTGGCGAGGACGTTGGTCGGGATGGGCTCGCCGTAGGTCATCTCGTTCTGCTGTGCCCGTTCACGCGCCTCGTCGACGAGGACGCGGCCGTCGGCGACGAGTCCTGATGTGGCGACCGCGGCGTGGTCTTCGACCTTGAAGACCTTCTCCGGGTTCCTCGCCTGGAGCTGCGGTGTCTGCCGCGTGGCGGCGAGGAGGACGCCGTTGTCGTAGATGAGTCCGAGGGAGGTTGATCCTTTTTTGACTGCTTCCCGTGCGTACTCGACCTGAAACAGTCGTCCATCTGGGCTGAAGATCGTTTTCGCCCGGTCGTACTGCATATTTTCATTTCCGCCTAGCTGCATGAGGTGTTCACCATGATTCGAGAACTGCTAGCATGTTCTTGACCAATATTTATAAATTGCGCGGCGTCCGCTGTCCGGCCTCATGCGAGGATGTCGTGGTCGTCTGCGAACTCTTCACGCACGTATTCTTCGGCCTCCCCGTCTTCGAAGACGGTGACGTCACCTCGTTCCTCGCTGAGGGTGATGGCTGTCAGTATCTCGTCACGTGCAGAGTTCTGGGCTGCGCTGGTGTGTCGTGTGCCGCCGTCCTTGTTCTGGTAGTTGACCTCATCCCGCACGTCTTCGGGCGGTGTGTAGAGGTTCATCATGTAGGGGTGGAGTTTGCCGTTCATGAAGACGACGATCGCGCCGTCGTCGTACGCTGCCTCCTCCCATTCGTCGTACTGTTCCTCGATCGGGTCCTGGATGTACCGGGTGGTGTCGTCGTCTTCGCTGAGGTCGTGCCAGACGTTACCTTCGCCGGTCATGGGCTCGGCGATGCCGTCCTCATCCATGTCGTGTCCTTTGTAGAAGACGACGTAGAGGCCCGGGCCTTTGATATGTTTCTGCTCTTCTTCGTCGTCGAACGGTTCGAAGTCTGCGCTGAGCTGTTTTGCTATGTCTTCGACCTTGCCGACCCATCCCTGGACTTTCTCGTCGTCGCTGTACTGGGCGGCGTACTGTTCGTCGTTGCCGGCCATGTGGTAGTGTTGGCGCGCGGTTCTCTTAAAGCTGGCGCTGTCAGGGCCATGAGTTTAATATCCCTTGAGGCATAATGCTCCGTACAGTCATGCGCCTGGCGGTGCTGGTGCTGGTTCTCGTGCTCTTTGCGCCCAGTCTCGGTGCTGCCATGGAACCCCGGATTAATGTTTCAGGGCCGGAGTTTTTGCAAGGGATTGGGCCCCGGGAACCGCGGACGGACAACCGGGCAGCGGCGGTGATCGTCGCTGTCGGTGTGGCGGCTGTGATCCTCCGTGGGCTCCGTGTGGATCGCCAGCATCAGTCGGCTGCGAAGTAGGTGAACCTGACGACGATGTAGAAGACGTAGAGGCCGACGAGGTACAGGCCGCCTTTCCAGCCCAGTTTTCTGTCGGAGACGAACAGCAGGTAGGCGAGCAGCATGGCTGCGGTCACTGTCTCCATGGGGAGATCCCAGAGGACGAGCGGGCGGGGGACCCAGTAGGTGGAGAGGATTGCGCCACCGCCGATGGCGACCAGGGGGTTGGTGATGTTGCTGCCGATCAAGGTGCCAAGGGAGATACCTTCGGCCCCGTGCCGCACGCCGCTGAGCGCGGTCATCATCTCGGGGAGAGCTGCGACGATCCCGATGGTGGAGACACCGATGAGGGAGCCGCCGAGCCCGGTCCTGGCGACGACTGTCTCTGCGACGGAGAGGACGACGTGGGCTGAGATGAGGACTGCCGCCATGGCCCCGATCCCGATGAGGAGGTCCTGGACGATGTTGGTGCTTTCCTCTGTGTCGGTGTCGAGCCGTTCACTGCGTGTGTGGTAGATGTAGTACATGTAGCCGAGGAAGCTGCCGAAGAGGACGAGGCCGTCGATCCGGGAGTAGATGCCGTCCCAGCCGAGGACGATGCACATGAGGGTGGTCCCGATCATGGGGAAGTAGTCCTTTTTGAGGAAGCTCTTTGAGAACTCGAAGTGCGTGTTACGGGCGACCTGGAGGGTGTTCCCCAGGTTGGAGGTTATGCCGCCCTGCAGTTCGGAGGATCGGAGCATGTTCATGACGATGGTGCCGAGGATGACGATGCCGACGACGAGGGTCTGCTGGACGACGTCGGAGCCGATGTTGGCGCCGAGGACGGTTGCAGATGCGATCTCGTAGTCGAGGGAACCGGTCAGGATGCCGATGGATGCGGTGAGGTGGGAGGCGATCTCGGGGAGGCTGGTCCCGATTGAGATGAAGGAGACGGCGATGACGACGTCTGGGATGTTGTAGTATGCTGCAATCCGTACCATCTTGCCGACGGCTTTCTCCGCGCCGAAGACGAGGATGAACATCGCGATGAAGCCGACGATGAGCTGGAGTTGGAAGCTGAGACCGGCGAGCATACTACCACGATGTGGGTTCTGTGCCTGTTTAATCGTTTGGGAGCGCGGCAGATTTAAACGTGTCCGAGGTCGCTGTGATGGGTGTGCCGTCGTTCATCGGCGCGCTGACGGTCCCGGCAAGCATCCTCCAGTTCGGGCTGCCGGTGATGCAGATCGCGACGTTCCTGGTGTAATCGCTCTTTTATCTCCCCGGCATGGTCTAGTCGAGCGCCTGGAGATACTTGTCCCGGGCGGATTCGATGGTTCCGGAGACGCCGAGGACGTGGATGCAGATGTTGGTGTCGCCGATCCTGTCGATGAGGGCGATGGCGGTCCGTGCCTCTTCGACGTAGTCCTTGTTGACCCGGATACCGCCGACCTGCTTGTCCTGGCTGAACAGGTCGCCCATGATCCACGGGTCGATCTTGGAGACCTGCTGTTCGCCGAGGAAGCTGATCAGTTCCTTCCACATCGCGTCGACGACGTCGCCGAGACCGAAGTCGTGGTCGCCTTCGATCTTGAACAGGATGTACCGCTCCTTCCGACGGAGCGCGGCAGGGATGGTCTGGAGGCCGTCACTCATCGCTTTCACCCTGTTCGTCGAGCGTTGTCTGGCTGGTCTCCTCGACCTCGACACCGGGGCGGACCTGTTCGTCAGAATGAGCTTCCTCGACCCGCTGGATGATCTGGCGGGGGTGTTTCTCGACGAGGTCGAAGGCGTCTGATAGGTCAAGGCCCATGCAGTTGGCGAACCCGGCCATGTCACGCGGATGACGCATCTCCTCGACCCGCCGTGCCCCGGAACAGAGGACCATTGGGGCGTTGTACTTCTCCGCTAGCCGGATGTTGCGCTGCATGTGGTTCATGATCTGGGACCGCAGTTTGCCGTACGTCTTGAGGACGGATTTGAAGTTGAGCTCGATGGCGACACGGTTGCTGGCTGCCTTTTTTGCCAGAACGTGGTCGATGCCGGAGTCCTTCCGCTTGAACTCGGGATGTGCCAGGATATCGACCCTTCCGTCCTCGCATGCCGCCCTGTTGATTGGGACGTCGCCGCCGTGCACGAGGACGACATCAACCCTGTCGCGGAACGCGCTGATCTTGTCGTTCAGTTCTTTCGGGTCGTCGGCCCGGATCTTGACCCCGGTGTGAATGTCGACGTCGGTCTCGATGTCGTCGATCTTGGATGCGAGCTCTTCGTAGTGTTCATGATCGGTGAGGTAGTCGGAGATGGCGATACGGTTGAGTTCGAGTGTCTCAGCCCGCGCTGCGATCTCCTCTGGTGGGTCGTCGCCGCTGGAGAGGGCGGACTGGATGTTGAGGTCGTGGAATGTGTGGGCCATCGGGAGGTACTCTCTCCTCTGCGGTTAAATTGGTTTTCCCCTCAGACGTCCTGCCAGTCGTAGTCCTTCCGCTGTTCGGAGCTCATCTTGCCTTTCGCCTCGCGGGACCGGAGCTCCTCCCTGACGACGAGCCCGCCGAGCAGGCCGTAGAACAGGACGACCACGCCGACGATGACGGTGCCGGGGATGCCGGAGCTGCCCGCGGACCGCACGAAGCCGCCGATGCTGGGGGTGAAGGAGGGATGGATGACGACTTTGATGATCCAGGCGCCGAGCAGGACGGAGAGCAGCCAGAAGTAGTTGCGCTTGACGCGGCGGCTCCAGGCCTCGAGGAAGCTGATCTTGAAGCCGGGTTGTTCGAGGTCGTCGGCCAGTGCCTGGGTCCACTCGGAGCTCTTGACGGAATGTTCGGCGTTGACGGCGGGTGCGAAGAAGTTTTCTTCGATGACCCGGATCCGGCTGCGCCAGACGTCGAAGAACCGGTACCGCCGGGCCTCGATGACGGAGAAGAACAGGACGAGCACGGCGCTGAGCAGCAGGATGATGTGCGGGTTGGCAGGGCTTGAGAACGCCCAGGTGAGGACGCCTGCGGTGATGATGACAGCCCAGTTGGTCGTGGTGTCCAGCCGCTCCCGCCACAGGTTGGCACGCTGCATCTCGCCCCTGTAGAGCTGCTGGACGGTGGAGTAGTACCGCTCGATCTTGTCGGTCGGGGCCTCGGCCATGGCGAGGGATGCCCGCTGGTTGTATAAATATCCTCTGTCAAGCCCCGACCATGCCTCGCCGCATCCTCCATGTGGACATGGACGCGTTCTTCGCCTCGCTGGAGCAGCGGCGCCGCGGGATCGACGGCCCGGTGGTGGTATGTGTCTATTCCGGCCGGTCGGAGGACGCGGGCGCGGTCTCGACGGCGAGCTACGGTGCACGGGAACTCGGCATCGCTGCGGGCATGCCGATTAAGCGGGCGAAGCGGGTGGCGGAGGACGCCGACGAGGGGATGGCCTTCGTCCCGGTGGACAAGGAGTACTACCGCCAGGTCTCGGCGGATATCCGCGCGGAGGTGTTCGAAGAGGCGGCAGCGACGGTCGAGCAGGCGTCGATCGATGAGGCGTACCTCGATATTACTGAGCGGGCAGCGACGTTCGACGAGGCAGTAAGGGTTGCGGAACAGGTGCAGGAGGGAATCATGGAGCGGTTCGATCTCTCCTGCTCGATCGGTGTGGCGCCGAACAAGCTGGTGGCGAAGATGGCGTCGGACCGGGACAAGCCGGGCGGTCTGACGAGCGTCGCCCCGGATGAGGTGGAGGCGTTCATGCGGTCGTTGGAGCTGGACGACCTGCACGGTGTCGGTGAGAAGTCGGTCGAACGCCTGGAGGAGCTGGGTATCACATCGGTTGAGGAGCTTGCGGATGCGGACCGGCAGCGGATGGTCAGAGAGTTCGGCGAGCAGCGGGGGCTGGAGCTGATCGCGACGGCACGCGGTGCTGACGATGCACCGGTGGAGGAACGGGAGCGGCAGCAGCTCTCCTGCCTGACGACGCTGAGGGAGGATACCCGGAGCAGGGAGCGCCTGGCCACAGAGCTCGACGGTCTCGCGGACGACCTGCTGGCGAAGGTGGCGGAGCACGAGGTGGTGTTCGGCCGCGTCGTGCTGCTGGCGATCGACACGGGGATGCAGATGCACACGCGTTCCACGTCGCTCACGACGGCCGTGCAGGACGGGGAGATCCTGCTGTCGGAGGCCAGAGACCTGCTGGACCGGTTGCTGGACGAGACGGATGCCGCGTTTCGGCGACTCGGGCTCCGGGTGGCGGGGCTGGAGGACGCTGCCGGGCAGCGAGACCTGACGGAGTTCTGATGTTTACGAATTTGTATGAAGAAAGGCTTTTGGTTAACGTTTGTTCTCTCTACGCCGAAGAACAAAACATATTTAAACATCCCGCCTCCATTGCTTGGATTCTGCCGATGTCAGCCGACGATCTGTACGAGGACCCGGTCTGGTGGCGGAGGGAAGAGCTGGAGGAGTACTTCTATGAGCTATACGGTCAGGAGGAGGGCGAGGAGCTGTACAACGAGGTGCTGGGATACCTTGACGATGCGGCTATGCGTGACGGCGATGAGCAGTGGGTCAAGGTCTGGGGCCGGGAGCGGCGCCCGATCCTGGGGCAGATGGAGATGGACAACCATCTGGAGTACGATATCGAGGACGAGGAGGCGCTGTTCGATCGGGTGTACCGTGGTGACAGGGAGACGTTCGCCGCTGAGGCGGGCCACGGTCAGCGGTCCTAGAACGTGTGGACCTCTCTGACCGCTTTCTCGACCCGGAAGCTGTCCGGCAGGTACTTCTCTTCCAGCTTGTACATCGGGAAGATGGTGTCGAACCCGGTGACGCGTTTGACCGGTGCCTCGAGGTGCAGGATGTCGTCTTCGGTCAGTCGTGCGGAGATCTCTGCCCCGACGCCGCAGGTCTGCGGTGCCTCGTGCACGACGACGCACCGGCCGGTCTTGTCGACGGACTCCTCGATGGTCTCCATGTCCATGGGGGAGATGGTCCGCAGGTCGATGACCTCGACGTCGATCTCGCCTTCGAGCTTGTCCGCGGTGTCGAGCGCCTCCTGCAGCATCGCGCCCCAGGAGACGACGGTGACGTCGCTGCCCTCGCGCTTGACGTCGGCCTCGCCGATGGGGGTGGTGTGCTCGTCGTTGGGGACGTCCTCCTTGAACGCGCGGTAGATCTTCTTCGGCTCCCAGAAGCAGACGGGGTCGGGATCGCGGATGGCTGATTTGAGCAGGCCGTAGGCATCGTCCGGTCCGGACGGGATGACGACCTTGATGCCGGGCGTGTGGGCGTACAGCGCCTCGGTGGACTCGGAATGGTGCTCGGGTGCGTGGATGCCGCCGCCGTACGGGGCACGGATGACCATCGGTGCGTTGTACTCGCCTCGGGACCGGTTTCTGATCCGTGAGACGTGGGAGATGACCTGGTCGAACGCGGGGTAGCTGAAGCCCATGAACTGGATCTCGGCGATCGGCTTCATGCCGTAGACCGCCATGCCGAGCGCTGTGCCGACGATGCCGGATTCGGCGAGCGGGGTGTCGATGACCCGGTCGGGCCCGAACTCGTCGTGCAGTCCCTTGGTGACGCGGAACACACCACCATCCTCGCCGACGTCCTCGCCCATGACGACGACGTCCTCGTCCTGTTCCATCTCCTCCTGCATGGCGCGGTTCAACGCCTGGACCATGTTCATCTCACTCATGCCTCATCACGCTCTTGTTCGAGCTGCTTGAGATGTTGCATCTGGTCCTGCAGTTCTGGTGGCGTATCTTTGAAGTGGTAGGTGAAGATGTCCTCGATGTCGGGCGCTTCGACGTTCTCGGCCGTCTCCATGGCGTCGTTCACCTGTTCTTTGGCCTTTTCTTTCTGTTCTTCGAACCAGTCGTCGTCCGCTACGTCTTTCTCCTTGAGGTATGCTTCGAAACGGTCGATGGGGTCGCGTTCCTGCCAGTATTCGACCTCTTCCTCGTCCCGGTACCGCTCTGCGTCGTCGGCGGTTGTGTGGTCGCCGCGGCGGTAGGTGACGGCCTCGATCATGGTGGGTTCGTTCTCCTTTCTGGCCTTCTGGAGCGCCTCTTTCGTCGCTTTCCACATGGCGAGGACGTCGTTGCCGTCGACCTGGATGCCGTCGAATCCGTAGGCCAGTGCTTTCTGTGCCAGTGTCTCGCTCCCGGTCTGTTCGTCACGTGGGACGGAGATGGCGTACTGGTTGTTCTGGCAGAGGAAGACTGTCGGTGTGCTGAAGGCTCCTGCGAAGTTCATGCCTTCGTGGAAGTCTCCTTCGCTGGTGGCGCCGTCGCCGAAGTAGACGAGGGTTGCGATGTTGTCATCGTTCTTCTTGGATGCCCAGGCGGCGCCGACGGCGTGTGGAAGCTGTGAACCGACGGGGACGGAGACCATGAAGTTCTCGTCCTGCCCCTCAATCGCGGAGCCGCGTTCATCGCCCTGCCAAAACTGTGTCAGTTTTTCTGGGGGGTAATCACGCACGAAGTAGGCTGCTGTCTCGCGGAAGGCAGGGAACATCCAGTCACTGTCGTCCATGGCGTAGGCTGATCCGACCTGTGCCGCTTCCTGGCCTTTGCAGGGGGCGTATGTTCCTAATCGTCCCTGTCGCTGCATTTTGATGGCTTTCTGATCGTATATCCGGCCGAGGATCATGTACCAGTACATGTCCCTGAGTTCGTCGTCGCTGAGGTCTGGTTCCAGGTCTTCGTCGACGTTGCCGTCCTTGTCGAGGATCTGGAGGTGCTGGATGTCGCCGCTGAAGGCTTCTTGTCTGGGCATGCGCGGATCCCTCTCTGTCTCAAGGTGCGGGCTGCTCGGATAAAAAAGCTCACGGGTTGCGCCTCTGTCTGCAGGATTGAATATGCATAAGTTATGTAGATAAAACAGCGATGATCCCGGAAGGTTTTTAATTGTTAATTAACAATATCTAATTAGGTTAAATGACGATGGAATACTACGACAAGATTCTTCTGGGGATTCCGGCCTGTCTTACTGCAGGGGCGCTCATGGGGGCTGTGACTTCTCTGTCCCTGAGTCAAACGTTGATGAGTGGTTCGCTGATGGCTGCCGGTCTAATGTATCAGGGGATGTTTGCGAACGCTCCTGTTGGCGGCAAACTGCTTCAGGAACAGTCTGGAAGCCTGCCCGGTTGATCGGGCGGGTCACGACCGTTTTTCTTTCATTTCTGTAGGTGATGGGTATGGAGGCCCTGTTTTTCGGTATCGGTATCCTTGTCGCTGTGTTCGTCGGGGTCAATATCGGTGGCTCGTCGACCGGTGTGGCGTTCGGCCCGGCGACAGGGAGCAATATCATCTCCAAGCGCAAGGCGGCGGTGCTGATGGCCGTGTTCGCGATGCTGGGCGGTGTGATCGTCGGCCCCCACGTCGTGGAGACGCTGGGTGAGGGGTTCGTCGAGCCCCGGTACTTCACGCTGACGGCGTCGATCGCGGTGCTGCTGTTCACGGGGATCGGTATCCTGGTCGGCAACATCCTCAAGGTGTCGGTCAGCACGAGTGAGACTGCTGTCGGTGCGATCGTCGGCATGGGGGCGGCCCTCGGTGTGCTTGACTGGTCGCTGCTGGGAAGAGTGGCGATGTGGTGGGTTTTCTCCGCCATCGTGGCGTTCTGGATCTCTGCGGTGATCGGCCGCTACCTGTACGACAGGATCGTTGAGGTGCTGCAATTCGAAAGCGCCAGCCGGAACACGGGGGCGAAGGTGCTGGTCCTGGGTGTAGGTTGCTACATGGCGTTCTCGGCGGGTGCGTCGAACGCTGCGAACGCTGTGGCGCCGCTGGTCGGCTCCGATGTGCTCGGGATGACGCAGGGTGTTGTGCTGGCGGGGCTGGCGATCGGTGCCGGTGCGTTCCTGCTGGGGTCCCGGACGATGGAGACGATCGGTGAGGAGGTGACCAGTCTGACGCTGGAGGCGGCGCTGATCGTTGAGCTGATCGCGGCGACGATCATCACGCTGCTGAGTCAGGCGGGCATCCCGGCGAGCCTGGCGATCAGTGCGACGATGTGTGTCATCGGGCTCGGCTGGGGCCGGGCGACGAGGCGGGTGCCCCTGAGTCACGAGATTGGTATCGAGGAAAGGACGGAGGAGGACCGGAGGCGCCGTGAGGAGGATGAGTTGGATCTGTACGATACGGCGATTACGCGCCGTGTCATCGCTGCCTGGATGCTGACACCGCTCATCGCTGGTCTGCTGGCGTTTGCGGTGTTCCGTGGGGCGATGGTGCTGGGCCTGCTGTAGTCGCTCAGCGGAGGGCTAGGCTGGCCGGTAGTTTTTAAGTGTGGATGGTCCCAACGTTGTGGTACAGGGTTGCTGCAGTGGTCAGGAAGAAGAAATTGAGTCCGTCGGGCGCGAAGGACAGCGACGGGAACTACAACAACGCACACCTGAACATCCACAAGGATGAGCTGGAGGCGGCCGGGCTGGAGATCGGTGACGAGGTCTTCGTCCGTGTCCGCGAAGGTATGATCGTGGTGCAGAAGGCGGGGAAGGACGATATCCAGCACGATTTCGGGAACGAGTGATCACGTGTCTTTCCGCCTGTCGATGTCTTCTTTCTCCTGGAGCAGGCTCTTGACGGTTCTGATCTCCATCATGTTGGTTGTGCCCGAGACAGAGGTCGGGACGCCGGCGCTGAGGATCAAAATGTCGCTGTCATCGACGAGGTCGCGTTCTTTGAGGAAGCTGGCTGATCCGGCGATCATCTCGTCGACGCTGTCGGGGAATTCGGTGTAGAGGGCCTTGACGCCCCAGACGAGGTTCAGCTGCCGTTCGACTTTCTTGGAATCGGTCAGTGCGATGATGTCGGTGCCGGGCCGGAACTTGGCGATGTGCCCCGCCGTATAGCCGGAGGAGGTGTGCGCGATGATGTACCGTGCGTCGGTCTCGCGCGAGGCCTGCCAGATGTTCTTGCAGATGATGTCCTCGATGTCGCGGCTTCGCTCCTTGACGGTGTGGTGGACCTGGTCGCTGAGGGATTCCTCGACCTTGCTGACAACCTCGGCCATGAATGCAAGGGATTTGACGGGGTAGTCGCCGACGGCTGTCTCCTCTGAGAGCATGACGGCGTCGGTCCCGTCGATGACGGCGTTGGCGACGTCTGATACCTCGGCACGGCTTGCCTGTGGGCTCTTTGTCATGGTCTTCAGCATCTGGGTGGCGGTGATGACGGGCTTACCGGCCTGGTTGCACTGCTTGATGATCTTTTTCTGGAGCATGGGGACCTCTGAGGCCGGTGTCTCGACGCCGAGGTCGCCCCGTGCGACCATGATACCGTCGGCGATGTCCAGTATCTCGTCGAAGTTGTCAACCGCTTTCTTGTGCTCGATCTTGGCGATGATGTCCATCTGGCTGTCTTTTTCGTCGAGTATCTCCTGTATCCGTTCCAGGTCTTCGGCGTATTTGACGAACGAGACGGAGAGGAAGTCAAAGTCGTGCTCGGCACCGAACCGGATGTCTTTGAGGTCTTTGTCGGTCGGGGCACGCAGTCCGAGGTCTTTGCCGGGGACGTTGACTGATTTCTTGGTGGAGACGAGACCGCCGTAGATGACGGTGCAGTGCGCGACATCGTCGATGCTGTCGACCTCGAGCTCGACGTTGCCGTCGTCGATGAGGACGGTGTCGCCGGGCTGGAGGTAGTCGAGCAGGTCTTCGTACGGGACTGGGAGTCTGTCTTGGTTGCCTTCGAAGTCGCCGCCTGGGACGAGCTGGACTTCATCGTCCTCGTCGAGCTCGGTGTCGTCGCGGACCTGTCCGAGCCGGATCTCGGGGCCCTGTGTGTCGACCATGGTGGCGACGCTGCCGTCGAGGTCGTCGACCCGCTGTTTGATCTTCTTGTGGTCTGTGTGGGTGCCGTGGGAGAAGTTCTGCCGTGCGACGTCCATGCCGGCGTCGGCAAGCTGCTGCAGCCGTTCCTGGCTGTCTGAGGCGGGGCCGATGGTGGCGACGACCTTGGTCTTGCGCATCGGTACAGTTTTCTCGCGGGACGTTAAAAGGTCTTCTGCCGTCCCAGGAGCCGGTCCCTGCACCGCCGGCCGAGGATGGTGATGAAGGTGCCGCCGATGAGGGCGTCGGGGAACAGTGCGACGAAGTCTTTCCGGAACGCGGTGTAGGTGAGGGAGATGGTCGTCAGGACGATGAGGATGTACTGGATGGGGCCGGTGTAGTGGAGGAGCAGTGGGGCGGTGATGGCGAGGAATACGGCGAGGTCGTTTGGAGCGCCGTCGTAGGGGATGCGGCGCCGTGCATGGATCCAGTCCTGTCTGACATGGTCGTAGACGCCGCGGTAGCCCTGCTGTTTCCACGGTTCCTGGGTGAGGTCGCCGCCGAAGATGTCCATGAGGGAGTGGATGGCGGCTGCGGTGATGAAGGTGGCTGTAGCGGTGGTAGCGGTCCCCGGCTGCCAGAGGGCGCCACCGGTGCTCAGGAGGGCGATCATGGAGTAGAAGATCGGGAAATGCAGCGTCTTCCGGTGCTGGAACAAGATGTCAAGATCGGGAAGGATGCCGCCGATGATGCCGGCCAGGGCGAGGATCTGGACGGTGCCGGGCAGGACTGCTGCGGCCCCGGTGCCGATGAGGAGGCCGATGACTGCGTGCGTTGTCACCATCATGGTATCTCCTGGAACGTTGTGTGGTCGTCGACACTTTAAATTCGACATGGCGGCGACTGCGCCCTTCGACCGCTGTTGGCTTAGCCGTCCGGTGGCGCTGGTCCAGCTCAGTACGCGATCCTGTCGTAGTCCTCGATGATGAGCCGGGCATCCGGCTCGTCCAGCTCCACGGTCAGACGTTCGGAACAGCCCTTTGAATGCGGGGAGACTGGTTTGGAGTCCCTGTACGTGGCTCCGGATTCTTCTGTCGTGATCGGGTACAGGACGTCGTCTCCGTCGAGGAAGTAGTCGTGTTGGCTTGTGAAATCGTAGCCGCCGATACGTTCGTGGGCGATTTCGATCTCACCGTCGTACTGGAACCGGAGATCGCTTCCCCTGTCCCCGATGACTTTGATCCGGCCGTCGAACAGGACGCGCTCGCCGGGGTCCATGTCCCCGTCCAGCAAGTCTCCGAGGTCCTCAAGTTCGATCGATTCCATGGCTGTGTCACACTGCCGGGGGATACAGTTAAGAATATACGTGTGTTCCCTCGTCTGGTTTAATGTCTATGGGGCATCTGGCGTCCGTGTTTCTGTCCGGATGTTTTGGAAGCCGAACTCAGCGACGATCTGTAATTTACATTTGTAAAGATGCCAACCTGTTCGGATTACATTTATAAGCGTCGTTCTGTTGATTATGCGCAAGGAGTAACGCTACGCTGAGGTGCCAACCGATGGAACTTGATGCAATCCGTGTGACGGCAGACGGCGAGGAGGAGATGTATGAAAGCGCTGAGGAATTCAGAGAGCAGTCGGACTATGTGAAGGGGCTATCGGAGACTGCGGACGATTTCACTATCGAGATGGAGTTCGACGATGATTCCTACGAGGTCTCCTCGATGAACCAGGCGAAGGGTCTGTTGTCAGATTATAAGAGTGCGCAGGACACGGGTGAGACCGAGATGCAGATCGCTGCCGAGAGAAGCGCCGGCGAGTCGGCCGAGGAATCGGTCGAGGCGACGGTCAACGGCTATACGGAGGACGAGGTCGAGAAGCTGGAGATGAAGGTCGAGATGCTGGAGAACCAGGTGGAGCAGTACCAGTCGGATGAGGTGAACAAGGCGACGGTCGATGAGCTTGTCGAGGATGAGAACACCGATACCGGCTACGCTGCCTGGCTGGATCCTGACGTGCAGGCGAAGGAGGCCTACAAGGTCCCTCTCGGCGAGGATCTGTACACGCAGCTGGTCGAGGGCGCTGAGGTCGAGGTCGATGCCAACGGCGGCGCGATCCGCGGTGTCCACGCGATGCCGGATGAGAAGGAGACAGGGTTCGAGGTCAAGGATGACCTCCCGGACGTCGGCTATGAGGACGTGATCGGGCTGGACGACCAGATCAGCAAGCTCCGGCGGAAGACGGTGCTGCAGGAGCAGCATCCGGAGATGTTCGAGGAATGGGATATCGACAAATCGACGGGCGCGTTGCTCTACGGGCCGCCGGGTACTGGAAAGACGATGACGGTGCAGGCGATGGCGAACGAGGAGGACCGGTCGCTGATCAAGGTCGAGGGGCCTGAACTGGTCAGCCGGTACGTCGGCGATGCACCGGAACAGGTGCGTGAGATCTTTGACAAGGCCCGGGAATCGGCGCCGTCGCTTGTTATGATCGATGAGCTGGATGCGCTCGCTGTCGACCGTGCTGATGTCAACGATGATACCGGTTCCAGTGAACGGATCGTCGGCCAGCTGCTTGCCGAGCTTGACGGGTTGAAGGAGGACGCCGATGTGAACGTCGTCGGCACGACGAACCAGGTGGACAAGGTCGACGATGCGCTGCTCCGACCTGGACGGATGGAGAAGGTCCACGTGCCGCAGCCGGACAAGGAGGCGTCCCGCGAGCTCGCGGTCGCGAACGGCGCTCCGGAAGAATATGCGGACCGGATCGTCGAGACGGTGTTCGGCGATGAGGAGTACCAGGCGGTCAACAGCGGTGCCCGGATTGAGGCGGTCGTGAAGGAGACCGCGATGGAGTACGCGCTGGAGGAACTTGACCCGGATGAGGAGCCGCCCGCGCCCGGCGAGGAGGTTGCAGACGAGATCGACTGGGAGCGGTTCGAGCAGAAACTTGATGAGGTCTACGACGTCGATGCGGACGAGCTCGATCCGGCGACGACGGACTACATCCAGTGAGGTGGCTGGCTGTTACCTGCACAAACCGATTTAAACCACCAGTTTAAAAGGTATTATCGTGTAATACCATGCTCGTCTTTTCCAATGGGATCGCTGGCTGTGGTGAGAAGGAGTACCTGGAGAAGTTCGAACGGCTCTGCGAGGAGAAGGGTAAGGATATCGAGATCCATGATCTGGGGTCGAAGATCCTGGAGATCGGGCGGAAGGACTACCCGGATCTCGGCAAGTACGATCTGATGGGCTTCCCTGAATCCACGGTGAATGCGTGGCGTGCAGCTGCGTTCGAGTCGATCTCGTCGGAGATCAACCCTGATGACGAGGATACGGTACATGTGCTGGACGCGCATGCGTCGTTCTGGGTGAAGAACGGCCCTGAACCGGCTATCAATACGAGCTATCTGCAGGAGCTGGATCCTGATGTCTACATCCAGATCATCGACTATGAGCCGGACATCAAGGACCGGCTGCAGGAGAACGAGGAGCTGCCGGAGGAGCGGAAGCCGTCGCTGGAGGAGGTGATCCGCTGGCAGGAGGTGGAGCGGTACACGAACCGCATCCTGTCTGATTTCCATCGCCGCCCGTTCTACGTGCTGGCCCGACAGCATCCAGCGGAGTCGCTGTACAACATCGTGTTCAACGACCACCTGCCGAAGGTGTACCAGAGCTTCCCGATCACGAACCTGGACAGGGAGACGCTGGACGATGTGCAGGAGTATGTGGAGGAGCTTCGGGACGATGCGGTGGTGTTCGACCCGATTGAGATCGATGTCCGGGACTTCGAGAACGAAAGGATCGCTGAGCTGATCAACAACCATACGGTGAAGCGTGACCAGCAGTTCATCGATCAGGCGGATATGGTGATCGTGAACTTTCCGGAGATGGTGTATTCCTCGGGCGTGGAGTACGAGGTCAATTATGCGTCCCGGACGGGCAAGCCGGTGTGGATCATCAAGCCGGAAGGCCATGCCGGGCCGTTCACGGACTTCAACTGTGAAAGGGAGTTCAACAGTGAGGAGGAATGCCTGAAGGCGCTGCGTGAGGTGTACGGGGATGGATGACGATAGATCTGAGCAACTGGCACCGTTGATCGACCACACGAACCTGTATCCGGATGCACGGAGCGACGATCTTGCGGAGCTGTGCGATGCGGCTGAGCGGTACGGGTTCGCCTCGGTCTGTGTGTACGGTGGGGATGTCGCGTTCGCTGCTGACCGCCTTGGGCGGGATGTGGCGGTCTGTGCTGTCACTGGATTCTCCCACGGACGCTGCGTGACGAGGGTTAAGGCCGGTGAGGCGGAGGAAGCGGTCGCCGATGGCGCGGATGAGATTGAGGTCCCGATCAATCAGGGCTACATCCGGGATGAACGGCTCGTGGAGGCCGTGGAGGATCTCCGGGCTGTCCGTGAGGCGGTCCCGGGGACGACGCTGAAGGTGGTCTGTGAGAACTGTAATCTGACGGATGCTGAGAAGGTGCAGGCGTACCGGGCGGCGGTGAAGGCGGATGCTGATTTCATCGCGACGTCGACAGGCTTTGGCGTCCATGGCGCCCGTGCCGATGACGTCGAGCTGATGGCGGAGACGCTGGCTGAGCTGGATGCGGGGACGGGTATCAAGGCGTCTGGCGGTATCAAGGATGCGGAGGAGGCGTCCAGGATGCTTGAGGCCTCGGGGTTCGACCCTGATCCGGAGCGGTTCCGTATCGGTGCGTTGCGCGGTGTCGCCATCGCTGGAGGTGAGGCACGATGAAGAACGTGTATTTCGCCGGGCCGATCTCGATCAACCCGCAGAAGGCGAATGAGGAGAAGAAGGCGTTCCTGGAGGAGTTCTGGGATGTGCTGGAGGAGCACGATGTCAATGTGCATTCGCCGCACCTGATGTACAGGTTCCTGACGGACGTGCCGGAGAACGATGGGAA
>JAXINV010000003.1:18665-45946 GCA_034190465.1 Asbonarchaeum danakilense (SeqCode) | reverse complement strand
AAGGTGGCTGAGGAACTCGACCTCGATTATTTCTCGCCCGGTAAGCATTTCAAGGAGAAGATAGACGGCAAGGAGACTGAGGCAGCGAACAAGGGATGGAAGGACGCGGAGCTCAGCAGTGAGTCGACCCATAACAGTATCGATGACCTGCAGAAGCAGGTGGCGAAGCAAGGGGATGTTGTGATCGATGGCAAGCTGTCGATTTACATGGTCGGGGATCGGGCCGATCTGACGGTGTGGCTGAAGGCGCCGGTGAAGACACGTGCTGAACGCGCTGCGAAGCGCGACGATATGACGCCCGAGGAGGCGAAGGAGATGATGCAGGAGCGCCAGCACGATGAGGTGGAGAACTGGCGTGAGATGTACGGTATCAACTATCTGGAGCAGGAGGACGACGCGGATCTGGTGATCCAGACGGAGGACAAGCTGCCGGATGAGATCGTGGAGCTTATCGTCTCGAAGCTCCGTTGATCTATGCTTCTATCATGCCTGCGAGGAGGAGGAGCAGGAGTCCAAGGGAGAGCAAGGCGACTATGTCCCGCAGTTGAGGGGTGAAACTTCGGAGTTCCTGTTTCTGGGACGTAAAGTAGGTCTCGGTGTCGATGGCGAGCAGGGTCCCGGCAAGCCCGGCGAGGATGTAGGCGGCGACCTCGAGACTGCCGTGGACGAGGTACGGTGCGGTCTGTATGGGGATGCTGAGGACGTGTTCTGAGGTCCGGCCGATGAGGACGCCGAGGACGGAGGCGTTCCAGATGATGATGAAGACCATGCCGCCGCTGATGAAGAAGCTGAGTGCGAACGTGGCGATGAAGACTCGCATGTTGTTGGTGATGAGGTGAAGGAAGAAACTGTCTGCCGTGATGTTCCCGACGGCTGCGTTGAGTGCTTCGAGTGCTGTCTGCTGGATGATGTAGAAGGAGTCGGGAAGGACGAGGACGCTGGCTGCGAAGAGGAGGGTGCTTGTGAGGAAGGCGAGCAGGTAGATCTGGACCTCCTCTGCATGCCGCCGCAGGAGATGTGGCTCGTCCCAGTGGGCGCGGAGCTCTTCGCGGTCGCGACGCTTGATGAACGATGTGAGCGGGTAGCTGAGTGCCAGGGTGATGAGGACGACGGTTATGAGCCCTCCGAAGTCGATGCCGCCTATCTGGAAGGGGAGCACGGTGTTGACGAGGAGGAGGGAGGCGGCGGTTGCGATGGCGGTGGCGAGGACGGTGTCGATGAGGAGCTCTTCGTCGTCCTCGTCGGCGCGGAAGAGGACAGTTTCCAGCATGTCATGCCACCCGGTCGGCGATCGCTTGGTGGTCGGGGTCGTCTTTCTGTGTGACGTGGGATTTGAGGCCGGACCGGTTGGCGAACCGTTTGCCGCAGACGGGGCATTCGGTCTGAATGAGCTGGTCAAGAGATTCCTGCGCGTCCATGACGGTCATGGTGGCCTCTGAGCACATATCGGCGATGATGTCGATGAGCTGCTCGCGGTTGTACGTGTCTGTGGACTTTTTGAGCAGCGGGCTGTACATAATCCGGTTGCCGAACCGGTTGAACTTGTCGATGACCTGGTTGATGTTCTCGATCTGTCTGTAGGCCTTGGCGACGACCTTGGATGCTTCGTCGAATTCGTTGAGGCGGCCGGAGTTGACGACTGAGTTCCAGACGTCGGTCGAGAGTCCGAGCAATGCGATACGTTCCTGGGTGTCCCCCTGCAGCATATCACGTTCTTCCTGGATGAGCTGCTGGGTTGACTGGATGGTCTCGTAGTTCTGCTGTAGCTCCTCTTTCAGGGGCTCGAGCAGTTCCATGGACGTGTGTTTCGGTCCCAGGTTTATATGGGTTCTCGGGCACAGCCGCCACGCGAGGGTTTAAAAGAGTCTCTGGCACGTGGTGTGGTATGTCGGAGGAGACGTTCTGCGGTATCGTGCTCAGCGGCAGTAAGGATGAGCCGTGCAGTATTGCGTTCCTGTCGGAGGAGCTGGAGACGTTCAGCGAGACGGACGATGAACGCATCCTGGAGCTGATCAGTGAACGACGACCGTCGGTAGTGGCGTTCACGGTGCCGCCTGTCGGCGCGGACGTGGACGAGGGCTTCCGGGAGGATGAGCAGGAGATGGTGGAGGAAGGCCACAGCTTCCTGCCGCCGGAGATGCGTGACAACGATGAGATGGAGCGTGCGCTGTTCCTGAAGAACTCGCTGCAGCGTGAAGGGTTCCTGCACGATGTGATCGAGTGCCGTCCGATGATCACGGCGGAGATCCTGGACATCGAGGGAGATGACGATCTGGAGGAGCTGGGCGTCCCGACGGGGGAGATCATGAGCATGAAGGAGTTCGAGGCGGTGCTTGCCGCGGTCACGGCGAAGTTCTATGCGAACGACAGCTTTGAGGAGAAGGATTTCATCGTGCCGAAGCCGCTGGATGAGTGATCCGTTGTCACTGCGGGGCCGTCCTATAAAAGGTTCGACGGGCAAGGATGGTGCATGACACTCCAGTACGACGACACGTTCGGTACGTATGCTGAGGCGCTGCAAACGGAGGAAGGGGTCGAGGCGTTGACAGACTTTGTTTCTGACGGCGATGTCCCCGATGATGCGGACGACTACCTGGACACGTTCAACGAGCTCGGGTTCATCGACCGTGACGCGGGGGAGACCCGTGACCTCGGTGAGTACGTGGTTGACATGGTCGATCAGTACGACGACACGGAGCAGGTCGCGACGCTGTTCGACACGGTACAGGACGAGCTCGGTGTCGATGTGTTCAACCGCGTGGTTGATGGCGAGGTCGTGTCGATGCGTGATGTGGCGTCGGACAACGATGCCAGTCCCAGTGAAGTACGTGACCGGTATGATGCACTCGAGGACGCTGGCTTTGCTGAGGAACGCCCCCAGGGGCGCCGGAAGAAGTACAAGCTGACGGATGACGAGGGCGAACAGGCGCTGGATGATCTGGAGGAGTTCGCGGACCAGGTCGACCGGTACGGTGCGGATGACGCGCTGGACCGGATTGCGAACCGTGTCGGCACGGTCACTGAGGAGCAAAAAGATGTGACGGACAACCGTGTGCTGGATGATTACCAGTGACCGCCCGGTATTTAAGCCTCGGGATGTGAACGTTGGACGGTGACCGGTAATGCTTGAACTCTACCAGTTCGAAGGCTGTCCGTACTGCAAGAAGGTGCGGAAGAAGATGACGGAGCTCGGTCTGTCCTTCATCGCGCACAACCCACGTCAGAACGATGAGAAGATGGACGAGCTGATGGAGCTCGGAGGCCAGGACCAGGTCCCGTTCCTTGTTGACCGCGATGAGGACGGTAACATCCGCGAGAAGCTGTACGAATCGGACGATATCGTCAACTATCTGGAGGAGCAGTACGCCTGACTGCTCCCCCGGAGGCCTTTTTCTCTTCTGTAACGGTCCCTGTCACAGGCCGTCGAGTACGTCTTTTCCTTCCTCTGTCAGGTAGAAATGGCTGACGCCGGGCTCTGTGTCCTCGTCAACGTGGACGCCGTGTCGGTCACGGGTGTAGATACCTCCACGGTCGTTGAGCAGGTCGCCGTACCGTTCTTCGTCGACCTCGTCCTTCTTCAGCAGGCCGTCGTCGAGTTCTCCCAGTCGCTTGATCTCGTCCTCGGTGTAGGTCTCGCTGTCGATCAGTCCTTTCTGGACGAGCGAGCCGAGGTAGCCCTGCAGTTCGTCGTCGCTGATCGGGACGCTGTCAGGGTACGGGACGATACCGCTCTGCTTCGGGAAGGAGCGGTGCGGCGCCTCGTCCTTGAGTTCGTCGTAGGTGAATCCCTGATCGAGGTCCTCTGTCGCGGCGAGCAGGTCGAGTTCGCCGCTGGTGTAGTTTTCCTGTAGTTCCAGTTCGCCGAGCGAGACGACGTCGCTGCCTGTCCTGCTCGGTCCTTCCATCAACATGGTTCCGTAGTTCGGCATCGTGATCTCCTCATGTCATCCTGTCGTATGCACGGTCGGCCTGTTTGGCGCTGGCGTGGCGCTGGTTGAGCCGGCCGACGACGTCCTGCACTCGTTCGATCTCGCGGAGGAACTCTTCGCTGTCCTCGGGCGGGTCGCGCTTGACCATCCGGTGGTTGACGAGGTCGCCGACCCGCCGGATCGGGGAGGTGAACTGTGCGTATTTCTCGAAGTCGAGTGCGAAGTGGGTGTCGTCGCGTGTTGAGTACTCGGCTGGTTTCATCTTTGTTATGACTGCTTTCTTGACTTCTTCGTCGTCCTCTTCGTTGATCTCCTGTTCGAAGAACTCGTTGAGTTTTTTCTTCGGGTTGTCGGCCTCGCTGAGCCAGCCGGCCTGTTTGGTGTAGCCCTCTTCGGCCAAGTCTTCTTCGACCTCTTCCTCCCATTCGGGGTCGGGGTGGTCCTCGACGCGGTAGATGCCGGGTTTGCCCGCATCCAGCAGGTGTCGGGCGACTGCCTGGTTGGCCTTGAGCATCATCTCTTCGACGACACGGCTGGACGGTGATTCGTCGTTGTTGATGATGAGGCTGTACTCCCACCTGTCGTCGCGGATATCCTGTGTCAGGTCGTCGGCGAGGTCGAGCTGGTCGAGGAGTTCGTCGTCGTAGCTTTCGTCGCCGTTCTCGAGGATATGGTCTGCCTCGGTGTAGCTTAGGCCTTCGTCGACCTGGATGACTGATTCGTAGATGTCGAAGTCCTGGATCTCGTAGTCGCCGTTGAAGTCCTTGCCGAGTTCCATCTCGACGGTGTGCGCCAGTCTGTCCTCGCCCTCGACCAGGCTGCAGATGTCGGAGGCGAGTTCTTCGGGGAACATGTGCCGGGTGTTCTCGCCGAGGTAGAAGGTGACGCCGCGGTCCTTGGCGGCCTGGTCGAGCTCTGATCCCTGTTCGACGTAGTGGGAGACGTCTGCGATGTGGACGTAGGCGCGGTAGCCGTCGTCTTCCTGTTCGATGGTGATGGCGTCGTCGTAGTCTTTGGCATCGTCGGGGTCGACGGTGAATGCGGGCATGCCCCGCAGGTCGACGCGGTCGTCGAGTTCGTCCTCGACGTCGACCTCGATGCCGTCGGCCTCCTGGACGGCCGGGTGGCTGTCGTCGTACGGTTCCGGGATGTTGTATTTGCTTGCTATCTCTTCCAGTCGCGGATCATTTGCTGTCATGGTGGCGGTCCCCCACACGACGGCGGTTCCCCGTTCCCACCGTCTGTGCTCGAGTTACCACCGTTGATTAATAAATCTAATTCTGCTCCTGACGGTTCCCGAACGGACGTTAACCGTCCTGTTCGAGCACCGTGGTGCTGCCGTCGTCCCGCGCCAGCCGTTCCCGGAGCCATTCGAGCCCGTTCTCCTGCTCCTCGACGGCGTCAGCCGCCTCTGAAAAATCTATATCGTCCTGCTGGAGCTTTCTTATCAGCTCCTCCGCCTGTTCGACGGTCGTTCGCCACTGCTGGTCGAGGCTCACACCGCCCACCACAGAAGGAAGATGATCGCCATCGCGACGATCGCTGCCTGGTACAGTGTTTCGCGGCGTTCCTGCCGGGCGATCTCCCGTTCCTGCTGCCGCCTGGCCTGGAAGCGCCCGTGTGCCTGATCGAGCTGGTCGCTGAGGTTGTCGAGCTGCTGCCGCAGTTCCTCGATGTCGGCCGTGGCCTTCCTGCTGGCATCGGTCGGTGTGATGCCGCGACTGTCCGCGGTCAGGCCGGCGACTGTCTCGTCCTCCTGGTGTCCGATGCCGGTGACGACCGGTGTGTCGGCCTGTTTGATCGCGGCGGCGACCTCACGGGTGTTGAACGGCTGCAGTGCCTCGATGTCGCCGCCCCCGCGGGCGATGACGATGCTGTCGACGCCGTGGCTGTCGAGCTGTTCGATCGCGTCGACCAGTTCCTCGACGGCGTCGTCGCCCTGGACGGAGGCGGGCCGCAGCACGATGTCAACGCCGGGGTTCCGCTCGCGGATGCTGTCCCGGACGTCGCTAAAGGCGTCTGAGTCCTCCGAGGCGATGACTCCGATCTTTTCGGGGAGCTGCGGCACGTCCTGTCTGCCCTGGAACCAGCCCTGCTCCCGCAGCTCCTGTTTCAGCTGCCGCAGTTTCCGGTAGTAGTCGCCCTCGCCGACGGGCACGACACGGTTGGCTTTAAGGCTGAGCTCGCCCTGTTCGCCGTGGAAGTCGAGGGCGCCGCGGACGACGACCTGGTCGCCCTCGGACGGCCGGTAGTCGTCGATGTGGCGGGCGAACAGGACGCAGCGGAGCTTCGCTCTGTCGTCCTTCAGGCTGAAGAAGATGTTGCCCTTCCAGTCGTTGACGTTGGTGACCTCGCCGATGACGTGGGCTGCGCGGAGCTCCGGCCGGTCGAGGGCGTCGTTGACCTGCCTTGCTGCCTGTGCGACGGTGGTGAGCTTGTCGGCGGGGATGCCGTGCTCGTCCTCGACCGCCTCCCGCACCTCTACGCCTAGGGCCATGGATGTGGAAGCGGGTGCCGGACTGAAAAGGCTGGCAGGGGCTGTGCCGCGAGTTCCGCCGGACTGTTCGCGGAAACCACACACTCAGTACTTGGGTTTGTGCTTCCGCGCCTCGGCGAGGCTGTCCTGGATCTGCTGGTCG
This sequence comes from Asbonarchaeum danakilense (SeqCode), assembly GCA_034190465.1. Classification (GTDB taxonomy): domain Archaea; phylum Nanohalarchaeota; class Nanosalinia; order Nanosalinales; family Nanoanaerosalinaceae; genus Asbonarchaeum; species Asbonarchaeum danakilense. The sequence goes on along the minus strand of JAXINV010000003.1, from coordinate 39,378 downwards.
ACATCTTCGGTGGTGGGCTGGTCGTGGCCGGCGTACATGGCTGTGACGTCGAGCCCGGCGATCCGTTCGATGCTGGCGATCAAGGTGTCGCGGTCGCCCTGCTCGAGGTCGGTCCTGCCGAAGCTGCCACCGGGGAAGAGGAGGTCGCCGGCGAACAGCACGCCGCTGTCCGGGTCGTGGAGGCAGATGTGGTCGTCCCTGTGGCCGGGGGTGTGGTGGGCGGTGAAGGTGGTGCCGGCCAGTTCGATCTTGTCGCCGTCGCCCCCCCGCTCCGCGTCGACCGGCAGGTTGTCCGGTTCGAAGGCGTGGACGTCGGGACTGTGCGCCTCGACGATCTGCGGCAGGTTCTCGATGTGGTCGTGGTGGCTGTGGGTGATGACGACGGTCTGGAGGTCGCTGTTCTGGAGCCGTTCGAGGATGACGGGGTCGGCCCCGGTGTCGATGAGGGCCTGGTCGTCGATCAGGAAGGCGTTGGAGGTGAAGCTTTCGGCGTCGTCGGCGAGGTTGTCGATCTGCATGGGTCGGGCTTGGCGGCGAAGGTACTTGAACGTCGGGGACGCGGTATGGTATTCCGCGAGTGGTGGCACAAGTGGGATTAGAAGAACAGCCGCTTGGCGTTCTCACGTGCGACGTCTGCGGCCTGGTCGTCGTCGATGTCGGCGAGCTCGACGTTGTTCTCCATCGGGACGGGATGGCCGTACGGGTAGTCGCTGCCGAACAGGACGCGTTCGCTGCCGAGGTCGTTGACAAGGGTCTCGATCCCGAGCGGGGTGCAGTGCAGTGAGGTCTCGATGCACAGGTTGTCGCACTGCTTGATGTCGTCGATGTCGTCGTCGCTGGCCTGGAAGTAGTAGCCCTTGGTGTTGTGCGCGGCGATGACGGTGGTGTCGCGGTGGACCCGGGCGGCCTCGATGATTTCACGTGGATGGCCGCGGTCCTTGTGGCCCCAGCCGCCGGTGTGGATGAGGACGGGCTTGTCCTCGTCGGCGATGGTCTCGAGATGGGCGTAGACCTGCTGCATTGAGAAGTCCTGGGACCGGGGATGCATCTTGAAGCCGGCGGCCCAGTCGATGCCGCGGAGGTCGTCGGGGCTGTGCTGTGCGGGGTCGATCCTGAACAGGCCGGCCAGGTCGTCTCGCTGCCGGACGATGTCCTTGATGCGTTCGTTGCCGTGGGCTATCCCTTCGACCTCGTTGAGGCAGAAGACGACTGCTTTCTCGACCTGTGAGTCTGCCATCATCTGGTCGATGTCGTCGAGGTCGGCTGCGATGCCGCCCCTGTCCTGGCCGATGTGGACGTGGCTGTCGATGTAGTTCATGGCTGGTCGTCGAGTCGTTCCTCCATGGCGTGTTTGAGCTGCCGCATCTGGTCCCTGGTGAAGGTCTCGTTTCTGGTAGTGAGGCTGAGGTCGTCGACGAGGTCGAGGATCCGACCACCCTCTGCCTGGAACTGTGCCTCCACTTTTTTGTATTCGCTGTAGTCCTGGTTGTCCGGCATGGAGCAGGGTTCGCTTTCGATCGTTTTTAAGGTGGCCCCTGTTTCCTCACTGGTGGCCTGACGGTGACGGACGACGCTTATTTAAGGATGGTTCCCAAATCGTGGTGTAGGTGTTATTATGAAAGGCGAAGTGGCTTTCTACCACGACACGAAGAAGTACGGATTCATCGAACCGGAAGATGGAACAGAGGACGTTTTCTTCCATGTCGACGACATGGAAGGTGAGGAGATCGCGGAAGGCGACGAGGTCGAGTTCGAGACCGAAGAGGCCGACCGGGGTCCGAAGGCTGTCGACGTTCGACGGCTGGACTGACGGGGATTTCCCCACAGGACGTTCTTGACGGCAGACACATTTTTCCCTTTTTTCTTTTGTTCGGATACTGTTTCTGCTGCGCTGGCACAGTGCTTATTAATCAGGCTGCATAACCTCCAACCATGATAGGCCCCCGTATAGCCGTCGGATTAGCGGTCGCGGTTCTTGTCTCAGGCGTCGGCCTCATCGGTTCCGGTGTTGTGAAACCTGGAGCGTTCATGGACGATCCGCTGGATGTGGAGACGTTCGATTCCCGGCAGGATTTCGTCTCATACTTGGAGGAATCACCCTCGACGCTTGGCGGGTTCACGTCCCGGGCGCAGTCTGCACAGGACAACTTCCAGGGCCAGGCGGAGACGGGTTCGGGCGGGACGACCGTGGACCGGTATTCGACGACGAACGTGCAGGAGGAAGGCATCCAGGAGCCGGACATCCTGAAGACGGACGGTGAGCATTTCTACATGTCACCGCAGGGGCCGTCCTTCGGTGGTTTTGTTGGCGGAGGAAGGGTACGTCCTTCGATTTACTATCCGTACGACCGTGTGGAGCCGAACACGTCGATCATCAACACGCTCCCGGTGACGAACATGACGGAGCAGGCGGAGATCGAGGGCAACGGCAGGATGCTGCTGTACGAGGACACGTTGATCCAGCTGCGTGGCGATGCTGTCAAGGCGTTCGATGTGTCTGATCCGTCGTCGCCGTCGCAGGCATGGAACCGCTCCATCAATGGTTCGATCGTCGCGGCGCGCCGGCAGGGAGGGACGGTCTACCTGGTCGTGGAGCAGTCGATCGACACGGACCGCCCCTGTCCGATCAGGCCGACGGCGTCGGTGACGGTGGATTGCACGGAGGTATACCACCCGAAGCAACCGGTGTCGACGGATACGACGTACACGGTGCTGGAGCTGGAAGCTGGCTCGGGCGAGGTCACGGATTCGACGTCGCTGGTCGGTTCGTCCCGGCGGTCGGTGGTGTATATGGCGGACGATGCGATCTATGTGACGTACCTGGAGCGTGAAAGCGAGATTGATATCTTCATCGATTTCATGCTGGAAGAGGCGACGGATATCATCTCTGACGAGGTGGAACGGACGTTCCGCAATCTTTCCAGATCTGATGTCGACCGGATGACGAAGTATCGGCGGCTGTCCGGTGCATGGGAGAATTTCACCCGGAACATGTCGTTCGATGAACGGCAGCGGATCCAGGAAAAGCTCAGGAACCGGCTGGGCAACTACACGAAGGAGCACCGCCGTGAGTTCGCGTCGACGGGTATCATCCGCGTCGGGATCGGTGACGGTGTGACGGTCGAGGAAACAGGTAAGGTCCCGGGTGTGACGCTGGACCAGTTCTCGATGGACGCCTACCAGGGCCGGCTCCGCATAGCGACGACTGTCGGCACGTTCGGCTCGCTGGGGACGGGGACGTCGACGGCGAACGATGTGTACGTGCTCAACGAGGACCTTTCGGTGCAGGGCTCGGTGAAGGGTATGGGGCTGACGGAGCGGATCTACGCGGTCCGTTTCATCCGTGACAAGGGCTACGTGGTGACGTTCCGCAGGGTCGATCCGTTCCACGTACTCGACCTCTCTGATCCGTCGAACCCTGAGCTGCAGGGCACGCTGAAGCTGCCCGGCTTCTCTTCATACCTCCATCCGCTCGACGAGGACCGTATCCTCGGTGTCGGTGAGGAGGACGGCCAGGTGAAGGTTGTTGTGTTCGATGTCTCGGATCCGTCGAGCCCGTCGATCGCTGATCAGACGGTGCTTGAAGGCTATTCATCAGAGATCGGGCGGACACACCACGCGTTCCTGATCGACAGGAAGCACAAGGTGTTCTTCGTGCCAGGTGGCGACGGCGGCTACGTGTTCTCGTATGACAACGGGCTGGACCGCGTGATGACGGTCAACCTGTCGGACCCGGTCCGGGCGCGGTATGTGAACAACTACCTGTACGTGTTCTCGGAGCGGAAGGTGGCTGTGATCAACGAGTCCAGCTGGAAGCAGGTCAACACGATGCGTTTCCGCGAGGAGCCGGAACGCGACCCCTACGATCCGCCGACGTTCGACCCGGAGCCGACCCGCGGCCTGACGTCCGATCTGAACCTGTCACGGTTCACGCTGGTCGGTGACCGCATCCCGAACGGCGACTTCAGCGACGCGGAGATGGTCGGCGACCAGAACGTCAGTATCGCGGGCTGGACGGCGACGAACGGGAAGACGGGCTACATCCGCACCCGGGACGGCCGGCTTGACGGCCAGTCGATCGGGACGGGCTGGATCCAGAACGGGTTCGGCGACACGGCGTCGATCTCGACCCAGGTCAACCTCTCGGGCATCGAGGCGATCGGGCTGGATGCTGCAGGCACGACAGGCAACCCGCACCGTTCGAAGATCGTGCTGGAGGTCGACGGGGCGCGGCAGGGCACGTTCATCACGAGCCCGGAGTACAACATGACGTACCAGAACCTCGGTGTGGCGCTGAACCGGAGCTACACGGGGATGCACACGCTGACGATCCGCTGGGACCAGGTGACGGGGGACAATCTAGGCAATTCGTATATCGACAGTGTCCGTGCCTACCGCTGAAGTGGTCGATATGCACGTCGACAGTTATTCGTTCGGCGAGATGGTGGTCGACGGCGATCGGTACGAGAACGATCTGATCATCGTGGAGGAGGAAGTGCTTGACGGCTGGTGGCGGGATGAAGGTCACCGGCTCAAGCCGCAGGACCTGGACGCGGTGGTCGAGGCGGATCCGAAGCTGCTGATCGTCGGCACGGGCAACAGCGGCCGGATGGCGGTGCCGGAGGAGACGCGAGAGTTCCTGCAGGACCACGGTATCGAGGTGCGGGGGTTTCGGACGCAGGAGGCGGTGGAGCGGTTCAACGAGGCGGAGGATGCTGCGGGGGCGTTCCACCTGACGTGCTAGTTAACGCTTCTGAACCCCGACCGCTGGAGGACGGCTCCTTTTTAAGCTTCGCCGCCGGATTTTTTGGGGCGATGGACCGACTGGAGTATGAGGACCGGTTCTATGAGGACGTTGCCGCGGTCGCGGAGCGGGTGTCGCCGTCGAAGGGTGACGAGGCGGTCGTTGATGTGGTCGTGCATCCTGGCTTCTCGGTGTTCCACCCGGAGGCGTCGACGTACGGGACGGAGTACACGCACGATGCGTTCCTCGACGATCTCGGTGAGGCGGTGACCGGTGACAGGACGGTGGTGCTGTACCCGGACAGCTGGAAGGATGCGACGGAGTCGTACCTGGGCGAGCCGGAGACGGTGGAGTATATAGCGACGGAGGAGACCAGTGCACTGCTCACGGAGGAGGGGAAGGACGATGTGGCAGGGCTGGTGGAGGATCTGGAGTCGGGAGGTGTGATCCGGCTGTCGGGGGAGATCAACGGCTGCTGTTATACGCACGTGGACCAGCTGTTCCGCGAGGTGGAGGACCGGGTGGGGAAGGAGTACGAGGTTGAGGAGGCGGTGACGTACCCGGAGGACCGCGTCTGGGAGCTGTGACGGCCGTCAGCTATTTGAGGCCGGCGGCCCCATGCTGTTCTATGGAGTACCTTGTCCACTGTCCGGCGTGTGATACGACGAACAGGGTAGAGGAGGTCGACCGTTGCCCTTCCTGCGGCGCACGGCTGGCCGGTGAGGATGTGATGCTGGCACGCCGCCGGGAAGGTTCTGGAGCGGATATAACGGTCTCGACGGCGGAGATGGAGGCGATGGAGGAGGAAGCTGCGGAGATAGGTATCACGCCGGCGATGCTGATGCAGGAGGCGGGTTACCAGGTGGCTGGTCTTGCCAGGCGGCTGTGCGGCCCTGGTGACCGGGTTGTGATCTATGCGGGCGCTGGCAACAACGGCGGTGACGGCCTGGTCGCTGCCCGTCGGCTGGACGGCTGGGGCTTTGATGTGACGGTGGTGCTGGCGTCACGCGAACTGGACGACCTGCCGGCGGAACAGCTGTCGATCCTGGAACGGCTGGACGTGGAGCTGCGTGACGACCCGGTCCGGCACGCTGCTGTGGTCGTGGATGCGCTGCTGGGCACGGGACTGGAAGGAGCGCCGCGAGAGCCGTATGATACGCTGATCGAGGCGGTGAATGACGCGTCGGGGGAGACGGTGACGGTCGATGTGCCGTCGGGGGTGGAAGCGGATGCTGGCGAGCTGTTCGACCCGCACGTGGAGGCGGACAGGACGGTGATGCTCGGTGCGGCCAAACGGGGGCTGGACGGGGAGAATGCTGGCGAGTTGTGGACGGCGGATATCGGTCTGCCGGCTGTCGTGTATGAGCGGCGTGGTCTGGAACCGAAGCTGTTCGGTGATACGTCGCTGCTCCGCCTGCCGGACCGTTGAGCGCTGGAAGGGCTACAGGAGTGTTTCGTCGATGCCGCTGAGAACGGTGTCGTAGGCGTCGTCGATGTCTGCCTGGTCGAGTGCGAAGTCGAGGATGTCGTCGCTGTGCGGGGCTTCGAGGTTCTCGTAGCCGTTGGACCAGTCGTTCTCGTAGCTCCCGTGCTCTGCCTCGATGACGATGGCCTGGGCCTGATCTTCGTCTTTTTCGAGGCGTTCCCTGATGGTTTCGTACAGATGGTCTCGTTCGCCTTCGACGGAGATGCTGTCCTCGCCTGTGACGCGGCCGATGGAGACTTCTTCGACCGGGCCGAGCCCGAACTGTTTGATGAGCTGCATGCCGCGCCGGTAGGCGTCTTCGCCTGTGACCTGGTTCTGCCACTGGTAGGCGAGTTGCGGTCCCTCGTCCTCCATTCGGGAGATTTCGGCTCTGACGCCGTCGTCGTCATGGATGCGGACGTATGGGGTGAGGCTGTATTCTCCGCCGTCACCGTCGAAGGTCTCAATCTCGACCATGTGGCGTTGTTACCTCTACATGGTTATAAATCTTGCCCGGCTCACGTGCCGGGGGTGTTGGCGGGGCCGCCCTGCTCAGGGATCTCCGCGGGCCGACCACCGGTGGCGGGCTGTTCGACGCCTTCACCGACGACGCCGCTGGCGGTGATGACTGGTCGGAGGATGTAGCCGCCTGCTCTGCCGCGCTTGACGACGTGAATGTCGAAGACGAACGAAGTTGTGGTATTAGGGCTGATCTCGAAGCTCTTGGTGATCTGAAGCTTCTCGCTGGGCACCTTGACACTGACCTGCGACCCGTTGACAATGCCGACCGCCTGGGTGACGTGCAGTTCGATCTTGGAGTAGTTGCCCGCGGGAAGTGAGGCGTTGACGATCGAGGTCGCGTTCATGCCGATGACGGTGGTCAGGTCGACGCTCCTGCCATTGATGTCGATGGTCCGGAAGTCGGCATTCTCGCTCTCGTTGACGTCTTCCTCGGTGTCGTTCGCAGCGGCGTCTGTCTCGTTCGCTGGTTCGTCGGCCGCCTCAGCGGGAAAGACCCGTGCCTCGCTGAACGTGACGGTCAGGCTTGAGAAATCTTCGATGTCGGCCGGTTGGTCGCTGATGAGGAGTTCGAACGTCCCTTCTGCGCCTGTCTGGTTTGTCGGGGAGGTGCAGCCAGCGAGGACTGTGAGTGCAAGGACGCCGGTGATAAGGAGTGTTCGTCGCATACCCAGCCATTTCCCGTGGATGGTTATAATGGTGTTCCCTGTCTGTCTCCCCGGCATCACGGGATCTTGGCGTCCTTGAGGTCGATCTCGTCCCGGTCCATGCGTTCGAGGTCCCGGTTCTCGCGGTGAATCTTGCGGAACCGGCTGTGCTGGTCTTTCTCGAGCAGGGTGATCGCTGTGCCCTCGCTACCCTGGCGGGCGGTCCGTCCGACCCGGTGGGTGTAGGTGTCGGGGGTGTCCGGGACGTCGTAGTTGAAGACGTGGCTGATGTCGTCGACGTGGATGCCACGCGCGGCGACGTCGGTCGCGACGATAACCTTGATTTCATGGTTCTTGAAACGCTTGACGGTCTCCTCTCGCTGGTGCTGGGACATGTCGCCGTTGAGGGATTCGGCGTTGATGCCGTTCTTCTGCAGGGCCTCGGCGACGAACCGGGTGGTGTTCTTGGTCCGGCAGAAGACGAGGCTGAGATCGTTGTCGACCTTTTCCAGCAGGGTGTACAGTAGGGAGATCTTCCTGTTGGGCTTGACGTCGATGTAGTACTGTTCGAGGTTGGCTGTATGTTTCGTCCGGTCGATGCGGATGGTCTCTGGATCGATCTCATACCTGGCGCAGAGATCTTTGAGGTCGCGTGGGATGGTGGCACCGAACAGGAGGTTCTGCCGCTCCTCGGGGCAGAAGCTCATGATGCCTTCGAGCTCGTCCTGGAATCCCATGTCGAGCATCCGGTCGGCCTCGTCGAGCACGAAGTAGTCGATGTCACCGACCTGTAGCTGGTCGTTCTTCAGCAGGTCGAGCACACGTCCAGGCGTGCCGACGACGATGTTGGCGGTCTTGGCGCCTTCGATCTGTGGGTCGTAGCTGACACCGCCGTAGATGGTGACGACGTCGATGCTGTCGCCGGAGAATCGCTTGATCTCACGGGCGACCTGTTTGGCGAGTTCGCGGGTGGGTGTGAGGATGAGGGCCTGCGTCCTGTCGCCGCTGAGCTGTTCGATGAGTGGCAGGGAGAAGCCGAGTGTCTTGCCTGAACCGGTCTCTGATTCGACGAGCACGTCTCTGCCGTCGAAGATGGGTGGAATGGACTCTTGCTGTACTTCTGTCGGTTCGTTTATGCCTTCGTCCTGCAACCGTTCGATGGTCTCCTGAGAAATGTCTAGTTCGTCGAATCGCATGTTCCTACGTCACTCCGCTGTGCACGGTCAATTCTTTTGTATCTCTGTCAATATGCGTGCCGCACTTTTAAATAGTCATCACTGTCGAGTAGTCAGCTTGTGCGTTCTTCGTCGGGGAACAGTTTGTCGATGTTGCCCTCGCGGAAGTGGTGGATGTCGTCGCGAAGGGTGGCGCGGAGCTGTCTGAGTTCGGTCCCGCTGTCGCTGTCGAAGCTGACGGTCTCCCGCCCCTTCCAGGCGAGGTAGAGGAACAGCAGGCAGCCGAGCCGGATGAGGATGCTGTCGATGAGGATGAGCGCGGCGCCGTAGAAGGCGATGGTGGCGTACCAGCCGACGGCCATCCTCTCCTGCAGTCCGCGCGTGGAGATGTACAGCAGGCCGAGGATGATGACGAACTGGAGAACGCTGAGGACGGTGTAGACGAGCAGCCCGCTGAAGCTCGTGGGGCCGGGTCCTGGCTTGAGGAGTGGTTCTGCGGCACCCATGGCGAAGGCGGTGGGCAGCCAGCCGACCCCTGCCTCGGCCCCACCTGCGAGGACGGCGAAGCCGATGAGTTTGAAGAACAGCATGAAACCGCCGATGCCTGCGGCGAGAACGGCGAGCGGGATGAGGAGGTGATTGAATTTGGAGATGGCGTCGAGTGCAGCATCTTCTCGGTCTTTCGTCATGCGCTATCTGTGCGGGATCCGGTCTTAAACCTGTTTCGCTGACTGGAATCAGACCCCCGGTTTAAGAAACTGCACGCCCCATGGACGGGTGATACCGATGGTTGAGTTCGAGACGATCGAGAAGGATCGGAAGGATTACGGCGATTTCGGCGGTGAAAACTTCATCGAGGTCTCCCGGAACAAGGCGATCCAGGAGGACGGCAGTGAGAACACGTTCCTCCAGATCGCGACGGGCTACTACAGCGAGGACGGCGACCGGTACAAGAAACGGTTCACGGTCCCGGTCGACGAGGACGCGGTCCAGCACGTGCTCGACGCGCTGCCGGAGATGCTTGAGAAGGAGCAGGAGGCACGGAAGGCCGCGGAAGCCGACGAGGATGCGTAGATTTTTAACTCCGTTGTGACAACATCCGGGTATGCCGCCCGACCTGAAGGTCCCTGCAACGTACGGCGAGGAGACCGCGAAGCAGCTACGGTCGTACGGGGATGTACGGGTGCTGGATCTTGGCTGCGGCAGGACGCCGGATCTTGCGTACCTGACGGATGATTCTGTTGATGTGGTGCAGGTCGACCACGACGGACAGGACCTTGCCGCGGTGGCGGATGCTGTCGCGGAATACGATGAGGCTGAACAGGCGGTGGCGGATGCGCAACAGCTCCCGTTTGAGGATGATTCGTTCGATGTTGTCTACGGCGGTGCGGTCTTCAACCACGGGACGGCTGGCCCTGTCAACCTGGAGGCCAGTGATGTGTTCCGTGTGCTGGCTGAGGATGGCGATATCGTCCGGACGGGAGCCAGCCACGACGAGTATGACGGGGAGGAGTTCTTGGACAGCTCGTTCATGCGGCCGTTCGTGGAGCACTTTGACGAGGTCAGGCTGGATGGGAAGTGTTTCGTGATGGAGGGCTATGACGGCGGTGTACCGGCACCTGAGCAACGTTACAGGGCGAAGCTTGAGGGAGAGGAGCCGGTTGATACGATCCCTGATGACGCGGTATCGTCAGCGGCTGTCTGGCCGTTTAAGGAGTTGGTGGCTGTCGATGACCTGGCGTCGAGCATCGGGGAGCAGTGGGAGAGGATCGATGACTTGGATGAGGACTACTTCGAGGAGTCGCTGGCCGATGATATGGTGACCTGGACCTGGATGACTGTGGTCTCATACCCGGAGAAAGACGCGTTCTTCCTGGACAGCTATTACGTCGATCCGTTCGCGGAGAAACACGCGGGGCACCACCGTGTCCGTGGCGAATCCGGGGAACGTGTGGCTGAAGGCCTTGATCTGGAAGCTGCGGAGGAAGAATGGAGCTTTGACTGAGTGCTGCGTCACTCCCCGACCAGCTGTTCGGCCATCTTGTCGGGGTCGAACGGTTCCAGGTCGTCGTAGTCCTGGCCTGTGCCGAGGTAAAGGATCGGCTTGCCGGTGACGTAGCCGAGGGAGAGTGCTGCGCCGCCTTTCTTGTCGACGTCGATCTTGGTGATGACGATGGCGTCGAACCCGATCTCCTCGTATTTCTCCGCCTGTTCGACGACGTCGTTGCCTGCTAATGCGTCGACGACGAGGATCTTCATGTCTGGCTCGTTGACCCGGCAGATCTTGTCCAGCTGGTCCATCAGGTTGGCGTCTTCGTGGCTCCGCCCTGCGGTGTCGGCGAGGACGATGTCGATGCTCTCCTTCTCCGCGTGTTCCTTGGCGTCGTAGATGACGGCGGCGGGGTCGCTGCCGTAGTCGTGGGAGATGACCTTCAGGTCGAGCTCGTCGCCGTGCTCCTCCAGCTGGTCGATCGCCGCTGACCTGAACGTGTCGCCGGCGGCGAGCAGGACGGAGTGGTCGTCCTGCAGCATGTCGGCGACCTTGGCGATGGTGGTGGTCTTGCCGGAGCCGTTGAACCCCATGAACAGGACGAGGCCGGGCTCGTCGCGGTCGGCGATGTCCTGGATGGAGACGTCTGCGGGCCGGAGGACGTCACGGACGGCGTCCTGGACTGATTCGGTGATGTAGTCGCCGACCTTGGTCCGTGTGATGCTTGCGCCGACGAGGTCGTCCCGCAGGTCGTCGATCAGCTGGTCGACGACGTCCTGAGCGACGTTGTTCTGGAGGAGTTCCATCTCGAATTCCCAGAGCATGTCGTCGACGTCGTCCTCGTCGAGTTCTTTCTCTGCGACGGCGGATTTGGCCTTGCTTGAGAAGTCTTTGATCGAGTCCTTGAGGTTGTCGAACATCGCGCTAGTGGTCGTGGCCGGCGTGGCCCTGTTGTTGCTGCATCTTCTGCTGCATCTGCTGGATGGCGGGCATCAGGTCCTGCATCTCCTGCTGGTCTTCTTCGAGGTTGTCCTGGATGCGGTCCTGTGCATCCTCCATCTCGTCTTTGCGGTCGTCAAGCAGTTCTTTGGCCTCGTCGATCGGTTTCTTGGCCATGGTGTCGGCGCCGATATTGACGAGGATCTCGTCGGTGTCCTTGATCTCGGCGACGGCGAACGCTCCCGAGCCGACGGGGACGAGCAGTTCCTTGCCTTCCTCTGATTCACCGATCTCGTCGATGGCGTCCTGTGTGTCGTCGAGTTCGTCGATCTGTTCCTCGATTTCTTCCTGGTATTCCTGGAGGGCCTCGATCTGCTGCTGGAGCTGCTGATACCGCTGGATCTTTTCCTGCATCTCCTGCTGGCTCATCTCTTCGGTGTCCGGCATGGATTTAGCCCTGTTCCTCGACGCTGTCTATGGTCACGTTCGCCCGTGAGGCGCCGTGTTTGCTCCCGAATTCACTGTAGATTATCTCTCTGGCGTGGTCTTCGGACTCGGCCTCGATTTCTTTCTCGAAGGGCTGTGTTTCCCTGCCCATGTCGGCCTCGCCTGTGACGGTGTACTGCATGAGAATGCACCTGAACCAAACCGGTCGTGGAACCTTTTTATAGTTTGGTTCACTGTCCGGCTACCGCTGCAGGTAGCCTTTGTAGATGATGTAGCCGATGATGCTGACCTGGCTGGCGAACAGCAGGAAGCCCATCGGCTCGAGCGTGGGCTGGTTCGGGAACTGGTTGACGGTGAACCAGAGCAGGAAGCCGCCCAGCGCGTAGAGGAACAGACCGATGCCGAGCCGCATAAACCGTCTGTTCTCTTTCCTCCAGGACTCGAGCCGTTCTGATGACATGCCTACGTACATGAGGGCGGTGATGATGAGCAGCGGTGCGACGAAGATGAGGTTGTACAGTAGCAGTAATGGGACCCAGGTCGCTATGGGTACTCCTGATGCGTTGATCATGCCCAGGATGGCGAGGTAGACCTGGCCTGTGCACGGCAGTTCGAACGCTGCGGCCCCGAACCCGATCGGGATGGTCAATAGGAGAGCGAGCCGGGCGTCGCTGGCGGATGTTTCCTCCATCCTGTTGGTCCACATCTTGATCCGTTCGGAGGCGCCGGGGATGATGCTCATGTCCATGGAGACGCCTTTGCCGTACCAGAAGAAGTCTTTGATCTCGAATGCAGCGGCTGAGAACGCGATGAATGTCGCGACCCAGTAGAACCAGTACGATGCCACCTCCTGCGGCACGGAGGCGATGATGGCAAGGAGTACGGCGAACCCGCCGATGGCGGCTCCGAAGTATTTGACGGTGCTTGCGACCCAGTGGCTGCCGTCGCTGTACACCTTGTTCAGCAGGAGGAAGAGGATGAAGCCGGCTGCGGCGATGCCGAGGAAGACGATTGGCGCCGTCTGTTTCAACGCTGCCATGAGGCCTATGCCGGAGAGGAGGTAGGTGATGTAGACGGCAGTGGTGTACAGCAGCCCGCCGATGAGTGCGTGTGACCGGTCATCGAAGACCTTGGTCAGGTAGGTCATGAGGAAGATGAGTACGCCCATGGCGCACGGGTTGACGGAGTCGATCAGTCCGCCGATGACGACTGCTGGTAGTGTCAGATTTTGGAACGCCATCTCGCCGAGGACCGGCAGTGTGAATGTGAAGGTCGACGCTGGCATGGTATCACTCAGTCCCGTTCTGTGGTGTGAAGCCGCCGACGTTTCCTTGATCGGTGTAGTTTGCTGGCAACGGACAGCCGGTGGCCTCAGCGAGGTCTTCGATGCTCTGTTCGCCGACGTATTTCTTTCCGTCGATCACCCAGGTCGGTGTCCCGGCCCCGACGTTGGCCGAGCAGGCGTCGCTCTGGGTGTCGTTCGGCTGGAGCGGGGCGACGGTGGCGATCCTGTCTGCCCTGTCACCGAGTTTTTCGGTTGCCTCGGACTGTGGTCGGCATCTGACGTAGTATCCTGCCTTATCGATCTCCTGTTTGAACGCTTTCTGGCCGATGATGGTTTTCTGTTTGTTGCAGTGCGGGCAGGCGTCGAAGCCGTACATTGTGGCGTTGTGTTCGGCGAGGCAGGAGGCGAATTCGTAGTAGTTGTGCGTTTCGCCGCCGCCACTGAAGAGGACGAACCCTCCTCCGGCGATAACGATGATGAGCCCGATCACGAAGAATGGCCGTGGATCCAGCTTCTTCTCTGCCATGTGTTATGCCTCTGTGTAGAAGATATCGGTGAGGTGGTCCTTGACGGGTTTCTGGAGCAGTCCATAGGTCAGGAACAGGATGATGAGGATGAGTATGTGCTGGATGGTGCAGAACGGGCAGATGACGAGTGCACCGGTCTCCTGGGGCAGGATGTACAGTTCGACGACGAGCAGGTAGGCGATGAAGACGGTGCCGGTTGCGACGTAGGCGAAGATGTAGAACAGCTGGTTCTTGAACCAGTTGATACCTCTGAGCGTGGCGCCGCTGAGCCCGATCAGGCCGATCCACCAGGCCATACCCCACAGCGCGGTGGCGATTGAGGAGCCGGGCGGGAAGGAACCGAACCGGGAGCCGGTGACGGTTGAACAGGAGAAGGTCTTGGACAGGTCACAGATTGCTGAGGCCAAGAAGTAGTGCTCGTAGGTCTGGTACGTCGCGATGATCAAGCCGACGATGCTCAACCCAATCGTCCACTTGAGAATCTGGTCCCGCTCCATTCCTTACCCTTGTTTCGTTCGTCCTCTATTTTAATGTTTTGGGGATTGCTGCGGTACTGGTTGCTGTCCTAGCCGAGGAGATACCGCAGGGGGGGGTGTTCTTGGACGATGTTCTGCTGTTCCAGCCAGGCGTCGACGCCCGCGATCCGGCCGGCGCCGGCGACTGCGGCGAAAACAAAGAGGAACATGTAGACGAGGTTGCCGTTGACGAGACCGTGGCTCCACTCGGCGTTGCCGTAGTAGAACATCATCATCATACCGGCACCGAAGAGGCTGAACAGACGCGTTGCAACGCCGAATAGCAGCCCGATACCGATACCGATCTCGAAGATGACGACCAGCGATCCGATGAACGACAGTGAGGTGAGGGACTGGAAGACAGGCTCAATGACGACCGCACCGAGCTTGACGACAGCTGCGATCGGTGCCTGCAGGAGGCCAGGAAGCCCTGTCTCGATGGTCGGTGAGGCGATGGGGGTGGCTTCTTTGAGCCAGGTGGAGGCGTACCCGTAGGCCAGACCGTTCTCCACGAGTTTGCTTATCCCGGAGTAGAAGAAGATCCAACCGATGAGCAGCCTGGTCCCGAGCAGTACGTATGTAGGTGCCTGTTTGCAGTCATAGTCGTCGACGGTTGACCGGATGAACTCCAGACACATACGGCAAAATTGCGGGGTGCTGGATTAATAAGGTGACTGGGTGTTGTGAAGACTGCTCCGCCTGTGACAGAGGGGGCGTTGCTGGCGGTGCCTGTCCTGACGCCATGTTTTTATGTTTGGATGGTCCTCTGTTGTGTACGATGCTGAACGTTCCGGACATCTATCCTGAGGAGGGGCCCGTCGATCAGACGTCGTACTGTATCCTGCTCCGTCTACGGGAGACGGACCGGCCACTGTGGAAGCGGGAGCTGACACGGAAGCTGAATGAGTGGCGGTCGTCGGGCCGATGCCCGCTGAACATTGAGGATGAGGTCAATGTGCAGACGATCAGTAGGAGGGTGGATGACCTTGTCGACCGTGGACTGGTGGACGTTACGCCCGTCTATCCGGAACGGCTGGAACGCTATGTGCAAGGCTTTGAACTGACTGATGAGGCGGAGCAGACGCTCGAAGAGGTGTCGGACCGTATCATCCATAACCTGGCGGTGACGTACATCGACCATGCGTTCAGATCGGAGGAACTGGTGTTGATGGAGGGTATGATCGATCGACTGGCCGCCAATACCACGGTACCGGTTGAAGCGAGCTCGGTGGAGGGCCTTGAAGAAGAGATCCGTGGACGGATCAATGAGCTGGAGACAGGACGGCTTGCTGTCCGTGGTTAGGCGTCAATGAGCGCCTGAACCAGCCGTTCGATCCGCCGCTCGATGTCCTGTGAGGCAAGATCACCGTCGGTGAAGTCCTTGTCAGTGGCGTAGACTGTCTCTGGGACGGTTGTGACGCCGAAGTATGCCATCAAGCTCCTGAGTTCGCGCTGCAGCATGAGGTAGCCGCGGTTGTTGTTCCCTTTTGCCATGAAACCGGTCGTTCCCTCCCAGCTGTCAGGGGGGACGAGGTCGACCATGTTCTTGAAGACGCCTGAGTACGACCAGTTGTAGACCGGGACGGCGAACAGGTACCGGTCTGCCCTGTCCACGGCCTGCTGCCATTCTGTTGTATCTTCGTTGTACTCGTCCCAGGAACGTGCATCGCAGAACTGGATTTCAAGGTCATGTGGGTCGATGAATGTCGTGTCGACGTGTTCTGGAACGTGATCTGCTGCTTTCCGGGCAAGCTTGAGACAGCTGGAGTCGTCGGCGAGGCTGCCGGCGGAGATGAGCATGTGCATCGTGGGCCGCTCCCTCTGTCGTGACCGGACACCCGCAGGTTTTTATCGCTTGCGACGAAGGTGTGTTTCCCAGGTGGTTTCCACGTGGGATACACGATTCCGGACGAGGTTGCTGACGTTGAACGCGATGAGGCGGCACGCGAGGTCTATGATTTCGTCGCCGCAAACGAGGATGGTTTCTACGGGGTCCCGGACGAGCCGGGCGTCGCCATGACCGAGATCAGCCGCGAGACGGGGCTGGACGGCTCTGAGGTCTACGATACCCTCCGCAAGCTGGAGGAGAGCGGCCTGCTGGAGAAGGATGTCCGGCAGATGGACGAGCTGGCGATGGATGAAAAAGATGAGTACGATGCGATCACGGACCGGAACGATGAGCTGCCGGACGACGAGTTCGACTGGCTGTATGCGGTCGAGGACGTCTACGCGACCTCGGACTTCGTCTCTGAGACGATGCTGGTCAACGGGCTGACGGAGTAACGACCGTCAGTCGTTGTTCGTTTCTTTTTCGTTGTCGACGGTATCCCGACGATCCAGATGCTGACGTTGGCGGGGGCCCCGACTGGGTAAATATCTGTTCACTGCAGGGCTTTCCGCAGGGCGCGGAGGACGGTGAGGGCGCAGTCCTCCCGCTGCGGGCTGAGGTCCCAGTCGAGGAAGTCGAGGAAGTCGTTCTCGTCCATCGCACGCAGCTCATCGGCCTCATCCCCCTGTACCGCTTCCAGGGCCTTCTTCGCCGCTGCCGTGCAGACCAGGCAGCCGTCGACCTCGAGACCGGGCGGATCGACGGTCAGCCGGACGGTGTCGCCGCAGGAGGTGTTTTGCGCCTGGACGGGATCGTCGCCGGGGGCCGTGATGTCCATCCTTGCGTACCGGATGAGGTCGTCACTGTACACGGGGGATTTCCTCCAGCGCGTCACTGAAACGCTCTTCGGCTTTTTCAAGTTCTTCTTTCGTGTTGTACAGGTAGAAGCTGAACCGCAGCGCATCGCCGACCTCAAGGGCCTGGAGCAGGGGTTTGGAGCAGTGATCGCCGGCCCGTGTGGCGATGCCGTGGCGGTCGAGGAAGTCGGCGAGGTCGTGGCTGTGGATGCCGTCGACGGTGACGGAGACTGTGCCGGTGTCGGGCTGGTCGCCGAGCGGCTGCACGCCGTCGATACCTGCCAGTCGCTGGTGGAGCTCCCGTGCGAGCCCCTGGACGTGGCGGTGGAGCTCGTCCATGCCGATGTCCTGCAGGTAGTCGACGGCCGCGGCGGTGCCTGCTATGCCGCCGAGGTCGACGGTACCTGCTTCGTGCCGTTCGGGGGCGTCCCGGTACTGCAGGGTCGCGGGATCGGTGACCATGCCGCCACCGAACCGCGTCGGACGGGTCTCGTCGAGCAGGCTGTCTCTGCCGTAGAGCACGCCTGTTCCGAACGGTGCCAGCATCTTGTGCGGTGACAATGCGGCGAAGTCGACGCCCAGTCCATCGAGGTCGACCGGCATGTCAGGGACGCTCTGCGCGGCATCCATGACTGTGTAGTCCGCCTTTTCTCCGATTTCAAGTATTTTTTCAACGTCGAAGACGGTGCCGGTGACGTTGCAGGCGTGTGGAAAGGCGAGGACGCGTGTCTCGCTGTCGACCTTGGCTGCGAGGTCGTCCATATCGATGCTGCCGTCGCTGTCGACCGCCACCTCGCGGAACTCGAGGCCTTCGCGCCTGGCGGCTTCCTTCCAGGGCAGGTAGTTGCCGTGGTGGTCGGCGGCTGTGGCGACGATGTTGCCGCTGGTGTAGTGTGTCAGGGAGCGGGCGAGCTGGTTGATGCTGTCTGTGGCGTTGTGCGTGAAGACGATGTCGCCGTTCCCGGCGCCGATGAACGATGCGACGGTCGCTCTTGCGTCCTCGACACGCTGCTGTGCCTCCTGGCTCAACCGGTGGCTGCCTCGTCCCGGGTTGCCGGGCCGCTCCAGTGCTTCCCGTGCGGTGTCGAGCACCTGGACAGGTTTCTGCGTGGTGGCGGCGTTGTCCAGGTAGACGAGTCGGTGGCCGTTGACGGTGGTTTCGAGGCCGGGGAAGTCGCCGCGGTACGCTTGAGGGTCCACGTCAGTCACCGAGGTCGAGGATGTGCCGCAGCTCTTTGCGGTACTCGTCCGGCAGGTTTGTGAGTGCTGCAGGGTCGTGGTCGAGTCGATCGGCGTGGTCTGGCGTCGTGCCGTCGTGGATGAAGCCGTCGGCCTGGAATGCTGTCCCTGGGGTGAGGACGCGGGACCGGGCGTCGCACTCGACGATGTGGCGGTCTGCTGCGATGACGTGGTCGATGCTCACGTCGCCGCTGCCTGTGGCCCTGTTGCTGTCGAGGAGGTTGGTCTGTTTCCAGTGCTGCAGGTTGCAGTACCGCACCTTGGCGCTGTCCTGGGCGTGGATGACGGTGGAGCCGGCCCGGAACCCGGATGACCGCGGCGCTGAGCAGCCTTCGACGACGGTGGCTGATGCGCCAGGGTCGGCTGTGACGATGATCTGGTCGATCCAGGGATCGGCGAACCGGCTGTGCAGCGGCTGCAGGACGGTGTCTTCGTCGGCTGTGACGTGGATGTGGATGCCGTTGGTGAAGAAAGCCTGGCAGTACCGCTGGATCAAAGTTTTCGGTCCGGGCAGCTGCTCGATCAGGCCGGGATGGTCGTTGAAAGCGTCGATGAGGGTCTGGACGGTTGTCCCCTCTGCTGTCTGGTCCTGGACACGGTCACGGATGGCTGGGGCGACGTCGAGCCGGTCGCCGTCCCTGGGCGCAAGTTGTGCTGCGGTCTGAGCTGCCAGCTCGTCGAGGCCGCTGGCTGCCTGCTGCCGCCAGGAGAGCAGTTCGTCTGGCTCGTCGTTGTGTTCGCTGATCCTGGCGGCCAGTTCGTCAAGGGTCATCGGTACGGAGGGAAAGAAGAAAAAGGGAGGAACGGGCGGGCCCGGTTACAGTTCCTGGGGCTTCCGCCGCTGCTCGTCGTCGACACCGAGGTCTTCGTCGAGCTCTTCCTCGGTCGCCGGTTCGTCGAGCGGTTCTTCGTCTTCGTCGACTTCTTCTTTGTCGTAGCCTTCGTCGGTGTCTTCTTCGGTCTCTTCTTTTTCGTATCGTTCTTCGTCGCTTTCCTCCTCTTCTACCGGTTCGGAGGGTTCTTCGCCCGATTCTTCATCGTCGAGCGGTTCTTCGTCTTCGTCGACTTCTTCTTTGTCGTAGCCTTCGTCGGTGTCTTCTTCGGTCTCTTCTTTTTCGTATCGTTCTTCGTCGTCTTCTTCGACTGCTTCGACGTCCCTGTCGACGACTTCTGCGAAGGCGAACTTGCGTCCGACGGAGTTGACCTCGACCCGGACTGTCTCGCCGACCTCTGTTTCGGGGACGAAGACGACGAACCCTTCGACGCGTGCGATGCCGTCGCCCTTGGACCCGAGGTCATCGATTTCTACTGTGTATGTTTTGCCTTCTTCGACTGGCTTGTCGTAATCGTTATCGTCTTCATCGTCATATGCCATAGTAACACCTGGCTGCGCTATGGATAGAAGGGGCGGTGAGGTTTATAAAATCTTGGCAGGACGCGGATGCAGAAGATGTTGCCGCGCTGCGACGCCTGTTACGACGTTCAACGCGGCTTTACGAGGTTCAGCGGCGTTCATGCCGCTGAGACGGCTGGTGGATCGCGGTCCCGGATAAGGCATTTATACCTCGCGTGGGAACATCCGGGTATGCCACAGGGACAGGGCGGTCAGCCGGGGCAGGGAGGACAGTGCATCTTCTGCCAGCTGCTGGACAGTCCGCAGGAGACGATGACGATCCATGAGACGGACAATGTCCGGGCCTGGTTGGATATCAACCCTCGTGCACGCGGCCACACGATGGTTGTACCGAAGGAGCACGAGGAGCACCCTGAGGACCTGGGCGAGGTGCTGAACGAGATGTTCAACGTCGCCCGGATCGTCGGGGAGAAGGCGAAGAACGGGCTGGGCGCTGAAGGTTACTCTATGGTGATGAACGACGGCGAGGTCGCGGGACAGAAGGTGCCGCACTTCTATATGATCGTGTTTCCTCGTTTCGAGGGCGAGCAGAACGAGGGCACCCCAACAGGCGCGATCTTCCCGCCGATCGAGGATATGGACGAGAACGACCTCCAGGGGATCCATGATGAGATGGCTGATGCGTCGTACAACGATTTCTCGAGCAGCCACACGAGCGCGTACCGTGAAGAGGTCCGGAACAAGGAACGGGACGAGGAGGAATCGGAACAGGAAGGCTCGTTCCGCCGCGATGATCCTGCTGAGTTCCGGTGAGTGCGATGTTCCCGTGGTACGTGTTTGCTGTCGCGACGGCTGTGCTGGCGGCGTTCGCGTCGATCGTGGAGAAGAACACGCTGAACTTCGGTGACGAGTCACCGTTGCAGTACTCGACGATGTTCGCGGTGCTGAACGCCGTTTTCTCGCTGTTCCTGCTGCCGTTCGTGGATCTTGCTGCGCCGCCGCAGGCCTATGTGGCGACGTACGCGAGTGCGGTGCTCGGCAGTACGCTCGGTTTTCTGTTGGTGGCGCACGCGATGAAGCATGCGGACATCTCGCAGGTGTCGCCGCTGCTGAACGTGAACCCGGTGTTCGTGGCGGTGCTGGCGACGCTGTTCCTCGGTGAGCGGCTGTCGCTGCTGCAGG
>JAXINV010000003.1:0-18565 GCA_034190465.1 Asbonarchaeum danakilense (SeqCode) | reverse complement strand
CATGCTGTACCGGAGCGACGGAGCGGGGGTGCAGCGGATGCGTGCGGTGGTAGATGAGGCGACGAACAGGTGGTACTGGGTGCTGCTGGCGGCGGCGATGACGACGTCGTACCGGCTGCTGCAGATGCAGGCGTTCTCGATGGCGATGGTGTCGCTGGTGGTACCGATCAAGCGGCTGTCGACGCTGCTGGCGACGGTGATCGGCGGTGAGCTGTTCCACGAGGAGCGGCTGCTGCAGCGGTCGCTGGCGTCGCTGGTGATGGTGGCTGGCGCCTATCTGGTCATCGTGATGTGATCGGGGTCGCGGTGACCGTGAGGTCGTCCATCATGACGCCGATCCGTGTCTCCCAGACCAAGGAGATGCCGAACGCGACGGTGACGGTGCTGTCGTCCAGCTCCGGTGTCCGCCAGGTGACGTTGTACGCTGTCCATCGCCTGTCGGGGAGGGAGGGGCTGCCACCGATACTGTTGTCGCTGTCGTTACCTGGGGTGATGCTGTCGTTCGTCCCCTGTTCCATGTAGACTGCCAAAGGTCTCCTGAGGCCGCCGCTGCTTCCACTGCGGTCGACGGTGTCGGCCTCGGGGAAAGAGGTCTCGCCGCTCGGCGGTGTGGTGCCGGTGTACAGGACGACGTGGCTGACGATGTTGAAGCTGTTGACCGGTGCCAGCGCGCTGACGGAGAGGGAGATGTTGTACCGCGTGCCGGGTTCGAGCTGCAGGTCGCGCTGCAGCCAGATGGTGCCGTCGTCCTGCAGCCCGTCGATGAGGAATGCGACGCTCTTGTTGCCGTTGTGGGCGGCTCGCTGGGTGGTGGTGATGTTCCATTCGACCGGCTGGCCGGTGTTGGCGTCGGTCGGGACGTCTGCCGCGGTCTGCCACTGGCCCTGTCCCGCCCATTCGCCGAAGCCGTCCTCGAAGCTGTCTGAGAAGGTGACGGTGTCGGGTGTGACTGGCCCTGCGGTTGCGAGGAAGAGGTAGCTGAAGGCGGCGATGAGGGTGAGGCCGCCGAGCGCGATGCGGGTGGTGTATTCCATGGCTGTCAGTCTGCCATACCCGGGCCGCGTTTTTATAGCCGGGTGGTGCTGTTCGGTCGGTGTCGAACGGGGAAGCGACACCGCACCACACTTAAACCTTCGCCGGCAAGTCCTTGCCTGTCCGGTGTATACTTCATGAGCTATGATCCGCAGCAGCTTGAGCAGCAGGTGTCCGAGTTCTGGAAGGAGAACGACGTGAAGCGGAAGGTCCGCGAGTCGACGGAGGGGAACGACCCGTTCTTCATCATCGACGGCCCGCCGTACCTGAACGGGGCGCCGCACGTCGGCCACATGCAGGGCAAGGTGATGAAAGACGTGATGCTGCGGTTCAAGCAGATGCAGGGCTACGATGTCTGGGACCAGGCCGGGTTCGACACGCACGGTCTGCCGAACGAGCTCGCGACCGAAGAGGAGCTCGGGATCGAGAACAAGAACGAGATCGGCGACAGGATCTCGTCCGACGAATTTATCAAGGAATGCAAGAAGCGCGCCACGTCGGCCCAGGACCTGTGGAAGGGCGTGATGGGCGACCTGGCGATCTGGCAGGACTTCGACGACCCGTACATGACCTACGACCCGGACTACATCGAGAGCGAGTGGTGGCTGGTCCAGCAGGCGGAGCAGCAGGACCTGCTGTACCAAGCATTGAAGCCTATCCACTGGTGTCCCCGGTGCCAGACTTCGCTGTCCGGCTACGAGGTCTCTGACGAGTACAAGGAGGTGACCGATACCGCGATCTTCGTGAAGCTTCCCTTGGCGAACCGTGACGAGTCGCTGCTGATCTGGACGACGACGCCGTGGACGATCCCGGCCAACATGGCGGTCTACGTCCACCCTGACTTCGACTACGCCCGTGTCAGGGTCGACGGCGATGTCGTCATCGTGGCGGACCAGCTGCTCGACCGGGTGATGGAGGCGGCGGGCTACGACGAGGACGACTACGAGGTCCTCGGCAGCTTCCCCGGCGTCCAGCTGCAGGGCAAGAAGTACGAGCACCCACTGGCTGACAGGGTGCCACGCCAGGCGGAGCTTGACGAGGCTGACGGCGTTCACCGCGTCCACACGTCGGACGAGCTGGTCACGCTGGAGGAAGGAACAGGCCTCGTCCACGCGGCGACCGGCCACGGCCAGGAGGACTACGAGGTCACCCGCCAGATCGACCTGCCGGTGTTCTCACCGGTGGATGCGGAGGGCAAGTACACTGATGAGGCGGGCGAGTACGCCGGCGCCTACGTCCACGACGTGAACGAGGCGATCGTCGACGACCTGGACGAGGCGGGCGTGCTGTTCCACAGCGAGGCCCACCCGCACGAGTACCCGCACTGCTGGCGGTGCAAGACGAAGCTGGTGATGCGGGCTGCGGAGCAGTGGTTCATCCGGAATGACCGTGTGAAGCGCCGGATGCTGGAGGAGAACCGGGATGTGGACTGGATCCCGGAGCATGTCCGGACGCGGTTCCGCAACTTTGTGGAGGACTCGCCTGACTGGTGCATCTCCCGGCAGAACTACTGGGGTGTCCCGGTCCCGATCTGGGTCTGTGACGACTGCGGCGACTACGAGGTCGTCGGCAGTTTCGATGAGCTGGAGGAGCGGAACGGCGGGCTGCCGGACGGTTTCGACCCGCACAAGCATTACGTGGATGACATGACCTGGGACTGCGACTGCGGCGGGACGAAGGAACGTATCCCGGACATCCTGGACGTGTGGTTCGATTCGGGCTGTGCGCCGTTCGCGTCGCTGCACTACCCGTTCGAGGAGGAGCCGCTGCGGTCGATGTGGCCGATGGACTTCATCACGGAGGCATCGGACCAGATCCGCGGCTGGTTCTACTCGCTGCTGTTCTGCGGCATCCTTGGCTTCGACGAGGCGCCGTACGACACGATCCTGTTCCAGGGCCATGTGCTGGACGCGGAGGGGAAGAAGATGTCGAAGTCGCTGGGCAACGTCGTGGATCCGGTGGAGCAGGTGGAGGACTACGGTGCGGACCTGCCCCGGTTCTACTCGCTGCGCGCAGCCCCGCCGTGGGAGCAGACGAAGTACGATGAGGATGAGATCGAGGAGGAGATCTACCGGCTGTTCAGCGTGTTCTGGAACACGAAGGAGTTCTTCGAGACGCACGGCGAGGACGTCGAATGCCCGTCTGACGGCTTCGAGCCGGAGGACCGCTGGGTGCTGTCCCGGGTCAACTCGATCACGGACGAGGCAGCGGAGCTGATGGACGACTGCCAGTTCCACGAGGTCACGCGGACGCTCGAGGAGTTCATCCTGGAGGATCTGTCCCGATGGTACCTGAAGAAGGTCCGTGACCGGGTGAAGGACGGCGACCGGGCGGCGACATGGACGCTGCAGGAGGTGCTGCGGAAGACGAACCTGCTGCTGGCGCCGCTCGCACCGTACATCACGGAGCAGGTGTACCAGGACATGGGTGGTGAGGAGCTGTCAATCCACATGGAGGGCTACCCGGACGCTGAGGAGGTCTGGATCGAGGAGGACCTGGAAGAGAGCATGGAGCTGGCCCGCGAGGTCGTCCAGCAGGCGGTCAGGATCCGTGACCGGCGGGAGTACAACCTGCGGTGGCCGGCGAAGAAGCTGATCGTCGCGACGGATGAAAAGACTGAGGAGGAGCTTGAACGCCTGACCGGCCTTATCAAGGATATGGCGAACGTGAAGGAACTCGAGTTCGGTGAGGTGGCGACCAGCCTGGTCGCTGAGCCCGAGTACTCGAACCTGGGCCCGAAGTTCGGCGGCGACGCTGAGGAGGTCGCGGGGATCGTCGAGGAGCTGGAGCACGACCAGGTCAAGCGGCTGCAGGACACGGGTGAGATCGTTGTGGATGGCTACGACCTGGAGCTGGAGGACGTGACGATCAAGAGCGAGACGAAGGACTCGGTCGGCAACCGTGACTTCAGCCGCGGCCAGTTGTACATCGATCTGCATATGACGCCGGCGATCGAGGACGAGGCGTTCGTCAGCGAGGTCATCAGGGCTGTGCAGCAGCAGCGGAAGGAGGCTGAGCTGGATGTCGCGGACAGCGTGCCGTTGGCGTTCGCCGGCGATGTCGAGGCGCTGCAGGAGTATGAGGCGCTTGTCAGGGACCGTGTCAACGTGACGGAGATAACCTACGGAGAGGCAAACCACGAGAACGGCGGTGAGGTCTCGTTCAGGGACCGTTCCGCCCGGTTCAGCTTCCCGGATCCGGGTGATGCGTGATGGTGGACCGGCTGCGACGGTTCCTGGAGGAGTCGGTGATCGATGGCGAGATCATCGAGCTGGAGCAGAACACGAAGAGCGCGAAGCAGGCGGCCCAGGCGCTCGGCACGGACAAGGACAGTATCATCAAGAGTCTGGTGTTCCTCGTGGATGACGAGCCGTACCTGGTGGTCGTGCCGGGCCCGGCCCGCGTCGATGAGGACAAGCTGTGCGAGGCGCTTGAAGCGGAGGAGGCCCGTATCGCGTCGCCGGAGGAGGTTGAGGAGTTCACCGGCTATGAGGTCGGCGGTGTGCCGCCGGTCAGTCTTCCGCTGCCGAAGGTGATCGATGAGGCGGTGGTGGGCAAGCAGGAGGTGTATGGTGGTGGCGGATCGGGCAACCACGTGCTGCGGATCGATCCGCGGTTCATCGTCGATGAGGACTCTGTCACGGCGGACGTGACGGAATGAGGAACAGGTACGACCATAGAGCATATGTACACGGAAGCTGTCGATTATCTGGAAGCAGTCGAGGAAGGGGAAAACGTCCTGATAGTGCACCACTGGGACATGGACGGCTCGTGCGCTGCGGCGATCACGTCGAAGGTCATCGAGGAGGTCCGTGGCACGGGTGCGGATTTTGTCACAATCCCGGCGGACAGGAAGCACCAGGTCGGGCGACGGGCGGAACGCATCATCGAGCAGGAGCAGGTGGAACGGCTTATCGTGCTGGACATGTCGGTGCCGTCGGACCGGGTGGAGGAGCTGCACCGCGAGCACGACGTGGAGATCCTGATCGTGGACCACCACGACTTCGATGAGGACCTGGAGGATGCGGTGTTCGTCAACCCGCGGCTGGATGATCCTGACGCGTACGTCCCTGCTGCGAAGCTGTGCAACGATATCTCGAAGGAGTTCGGGCTGGACCTGGACTGGATCGCGGGGATGGGCATCATCCAGGACTTCGCGGTGGAGGCTGCGCCTGAGCTGTTCGAGCGGCTGGCGAAGCTGTACCCGAAGTACTTCCCCGACGAGCTGACGCAGGACAACCTGGCGAAGAGCTGTACCTACGGCCGGTACGCGTCGGTGCTGAATGTGAAGACGTACAAGGACACGGAGGACTGCGCGGTCAAGGCTTTCAAGGCGCTGACACGGGCTGACGGGCTGAAGTACCTGGAGTCCAGGGAGGAGTACCAGGAGCTGCTGGAGTACTACGAGGAGATGCAGGACGAGTTCACCCGTATCAAGGAACGGTTCGAGGATGAGAAGGAGGTCTATGAGGATGAGAAGCTTGTCTTCTTCGAGTTCGAGTCGCCGTACCACATCAATTCTGCGATCGCGACCCAGGTGTCGCTGGAGAAGGAGGACTGGGCGTACATCATCGCGAAGCGTGAGGGCGACCGGATCAATGTCTCGTCCCGGTGCCAGGACGGCCGGCTGGACCTGGGATCGCTGCTCCGCGAGGCGCTGCCGGAGGACGCAGGGGAAAACGCGGAGGCGGGCGGCCACCGGGTCGCTGCCGGTGCCTCGTTCGATGCGGGGAGGTTGGAAGCGTTCAAGCAGAACCTGCTGGACGCGGTCGGGGCTGCGGAGGACTGACGGGACGGTGTCTTTTTACCGCGCGACGACCAAGTTCCATCCATGACGGAGCCGACGTTCGGGGCCCTGGATGGCGGCGATCTGCCGCTGTTCACGGACCTGTACGAGCTGACGATGCTGCAGGGTTACTTCGAGCAGGGCCACAATCCCCGGGCGACGTTCGACCTGTTCGTGCGCGACCTGCCCCCGGACCGCGGCTACCTGATCGCTGCGGGGCTGGAGCAGGTGGTGGCGTATCTCGACGGGCTGTCGTTCGACGGGGAGGCGATCGACTACCTGGCGGAGCAGGGCTTCAACGACGGCTTCTTGGACTGGCTGGCCGGGTTCGAGTTCACCGGCGATGTCCGCGCGGTGCCGGAGGGGACGGCGGTGTTCCCGGACGAGCCGATCATCGAGGTGACGGCGACGATCATGCAGGCGCAGCTGCTGGAGACGATGCTGATCAACCAGGTAGCGTTCCAGTCGCTGATCGCGACGAAGGCGGCACGGATGCGGCACGTGGTGGACGAGAAAGGTGACGGCCAGTCGCTGGTCGATTTCGGTTCGCGGCGCGCACATGGCACGGATGCGGGGGTGAAGGCGGCCCGGGCGGCGTACATCGGCGGTTTCGACGGCACGTCAAACGTTGCGGCAGGGAGGGATTTCGATATCAAGGTCTTCGGCACGATGGCGCATTCCTGGATTCAGAGCTTCGAGACGGAGGAGGAAGCGTTCCGCGCCTATGTGGAGTCCTATGGCGAGGACTCGATCCTGCTGGTCGATACCTACGATACGCTGGAGGGAGCTGAGCTGGCGGCTGACGTTGCGGACGAGATGGACGTCGATATCAGGGGTGTCCGGATCGATTCCGGCGATCTGGCCGGGCTGTCACGGCAGGTGGCCGGGGAGACGGGGCTGGATGTGTTCGTGTCGTCGGGGCTGGATGAGTACGCGATCACGGAGTTCTTCGAGGACGGCGGTGTGGCGACGGGCTTCGGCGTGGGAACGAACCTGGTGACGAGCGCGGACGCGCCGACGCTGGAGGGGGTGTACAAGCTGGTCGCGGTGGAGCGCGACGGTGAACTGCGGCCGACGATGAAGCTGTCACAGGGCAAGGTGACGTACCCCGGCCGGAAGACGGTCCACCGGGTGGAGCGGGACGGCCGGTTCCAGAAGGACGTGATCGCTCTCCAGGACGAGGATATCCGCGGCGAGGAGCTGCTTGTCGATATATACGATGCAGGTGACCGCGTGTACGATCTGCCCTCGCTGGACGCGGTCCGGTCGCGCAGGGAACGGTCCCTGTCGAAGCTGCCGGAGGGTGTGCAACGGATCCGGTCGCCGGCGACGTATCCCGTGTCGCCGAGCGAGGGGCTGGAACGGGAGACGGAACGGCTCCGTGAGGAGCTGGCACGGTGATACCATGGAACTCGACCCTGAGACGACGGCGCTGATCGTGGTGGACATGCAGCAAGGCTTCTGCAAACCGGACGGATCGCTGTACGCGGAGCGCTGTGAGGAGGTGATTCCGCGCGTCGGGGCGTTCCTGGAGGCGTGCCGCGACGCCGGCGTGGAGGTCGTCTATACGAAGGACACGCACGAGGAGGAGTTCCGGACGAAGTACTACGACGAGTTCGAACGCTGGGGCGAGCACTGCGTCCGCGGCACTGCAGACACGGAGATCGTGGAGGAGCTGGCTCCGGTGGAGCCCCGGGTGGAGGACCAGATCATCGAGAAGGGGACGTACGATGCGTTCCATGAGACCAACCTGCACCAGTACCTGCAGTTCAAGGGCATCGAGACGGTGCTGGTGGTCGGCGTGCTGACGAACGTCTGTGTGCTGCACACTGCGGCCTCTGCGGCGCTGCACGATTACCGATCCATCATCGTCCGGGACGGCACGGAGGCGATCGAGCAGGAGGACAAGGAGTACGCGCTGGAGCACGCTGACTGGCTGTTCGGCGAGGTCGTGGACAGCGATGAGGTGTCGTTCGCATGACCTACGTCCACAACTACACGGCGGACAGGCATGAACGGTTCGCGGCGGCGTTCCGGGAGGACCCGACGCAGCTGCTGGAGCTGGCACCGGCGGAGTGCGAGACGGTCAAGGCCCGCCTGACGGAGTTCTACCGCGGCCACCTGGAGTCGTCAGGCCTGCGCGGCTACGTGGTCGGGCTGAGCGGCGGGATCGACTCCAGTGTCACGGCCCACCTGCTGGCGGACGCTGTCGGCCCGGAGAGGGTGTTCGGCGTCATCATGCCGGCGGAACACAGCAGTGAGGACGATGTGGAGCATGCACGTGCCGTCGCAGACCGGCTGGGCATCCCGACCAACGACCCGGACCAGGTGCGGGAGCACATCGATGACGCGGTCGAGACGCTGGAACGCCTGGGACGCCGCGTTGACGACGAGGAGGAGCAGCGCGTGAAGCGCGGCAACATTCTGGCCCGGTGCCGCATGATCGTGGCGCGGGACGTCGCGAAGGCGCGGGAGTCGCTGGTCGCGGGGACGACGAACGCGTCTGAACGCGATCTGGGCTACATGACGCTGGCGGCGGACGGCCTGGGAGGGATCGACAACGAGGCGCTGTACGAGCTGTACAAGACATCGGTCCGCTCGCTGGCACGGTTCATGGATGTTGACGAGGCGATCATCGAGAAGCTGCCGTCGGCGGACCTATGGAAGGGGCAGCGCGATAAGGATGAGCTACTGCACGGCTACGACGTGCTGGACCAGATCCTGGTCGGTATAGCGATCGGGATGGACGACGATGCGATCGTCGATGCAGTGGATGCCGCCGGGAAGGGTGATGCTGCGATGGTCCGTGAGCGGAAGCAGGAGATGGCGTACAAGCGGGATCTGCCGCCTCATCCGTCGTTCTCGTAGCTCTGTCTGACGCGCTGCTCGAAGTCGATGTCGTCGAGCACCTGTTCGCAGCAGTTGGGGACCATGTCCCGCCACAACTCGCCGGCTGCGATGTTCTCACGGATCGTGGTGCCTGACAGCTGTTCTGGCTTCAGGTAGTCAGGGTGCTCGACCTGGTAGCCGCGCTCCTGGAACAGGCGGCGGACGTGGTCGTTGCCGGAGATGCACCGCTCGACGCTGAACCGTTCCTCGATCCAGTCCATCCAGTCTTCGTCGTCGTTGGTGTCGGGGATGGGCCTGACGTCGGGGCTGTCGAGGCAGTTTTCGAGGGCGCGTCTGCGTTCGTCGAACGTGAGCGGGTTGTCTGCGGTGCGACTGGTCTCGGCGCTGCCGACCCCGATGACGAGGTCGTAGGACTGGCCTGCCTGCCTGAGCGCGTGGAGGTGGCCGCGGTGCAGGGGCTGGAAACGCCCGATGAAGAGGGTTTTCACCTGTGCTCACCCGGTGTGTAGGCGTTCTCAAGCAGTTCGCCGGGTTCGATGTCGTCGAGGCCGGCCAGGCTGCGCTCCATGGCGTCGCTGAACTCGTCTTCCGTGTCCGGCAGCGGGAGCAGCCCTGTGTCGTACAGCGGTGCGGTGTCGGGGAAGCTGGTGAGGAACTGCGGCCAGGAAAGTCCTTCATCGCCTGGTTCGCTGTAGCTGAGGACGTCGCTGCCGAGGAGGTCGTCGCCCGGGATGTCGCCGTCCCGCAGGTCGTCCATGACGTCGGTGTCGATGACGCCGCTGCCTTCGAGGCGGTCGGGCAGGGCGGCATGGCTGTCGAGCTCGGGGACGAGCGGGATGTCGTACTGGTCGGCGTAGTGGTGGACGTCGCGGTCGGTGGTGTCGTCGCTGCCGCCGAGGAGGCCGCGCACGGTCTCGACCGCGGTGAGCAGTCCACTTGTCTCGCCCCGGGCCAGACGGTTGACGAGCGGGCTGTACCCGGTGCTGTAGTTGATCGCGGCCTGGAAGCCATCCTCTTGGGCCTGCTGGAAGAACCGGTCCAGCTGGTCCTCGGGCGGCTGGAACTCGGGGATGAAGGGGTGGGCGGGCGCGGTCCAAGCGGCGTCCTGCGCGGCGTCGTACAGTCCGTCCTCGCTGAGGTCGTGGTAGTCCTGGTCCTCGATCGGGAGGCCGTTGATGGTGTAGTGCCAGTCCTCGTCCTCGACTGAGGCTTCGACGGAGTTGATGACGGCTGCCTCGGTGCCGTCCAGCCGGAACCAGGCGTGGCGTTCGAACTGTTCGTACTCGCCGCCCCGGGCCTCGACCTCGGCCCTGATATCGTCGTAGAGGTCGGTGCCGGTCCTGTCGTGCTCGGTCCGGTTGTAGACGATGCTGATGTCGTCGGGAAGCTGTTCGGTGATGGCGATGTAGTCGGTGTGGTGGTTGACGTCGCGGCTGCCGTACTGCTCCGTGAAGTCGTTGGACGTGGCTGTGTGGGTGTGGTTGAGGAAGAGTGTCGGGTCGTCGCTGTCGCTGTTCATCTCGATTACACTCTCGTTAGTCGGGTGTGAGCCGGTAGAATTTGTGGTCTTCTTCGTACGGGTCGAGCCGGGTGGACCATTCGATGGTGAAGTGCTGCCGGAGTTTCTCCTCCTGCTCCTGGAAGACCTTGCTGGCGTCCTTGGATGAGGAGATGGACCGTGCCTTGAGCGCGAGCAGTGCCTGGCCATCGGGGCGGAGGAACCGTTCGGTGTTCCGCTGCAGGAGTTCGACCTGGTCGGGCTGGGCGACGTCCTGGAAGACGGTGTCGACCCTGTCGACGAGGCCGCTGTACCTGTCGGGCTTCCGGGCGTCGGCGAGGATCGGTGCCAGGTTGTCCCGCTGCTCTGACAGGGTGAGCAGGTCGCGGACCACCTGTTCGGCGTATTCGACGCCGTAGACGATGCCGTCCCGGACGATGTCGGAGACGTGGCTGGGCGTGGTACCGGAGGCGGCGCCGAGGTAGAGGACCTGGCTGTCCGGTGCGATGGGCAGTTCGTCGAGGTCCTGCATGATGGCGGCGGCGAGCTTGGACCGGTTCGGGTCCCACTGCCGGTATTCCTGGTCGTTGTACTCCTTGAGCCGTTCGCCGTAGACCTGTTCGCCGGGGACGAGGTTGCGGGTGTAGAGCCGCTTGTCGGTCCGCCAGACGTTGTCGTATGGCTGTTTCATGTCATGTCACCGAGCAGGTTGGCTTCGACGCCGAGGACGCGGATGCAGGTCCGGAGGTAGTCGGCGTCGATGTCGAGCTGTTCTCTGAGTGCTTTGATGTCGCGTTCACGGCCGTCCTGCTGGACGAGGTTGGCGAGGAGGTATTCTGGCGGGACGACGGGGACGTCGGTGTCGTTGTACCGCCGGTAGGTGACCCGGTCGAAGAGGTCGAGTTCGTGTTCGAAGTTGGTGGTGCGGAAGGAGACGGGGACGTCGCGGTAGACCTGCTCGAGTTCGAAGACCTTGACACCGCTGCTGTCGATGTGGGTGTCGACGTCGGTGTCGAGCCTGAGTGCGGCTTCGGGGTAGTTCTTCAGGTCCATGACGCCGTCGATGTCGATGACCTCGATGTCGCTGCCGGTGTAGATCTGGACGGCGGCGTTGCCGCTGACCGCCCAGTGCAGGCCGGACAGGTCGTCGCTGAGATCGTTGATGATCCGGGTCAATGTGATCTGGTTCATCGGTCGGTGACCTCCTGGTACCGTTCGCTGATCTCCTGTTTGAGTTCGTCG
The DNA here is from genome assembly GCA_034190465.1 of Asbonarchaeum danakilense (SeqCode). Lineage (GTDB taxonomy): Archaea > Nanohalarchaeota > Nanosalinia > Nanosalinales > Nanoanaerosalinaceae > Asbonarchaeum > Asbonarchaeum danakilense. The sequence continues at coordinate 7,157 of JAXINV010000003.1, read as the reverse complement.
CCTTTGTAATCGCCGTCGAAGTGATCGAGCCGGGCTGCGATGGAGGCTTTGTTGGCGATGAACCGTGACATGGTGCCACGCTTGTTGTCGGGCAGGCCGCGGACCTTGGTGTGCATGAAGAGGATGCCGTGCTTGGGGGCGGAGCCCTCGCCCCGCATGTGCCGGAACAGGGCTTTCTCGGCGCCGAGGACCTGGATGGTGGAGGACGGCATCTTGGCGAGGTCTTCCAGGGAGCCGGCGAGGGCGATCATCCGGGCGGCGAGCAGTTTGCCGAGGACGGCGGCGAGGTTGGGTGCGATCTTCTCTGCGAGGTTCTTGACGTATGTCTCGATCTCGTCCCGCTGCCGCCGGTTCTGCATGACCCGTTCGGCGTACTGCTGGAGGATTTCTCTGTCACGGTCGCCGAATTCCATGCCGGTGCTGTTAATGTCTTCCCCGAGGTCGATGCTGTCCCGGTCGAACCGTTTGGCGACCTGCCGTGCGAATTCGTCGTGGTCGTCGATTTGTGCCTCGGCCTCGGGGAAGTAGAGTTCGTACCAGGACCGCAGTCGTTCGATGAGCCGGTTGTTGATCTCGTCGAGGTCGTTGATGGCGCGGGTTGCCTGGACGAGGATCTTGTCCTTGTTGTGACTGGCTTCGATCCTGTCGCGTGTGTATTCCTGGGTGACGTCGTGCTGCCGCTGGTAGAGTTCGGACGCATCGTCGATGAGGTCTGTCTGCCGTCCGAGGTCGAAGGCGTCGTGCTGCCGCTTTTCGAATACGTCGTGTTTGTCGCTGAGCTTCTGTTCTTCCCGGCATTCGCCGTCTATCCTGTCGGCGATGGCTTCTGGGTCGTCGGGGAATGGTTCGTGGTCGATGACCTGGTCGCGTTCGACGACGAAGACGCCGAGGACGTTTTTTGCGATGTATTGCATGGTGGTGGTCACGCGGCTCTCCGGGCTGTTGTGCTGTGCCCAGTTTAATATAGCTTGACGGCTGTGTGCGGCGGCTGGCCCGGTCAAGGTTTAAAACAGTTCGTGGTAAGTTGATCTCTGGTGTCACGATGGGACGCGTACGACCGACGTACATCAAGCGACTGGCGAAGCAACTGGTTGAAAATGAGGAGGACCGCTTCAGTGAGGAGTTTGAGCACAATAAGGATGAGCTGAAGGAGATGGAGCAGTTTGAGAGCCGGAAGGTCCGCAACAGGGTCGCGGGCTATATCGTCCGTGTGCTTGAGAACAAGAAATACTGAATTTTTCCGCTGTCTATTCTCACGAGGCCGTCAGACTTCGTCGAACCTGATTTTCTTCCGGTCGACTTCGACGTCTTCCTCGTCGCTGGCTTCGTTTTCTTCCTCTGAGCCGAGGAGGTTGGAGAAGAACCGTTCGACTTTGGCGATGAGGTTGCCGGTGGCGTCGAGGAACTCCTTGCCGATTTCTTCGATTCTGTTGGATGTCTCACTGAAGGTGGCCTCGCCGCCCCCTTCGTCCGGGCTGATGAGGAAGACGTAGGCGAGGACCCCGGCTGCTCCGACGAGGACGAGGATGGCGATGAGGAGGGGGAGTATCGGAATGCCGCCGCCTGTCCTTCTACCTGATGGGGCTGTGGATGTTTCGGCGCCCTGGATCTGCTTTTTGATAGTCTCTATGATTTCTGCTGCCTGAGCGTAGTCGTTGGCGACGATGGCGGTCTGGGCGTCGTTGATCTTCTGCGTGAGCTCCTGTTTCAGTGTCTCGTTCTGGATGTTGTTGACGGTCTCCCGGAGCGTGTTGAGGGATAAGGAGATGTTCTGCCGCGTTGCGTTCGAGCTGGGCTGGACTTTGATGGAGAGCTCTTTGGTGACGCTGTGGTCGTCGTTTGAAAGGGTGACGGTCGTCGGGAAGACGCCGATCTCGTGGTTGCCGGGAACTGAGATGTTGAGGTCGATGCTCCGGGTCTGTCCTGTCGGCACGTCGAGGGCTGACGGGGTGGCGGAGGTCAGTGTGAACTGGCCGAGTGCAGGGGTGAGCCCGTTGACCTTTGCTGTCCCGCTGTTCTCGACGCTGAGACTGATGGCTGTGAAGTTGCCGGCTGTGATGCTGACCTCGGTGGGGGCGGATGCGATGTTGAGTGTCGGTGACCCTTCGTTGGCGTTGACGTTGAAGCTGACGGTGTCGCTGTTGCCGCCGTAGCTAAATGTGACAGAGACGGAGGGGCTGCCGCTGAACTGCTCGCTGGCCTGGACCGTGACGTCGACCTGCTGCGAGCTGCCGGCGTCCAGGGTGAAGTCGCTCGGGTCAGGCGTGATTGTCAGGTCGTTGTTGTCGTTGTCGGTCGTCACTGTGACGTCGGCCTGCGCGTCCCCTGTGTTGTCGACGGTGATGCTGACGGTCTTGGACCGGCCGGGGATCAACGAGATGTCGGTGGGTGATCCGACCTCCAGGTTGGGGTTGGTCAGGTTCTGTGTCGCGCTCTTGCTGACGTTGAAGCTCCAGGCGTTGACGGTGAGGTCGTTGCCGGCCGCATCCTGCACGACGAGGTCGCCGCCGTTGTCGAAGGAAACACTGTGGCTCCCCTCGTCGATACTGGTGCTCCAGGAATATTCGATGTAGTCATTGCCGACCGTCGGCCCGTAGTCGCTCTGTGACGTGCCGTCGACGTAGGGGACAGGGGTATCGGTCGTGGTGTACCATCCGCCGGAGGTGAAGCCGGAGCCGGTATCTTCAACCCGGACGGTGAACGTCTGGGAGTAGGGAAGGCTGCTCTTTGTCTTGTCGCTGGTCGGCTGCTTGGTCTCGAGGGTCGGCGCGCTTGTGTCGATGGCGACATCGAACGTGGTGGAGTTGCTGTTCCCGGCCTTGTCGGTGCAGGTGACGGTCAAGGTGACGCTGCTGTCGACGGTGTCGGCGGCCGGGCTGAATGTCAGGGTCTGTTGGCCGCTGCCTGTGGCGTTGTCGCCGTCACCGTTCCCGCTGCTCTGCGGCGCGAGGGTGTAGTTCGCGATGCCTGCTGTCGTGTCGGTGCATTCGGCGTCGATGTTGATCCCGCTGTTGTACCACGTGGTGCCGCCTGGTCCATCGGTGCCGCTGGTCGTGAGGTTGAAGTTGTTCCGCGTCGGGGCGGTGGTGTCGACGGTGAAGTTGAAGCTGACGTTGCCCATCGGGACGCCGCGGGCGTCGCTGCTGTTGATGATGACTGAGTATTCTTTGCCGTCCTGCAGGCTGCTCTGGTCGAGCCTGACGGTCAGCGTCGTCGTGTTGTCGCCTGACAGGGTGACGTTGCTGAGGTTGCCGTTGAACCAGGCGGTGATGCTGCTGTTGTCGATCGTGGAGAAGTCCTGCAGGTCAAGGCCGATGGCGGGGTCGGTCGAGGCGACGTAGGATTCGTTGGCCGGGCTGATCGAGCCATCGACGACGTACGGTCCGGCGTCGTCGACCGGGAACCAGGAGACGGTGGTGCCGCCGGTCATCTCGATGGTCGTGTTGGTGGCGGTGTTGCTGGCGTAGTCCCGGCAGCTGACCTGGAACGTGTAGTTGCCCTGCAGCCCTGTGAGGTCGATCTCGCTGACGTTCGCTGTGGACGCGGCGACGACGCTGAGGTTCATGCCCCCGCTCCGCGTTGCAGCACCGTTCGCCCATTCGCTCTCATTGTAGACGTTGTAGGAGCAGGAGGCGACCCCGATGTTGTCGCTGTACGTGGCGTTGAGCGAGAAGACGGTCTCGTTCGTGATCTTGTAGAAGGACGAGGCGTTGCTTGTATCGTTGATCATCAGGCCGGTGACGTTCGGTGCTCTCTCGTCGATGTAGAAGGTTGTGTGGACGTTGTTCCCCTGGTTGTCGTTGGTGTCGTTCGCCCAGATGTGGAGTGTGTAGTTGCCGGCGGTGAAGTCGCTGGTGTTGATATCGTAGGTGTAGAAGTCGTTGTTCTGGTCCACGAGCGAGGTGTTGGAGCTTGCTGTTCCGCCTGTTCCGTTAAGAAGCGTTCCTGAGCTGTCTTCAAGTGTGAAAACGGCTGTCGATGCGTTGACTGACCATGCCTTGTCGGTGATCGTGACGTTGATGAAGTTCGCATCGCTGTTGAACGAGATGCTCGGTGGGTTGTAGTCGATGTGGATGGTCTGTGTCACGTTGGCGGTGTTGCCGGCTGCATCGGTCGTGTTGATGAGGAGAGTGTACGTTCCGTCGGTCTGCCCTGAGAAGTCGACGGTCGTGTTGTAGAGACCGGCCTGGAGCGAAAGACTGCCCTGTTTCTTGATGGTGGAGCCGTTCTTGAGCACGTAATCGGCCGCGCTGATCGAACTAAGATTGTCGGTCACGTTGGCCTCGATGAGCTCGGACGTGGTGGTGAAGTTGCCGTCGACGTCAGGGGTGGTGACATTGATCGAGGGATCGGTGTTGTCGATGGTGATCCAGGTGAAGTTAGAATCATAGATCGCTCCCGACGAGGCGTTGTACGCGGTGGCGTTGATGCGGTAGAAGCCGTCGTTCCAGCCTGTGGTATCCTGTGTCAGATTGACGAAGTTCGGATCGGTCTCGTTGAGCGAACTCGCGAACACTGTGCTGTTCCTGGAGAAGTTGAAACGCGTGTTGGCGTCGTTGAAATCGCCGCTGGTGTTGGTGACGTTGAAGGCCACGACACCGGAAAGCGGGGATTGGTTGGCGGGGTTGACGAACGTTATCTGGGGTGCGGCCGCTACAGCGCTCGCTGACAGCCCAGCGATTAGAACGGTGAGGAGTGCGAGGCCGAGAATGTTCCTTCCCTGGTTCATGCGGGGATCACTGTGTTGGTCGCCGCTGGACGTACTGTATAATTTAAGCTTTCGCGTTTAAATCGTTTCCCGTCATGAAGCTGCTGGCGCTGAATTCAGGGGGGCTGGACTCGCCGGTCGCTACCCATCGGATGCTGGCGAAGGGGTTCGACATGGAGGCGGTCGTGTTCGACAACCGGCCGTTCACCGACGAGGAAGACATCGAGACGGCTGTAGCGACGGTCGAGGAGCTGGCGGAAAGCCATGACGCATCCATCCCGCTCCACACTGTGCCGCACGGCTTCGTGCAGGAGGCGTACCTGCAGGAAGCGGACGACGAGGAGGTGGACTACGCCTGCCTGTTCTCCCGCCGGATGATGTTCCGTGTCGCCTCGGAGCTGGCCTCCCGGCGCGACGCAGGCGGCCTGGTGACCGGGGAGAATTTGGCGCAGGTCGCGTCCCAGACGCTGGACAACATGGTCGTCATCGACGACGCGGCGACCGTCCCTGTCTTCCGGCCGGTCCTGGGGCTGGACAACTACGAGCTGTCGCAGGAGGCGCGGCGGATCGGTACGTTCGACCTCTCACGGCAGGGCGGGATCGTCTGCTCCGCCACACCGGACCACCCCGAGACCCACGGCACGCTGGAACGGATGCGGGAGATCGAGGAGCGATTCGATTTGGGCGACCTCGTCGACCGGAGCCTGGAACGCGCCGAGACCCAACTAGTGAACGAACGTTAAATTCTCTCGGTTTTTGGCTAAAATATTTAAATAACTTCTCCCCTGTTTCTTCACATGATGAACGTCATGCGGGAGGGCTACGAGAAGCGACGCGGGGACGGCAACCCTGCCGAGGTCGAGGACCTGATGGCCTACGGGTTCAGCCGCGAGGAGGCCGAGGTCCTGAGCGACGACCTGGGCTGGGGCGATGTCGGTGAAGACCCGCCGGGTTACGCGGAGGAACAGACCGCGGAGGATGCGCTCTACCGCCCGAAGGAGTTCGGGCTGTACGACCAGGAGACCGATGAAAGACGGGGCACGGAGTACCGCGTCGAGGACCCGCGTGACAACGGTCAGGAAGCGCTGATCACGTTCCGGTTTATGGATGAAGAAGCGCTGTACGAGGAGGTCTACGATTCAGTCGAGGAGTGACGCGGCCAGCTCCTCCGCCCGCTCCTCTTCCTCGACCTTCGCCACCAGCTTGCCGGGCTTGACGGACAGTTTCTCGCCGTCGAAGCGGATGACTGCCAGGTGGGGTGTCCGGCTGAGGAACTCGACGTCCTGGTCCTCCAGCAGTTCGAGGACCTCGTCGTAGTCCGCGTCGACGACGATGTTGTAGCCGCCGCGCCGGCACGCGGTGACGGTGTAGTCCATGCCGCCGGATTGCGCGCCCAGTTTTAAATCCGTTGACGGCCGGGCTCACCGTTAAATACCTCAGGTACACATGCCCAGTACACGCGCGACACGACGTGTGTGGTGGATCAGATGCAGTGTGAGATGTGTGGACAGGACGCGGAACTGAAGAAGACGAAGGTTGAAGGAGCTGTTCTCAAACTGTGTGAGGAATGCCGGGAGACGGGCGAGGTCATGGAGACTTCTTCCTCGAGCTCGTCCTCCTCCAGCGGCCGAAGCAAGAGTAAGAGCCGGAAGCGGAGTAAGCCGCGCGAGCAGCGTGAGGAGCTGGTCCGTGACTTCGACAAGCGTGTCAAGGAGGCACGGGAGTCGGAGGAGCTCTCCATCGAGGACCTGGCCGATATGCTGAACGAGAAGGAGTCCGTCATCCACCGTATCGAGTCCGGGAAGCTGAAACCGGACAAGCGGCTGGCGCAGAAGATCAAGAACCAGCTGGAGATCGAGCTGTACGAGGAGGTCTCGGAGACGGACTATGAGGCCGCTGATGCTTCGTCGAGCAACGACACCGCGACGATCGGCGATGTGGCCGATGTCACGACGAAGGAAGAGGGATGAACGCCACGATCCGCGAGTACCCGCCCGGCGACCTGGACGAGCTGGCCCGGGTGATGGTCCCGGTCTGGTGGGACGGGCCGTGGCAGCACGTGGACGAGGAGGAGTCGCGGGCGTACATCGAACGCGACCTGGACCGCGACGCGGAGATTCTGGTCGCGGCTGACGACGGCATCATCGGCTTCACCTGGGCCTACCCGCTTGCCAACCGTGAGGAACCGCTGCCCGACGATGAGGACTTCTGGGAGCAGCTGGACGAGCCGACAGCATACATCGCGGAGCTCGGTGTGGTGCCGGAACGGCGCGAGGAGGGTATCGGCACCGCGCTGATGGAGCGGTTGCTGGCACGGATCTCCCCGGATTTTGGCTCTGCAGTGCTCCGCACCCATCCTGATGTCGAGCCGGCGATCCGTCTGTATGAGAAGCTCGGGTTCGAGCGCACAGGCTTCCACGATGTCGACAAGCCGGAGCGGGTGCTGCTC